>JACZJC010000065.1 GCA_014860745.1 Anaerolineales bacterium
GTAGGCCTTGAAATCCGCCTGCCCCATCAAGCCCGCCACTTTCGTGATCGCCGCCGTCAGCGTCGTCTTCCCATGATCGATGTGCCCCATCGTCCCCACATTCAGATGCGGTTTGCTTCTATCAAATTTTTCCTTCGCCATAATGAAACTCCTTGAATTATGAAAAAACGCTTACGCTTTTAAGATTTCTTCCGCCACCGATTGCGATACTGGCGCATAGTGGTCAAACTCCATATTAAACACACCGCGTCCCTGTGTTGCGGAACGAAGTTGTGTTGCATATCCAAACATTTCGGCCAGTGGGACCATTGCCTTCACTGCCTGGGCATTTCCGAGACGAACTTCCATGCCCTGAATCAGCCCGCGACGGCTATTGATCTGGCCCATTACATCACCGAGGTATTCCTCTGGTACAACGACTTCAACCTTCATCATTGGTTCAAGCAAAATGGGATTCCCTTTTTGCACCCCTTCTTTGAAGCCCAAAATAGCAGCCATCTTGAAAGCCATTTCACTTGAGTCGACCTCATGGAATGAGCCGTCAAACAAGGTGAGTTTTATATCGACAACGGGGTATCCTGCGAGCACTCCCCCTTCCGCTGCTTCCTTAAAACCCTTTTCAATTGGGTTAATATACTCTTTGGGAATGGAACCGCCCACGATCTTATTTTCAAATACAATGCCGCTTCCACGTTCGCCTGGCTCCATGGAAAACACAACATGGCCGTATTGGCCTTTACCGCCGGATTGTTTGGCGTATTTGTAATTGACTTCCTTGACCATCTTGGTGATCGACTCACGAAATGCAACGCGGGGAGCGCCGACATTTGCCTGAACTCTAAATTCACGCAGCAGGCGGTCAACAATAATATCAAGATGAAGTTCACCCATGCCCCTAAGAATTGTTTGACCGGAGTCTACATCTGAATTCACATGAAGTGTGGGGTCTTCCTCGGAAAGTTTGCGGAGGGCCTCACCCATCTTTTCCTGATCACTTGAGCTTTTGGGTTCAATCGCAATGGAAATAACCGGTTCAGGGAAGGAAATCGTTTCAAGGACCAACGCCTTGGAATCGCATAGCGTATCACCCGTGAAACTTTCTTTAAAACCGAGCACAGCGCCGATATCCCCAGTGCGAATTTCATCCACATCTTCCCGATGGTCAGCGTGCATCCGTATCAAGCGACCTATGCGTTCTTTTCTTCCCTTTTTTGTTGTGTTCTGAACTGTCTGTCCCTGACTCAAAACGCCGGAATAAACACGAACATAAGCGAGGCGGCCCACGTACGGATCGGTCACTATCTTAAATACGAGCGCGCTCAATGGAGCATCATCCTGCGCAGATATTTCAAAGGTATTTTCCGGGTTGCCGGGTTCAGACACCGTGATCACCGGCTTATCTTCCGGGGAGGGGAGATAGTCGATCACCGCGTCAAGAAGAATTTGGACACCCTTGTTCTTCAATGAGGAACCGCAAAAAACCGGGGCGGCTTTCGTGGTAAGAACACCTTTACGAAGCGCAAGCTTGAGCTCATCGATGCTAATTTCCTTAGCTTCAAGGAACTTCATAGTTAGTTCATCGTCAAGTTCAGCGATCTTTTCCACCATTTTGGCGCGGGCTTCGATGGCTTGTTCTTTCATTTCTTCTGGAATTTCGACGACATGAGGGTCTTTTCCCAGATCATCCTCCCAGATCACCGCTTTCATAGTAAGGAGGTCTACTGCGCCTTTAAATGTAGCTTCAAATCCAATTGGGATTTGCATCGAGATGGGATTTGCACCTAAGCGATCAATAATCGTTTCAATCGTTCTGTCATACGAAGCGCCGACGCGGTCCATTTTATTGACAAAACAAATACGAGGCACGCCATAGCGATCTGCCTGACGCCAAACCGTCTCGGACTGCGGCTCCACACCCTGGACCGCATCAAAAACAACGACGCCACCATCCAAAACACGCAACGATCGCTGAACTTCGGCGGTGAAATCGATGTGCCCTGGGGTATCAATGATATTGATCTGATATCCCTTCCACTCTGCCGAGACAGCTGCCGAAACGATGGTAATGCCGCGCTCGCGTTCTTGAACCATCCAGTCAGTTACTGTTGTACCATCGTCAACAGAACCGATGCGGTGGGTCATGCCGGTATAGAACATGATCCGCTCGGTGGTGGTGGTTTTCCCGGCGTCAATGTGGGCAATGATGCCTATATTTCGGTATTTTTCCAACGGGTGAACGCGCGACATTCTAACTACTACCTACTCTTCCTAAAGGTTAATTTCAAAAGTTAAATACGATAATGGGAGAAAGCGCGGTTAGCTTCCGCCATCTTATGGGTTTCATCACGCTTGCGAATCGCTGAACCTGTCTCATTGGCCGCATCGATCAATTCAGAAGCGAGCTTATCGGAAAATGATTTGCCCGCGCGATCACGGGCGGCGGAAAGAATCCAGCGGATGGCCAATGTTGTCCGACGATCGGAGGAAACCTCCATGGGCACCTGGTACGTCGCGCCACCCACACGGCGCGGGCGGACTTCCATCGCCGGACCGACATTCTTTAGCGCGCCATCGAAGACATCCATCGGATTCTTCTCCGTTCGTTCTTTGATCAAATCCATGGCATCGTAAATTAAACGGGTAGCTGTGCTTTTCTTTCCACTCTTAAGCACATGCTGGACCATTGTCTGAACATTGATGCTATTAAATCGGATATCGGGAAGGAGTTCCCGCTTCTCAGGTTTTGCTCTACGCATGCTTATTCTCCATCTAATTTATTACTTCGGACGCTTCGCGCCGTATTTCGAGCGGGCCTGTTTGCGATTGGCCACACCGGTGGTATCGAGGGAGCCGCGTACGATATGATAACGAACACCCGGAAGATCTTTCACACGGCCGCCACGAACCAGCACCACGGAGTGCTCTTGCAGCTGGTGACCTTCGCCGGGAATATAAGCCGTCACTTCAATACCATTGGTTAATCGAACACGCGCAATTTTTCGTAATGCGGAATTCGGCTTTTTGGGTGTCATTGTACGGACCACGGTACAAACACCGCGTTTCTGCGGTGCGCCCTTATCCTGGCGGAAGCGGCGCTGCTTGAAACTGTTCAATGTGAACTGCAAAGCCGGGGACTTGCTCTTTGCATTCTTATTTTTTCGGCCCTTGCGGACCATTTGATTTACTGTCGGCACATTAGCCTCCGATTACAAATTCTTTCAAATTTACTGTTTATATTCGCAAGAAATGAGACCATCAACAACTAACACCTGATGGCCTCATTTGTAGCTGCCAATTGAGTCGAGTGGGGGTAAAGCCACTCTTGCTTTCCGGGCAACGGCTAGTCATTCTATCACGCCGTATAAGTCAAGTCAATAGGAAATCCTACTTTTTCCTAGATTGATTCTCTCCCAGACTCAGCAGACCGGTGTCATGTTTTGGTGGATGAGTCTTCTCTTCATCCTTACCGAATTTGACTACATCGCCGCCTTCATTGATCGCCTCCACCGCAAGGCCAAGCGACTGAAGTTCCTTGACAAGAACCCGGAAGGAGGCCGGAATGCTCGGTTCTTCGATCGGTTCACCTTTTACGATGGCCTCATAGGTGTTCACACGTCCCTGCACATCGTCAGATTTAACGGTAAGCATTTCCTGAAGGGTATGGGCGGCGCCATAAGCTTCCAACGCCCAAACCTCCATTTCACCAAAGCGCTGGCCACCAAATTGTGCTTTTCCACCGAGCGGCTGCTGTGTAACCAAACTGTATGGGCCTGTCGAGCGGGCGTGTACTTTGTCTTCGACAAGGTGATGCAATTTCAGAATGGTCATCACCCCAACCGTTACAGGCTGGTCATAAGGGATGCCGGTTTTTCCGTCACGCAATGTTTGCTTTCCAAGAATGGGAAGTGGAATGCCTTTATCCTTGGCAAGTTCCTGGGCCGTTTCAAAGACTTTATCTTCAGCGATGCGGCGGGTTATGCCGTGTTCCTCCATCCAAAGCCGTAAACAGGCATGGACGGTCATCTCATCCAATTCGGCGTCGTGATTTGCGACGTCATGATCCTCCAGGAGGATTTCGTCAGGGTTGGCATAGCCCTTTTCGCGCAACCATTCTTTGGCTGTGGCATGATGCGCATATTCCGTGTCGTTCAAGCTGTAAACATCGTATTTGCGTTTATCCAGCCAATGTTCGAGGTAGAGGCGGCGGACTTCATCATCATCCTCTATGGAGTTGGCATCGTATTCCTCTTCTTTGATCCATTCCCAGGCGCGTTCGGTGGCTACTTTCCAAGCCTGATCCAAAATCCAGGCGCGGGCAAGCTCTGCTTCAATCTGTTCCTCACTGGCACCGTCAAAAACAGGGGTAATAGCACGAAACCCCATGCGCTTCGCAGCCCAACCAAGATGTACTTCAAGTACCTGCCCAATATTCATACGTCCCGGCACACCAAGCGGATTTAGGATGATGTCAACGGGTGTGCCATCTTCAAGGAACGGCATATCTTCCACCGGAACGACCTTTGAAACAACGCCTTTGTTTCCATGA
Organism: Anaerolineales bacterium; assembly: GCA_014860745.1. GTDB lineage: Bacteria > Chloroflexota > Anaerolineae > Anaerolineales > Villigracilaceae > Villigracilis. The sequence goes on from JACZJC010000065.1 coordinate 4,547, forward strand.
CGCCCCGCCATTTTATCGCCCGCTGTGATCTTTCTGCGCTGGGCAACCGAGACACGCACCATCATATCCACGCCTGCGGAAAGGTCAGAATTATCTTCGCGGGTAAACACTTTCACATCAACAACCTTGCCGCGCTCGCCGTGAGGCATTCGTAAAGATGTATCTTTCACATCGCGTGATTTTTCACCGAAGATTGCGCGCAACAACCGCTCCTCAGGTGTAAGTTCTTTCTCGCCTTTCGGGGTAATTTTGCCAACAAGAATATCGTTCGGGCCGACCTCTGCACCGATGCGAATGATGCCATTCTCGTCCAAATCCTTGATCGCATCATCACCTACATTGGGAATATCGCGAGTGATTTCTTCCGGTCCGAGCTTTGTATCACGAGCTTCCACTTCATGCTTTTCGATATGAACCGAAGTAAAGCGGTCTTCCTGTACAAGGCGCTCGGAAAGCAGGATGGCGTCTTCAAAATTTCCGCCCTCCCATGAAAGGAAGGTGACAACTACATTTTGCCCAAGCGCGAGCTGTCCGCTTTCAGTAGAGGACGAGTCAGCAATGATATCTCCTGCCTTGATCAACTGTCCCTTAACAACGGACGGCCGCTGGTCGATACAAGTGCTTTGATTGGACCTTTGATATTTACGAAGCTGATAAATGCGGTTACCGCTTCGCTTCTCTTTGACCGTTATGCTTGATCCGGTTACCGAGACTACTTCTCCATCTGCCTCCGCCACGACAACCTGGCCAGAGTCAAGAGCAGCATGGCCTTCCATTCCAGTGGAAACAAGCGGAATTTCGGGACGGACCAATGGGACTGCCTGTGCCATCATGTTGGAACCCATTAGAGCGCGGTTCGCATCATCATGCTCAAGGAACGGAATCAGCGCAGCGCTGATTCCGACGACTTGATGAGGCGCTACGTCCATATAATCAATGGCTTCCGCGTTGGAGAACATAAAGCCGGAATGATAGCGGCAGGAAATACGTTCACGGGAGAATTCCTTGCTTTCGGTCAAATTCGCATTTGCCTGAGCAATTGTAAATTTGTCCTCCGCATCGGCGGAAAGATATTTAACTTCATCGGAGACAAAAGGAACGACACTTACTTCCATATCAAACTTTGCCAATTTCTTGACAGCTTTTGCATCAAGTAAGGTGCCGGACTTGAAAAGCAGGTCTTCGGATTTTGGATCGTAAACGTCCTCACGCAAAGTACGGCCTTCCAGTCTTTCACTGTCGGACGGGAGAGTCTTGTACACTCTACGATACGGGGTTTCAATAAATCCATATTCATTTACACGGGCAAAAGATGCCAGACGGCCAATCAAACCAATGTTTGGGCCTTCTGGGGTCTCGATCGGGCAAATTCGCCCGTAATGGGAATGGTGAACGTCACGAACATCGAAACCAGCACGTTCGCGGCGCAGGCCGCCCGGGCCTAACGCGGAAAGCGTACGCTTATGGCGAAGTTCAGCCAATGGGTTGGTCTGGTCCATGAATTGCGAAAGCTGAGATGAGCCGAAGAACTCCCGCAAAGCAGCAACAACCGGGCGGATATTAACCAGGGTAACCGGCGATAACTGCTCCTGGTCACGAATGGACATGCGTTCTTTAATAACACGTTCCATTCGTCTCAGGCCGATACGCAATTTGTTCTGGATCAACTCCCCTACCGTCTTGACGCGGCGGTTGCCGAGATGATCGATATCGTCCGGGCGTTCCGATCCATTATTGATCTGGATCATGCGGCGGATCAATCGAATCACGTCATTCTTTGTGATATTGCGGTGAGGGATCGGGATATTCAGGTCAAGCTTTTGATTTAACTTATAACGACCCACGCGTTCCAGGTCATAATGTCTTTGATCAAATAACTGCTCTTCAAGGAATTGACGGGCATTATCGAGTGTGGCCGGGTCGCCGGGCCGCATCTTTTTAAAGAACTCAATCAGCGCCGCTTCGGCGATGGTGTGATTAGACAGGTCCCAATCCGGTTCCTGCTTGATCGTGGAGGCAATGAACATGCGATCAGGATTGTTATCCACATCCTTGAAAATGGAAAGGATTTCCTCGTCTGTGCCATATTTTACCGGCGTATCCTTAAGGCCATCATTTACGGCAGCCAGGGCGCGCAGGAAAACCGTAATCGGAACTGTGCGTTTTCGATTGAATTTTAAAATAATATAATCGGATTTTCGGGTCTCGAATTCCATCCATGCGCCGCGGTCCGGTATCAGCTTGGCCATGGCAAGGGGGCGGCCTGTGGCGCGGTCCGCGGGAGCCTCGAAATAAACGCCGGGGGAACGAATTAATTGTGACACAACTACTCGTTCTGTCCCATTAACTATAAAAGTCCCCTTGTCGGTCATTTCCGGGAAATCTCCCAGGAAAATATCCTGTTTGATCGGTTCGGGAACGTCCGTCCCCGCAAGCAGGACAGAAACATATAACGGGCTCGCATAAGTGAGGTCCCGTTCAACACATTCTTCAATATTGTGCTTCGGCTCCCCAAACCAATATTTCAGTCCCCATTGCTGAGATTCGGGGCTGCGACTCGGGAAAAACAATTTCATCCCTTTGTTATACGACTCGATGGGAGATATCTCATGAAAGAGATCCCCCAGTCCCTCCTTTTTTAGTCTTTCAAAAGAGTCGAGCTGTACTTCTATTAAGTTGGGTAAATCAAGTTTAACGGGAATTCGTGCGTAATTTTTTTGGGGCAAAGAAGATGCCATTCTTCTCTCCTGACTTGTAGGCTGAAGGATAAAACCATTTTATCTGTCCTTTGGACAGCGACCTAAAATTATATCGAACCTGGAGGAAAAAGTCAAGCAAATTCATTCAATACCCATCAATGTTTCAGCTTATGGCATTCCGTTCAACACTATTCTTGACAAATACCTACAACTCCGTGTAAAATCACGGACGCTTAACAACAAGACAAACAAGCCGAGATAGCTCAGTTGGTAGAGCACGCGACTGAAAATCGCGGTGTCCCCAGTTCGATCCTGGGTCTCGGCACTCTCGGCCAGGAAAGTAGGTCGTTCTCTGCGGGCGTAGTACAGTGGTAGTACGTCTCCTTGCCAAGGAGAAGGTCGTGGGTTCGAATCCCATCGCCCGCTCAAATATGGAGGATTGCAGATTGGAATAAATTCAGTCGGCAATCCTCGTATATATCTGGCGTCGTGGCCAAGTGGTAAGGCAAGGGTCTGCAAAACCCTCATCACGGGTTCAAATCCCGTCGACGCCTCTAACAAATCTCACCCCGAATTTATTCGTTCGAGGGTGAGTTTGTTTTAAGGGCAAAACAAGGTGCGGATTATTACCGGTTTCTGATTTTTGTCTCTCTCTGGTTGGGATGGCGCGCATTTCTCATCAAATATTAGAGGTCTCCATCAAAGACAAGAAACCTTTCATTATTATAATCTTATTGGCATGGTGTTTTATATAAAATTGCCTATAATAATTTGAAATTTCAATTTTATATACTATGAGATATTTTCGCCTTTCGACTGAAGCAAGAATCTCCCTTATTTATCTATTAATAGGGGCAATATGGATTCCACTTTCAGAGGAATTTATTTCCCCTTTCTTTATTAGCTCGGCAAGTTTTACAGCAATCCGAGGGATACAGGATTGGTCTTTAATCCTTTTAACTACAGGGACGCTTTTTCTGTCATTAAGGGGCACAAAAGGGATACTTAAGACCTCCGGGGATAACCTATCGAATGTCTTTGAGCTTGCCGCTGTGGGAATCTTTCAATCGTCACTTGAAGGGAAATATATTAAAGTCAATCCAATGATGGCTTTGATCTACGGATATGCCGATCCGGAAGAAATGCTGAACGAGGTCGATGACATTAACCGACAGGTCCATATATCAATGGAATCTCGACATCGATTTACTGAAATTCTCAATAAGAACGGGTCAGTGGATAAGTTCGAGGCAATGAACCTGAAAAAAGACGGCTCGGTCATATGGACGTCCACAAGTGCCCGTGCAGTAAAGGACGAAGACGGGAATATTCTTTATTATGAAGGGTTTGTCATGGATATTACCAAACGGAAAAGTATCGAAACAAATCTGTTCGAGGCAGAGGAACGGTATCGCCTGCTCGTGGAAAGCCTCCCAGCGGTGATATTTATGGATAAATTCAACAACGATCAGACGACTCAATATATAAGCCCCCGGATTCTTGATCTGCTTGGATATACTTCCGAAGAATGGTCCAGAGGTGATAATCTTTGGGATAACTCCCTTCATCCAGAGGACAGGGAACGTATCCTCGCAGAGGACAAACGAACCAACGAGACTGGGGAACCGTTTCGAGTCGAATATAGAATGCGTCATCGAAAAGGACATTATGTCTGGATAAAGGAGGATGCCTCCTTAATAAAAGGTAAGGATGGATTGCCACGTTTTTGGCAAGGGATCCTTTTGGATATTACTGACCAGAAGCAAATCGAGGAAACGCTGAAGCGGCGGGACACCATTTTAAAAGCGGTCGGTTTTTCCGCGGAACAATTCTTAAAAACAACGGACTGGGAACTGATCATCGACACGGTTCTGGCTCAACTTGGCGAGGCGGCCGGTCTCGACCACATTTCGATTTTTAGGAAAGAACAAGAAACGGATTCCTCCATGCCTGCCTCTCTGGTTCACGAATGGAAGTCCGAGGATTTGGAATTATCCAGCCGACCCCCAACTCCGATAAAAATCGACCTTCATCATGAAGGGTTCTCGCGATGGGTACAATTTTTCAATGAGGGCAAGACGGTTTTCGGAAATGTTATCGACCTCCCTCCCGAAGAAAGAGAACATTTGCAAAAGCAGAAAATACTTTCAACCATTGGTATCCCAATTCAGGTTGGAACAGATTGGTGGGGTTTCATGCGGCTGGATGAATGCAGTACAGAAAGAAAATGGAGCGATGTAGAAATCGAAGCTTTACGAGCAGCCGCCAACACACTCGGCACTTCAATAGAGAGGAAGATCTCCGAGGAGGCACTACGACACAGTGAGACAAGTTATCGCGGCCTCTTCAATACGGTACTGGATGCGATCTATATTCAAGACAGCGAAGGTCGTTTCCTCGACGTCAATGAAGGTGCGGTTCAAACCTACGGTTATTCGAAGGATTATTTTCTAGGGAAAACGCCTGAATTCCTGAGCGCTCCCGGCAAAAACGACCTGGATAAATTATCCCATTTTGTTCAGCTTGCCTACCGTGGCGAGCCGCAACAATTTGAATTTTGGGGCTTGCGCAAGAATGGGGAAATATTCCCAAAGGATGTCCGTCTTTTCAACGGCACATATTATGGGCAAAAAGTTGTTATTGCCGTCGCGCAGGATATTACCTTGCGAAAGCAAAGCGAGGAAGCTCTGAAAAATCAATTCAGAGAATTGAGCATCCTCCATTCAGTCGCGTTGATGGAATCCACCGCCAGAGATTCGGATGAATTAATCCAACAGGTTACCGATATTATTGGAGATGCCCTGTATTCGGACAACTGCGGTGTTCTCCTGCTCAACGAATCGGCCGATATCTTAATACCCCATTCCTCCTATCGAGGCGCTGATATTGCAAATATCGGAGTAAGGTTCCCTATTACAAAGGGTATCGCGGGAGAGGTGGTATCCACGAGGCGTTCAATTCGGGCAGGAGATGTATCGCTCGAACCGTCCTATTTTGAGGTAACCAGCGGAACCCACTCGGAACTTTGTGTGCCGATCATCAGCGGTTCGAAAATCTTCGGGGTCTTAAATGCCGAGAGCAAGATATTGAATGCCTTTACAGAACGGGACGAAAGACTGCTAAACACCGTTGCCGGGGGATTGGCCAATGCGCTCGAACGGATTCAACTTTTCGGGGCGGAAAGGAAGCGCCGCATGGAGGCGGAAACCCTGCGTGAGGCAACTCTTGAATTAACTTCCAATTTCGAGTTGGATAAACTCTTCGAAAATATTTTCGCGTCCCTGGCAAAACTGGTTAATTACGATAGTGCGTCCATCGAAATGATCAATCATGGGCACATTGAAATCGTTGCCGGTAAGAACATCCCCCAGGAATTGATCGGTCATAAATATGATACTGACCTGGTGCGGTGGAACGGGCCGGAGAACTCACGCAAAGCAAGGATCATCGACGATGTACTACTGGACAGTCAGTTTATTAAATTCGAACAGACGAGATACATCCGCAGCTGGATGGGTATTCCGCTTCTTGCCAAGGGTTCTATTATCGGTTTTTTAAACCTGGACAGCCGGACCCCGGGATTTTTCAACGCAGACCATGCCGCCATTGCGCAGACGTTTGCAAACCAGGCGGCAGTTGCGATCGAAAATACACGCCTATTTAATCTCGAACAAAGCCGCCGGAAGGAAGCTGAGATTCTCAGCCGCGCAACCTCATCCCTGGCAAACATATTGAACATCGACGACCTTTTCGAAAATATCCTCGATTGGCTGAAAGTGCTTGCACCCTACGACAGCGCCTCCATCCTGATGAAGCAGCAAGACAACTCCCTGATTCTTGCCGCAAAACGAAACCTCCCCGAACAATTTCAAATCGGTCAAACGATTCCAATGTCGGGCGAATGGATGGAAATCATTCAAGACCTCAAGCCACTTGTCATTGAGGATGCTCAAAGGGATCCCAGGTTCGAAAAATGGGGAGGGACGGACTATATTCACGGATGGCTTTCGGTGGCGATCTATTCCCAAGATTCAATGTTGGGTTTTATAAACCTCGATAGCCAAATTCCCGGGGTTTACACCAAAGAGCACGCCACACTGGTGCAGACATTTGCAAACCAGGCAGCTATCGCAATCGAAAAGGTAAGGCTGTTCGAACTCGAAAAAAAGCGCCGCGAAAGCGCCGAGACTCTCATGCGTGCAGCGGCGGACCTTACCAATTTACTCGACCTACCCTCCCTGCATAAAGCCATTCTTGAGTGGCTGCACAAGATTGCTCCCTATGATAGTGCTTCCATCCTCGAGATCGAAGGGGATCGTGTCCGCATAACTGCGGCAAAGGGGTTGCCAACCCCTGAGAAAGCGTTGGATCAAACCTTCTCATCCAGCAACACGCTCTGCAAAATCATTAACGAGACTGGCCAGGCTTTAATCATCGATGATTGCCAGCTGGATCCACGGTTCGAAAAATGGGGGGATGCACAGCACGTCCACGGGTGGATGGGAGTCCCGCTCATTTCCCGCGGACAGGTGATCGGTTATCTGACGGTGGACAGCTGCACACCCGGCGCATTCACGCAGGATGATGCGGTCACCGCGCAGACCTTCGCGCATCAGGCCGCCACTTCCCTAGAAAATACAAGGCTGTACATTGAAGCCATGCAAAGGCTTGAAGAATTGGAGATGGTCAACCGCGTCTCGTTCGCGCTGCGGGCCGCGAAAGATACGGAAGAAATGCTTCCCATTCTCCTTAATGAGATCAAATCCAGCATCGAAACGAATACCACCGCCATCTGGTTGTACGACCCCGAAAACGATCAACTCGTTCCACAGGCAATCAGCGGATGGTTGATCAACCTGCCGACACCCACATTTAAACCGAACGAAGGAATCATTGGCAGGGTGTTCTCCACCGGCCTCCCCCACTTAAGCCCCGAACTCAGCAGGGAGCTAACGCCTTCCGCAGATGACCTAAGTAATTACAAGGATAATTGGAGCGGGCTTACCGTTCCGATTCGGACTTCAACAGACTCGATCGGCATCATCATGATCGCACGGCAAAAGCCGCTTCGCATCGAATCCCACCACATTCGGCTGATCACCACCCTCGCCGATATTGCTGGGAATGCCATCCACCGTTCCAGCCTCTTCCAAAAAAATGCAGAGCAAATCCGCCGACTCACCACCTTGCGTGAAATGGATACATCCATTACGTCCAGCCTTGACCTGCATATTACACTGGATATTCTCACTGAGCACCTGACGTCCAAAATGGATGTCAGCGCCGCCCGCATTCTTGTATACAACCCGAACAGCCAAATGCTGGAAAGTTTCACTGCGGTCGGGTTCAATAATCCCGTCTCTCCGCGCCAGCCCACCAGCATTGGCGATGGCTTGGCCAGCCAGATCCTTCTCAACCGCAGAGAGTTATACGTAAAGAACATCGAAGATACCCCAGAGTTATTCCCGGCGCCGCTGGCGGCTGAAAATTTTAAAAGTTATTACGCAATTCCCCTTTTTAGCAAAGGCTACACAAGAGGGATCATTGAAACTTATTTCCGGGATCCCTTTACACCGACAAACGACTGGAAAGATTTTCTAAAAACCCTTGCCGGGCAAGCCACCATCGCAATTGACAATGCGCAACTCTTTGAAAACCTTCAGCGCAGCAACCAGGAACTTTCCCTCGCCTACGACACCACGCTGGAAGGATGGGGAAAAGCCCTGGAACTGCGCGACAAAGAGACCCAGGGACATACAAAACGCGTCACCGATCTGACCGTGGAACTGGCTCGGCGACTCGGCATTTCAGAGTCTGACATCACTCTCATCCGTCGCGGCGCGCTGCTGCATGACATCGGTAAAATGGGCGTGCCAGACAGCATTCTGCATAAACCCGGCCCGCTCACCAGTGAAGAAATGACGGAAATGCGCAAGCATCCCCAATATGCATTTGACCTGCTTTCCCCCATCGCCTACCTTCGTCCCACATTGGATATTGCCTATTGCCACCATGAATGGTGGGATGGAAACGGATATCCGCGCGGATTAAAAGGCGAGGAGATCCCGCTCTCCGCACGGGTCTTCGCCATCGTGGATGTTTGGGATGCACTTCTCTCAGACCGCCCCTACCGTGATGCCTGGCCTAAAGATGAAGTAATTAAGTACATAAGCGGACTCTCCGGTAAACAATTTGATCCCCGCATCGTGGCTAAATTTCAAAAACTAATCGAGACGAATTCAACAATCGTGAAAGCCTATTTACCGGAAAAAATGCAAAAAACTTTAAGGAAAAAATCTGCAAAAGAAACGGGATCAGCTTCCAGGTCAAAAAAGAAGCGGTGACTTCCATCACCACTTCTTTTTTTTTCAAATTATTTAACTCTCAAAAACCGCCGCTTGCCCACCTGCAAAACACCTGGATGGGGGAATACGGCATCGCCGCGTTCAAGCACTGCGCCGTCCAACCGTACACCTTTTTGGTCAATCAACGCGCGGGCCTTGCTCTTGCTTTCGGCAAGATTCGCCGCCAAAATGACATCCACCACAGTTTGACCGTCCTGCAACGCATACTCTGGCATTTCGTCGGGGATTTCCTTTTGCTGGAACATCTTTACAAAATTTTCCTTCGCCGTTTTTGCCTCATCATCGTTATAGAATATGCTGGTGATCTCCCCTGCCATTTTCATCTTCGCATCGCGCGGATGCAGCACACCCGAGGCTACATCCTTCTCGATGGCTTCGATCTCCTGTGGACTCCACCGCGTGACAAGCCGCATGTAAATGCCCATGGCTAAATCCGGCAGGGACATTAACTTGCCGAACATATCGTCCGCGCCAGTGTTGATCGGCACAATATTGCCTGTGGACTTGGACATTCTTTGCGTGCCGTCCGTACCGGGCAGGATACCGGTGATGATGCCCACCAGCGGTTTTTGCCCCTGCGACTCCTGCAGCTTTCGCCCCGCAACGATAATGTTGAATAACTGGTCAGAGCCGCCGACTTGAATATCGGTCTCCATGGCAACGGCGTCGTATCCCTGCATCAAGGCATAGAAGGTCTCGTGCAGGTAGATCGGTTCGCCTTTTTCCAGCCGGTTTGCGAAATTATCCCGCGCTAAAAACTGCTGAACTGTAAAATTCTGCCCAAGGCGAATCAAATCCACCAGATTAAGTTTTGAAAGCCATTCGCCGTTATAGCGGACTTTCGTTTTGCCGCGGTCCAGCACACGGAAGGCTTGCTCAGCGTAGGTCAATGCATTTTCAGCCACCTGCTCCTCGGTCAGGATCGGGCGCGCTTTATTTTTATCCGAAGGGTCACCTACCAAAGCCGTGTAGCTTCCAATAAGAAAAGTCACGTCATGATCCAAATCCTGAAACTGGCGCAGTTTGCGCATGGAAATGGTATGCCCTAAATGCAGGTCGGTGGAAGTTGGGTCGTATCCGCAGTAGACGCGCAAAGGCCGCCTTTCTTTTTCTGCCAGAATGAGGCGTTCACGAAGCTCGGCAGTCATGGCTTTCTTCAAGTCTTCATCGCCATACTCGGTGCCTTGCATCAATAATTCAACTTGTTCTTCGATGTTCATGACATTCTCCTAAATTCTGAGGGTTTTAAAACCTTCAGAATTTGCGTGATGAATTGACAAACAAAAACGCGCCCGCGATAGTCAGGGCGCGTTGATAGCACACTACCGCAAGGAATTAAGGGGCAGTGTAATAATAATTTTTTCTGGTGAAATTCGTACCGGACATGCCGTCATTATACAACAGGATTTTCATTGCGACAAATTGAACGAGAAACTCCAGGGTCCTTTCACCGTGTAAAACTCATCGCTATAAACATATTGCTCGGCTTGTTCCTGCGTCATCTCCGGCGGGATGCTGACAATTTTCATCGTCTGAACGCCGTTCTCTTCCACACAATCGAGGGCGATACCGATGCCGCGTTCAAGCATGGCTTGTTGAATTTTCGGCATATAAACAGAGCAGTATTCCCCTTCGCGCGGAGTTGTCGCAATGGATTCGATCACAATGGTGGCATTGGTCAGGTCGGCATCGGGAGGCACAACAAAGGTCAGAGTATCGCAGCGCAAACCAGGCTGGCCTGCCGTTGGTTCCTGCAAACTCACCAGAGTAGTGCCATATTCCTGCAACACCGTCCCGCCGTAATTAAGGCTTGCAAATGAAATACCCCAGTCTGATGTGTCGGGCAGGGTGAAACAAACATCCGCATTTAAATTTTTACCCTCCACTGCCGCGCGCTCCATGCGGACTTCGATCCCGCTTGCTGTTTGATTTGGCGCAGCCAATTCCACTTGCGCACTTGGGTACGAAGGGTCGATATACGGTGTGGCGGTTGCTAGAAATTGCGGCAGTACAACAGCTGATTCTTGCGCAGAAGGAGCACAAGCAGTGATGAATACCAGCAACAATGGGATTAACTTTTTCATGGAATATATTCTCCTTTGACATTAACCTAGCAAATCGGCAAGCGCCTCGCGCAGACCTGGAAATTGAAACCGGTACCCTGACTCAGTCAGCCGTTTAGGCTTGGAAAACCTGCCTTCCAGGATCAAGACGCTCATTTCACCCAAAAGGGTCCGCAAAAGAAAGGCCGGAGTCGGAAACCAGTATGGGCGGTGGATCACTTCCGCCAAAGTGCGGTTGAATTCCGCGTTCGATGTCGGTGTTGGCGCGATCAGATTATACGCGCCCTGCGCATTTTCGGTTTCGATCAAATGGCGCACTCCTCCAACCCAATCGTGAATGTGGATCCAGGGCATGGCTTGCCTGCCGGAGCCGAACGGCCCGCCGATAAATAATCGGACCGGCAGGGCCATTAACGAAAGCAAGCCACCCCCACCGCCAAGCACAACCGCAGAACGAATCACCAAACGGCGCACGCATAATTCTTCAACGGATTTTGTCACCGCCTCCCATTTCACCGCGAGCCGGGCGAGAAAGTCATCGGCGGGCGGCGTTGATTCGTCTGCAAGGTCACCCCGCAGGCCGTAGTAATTTATACCGGATTGTTGAATGAAAATGCCCGGGCGGCGAGTCGCATTTTGGATGGACTGGGCAAGTGCAAGTCCGGGCAAGATGCGGGAATCGTGGAAGGCGCGTTTCATCGAAGCCGTCCACGGCCAGGAGGAGAGTGATTTCCCGGCGAGGTGCATGACCACATCCACTTCATTGACGAGATGCCCCCATCCATTCGTGGTTTCTGAATCCCATTGAACTGCATGGGCGCCATTCATCACCCGCGCACCGCGTGTGAGAATGAAAACTTCATGCCCGTCTGCAAGAAAAGATTTTGTAAGAGCCTGCCCAAGAAAACCCGAGCCGCCCGCAATCAACACGTTCATTTCAAATGCTCCTGTAACGATTCTGAGACCGGCACTTTTACCGAATCAATCAAGTGGATGTATAATCACGCAGATTGTCGAGCAAAAATGCAGGAACCTGTATTAGTACTCAATGCTAATTTTGAGCCGATCCACATCTGCTCAACGCGGCGGGCAATTGGTCTGATCCTTGCTGGCAAGGCTGGAATGATCGCGAATGGACGCGGCCATATTCGTACAATATCGCTGCTGCTCCCGCGGCCTTCCGTCATTCGGCTGGAACACCAGGTTCATCGTCCCCGCCCGCGCGTAAAATTAACGCGCCGCGAAATATTCCGCCGCGATAATTATACCTGCCAGTATTGCGGCAGGCGCGATGGCAGCTTGACGGTGGACCATGTCCTTCCGCGCCACCTGGGTGGACAACATATTTGGACAAACCTGGTGGCCGCCTGCCCGGCCTGCAACCATCGCAAAGGCGGGCGCAAGGTGGAAGAGGCTCACATGAACCTGATGCATATTCCAAAGGAACCGCCTGCCAATGCGACATATATTTTTGGCAAGCATTTAACCGAGAACGGTGAATGGGAGCCGTATATTTCAGGCTGGTAATTGTTGCTGTTCAAGAGCGCACGGACGATCTTTTTTGTTATGCCCTCCTCCATGCATGGCAAGACCAATCTGTTGTTCGGCTTTCTTCTTTACCACTTCCCACTATCTTGAATTCAGCACACAATATTTCTTAATTCCCTATCACCTTCAACAATATCCCCGGGGTAATATAGGCTTCGATTAATGCCGCCACAGCCAGCAATGGCACCACCAGACCAACGAATATCTTCGCCCAATCCGCCAGAAGTTCGATGATGACCTCCCCCATGGATTTTCCCGTCTGCGGGGTGACAAGGGCTGCGCCGATATACAACACCACTGCGCTTCCGATCATCAGGGCGGGAATTTCGAAAACCCCATGCGGAGCAACCCCGGCAAGAAATATGGGCAAGGGTTTTATTCCCAAAAGTTGAAGCAGGGCGTAGATACCGCCGATGAGACTGATGTTCACCATATACAGCAGAATTCCCAGCACGCTGAACGAAAACAACCCCGCCAGGAAAATGACAGCGACAGCGCGGGTATTGTTTAGAAACAAGAATGGGGCGCTAATACTATTGCGTATCTCTGCAAGGTCTGGAAGGTCACCCACTCGCTCCTTCACTTTTTCCAAATCGCCCGGTGAAGCTTTGGCAATGGTCTCTGCCACATTCTGATTGATCCAGTCATACCCCATCCAAACGCTGACTCCCGCAATGACCACCATGAAAAACATGGCGGGCAGGATGCGCCGAAACGCCGTGCCCAGCACATTCCGATACCAACTTCCCAAAGAACCGGCGCCGTCCAGAAAGCTTGCCCAGAACGTGAGCCAGATCCATCTCAGGTTGATCACATCAATTTCACGTCCCAGCAAATATTCGCGCTGGAAGTGGGCAAGACCCACGCGGATCAACAACAGCGCGATGATCATCACTCCCGCGACCGCCAGCCACAACACCTGCTCGTTTCCCCAGAATAGCATCACCGCCTCGCCCTGCATCAAAATGGCGACGGGAATCACAATGAAGGAAGCCAGCAAATTGGCAGCCTTCACCGATGTGGACTGCACCGATATGACAATTGCCGCACTCACCATCAAAAGTGCGTGGGCGGTGGTCAGAAAAAACAATTGGATCATCACCGGCGCAGGCGGCATTTGAAGCTGCTGTTTGGAAGCCAGATAAAGGTATAACCCAATGGACAGGTAGCTCGCCAGCAGCGGCGTTGCCACTCCCACCAGCAACTTTCCAAAATACAACTGCCAGTCATCCAACGGCGCGCTCAACATCGGCTCGATCGTGCCGCGCTCCTTCTCCCCCACAAAAGATTCCAGCGCCACGATCAACGAAACTGTAATCGGAAAGAATCCGATGATCATGATCGAAAACGGCACCAACCGTTCAAGGATCAGGTTGGCATTGTATTGATTCAAAAAATCGACCGTTTGTTTCGCAAACTCATTCATCAAGAACGGGAAACAAAGCGTCAAGATCACCATCGGCGCAAGCACACGCCAGTCACGGAACTGGTCACGCAGTTCGCGCCCAGCCACAAGCCAGACAAGTTTCAATTTACTGAACATGTTCCTGTCCTCTTGCTTCCGTCATCACTTTTAGATAGACCTGCTCCAACGTACGCGCCTCTTCCTGAAAAGCCATGACGGATGCGGATTTGGAAGACAACATATTCAGTATCTGCGGATTTGATTCCTCGGGGCGCTTCACACGGACCTTCAAACTGGTCGGTGTTTGCGAAAGCAGATCCACGCCGTCAGGCATTTCAAAACCTGCTGAATCCCATGCTTCGCTGAATTTGACTTCATATTCAGGCGCGCCAAGCACCTGGCTCTTCAATTCATCCAATGTTCCCTGCAATAGAACCCGCCCACGATAAATAATCGCGATCTTGTCCGCCAGCACTTCCACCTCAGTAAGGTTATGCGAGCAAATGACAATCGTACGGCTCGTGGATTTCAGACGGGCGATCTCATCTCTAACCAGCCGCGCAGATTCTGGATCCATGGCAGAAGTAGGCTCATCCAGCAAAAGCACACCAGGGTCATGAATCATGGCACGCGCAAGCGCCAACTTCTGGCGCATCCCTTTCGAGTATTCGCCAATCCTGCGGCGGGCCGCTTCTGCCAACCCAAAATATTCCAGCAAATTATTACTGCGTGCCTTTCGTGCCGATGGCGACAGACTGTAGACCTGCCCGAAATAATCAAGATATTCGATGGCGGTCATCCGCATGTACAAACCGTGCTGCTCCGTCAGCACCCCCACCGAAGCACGGACATCATGCCCGTTCTTGACCACGTCATATCCTGCCACCCGTGCCCATCCGCGCGAAGGGTGCAGCAAAGCTGTCAACATGCGGACAGTGGTGGTTTTGCCTGCCCCGTTCTGCCCCAACAACGCCAATATCTGGCCGGGCTGCACGGAAAGATTCACTCCGTCCACAGCCATAAAGTCGTGGAATTGCTTGCTTAGATCCTGAGTTTCGATCATAGGTTTTCCTTTTGTATAAAGAAACGGGACATTCCTATTTTATTACCCGCCGCGTTCCCCCTCCTTCACAATGACCTTACAATTTCCGTGCAAAGCGATGGTGCTGGAATAACCCCGCACCCGCGCAGGTAAAAAGCCCCGCAAAAAACAACTGGTTGATATTCCACCCGCTGACCAGCGCCACATCGAGGCGTAAAAATTCGAGTAAAAATCGCACCGTCGAATAGAAGAAAAGATAGATTAGAAAAATATCGCCTGATTTCAGTCGGCTTGAAAATTTTCTTCCAAGCCAGAGAAGTAAAAACAAATTTACCACATTCAACAGGGATTCATATGCAAACAAGGGGTGATAAAAATGCACATCCTCATACCCGATCAAACGGCTGGCAGGGTCGACGAACAACGCCAGAGGGCCGCGCATAGGCAGGCCGTAGAGTTCCTGATTGAAATAATTCCCAATTCGGCCGATAGCCTGTGCAAGGGCGGCTCCAGGCGCGAGCAGGTCTGCGAGTTCCCAAAAAGGGAGTCCATTTTTATGTGAAAAAACCAAAAGGACAAAAATCCCTGCGATGAGCGCACCCGGGATTCCAAACCCGCCTGTCCAAAAAGACAGGGCATCCAGGGGATGGGTGAGATAATATTCTGTGGTCAGACCAAGCTGAACGGAGGAAAGAGGCGGGGTGAAAATATGCCAGAGTCGCGCGCCAATCGTGCCCCAAATCAAGAGAGGCAGGAACAGGTAATAGATGATCTCCGGGTCATAGCCGCGGCGTTTTGTTTGATAGGCAGCCAGCAACGCCCCGGCTGCGATACCGAGCACAAGTAAAAAACCGTTCCAACGCATCAACCAGGGGCCGATCAGGAATCCTTCGCTCATGGTTATTGTATGTACTCTTTATTTTCCCTGGCTTTTTTCATACGCTCATGCCCCTGCACGCGGACGTGAAGAATGCGCTGCAGAGCGGTGATGTTTCCCAGCAGTGCAATGATGAGAGCTGCGGCAAACGGCTGATTGAATACCAGCAGGGGGATCAAGACGATGTATCTTTCGACACGGGTGAGAATGCCGACCTTCGCCGTGAATCCCAATCCCTCCGCGCGGGCTTTGACATAAGAGACCAACACCGAACCGGAAGCCGCCGCGAAGGTTACCATTACCCCGGGATAATCTTCAAGCGAAAGGAAATAGTAGACGAGCCCGCCGAAGGTGATCAGCTCGGCGTAGCGGTCGCTGACAGAATCCACGAAACCGCCGAAGTCGCTGGGGTCGCCGCGCAGGCGCGCCATGGTTCCGTCGAATGCATCCACCAGCACGGAAGCCAGCAAAACGAATGCTCCAATCGTCATCCTGCCCTGTGAAATAAAATATGCGCCGAGCGACGTCCCTGCGAGACCAAAGAGCGTGATCGTGTTCGGGGTTAATCCAATTCGATTCAAGAATCTGCCGATGGGATCTAATATGCTTTTAAAAATAATTCTCAGCCTATCTGTAAAAGTGATTTTTGGATTCATCGCTTGTCTCACAGGTTCCTTGGTAGATTTTTCAGATAACAAAAATACATGCAAACCAGAGGGGCTTCCGTACATCGAAAGTAAAGTAATTTGGCAAACCCTAAAGAGCCACCCTTGTTAATCAGATTTTTCTTCGTCTGCCAGATCATCCTCGTTGACAAGGACATCGCGCTCTTTACCGCCGCCTTGAGAGGGTCCAACAACTCCCATTTCTTCCAGCTGATCGAGCAAACGCGCAGCGCGCGGATACCCAATCCGCAAGCGCCGCTGAAGCAGAGAGGCAGAAGCGCGCTGGCTGTGGCGCACAATGGAAATCGCCTGTTCCACCAAACCATCATCTTCGTTTTCACCGGGTTCCTGCAATAGTTTCTCCCAGGGCGGGGATTCTTCGGTTGTGTCTGTATTTTTCTGCCAATGGGAAATGATGCGTTCGATCTCCATATCTGTGATCATGGCACCCTGCGCACGGACGGGATTGCCGACTTCGGGATTAAGGAACAGCATGTCTCCGCGGCCAAGGAGACTCTCCGCACCTGTGTAATCCAAAATAACACGGCTATCGATACCCGATGCAACGGCAAATGCCAAACGCGCGGGAAAGTTAGCTTTGATAAGGCCGGTGACCACATCCGTTGAAGGACGTTGTGTAGCAACAACAAGATGGATACCCGTCGCACGCGCCATTTGCGCGAGGCGGACAAGGTTGTGCTCCGTCTGGTCGGGAGCGGACATCATCAGGTCGGCAAGTTCGTCGATGAGAACGACAATTCGCGGAAGAGGTTTGCCCTCCGCCTTGCGAGTCGTCTTACGGTTGTAGGAATCCAAGTCACGAGCATGGGCGGATTCGAGCAGGCGGTAGCGATGCTCCATTTCAACGACCACCCAGCGCAGCACGCCTAAAATGCGTTGCAGGTTGGTCTCCACTTTCCCAAACAAATGCGGCAGGCCGTTGAAGCGGATCAACTCCACCATCTTCGAGTCGATCATGACCATGCGCAAATCTTCCGGGGCGTTGTTCATGGCAAGGCAGGCCGCAATGGAGGTGATGCACACGGATTTGCCGGAACCGGTGGAACCCGCGATCAGCAAATGCGGCATGCGTGAGAGGTCGGCGATTAACGGCTGGCCTGAAACATCCCGTCCAAGCGCGATGGTCAAGGGTGCGCCAACTTTATAGAACGCATCCGATTCAAGCAAGGTTTTCATGCGGACAACGGAACTGTGGGTGTTCGGCACTTCAATACCGACATACGGTTTGCCCGGTACCGGCGCTTCGATACGCAATCTCTGGGCGGATAACGCCAGCGCAATATCTTTTTCCAATGAGGCAATCTGCGCCACACGGACTTTCATCTGCACCGCGTCTTCTTCATCTGTCCCTGGTTTTTTGATGAACCCAGGCTGGACAGCAAACTGCGTCACTGCCGGGCCGACTCGATAGCCGATGACGGTGGCGGGAATGCCAAATTCAGAGAGAGTTTTCATGATGAGCCCGGCCGTCTGGTTGATGGTACGCTCATCTGGCCGGGTGGCGGTTTCTGCCAGCAGGATGGTCAAAGGAGGCAAATCCTCTCCACGAGGCGGCTGCTTCAGGGATCTCTCGTCCTTTTTGCTGGATGATTTAAGGGAAGTTCGAAATTCAGGCGGCAGGGGCTGCGCCTTCTTTTTTGGAGAAGTTGTTTTGGTCGATTCTTCGGAATGTTTTTTCTCTTCCACTGGAACAGGAGTGGCAATCACAATTGGCGGCGCCTCCCCGGCGATGTGCAGCAGCCAATGCTCCAATTTCGCCCAAAGGCCAAATCCCGTTGCAACAGCCAGTGACCATAACAAAAAAAGGACCAGAGTGCCCAACATCTCCCCCATGGAGCGCCAGGCAAGGGTGACAAGTCCCCAGCCGAGTCTGCCGCCGGCCCCACCGGATTCTGCCAGGAACAAGTCGTTGCCGCTCGAAGCAGCGAACAGGCCGAGGGTTAAGAGAGAGGCGAGCTCAAGGGCGATGGTTCGCCCCCAGCTTACTTCGCTTCGATTGCGGCGAATAAATGTGTAACCGAGATAACCGATCCCGAAAATGACGAGGAAGCTGCCCCACCCAAACCATAGTCGCAGCAGGCTGGCAAAAGGCGTGAGCAAAATTCCGTCGGTAAAATCCCAAACTGCAAGCAGCGACATGACCGCGAAAGCGATCAATGCCACGCCAAGCGCGTCACGCAGAAAGCGGCCAAACTGTGTATTGAAACGAGCAAGCCTCTCGAGCCAGTCATTTTGGGGCGGTTCAGCCTGTTCGTATTGCTTTTCGCGAAGACGTGAATTCTCAGGCATTTGTTTTATTCGAGCCTCATGCTCAAGCCGAGGCGTTGATGTGAAGCGTCCAAATGTAAAATCCGCACTTGAACTTCCTGACCATCGGAAAGGAATTCGCGCAGAGGTTTTCCTTCTGCTTGTGGGATTTCGGAAATGTGAATAAGGCCTTCCACGCCGATATCCAACCGCGCAAACGCACCAAAGGAAAGCACACTGGTGATGACCGCCTTCTTGATGGATCCTTCCGGAAAATCAACGGATGCATTCTGCCAGGGATTTGGCAACAATCGCTTTAAACTCAAGGCAACCCGGCAGCGTTCGGGCGCGAGATCCAGCACCTGGACGTCGATGGTGCTGCCCATCTTTACGATCTGGGATGGGTGGGTAACACGACCCCAGGATAATTCAGAAATGTGTATCAGCCCTTCCACACCGCCAAGATCAATGAACACGCCAAAATCCGTGATGTTGGTGACTGCGCCCTGTACCCTCTGCCCGGCCTGCAATGCATGGAACAACTCCGCGCGTTTGCCGGGTTCCGATTGTGCGGCGCGTTCGGAGAAAACCACCCGCCCATCCTCCGGCACACACTCGATCACTTTCAACCGAATCGAACGCCCGACATATGTTTCAAGGTCCTGGTCGCGCTGGGCAATTTCGGTCTTCCCGGCCAGCTCCACCAGATGCGAAAACGGGACAAATCCATGCAGGCCGTCACCCTCCACAAGCAGGCCGCCACGATTATGCCCGGTCACGGTCAGGTCGATGATCTGGTCGCGCATGTAAAGGTCTTTGACCTGGTTCCAGTCCGCAATCACTTTCTTTTCGATGTGAGCATTCTTCGCCTCTTCACTGACCTCAGGCCTGCTCCCAGCCGAACGGGCAGGAGACTGCATCGATGAACGATTCTCCTCCGCCAGCACAGACGCCCACCAGCCATCGTCCACTTCAGGCATCGGGTTTTCGTATTTCTTTTTTTGGCCGGTCATGGTGGCCTCCTTCTCTTACTTCATAAAATATGCGTAATCATACGCCTGTTATTTTTCTTGAAGACTCGTTTCCATTTCCAGGATCGCCCGTGCAACAGCCTCCACCGCCACACGCTGCTTGCGGTACAAATCCGCTTCAGACATGGCAAGGCGGGCGGCCACATCGCGTACTTTGCGGCCTTCGATGAATTTCATTTCAAGGATATTGTACAGGATCCATTCTGTGGTGAATTTCCTGTCGCCTTTTGGCTTCACCTGGTCCACCGCGCGGCGGAGTAATGACCGCAGCGCATTTGCCGTATTTCCATCGTCCTTTTCGGCAAGGTCACGCACCACTTGGAGTTTATTCAGCGGATTGTTGGTAAGTTTTGGTCCGCCCCAATAATGAGTGAGCGCGTCCTTCACCCAATTGGCAAGGTCGGCTTCACGCGGAAGGGGATCGTTCAGGAAACTGGCGCGGGTGTCGTAGTGGCCCGCTGCGCGCATGCGTTGGATGAATTCAACTTTGGGTTGTAAATCGGCCAGGGAGCGGAATACGTTTTGCTGCAGTTGACGGTCTTCCAAAGCCAAAGCAGCGCGGTCTGCAAGAAGCCACAAAGCTTCGCGCTGGTCAGTTTCCATGATTTGATTTTCGTGTCTGGCCACACCCAGCAGGCCGAGCAAAGGGGGTAATTCGTCCTGGTCCAGTTCCAAATTTCTGCGGCGGTGCAAAGGCAGGACCCAAAAGCTTCCCCATTGAAATTCGCGGCGCGTCTCGCCGTTGACCTGATCCATCGCTTCGGTCAAACTCTCCTGGTCGAGCATGGCGCGGTTCCCCGCCACGACGATCGGGGATAATGTTTCATCATCCAGAGCGGCCACAAAAGCGGATGGGGAACGTAAATGGTCGCGCACGGCCGCGAGGACAGCTTCTAAAAATTGCTGCAGGTCGCTTTGAGTAAGCAAACGCTCTTCGATGGTTTGAAGTAATTCCAATTCATTACGGTCGCGCCCAAAGAACAACCAACGTTCCCACAACGGGGCGGCGAAGGTAATGGCGTGTTCCATCAGTAATACGGTGGCCACCACCGTGAAAGGGACGAAGGCGTTATAAGGCGAGCCGAGCAATTCACCTGCCCGGCGTACAATGGTCATGAGCGCAAGTGCGGCAGAGGCGGTGACCGGTCCGCGCATAATCCATTTGAACAGGCGGCTTTTGATGACACGGTCCGGCCAGGATACGCCGAAAAAAGCCACGGCATAGGCCATCATAATCACCAACGCGCCCACCAGGAGATTAATTACTGTCGCCGCTCCCCAGAAGAGGTATTGGTGTTGCGCTGCAATACTATACCCAAATAAAAGGTAGGGGTAGGAACCAAGCGCGGGGGCTGTGGCACCAGCCATCAGGTAAAGCATGCGGCGGCGGCCGGAACGAGTCAGCATCAGGCTGTAGGCGCGCGCAAAGTTAATCCCTGCCCAGACCATCGACGAGATGTAGAAAAGCGTGAAAATTTCCGTCCATATCGTGCGGAGCAGATGCGGCGCCGGTTTCCCATCCGGCACGATCGGGCCGAGCAGATATCCAAAAGCCAGCAAGACAAGAAAGAACGTTGAAATGGCGTACATCGTGCGCACGGCGAATCGCCTGCGCCCGCGGGACGGGCGGCCTGCCGTGACAAGCAAGGCATCGGAGAGATGCAAATAGGCGGCCGGTAAAAATACTATACCAAACCATTGCAGCCGCAGGAACAGTTCAATGGCTTCAATGGTCAGCGATTTATCCTGCAAGGCCTCGGCGGTAAAAACGACCACCACGCAAAGCAAAATAATCGCGAATGAACGCGCGACCCTATCGCGCAGATTAAATGAAAGCGCATAGAGAAACAGCGAAAACGCTGTGATGGCGATCCCCGCCGTTAATATCTGGTTGAGCGTCTGGATCCCCGCCAGAAATGTAGCCGACCAACCGTTAATCATACAGACCCTTCCAATAAATTTTTTCCGACCGCGGATCAATAAGCCGCGAGTGAAATTACTTTATCACCTTAACAAAAAATAAAGCCACATCTTGATTGATATAGTAATGGTCATTATACCCGCAGAATTCATATCCCAATTTCTGTGCAAGGCGGATGGCTGGCAGATTTTTTGCCTGCATCTCCAATATCAGCCGGCGATGCGAGCGGGATGCCGCCCAATCCTGCCCGGCCGCCAGCAAAACAGCTCCCACGCCCTTGCGGCGAAATGCCGCGTCCACAACCAGGTCCGTGATCCAAACCACCGAAGCGGTACCTCGTTCCAGCAGGCTGATATACCCGACGGGGTCGCTCTCGATGAAAGCTGTGTACATCATGGATTTTCTGACCCAGTCGTCTGCCAGTGCAAATGGATTGTGAGGGTAGGGTACGGTGATCATGCGGGGCAGGCGCACTTCGCGAAATATCGAAGCAACCTGTCCGGTCTCTTTTCGCAATTCCAACTGCCAGACCGAGTCGCTTTTAACGGAATGGTCAAAGGCCATCAAACGGGAGAGGTCGGTGGCAAGGGTGGGGCGTAATTGAATTTCAGACATTTATGATTCCAAGTTAATTATTGTAAAGGAACGATCCGCACAGGCACGACACAAGCCGGCAGGATCTGGCCTTGATTATCTGTAACCACAAGGCGCAATTGATAATCTCCGGGCGTGAGCGCGGTTGCGTCCCAGCGCCCAAGGGAACCCTCGTTTACGATGGCGCGCCCGGCAGAAATGGTTGCCCAGGTATCGCTGCCAGCGGGAGCCACCTCATATTTATAGAAACCAAAATTGAGGATATTAACAGTGCCGCTCAATTCGATGGCGCCTTTAATCTCATCTCCGGGTTCTGGGAAGGTAATCATAACCTGTCCGGGGATGCATCCGCTGCTGACCGCCCCCGCTGCCTGCGCAGGCTGACCTGAAAATTGGGTCATCATCTCAGGGGATAGCGTCCCGGTGGGGGTTGAGATCAGGTCAAGAGTTGGGGTGGTAATGAATACTTCAGCGGGCAGGCCGGGGATGATAAATGTGGCCATGAAGAATTCGGCGCAGAACATGATAACAATTAATAAGGAAATTAAAGCGGAACGCCCAAAGCGGCGGGAGGAGAATTCCCGTTCGAGGCTATAGACCGCCACCTGCCATTCCCGCCAGGAACGCCACAGCCAGCGAAAAGAAAACATGCCGCCAATTGCCAGCACGATATAGATCAGCACCTCATAAGAGGCGAGGAACTTATATAATTCTGCCATTCGCTAAAACTTGGTTACATGCCGCGCAGCACGCCACGGATGATCTTTTCCGCCTTGGGTGTGATCACTTTGCCGGCTTCGATAACTTCTTCATGGGTCGTGATCGTGGATCCATCAAGGTTGGCTTTGTTGCTGATACCGGACAGCCCCAGCACACGCATGCCGCCGTGACGCGCGACGATCACTTCCGGCACAGTAGACATGCCAACCGCATCGGCACCTGCAAGCCGCAGGAAGCGTAAATCTGCGGGGGATTCGAAGGAGGGACCACTCAACCCGACATAGATTCCCTCTCGCAGGGTAATTCCACTTTCCTTTGCAACTTTCCGGGCAATGTCGCCAAGCGCACGGTCATACGGCTGGCTCATATCGGGGAAGCGGGGGCCGATCTCGTCCAGGTTGGGTCCCATGAGCGGGTTCAAGCCGGACATGCCCATGAGGTTGATCTGGTCGGTGATGAGCATGACGTCTCCGGGATTAAAGTCCGGGTGCACGCCGCCCGCTGCATTGGTGACAATCATTGTAGGAATCCCCAGGCGCTGCATGACGCGGACGGGCAGTGTGATCTCCCCCATGGTATAGCCTTCATAATAATGGATGCGCCCCTGCATGACGAGCACAGGCTTGCCTTCCAACTCACCGATGACAAAGCGCCCCACATGTCCGTGAACCGTTGAGACGGGGAAGTTGGGGAGGTCACTATATGCGATATACACTGCATTTTGGACAGAATCAGCCAACCCGTTCAGTCCAGAGCCGAGGATGATTCCTACGACAGGCTGGAGCGCTGTCTGGTTCTTTATTTTTTGTACGATTTCGTCGATTTTAACGAGGGAGATAAAGTTTTGCATTTATGAGTACCTATGTTCGCGTTTTTTTCAAAAAAGCACGCCCCCGAAGATGGAGCCTATTGTGTTGGGATTATATCAGAAATCACAAGCGGCTTTTGCCAAGACTCGAGAGTGACCAAGAGGTAGATAAAATCTGGTTCTTATGCTATCCTAGCGCATCATGAAGCGGCTATCCCACAACGATGTACGTGCATTTGCCTCTGCGATTTTGGGGATACTCGGGGCGGGTCTTTTATTAATTCCCTTCGACTTGAAGGTCATCGATACAAATGAATATTCATGGATGCATGTCAGCCTGGGATTATTAAGTTTTTCGGTTGCGCTGTCCCTGCAAATTATTTCGGTACTATCCTCGACTCGAAAACGTGAGAACATTGTCGATGGCGCGGCGGTGATCCTGCTTTTCACTTTTACCTGGATCTACGGGCGGGCGGGGTTTATTCTTGACGGCAGTATTCTGTTTTCCACCGGCCTTTTGTTGTTGCTCCTGATCAGCCCTTTCGGAAAGCGGCTGGAACAAGTCAATCTCATCAATCTGTTGTTTTTGATCGTTGGTTTTTCAGCTGGAATCATACTGGCTGTTTCGAACACCCAGTATGCGCAATTCGATCTGGTTAATTACAAGACCTACCTGGTACTTGCGTTTTTGGTGACATCGCTTCTTGGGGGAATTCCGATGATCGTGCCTTCGATCAAGTTCGGCGGAATACTAACCCGCCTGCAAATCCTCCCCTGGTTGATATGGTTTCTTATTTTCGTGCCGGTGGTGCCGATCACGATCCTTTTTATGCCCATTTTGGCGGTACTGGCGATCCTCTTTAATGGGGTTCTGCCGTGGGATCGATTAATTCTTACACGTGAGGATATTCTTGGACACCGTTCGGTCATGATCGGGGCGACCCTGGAATTGATCCTGCTTGTTTTCCTCAGCGCCCTTTTGATGATTTTCGATAACTCTTTCAATGAAAGAACCACTTCCATAATCACGGTGCGGGAAGCGACGTTTTTGTTTTTTGGGGTTGTGACGATGGTTGTCTATTATGAGGTCATTACAATCCTCATGACGATCAACGGGCTGATCCATGAACTATCCAGGACCAGCGAGGAAGATGAAGAGGAGATCCTTGGATCAGCCGGCCTGGGAACCTGGGGACGGCGGCTTACCCGATATCTCAAGCCTTTCGTACTCACCCGTGAACTCGTGCGCATCCGCATCAACGCGCAGACGGACCAGATCGATGCGCTCACCCGCCAATTGGGAAACGAAAAAAAACGCAACGCGCAACTAATCCTGCTTTTGGAGTTAAGCCAGCAATTGGAAAACCAGTTGGACCAGCCGGTGGCGGCACAACTGGCGGTCAATTCGATGGAGCGCGCATTGGATTGTTCTCTCGTTTCCATTTTCGTCCAGGATGCGGAAAAAAAGGAATTTATGCTGCTGGCCGCAGCCGGGCACCAGACAAGCCTTGTCCCGGTGGGGTATCGCCAAAATGTTTCGGTGGGTGCGATTGGACGGGCAATCCGCCAGCGAAAGACGCAGATTATCAACGACATCCGCGAGGATGCGGACTACATTCGATTCGAGCATGAAAACAACCTTTCTGCATTGATCATCCCTTTGATCTTCAACGGACATGCGAACGGCGCCATCGTCCTCAACAATGAACGGGTGAGCGCCTTCAGTAGTGTAGATATCGGCCTCGCAGAAGCTGTGGGCGCGGAACTGACCCGGGCCTGGGAGCGGTCGGGATACCATCAGCGGTTGATGAATCTCATCCAGGCGGGCAGTCAGTTGTCGGCTATGGTGGAACCGGGAACCACCGCGCATGAGGTGGCATCCATCGCGAGGGAGATCCTGCAGGCACAGTTCACTTTTGTCCACATCCAATTGGGGCAGGAAAGGAACTTTACCCAAAGTTCCTCATCGGGAAATTCGCCGGGGTTGTTGGAATCGCTCAGAAATACCGCAAATTCCGAGGCGTTGATCCAAATGGCGTTTCAAGCTACACAGCCTTTCCGTATTCGAGATGTAAGGAAGTATATAAACACAGCCCACCTTAATATTGATCATGCCGGGCTGCGAAGCATGCTGGCCATCCCGATCCGCTGGCACCGCATGAATATCGGTGTGATCCTTGCGTTCGGAAAACAGGACGGGGTCTTTTTTACTGAAAACGACGAGTCGCTGGCCGAGCTACTTTCCATTCAAGCCGCTGGCGCTTTCGAGAGTACGTGGCTGCAACAGGAATTACGGTCGTCGTTGAGAATCACCTCACTGCTTTATCGATTAAGCAACCAGATCATTCAGGCTGAAAACCTTGAGACGGCTGCGGTGGACATTGCCCAAACCGCCCACAAACTGGCAAAAGGCATCACCACAGGCATTGTTTTATTCAATACCGCGGGGGAGGTTGAAGCGGAAATCGAAATCGACGAGGTCGGATTGCATGGCGGTTTCAAGCATCCCATGGACCTCATCAGGGATGCAATGGATTCCGGACAGCTCATCCATTTATCGCAAGGCCAAGCGACGACCCGCACCTGCCTGCCCATTCAAACACCCATTCGAAAATATGGGGCGGTGTGGATGGATGTGCGGGAAGATCAGGGAAACAAGCCCGCCGCCAACCCGAACGATTTGCAGGCCTTGGTCAATCAAGCGGCTATCGCGCTGGAACGGTCCCTGCTTTTGGTGGAGTCTCGCCGTCAAGCCGTCGAGATCAAAGCAGCGTACGATATGCTCGAAGCAACCTACGATCAGACGCTGGCCTCACTCATCTCGGCATTGGACGCCCGCGACCGGGAAACCGAAGGCCACAGCCTGCGGGTAAGTATCATGGCAACAAAATTGGGGGAGACCCTTGGCTTCTCGCACCAGCAATTAAAGGTGTTGGAACGCGGTTCCCTTTTACATGATATTGGCAAAATTGGAATCAGCGATACCATCCTTCACAAACCCGGTCCCTTGACCGTAGCTGAATGGGAAAAAATGAAGCGGCATCCCGATATTGGCGCAAAGATCGTTGAAGGAATTCCTTTCCTCAAAGATACAATCCCGCTCATCCGCCACCATCAGGAACGGTGGAATGGGACCGGCTATCCGGATGGTCTCGCCGGCGAGGAAATCCCAATCCTCGCACGGATGTTCTCGATTGTGGACGCCTTCGACGCCCTGACGACCGATCGTCCTTACCGCGAGAAAATCTCGACCGAAGAAGCGCTTCAGTATTTACGCGAACAATCGGGAATCCTGTTCGACCCAAAAATCATCCTTGTTTTTGAAAATCTTGTGTTGAAAGACGAGACGGGTTTCGTATTCAGTGAATAAGTCATGAACAGACGAATCAACAAATTTGGAAATAACCCGCAGGATCATCTCATCTCGATCCTGCCGTCTGTCATTGCGGGTATGATCAGCCTGTCGATCACCATTTTCGCAACCATCATCCTCTATCCCCCGGAGAATGATATTCAAAGATACGGTCTGATCGCTTATGGGATCGCAGGAACCATTTATCTAGCCTTTTATTATCGAAATTACACCCTCTCCCCGAACAAAACAACCTACGCCTGGATAAACGCCGTGATCGCCGGCGTGTCGTTGGGGACCTTGCCCTATCTGGTCTCCAGGGAACTCGATTATCTCGTGTACAGCCTCATTTACACGGCGGCCCTGGCTACCTCTGTTATTTCAAACCGCGGACCAGCGTATTTTCTGCTGATTCTCTTTTCCGTGATCCACTCCATACATTTTCTGTATACCGGAATGCCTTTAAATAGTTGGGTCATTCACACCGGTCTACTCATCGCTTCCTTTATTACCGTCGAAACGATCCAACAGCTGAAAATGATCTCACAAAAACAGATGAACCGCCTCGAGATCGTCAATGAAATCAGCAAACAGATCATTTCCACCCTGGATACCAAACAGCTTCTCGCCCTGCTGGATGCGGAACTTCAAAATGTGCTGGTGGCAGACACTTACTACATCGGCCTGCAAAAGGACGATGAACTCGAATTGGAATTATTCTACGATGACGGGGAATATTTCAACGGGACAAACTTTAAACTGGAAGGCAGCCTCACCAATTGGGTGATCCAAAATCAAAAGGTTCTCTTCCTGCCCGATATGAGGTTTCCCGTTCAATTGGAAGGTGTAACCCTCAAACTAGTAGGCAAATCCAGGGCATCTCTTTCCTGGATGGGTGTGCCAATGAAAGGGTTACATGTCAATGGCGTGATCGTCATTGCATCCTATCACACCAATGCGTTTAACCGCAGCGACCTCGAACTTCTGTCCAACATCGCGCAGCGCGCCGCCTTTGCCCTCGATAATACCTACCGCCACGCCCTCGTGGAGGAACAGGCGAGACTGGATAGTCTCACGCGGGTCTACAACCATGGATATTTCATCCAAAAATTGCAGGAGCAGGCGCAAACCTGCCAGATGGAAAACCAACCGCTCAGCCTAATCATGCTGGATGTCGATTTTTTCAAACAGTACAACGACACGTTCGGCCATACCGCCGGGGATGAAGTTCTTGTCAGCCTTTGTGACACAATCCGCCAGCACATCAAAAAAACAGATGCCTTAGGGCGCTGGGGCGGGGAGGAATTCGCCATCTCGCTGCCGAATACCAGCGGGCAGCAAGCGGTCCAAATTGCCGGGCGAATCCGCGAGACCCTTGCAACCATAAAAATCAACGGAAACCAAAATGAAGCCATCCCCGTGCCGACCATCAGCCTCGGCATCGCTGTATTCCCAAATGAAACGCGGGAGATCACAACCCTGATCGACCTGGCCGACAGGCGCCTTTACATGGCAAAAGCGCGCGGCCGCGATCAGATCGAACCTGCGCCATAATAATGAAACAAGATACCTGGCTACTTTAAAATATCAGCAAGGCCCTTTATTGCCTTATCCACACCTGTGTCATCCACCCAATAATGGGTTACTAAACGAAAGCGGCGCGGACCTGCCCAATCCACCAGGACACCGCGTTTTTTCATTTCCACGATAATTTCATCCACCGTCAGCCTGATGTGATCTGCAAGATCGAAATACACCATATTGGATGAACCTTCCGTCGCATCAAGCTTTAATCCCTTCACCTGTTTCAACCCCTCGAACAGATTCTTCGCCCGGGCATGGTCCTGCCCAAGCCGCCCCGGCATTTTTTCCAGTGAGATTAATCCAGCCGCCGCCAGAACCCCCACCTGACGCATCCCCCCACCCAGCATCTTCCTCAAGTGCCGCGCACGCGCGATGAATTTCCTCGTCCCCACCAGCATGGACCCGACTGGCGCCACCAATCCCTTGCTCAAACAGAACATCACTGAATCCGCAGGTGCGGCCAGCTCCTTCACGTCCACATTCAATGCAGCCGCCGCATTGAAAATCCTCGCACCGTCAATATGAAATGACAGGCCATTGTCTTTGGCGATCTTTCCAACCTGCGCCGTGTATTCCGCTGATAGTGGAACACCGCCGCAAACATTCTGTGTGTTCTCGATGCAAATGAGTCGCGTAATCGTATGGTGCACATCCTCGGTCTGGATCGAGGCGCGGATATCGTCCAATGCCAGAGTCCCATCCCGTTGATTTATCACCGGGCGCGGATGAATCCCGCCTAATGCAGACATCCCGCCCGCTTCATTTATGTAAATATGTGATTTATCCCCGACGATAGCCTCATCGCCGCGCTTGCAGTGGACAAGGAGCGCCAGCAAATTACCCATCGTACCCGAAGGCACGAAAAGGGAATCCTCCTTGCCAAGCATGGACGCAGCCTTCACCTGAAGTTTATTTACTGTCGGGTCGTCCATATACACATCATCACCCACTTCTGCCTCAGCCATCGCCTCACGCATTTCGGGTGTGGGTTTGGTGACGGTGTCGGAGCGAAGGTCTATGTATTCCATTAGTGTCTCCAGTTGAAAGAAAAGGGTTACGGGTTAAAGAGTAACAAGTTGCGAGTTATCATCTTCGGGATGAATGATGTAATCCGCCTGCTCTTCGCGGATGTGGAGATTTGCACCCGGTTCCTTTTCGCCGATCTTCTTTTCTTTGAGCCAGTCAATATAGCCGTTCAACATTCGACGAATTTCATCTGCCTGGGCGCGTAATTCCTCATATAAAGTTTTCGAGCAATATTCAAGGTCAATTGCCGCTCTCAAATGACTTACGGTTTCATCCAGCGAGCCGCGTGCATTGTAACAAAAACGAACATTGTCTCCGTAATAAAAACGTCCATGACCCTCAGCAATATTTGCAGACACGCTCTTTGACGAACTGCGAATTTGAGCAACGAGATCAAATCTTTCATCTTTTGAATCCTTCAAAATAACGGGAATGAGTTTTTTATGCACATCCAGCATCAACGCATGAGCCTTCTGCCAAACCTTTAATCCCTCAAAGCCCTTCTCGTTCATATCAACCTCCTGTTTTTTTCATCTTCAACTTGCTGCCTTTATTCATCACTCAACGCTCGGTACTCGTCACTTATTACTCGTATCTTGTTACCCACATCTCGTCACTCGTATCTCTTAACTTCCTCCAGCACGGTCTTCAACTCTTCCGGCAAATCCGCTTCAAACAGCCGCGGAGTTTTTTCGTTCGGAAGAATGATCTTCAATCGATAGGCATGTAGAAAATGCCTCTTGATACCTGCTGTTGGGGTTCGTTTTCCATAAACCATATCCCCCACAATTGGGCAGCCCAGGAATTGACAATGCAGGCGGATTTGATGGGTGCGCCCGGTAAGGGGATGGAATTCAATCAAGGTGTGATTTTTGAAAGATTCAAGGGTCTTATATTCGCTGACCGCTTCGCGGCCCTTGCCCGCCGAAACAATGGCCATCTTCTTACGCTGGCTGGGATCGCGGCCAATGGAGGCTTCCACGCGGCCAGAGGGTGTGGGTGGTTTGCCATCCACCAATGTGAGGTAGGTTTTTTCCACTTTTCGCAAACGAAATTGGTCCTGCAGCCAATTATGGGCGCGTTCATTTTTAGCAAGCACGATCAGGCCCGAGGTCTCCTTATCGAGGCGATGCACCAGGCCTGGACGTTCCTCGCCGCCGATACCCTCCATATCAGGGTCGTAACCCAGCACAGCGTTTACCAGCGTTCCGGAGGCATGTCCCGCTGCGGGATGCACCACCATCCCCGCAGGTTTATTGACCACGATCAAATCTTCGTTCTCGAAAATAATATCCAGCGGAATATCTTCGCCCGCTAACCTGCCTGGAACCGGCGGAGGTACACGCACTTCCACTTCCATGCCCGCTTCGATCCCCTGGCCTGATTTTTTCGCCGGAACTCCATTCACCAATACAAAACCATCCTCGATCAATCCCTGCAAACGCGCCCTTGAAAATTCAGGCAGGCACATGACAAGATATTTATCGAGCCGTTCCGATTTCTCCCCATCGAATTTGAACCGTTCAATCCTGTCGCTCACGACTGCTCGCTGCCGATAGAAAATTGATCCTTGTTTTCCATGCCCGGTTCTGTTGAACTTTCGTTCAAGGCCTGTTCAGCGGCTTTTTTCTTTTCGCTTCTTTCCTTGAGCCAAACCCCCAGCAGAAGCACGATCACCCCGACTGTAATGGACGAATCCGCCACATTGAAAACAGGGAAGGAACCGACGGAAATAAAATCCGTCACCTTGCCTTGGATCAAACGGTCGATCAAATTCCCTGTCGCGCCTGCAAGCTGCAAGCCCATTGCCACTTTTAACGTCCAGTCTTCCTTTTCCACATGCGGAAAATAATAAATGATCGCGCCGATCACAAGGAACGCCAGAATCGTAAAGACCAGATTGCCGTTCTGGAACATACCGAACGCCGCGCCGCTGTTATACCAATGCACGATCCGCGCATACGGGCTGAGCCAGCCCAGCCATTCGGGCAGCCACATCCCGCCAAACTCGATATTCTCGCGTACCAGCCATTTCGTCCATTGATCGAGCGCGACCAACACACCCGCCACACCGAATAAAATCGAATAATCTTTTGTCTTGGAATCCAACTCACACCTCATATCAAATTAGTGCGCTTATTGTACCGCACGCACAAACACCCGCGGCACGCGCGCGCTGATATTTGTCATCACTTCATATTCGTTCGTGCCTGCCCAATCAGCAAGTTCTTCAGTTGCAATGCCCCCGCCCAGCAAAATCACCTCATCCCCCGCTTTCACATCATCTTCGCCCACGTTGACCATGAACTGGTCCATGCAGATACGCCCAACCTGTGGATATGATTTTCCATTGATTGTGACTCGCGCCTGGTTCGTCATGCGGCGGAAGTATCCATCCGCGTAGCCGCAGGGGATGGTGACAATGCGCTTCGGACTCCCCTCCACCTGCCACAACGACCCATAACTGACGCTCCGCCCGGGCATTGTGATCTTGCTGTAAGCCACCTTCGATTTCCATGTGAGCGCGGGTTTCACATCGATCTTCGTTTCAATTTCACGCCCGGGGTACACGCCGTAAAACAAAACGCCGGGCCGCACCAGATCCAAATGTGCATCGGGCAGGTTCAGGATTCCGCCCGAATTACAGATATGCCGCATGGGAATTGGCAGGCTGTGCTTTTCGTAGAAACGCAGCACCTCCTGAAAGCGTTCGAGTTGAAGGGATGCTTCAACAATGTCGTTGCGAGGGCGCTTTTGTTCTTCGCCCGAAGCGATCTCCAACTCTGAGAGAGATTGCTTCGTTCCTCGCAATGACATTACCTCCGAATTCGCGAGATGGGTATAAATCCCATCAATCTCCAGGTGCCTGCACGCGAGGGATTTTTGCAGAAATTCATCAGCTTCGTACTCATGCACCCCCACCCTTTCCATGCCGGTATCGATCTTCAAGTGGACTTTGAGTCGCTTTCGGGTGGATTCGACCAATCGGTCAGCGGCAGCTAACTGGTCTGAAGAAGAGGCGGTAAGGATCAGGTCATGCTCAAAAAACAAAGGCAGCTGTTCGATCAAAATCCCGCCCGCGACAAGGATCGGTTTTGTGATTCCAAGCCCGCGTAATTGGATCGCCTCCTCCACAAAAGCGACACCGAAATAATCCACATGCGGTTCGATGAAAGGCGCGACGCCCTCGATGCCGTGCCCATACGCATTAGCCTTGACCATTGGCATGACCTTCGCAGGCGCTACATGAGCGCGGATGGCCTCGACATTTTTTCTGAGTTGATCGAGGTTGACTTCAAGATAAGTGGGTCTCATTTCCTTCGCCAGTGATATTCCACATCGGGTTCGGATTCAGGTGCGGGGCTGACGCCAAAGTTCTCTGCGATAAAATTATTTTTTTCGAAAAAAGCGCGTGCCATTTTATTGGCAGCATGGGTATACAGCCAAAGATGATGCGGTGAAAGCGTTTTGGCAAGGTCCAGCAAAGCCTGCCCTATCCCGCGGCGATGATAATTTGGATCCACATAAATTCGGTCGATGAAATCTTCTTCAAGACCCAGGAAAGCCACAGGCTTGTCGTCCAGTTCATACACCCATAATTGATTATCTGGAATCACTGCATTAATGAAATAGCTGCGCGCACCCTCCAAATCAAACCCCATGCGCTTCATCATTTTCGGCATGGCAACATGCATGGCTTCATACCAGAAAGCAGTAACAACCTCAAAATCGTCATCTCGATACAGACGGATCATTCT
The DNA here is from genome assembly GCA_014860745.1 of Anaerolineales bacterium. Classification (GTDB taxonomy): domain Bacteria; phylum Chloroflexota; class Anaerolineae; order Anaerolineales; family Villigracilaceae; genus Villigracilis. Next base: position 38,273 of record JACZJC010000065.1, read on the forward strand.
TCTCCTGTTAAAAAAATAAGTGGACGGTACAAAACCGTCCACTTATTTTACTTTGCATTGAGGGTTAATGCCACGCACCCAAAATGGCACCGAACAGGACGAAGTTGACGAGGTGGTTTCCCACTTCAATCGCCCAGATCTTTAATCCATGGCCTGCAAAAAGTTTGTTGACCAGATATGTCGGCGCGATGAAGCCAAGCCAGATCATAAACCCGACCATTGCACCGGAACCTGCCGTCATGCCGCCCATGAAATTCACCATCAGAGCCATGGCAACTGCCTGGACGAATGAGGAAAGCACAGTCAACCCCCAGGTCATTCCCATGTTTTCCATGCCGGGTTGTTCCTTCCCGGCCCCAACGACCTTCCACCAGGCGGGGAAGAAAGTCCTCGGGTTATACCAGAGCGATCCGCTCACCATACTGACAACAACGCAGACTACGACAGCCAGCCAGTTTATCGAACTAAAATCCATCTCAGCCTCCATTTCTAAAATTGATTGGCACGCGCCAACCTTTCCCGCATTATAACAGAATATATGTTCTAAATTCAAAAGACAGAAGGCATTCCAGCCAGTGACAAAATACTCTTGAACAAACACCCTACCCATGTTAATTTAAACGGGAAAGGATATTTTATGAAAAAACCCTACAGCCTTTGGATCCTGGTTTTCTTCCTGGTCTTCCTCGCACTCGGCGGGTTCGTCGGCGCATATTATTTCCTTACCGACCCAAGCGGCGCATCCATTGGAATGGAGAAGGAACTGGCTTTGCTCCCCGTCCCAGACTATACTCTGCCGGGTATTTTCCTCCTTCTTGTGATGACGATCACGCCTCTCTTTCTAACCTTCGGCCTGATTGCCAAACCAAACATTCCCTCCCTTCAGACCCTGCTCCGCTTCGCGCCTTATCATTGGTCCTGGACCGGGACCGTCCTTCTCGGAATCATTTTAATGCTCTGGCTGGCCGTGGAAGCTTATTTCATCGGCATCACAGCACCCATACAATATATTACCGCCATCAACGGTTTGCTTATCCTTGTATTGCCATTCCTCCCAGCGATCAAAAATTATTACACCGGGCAATAAAAAATCCCTGAACGCTGCATTCAGGGATTGTCTCCAGCTTCCTCAAAATCAGATCTTGCCTGCCACATAATCCAGCACATCGATCTTGGTGAGGATTCCCATCGGCTTGCTATTCTCCACAACGATCAAGGCATAACCGGCAGTCAACGACGGCATGGCTTCTTCGAGCGGAGTTTCAGGCGGGAAGACCGCGCCAGCATTTTGGATCAACGCATCGATTTTCTCGTCATTGCTGTGTTCGTGCTTTTCGAGCATGTGATTAAGCAGGTCCACTTCTTCGATGAGACCAACCAAAGTTCCATCCGCACCCACGACCGGCATTTGCGAGACTGCATTCTGGTGCATCACCGACACCACCTTGCGGATCGAGTCGCCGAGCGTCGCGGTGATCAATGCCTTGTTCGGCTTGGCAATCAACAGGTCGCCCAGAGCCGTTTCGCCGAATTCCATCGAGAGGAAGCCGAACTCGCGCATCCACTTGTCATCATAAAATTTGGACAGATAACGTGAACCCGAATCGGGCAAAATGACAACGGGCAAGCGGTCGGGAGTCAACTTGCGGCAATACTTGATCGCTCCCGCAATCGCAGAGCCTGACGAGCCGCCCGCAAAAATCCCTTCCTGGCGGACCAACTGGCGCGCCCACAAAAATGATTCGCGGTCACCCGCGCGTTCTATGGCATCCACAAAATCGATGTCCATTGTGGAGGGCAAAAAATCTTCGCCGATACCTTCCACTTTATAAGTCTTGGGATATGCGCCCGGTGGGATGATGCCTTTGTTCTGCCAGATTTCAGTCAGAATGGAACCCTCGATATCCACACCGACAATTTGGATTTTTGGATTCTTGGCTTTGAGATAACGCCCCACGCCGGTGATCGTGCCGCCCGTGCCAATGCCGATGATGACATCGGTCAGCTTGCCATCGGTCTGCTCCCACAACTCGGGGCCGGTGCTCAGCTCATGCGTCATCGGGTTATCGGGATTGTGATATTGATTTGCCAAAATAGCATTGGGTGTTTCACGCGCGAATTTCTTGGCGACTTCATAATAAGATCGCGGGTCATCGGGTCCAACGGCGGTGGGAGTGATGACGACTTTCGCGCCATAAGCACGCAGCAATAAAATCTTTTCGTTGCTCATCTTGTCGGGCATGACGAAGATGGTCTTGTAGCCTTTCAGCGCCGCCGCAATCGCGAGACCGACGCCTGTATTACCCGAAGTCGCTTCGACGATGGTTCCTCCGGGTTTGATCTCTCCCCGCTTCTCGGCCTGCTCGACGATGTTCGCCCCCACACGGTCTTTGACCGAACCGCCGGGGTTCATAAATTCCAATTTCGCATACAGAGGGACGGGCAGGTCGCGCCCAATTCGCTCCAACCTGACCAATGGCGTGTTCCCCATTGCGCCAAGCACATTATTAAAGACTCGTTTCTCTTTTGATTCGGGTAATCCTGACATTCTCTCTCCTTTGGTTGGAGGGTATTTTACCGCAGGAACAAAAACCCCTCTCCTTTTAGGAGAGGGGCAGGGGGTGAGGTCTATGGTGAACTGGCACAACGAAAGCCAATGCCGTTGCTCGTATCCATAGGATCGTACTTGATGCGGCTGGTAGTACGGACATCGTCAACTCTGTTACTCCACGAGCCACCCCGCAGCACTCGGTATGTGCCCGAATCGGGCCCCAATGGGTTTGACAAAGGAGAATCCTGATAATAGGTTTCACTATACCAATCATTGACCCATTCCCAAACATTACCTGCCATATCCAGTGCACCGTAAATACTTGCACCATTCGGGTACGTGCCAATTTCAGTTGTGTCGCGAAGATTATTATTAAAATTCAACAAATTAGCATTAGGAGATTCTTCACCCCAAGGGTAGGTATTCGTATTTGTACCGCGTGCAGATTTTTCCCATTCAGCTTCTGTAGGTAACCTGCGGCCTGCCCATTCACAATACCCATTAGCCATATTCCAATTTACATAAAGTACAGGGTATTCGTTAAATTTGGTGTTGCCATAATAGTCTGAATGGGTATAAGATTCTACTTTTGTCGGCGGATCGCATTTATTCTTAGCCACGCACTGTGCGTACATTTTGTTCGTTACCTCTGTTTGATCAACCCAAAATGCGTCCAAATATATTTTATGCTCGGGGCCAAAAGTCAAATTACTTCCCATTACAAATTCACCAGCGGGTACATACGCCAAGGTCATACCGTCTTTATCAGAAATCATTGTTGAGCCAATACCTGGCGTAGGAGTAGTCACAGACAAATTATTGAGAAGGTAATTTCCACCGAATGCTGCGAACAGCAGGAAAATCAAAGCAGTCCCGCCGATGCCGATCCAGCGGGAGTTAGATGAGATCAGAGAAATAATTTTCCTAACAACCTCCTTTCGTCTCTTTCTTATCTCTTCACGTCTTGCTTCCTTTGCCGCCTTATTCGCGGCACGTTGTTCTTCCAGTACCACTTCCCGCACTTCAGTCGATACAGGGTGCAAGATAGCGTTCAAAGGAACGTTCAAAAACTTATTACGCAACCGTTCCATAGCTTCAAGGAAATAATCTTGATGCACATTCATCCCGTTATACAGGCTAACCTTCTGTAATTTACCCGTTAACTTTTCCGAGACATTCCCAAAATTAAAACCATCAAAAAATAACGGAATGATGTTACGCTTTTCATCTATCGCAAGTTCAATTTCACGCCTGAGCCAGTCACCCGGTTCACTACAGCGGTCAAGAGCCGTTGGAGTCAAGATAAGCACAAAGTGGGCACGAGCTTTGATATTACTTAAAATATTTTGTTCAAAATCCCCGCTTGGAATATTTGTGAAATCAAAAAAAACATCGTAACCTCGATGAGTCAGGTCTTGATAAACTGCCAACGCCCAGGCGACATCTTTGCGGCGATAGCTAATAAAGATGGTCTTCTCAATACGTGCCATTATTACTCCCAAACTTTCAGTTGTGAGCTAGCAGATTTATCATGCGAGGCGTGACAGAGGAAAACGCGGAGAGGTCTCATGAAAGGATGAAGGATGAATGAGGAAGGCTTGTCCTGAGTTTATCGAAGGGATGAAAACCTCAAGTTAAGAGTGGGTAAAGTTCCCTATGAAGCGATTATATGACAGGTGAGGGAAGTTGGCGAGAACCAAGTTGCATGCCAAAATGAAACTTGACAGAATTTGCAAAAAGTTCCATAATGGTTCCAAAATGGAACCGCGAGGTAATTATGGCAACTGTAACTATAAAAAACATACCAGAGGAAATTTACGAAAAAATCAAACTTCAAGCCAGGGCAAATCATCGCAGTGTAAACAGCGAGATCATTTCCATATTTGAACACGCCGTTCAAAAACGCACGCCCGATGATGTGCGGGTAATTTTGGAACGCGCGCGCAAGGTTCGGGAACTGACCGCCCATTACAGCGTCAGCGACGAGGAAATCACCCGCTGGAAAAAAGAGGGACGCGAATGATCGTAGTTGATGCAAATCTAATTGGATACTTTTTCATGGCAGGCGAAAACTCGCCGCTGGCAGTTCAGGTTTTCGCAAAAGACCCGGATTGGTATGCTCCCCTATTATGGCAAAGCGAAGTTCGAAGCATCGTTTCAAAATATTTTCATTTTAAGGATATGCCCCTTCACAAAGCACAGCAAATTATGAATGAAGCGCATGATCTAATGATCGAGCATGAAAGATTCGTTTCATCGAGTGTAGTTCTTGAGCTTATGGCTTCCAGCAAGTGCACCTCTTATGATTGTGAGTATGTAGCCCTGGCAAAGGAATTGAATCTCACCCTTGTTACCTTTGACAGGGATGTTTTGCGGGATTTCCCTCAAATTGCAGTTTCTCCGCAGGATTTCATGAATATTTGATCAAGAACTGCTCCCGCCGAATCCTCGGCAGGAGCAATTCTTTCCTCTTTCTTCTCTCCTCAAGCGGGGAGATTGCTTACCCATTCGGGTACGATGTCGCCGCCAACAAACGCCCTCCTCGCAATGACACATTTTAGTAAATCGGCAAACTCGTATCCACATCCTTCGCCCAGGCGTTGATTCCACCTTTCAAATTCTTCACTTTCTTGAACCCCGCACTGGCGAGTAATTCAAGCGCGCGCGCGGAGCGAGTCCCGCCTTTGCAGAAGACAACCATGTCATCGGCACTGTTCAACTCGGATAAACGTCCAGCCAGTTGACCCAGCGGAATGTTGACCGCATTCGGCAAAGCAGAAATCTGCAATTCGTGAGGCTCACGCACATCGAGCAGAATCAGGTTCGGGGTAGTTGAGAGGCGGGTCTTTAATTCCACAGAAGTAACATCCAAACCTGCGCCCGCGGAACCTTCATCACCGTGGTCATGCCCGGACACGCCGCAGAACTCTTCGTAATCTATCAACTCCTTGATGTCGGCATTCGGTCCGCAGACGCGGCAGTTAGGATTCTTCTTGAGCTTGACGAAGTCAAAAGACATGTCGAGTGCATTGTATAAAAGGAGTTTTCCGATCAACGGGTCGCCAATGCCGAGGAGGACTTTCAATGCTTCGGTAGCTTGAAGCGTCCCAATCGTGCCGGGCAGGACACCAAGCACACCACCTTCCGCACACGAAGGGACAAGCCCCGGAGGAGGCGGTTCGGGGAAGAGGCAGCGATAGCACGGCCCCTCCCTGGCATAGAATACACTGACCTGTCCGTCAAAACGGTAGATGGACGCATACACATTCGGCTTACCGAGAAAGACCGCCACATCATTGGTGAGGTAGCGGGTGGGAAAATTATCGGTGCCATCGAGAATGATGTCGTAATCCCTGGCAATTCGCACCGCATTTTCGGACGTGTACGGCTCGTTATAAATATCCACTTGAATATCGGGATTCAAATCCAACAGCTTGGCTTTCGCGCTTTCCACTTTCAATTTGCCGATGGTGGATGTGCCGTGGATGATCTGCCGTTGGAGATTTGACGAGTCAACGACATCGTAATCCACCAGACCGATGCGCCCCACCCCCGCCGCAGCCAGATACAATGAAACCGGCGATCCCAACCCGCCAGTCCCCACGATCAACGCGGACGAATTCTTCAGTTTGCGCTGGCCTTCCAATCCCACTTCGGGAATCAGCAGGTGACGTGAGTAACGCAAAATTTCTTCATGACTTAATTCGGGAAGCATATCAACCTCCTGCAATAGACGGGATCAACATCACTTTATCGCCATCCTTGATCGGCGTATCCACGCCCTGTAAGTCTTTGATGTTATGTTCGCCAATGAACAAATTAACAAACGGACGCAGTTCCCCGCCTTCATTGAACAAATGCGGCTTGATCGTCGGATATTGATTGGTCAGGTCAGTCAACGCTTCGGAAATTTTCTCGCCATTGACATTCACTTCAGATTGTCCGCTGGTATAAGCACGCAACGGTGTGGGGATTCGTAAAACGGGCATGTAGAGTCTCCTAAAATAATTTAAACACAAAGGGCATGAAGGACAATACGGTCACAAAGGAAAACCTTATGTCCGTACTTCCTTCGTGTTTAATAGATTTACAACGTCTGTATCTGTTCCATCAATTTCTCGGCCCGCGCCACGCCGTTATTGACGTATCTTGCCTCGCCGCGGGAATTGAGTAAAAACGTGGTCGGGACGCTCATCACGCCCCAGGTCTTCGCGAGGTCAGGCCGTTGGACCGCATCAACTTCAACAATCTGTAATTTTTCGCCGAACAGTCTGGTCAACTTCTCCAACGCAGGCCGTTGAATGGTTTTACATGGAGCGCAATCCGGTGTGGTGAAGTAGACAATGGTGGGTTTATTCGGCAGTGCATGGAACAGGGAGTCAAGGCCATCCTTTGCGCGGGAGAGCAAATGCCTGTTCAACAGCCAGTGGATACCCACCCCTAGAATCATAATACCAATTGCAAAAGCAAAACGCAACAGGATGTCCGAACTCATGCTGTGACTCCCGCACCGGGCTTCATGCCGGGGAAAGTCCCCGCGGGCGGTTGTTTACCAAATCCAGGCACGTTCAAGCGTACCAGCCAGTAATACATGGCGCATCCCACACAGAAACCACCAAAGGCGTTCAGCGAAGCCAGCACAACGACGATCCACACGAGGATCCAGCCCAGCACAGCAGCGCCGAGGAATAATGCAGCCGAACCAACCGCCATGAACAGAAAACCGACAAATTGCGCGAAACGGTGCGGCTCGGGATTATCCTCCAGCACATCGGGCTTCATCCAACCGCGCGGCTTGAGCAGGAATGAGTAAATAAAACCAAAGCCTGGTTTCTTCAAAACGGCGCCGAGTCCCATCATCAGCGCGACGAATGCTGCGACAACTGGCTGGTTGAAAATAAACGCAAGCACGCCCAATGAAATGATAAATAATTGGTGTGCCTTTAATGCGGAATGATCCACTTTTTGCAAGGTTTGCAATGTCATATTAAGAATCCTGTTTTATATTTTTATCCAACTCGGTGGTAGAGTAGGCGGCGCTCGTCCGCCGTATCGAAACCACCTTGAGTGTTATGAAATCTTTATCTCTTCTTCTTCATACTTCGAGCGGTCTTCCACCAATCTCCACGAGCGGTGACTGACCGATTTACCTTTATCCACGCGCGTGATGATGTAGGAGAAAAACGGCTGTGCCCATTCACGGTCATATTCGGAGGGAATGTTCGGGCAATCGGGGTGTGAATGAAAGACACCGATTAAACTCAGCCCGAGGCTATCGGCCTTTAACTCTGCTTTGAGATAATCTTCGGGGGTGAACAAAAATCGGTTGTGACGCGCTTCATCCTCGCGCATATTCGGCAAAGACAAAATCTCTTTCACTTCGCCGTCATTGCCCAGCAAAAAACCAGCCCCCTCTTCGGGATAAGCCGCTTCAATGTGTTTGTTGATCTGTTCGATCAAATCGTTTGGAATTGCCAGCATTACTTCCGCTCCCACAATGATTTATCGCTCAAATACTTGTAACCCGCGTCGGGGAACACGGTCACCACCACACCTTCATCCAACTCGTTTGCAATCTGAAGCGCAGCGACAGCCGCCGCCCCGGAGGATATGCCCACGAAGAGGCCTTCCTCCCGCGCCAAGCGATTCACCATCTCATGCGCCGCCTCAGTCTTGACCTCAAGCGGAGTGCCCGCAAGTGACTCATCATAAATCCCGGGCTTGATCGCACTTGGCATATGTTTCAAGCCTTCTAGCCCATGGAAAGGCGCATCAGGTTGGAAAGCTAAAATCCTCACATCTGGCAATTGCTCTCGCAAATACTTTCCTGTGCCCATCAACGTTCCGGAAGTGCCCAACCCTGTAATGAAATGAGTCACCAATCCATTCGTCTGAGCAAGTATCTCAGGTCCCGTAGATAGGTAATGTGCCTGCCAGTTTGCAGAGTTATTGTATTGATTGGCGTACCAATACAGATCTGGTTTTTCCGCAGCCATTTCACGCGCTTTGAGAATCGCACCATCCGATCCTTCGAGCGGATCGGTGAGCACCAACTCCGCGCCGAGGGCTTTGAGAATGGTGATGCGCTCCGCACTGGCGCTGGCCGGCACCGCCAATGTGACCGGGATTCCCAATGCCGCGCCAAAAGTGGCGTATGAAATTCCCATGTTTCCCGAAGTGGAATCGAGCAGGCGTTTGCCGTTGCCCAGATCGCCGTTGATGATGGCGTTCTGGATGATATTCAACGCGGGCCGATCCTTGACTGAGCCGCCGGGGTTGAACCATTCAGCCTTGGCAAATACTTTTACACGCGGAGACAAGCCAAGGCGTAGTCTGCGAAGCGGAAGGAGCGGCGTGTTGCCCACATGAGCAGGAAGCCCATCAAGCGGAATTAAATTTGTGTTTGTTAATCGAAAATCCAGCAGGGTCATATCTTCTCTTAAATTAAAAGCAGTCAATGGGTAAACAAAAAGACGGCGAACAAACGCCACACATGCAAAAATTTTGCAAGCGGGGGTCGTCCAACCGTCTGAGAGTTCCGTTGACTGCGGAGGGGGTCTGTCTCAGGCGGTGGTTACGAGCCCCGCGACAGACACAAGCAATAATTAAATGGTTTCATGGTTTATCCGTTAGATGTCAGCTATTTTACGAATCTTACCGATTTTGTCAATATAAAAATTACCCGCCCGCAGCGGAAGCCATTAATATCACCCTGTCACCCTCACTCAGATTTGTCTCCATCCCATTCAAATCCCGCACATGCACGCCGTTCACGAAAATATTGAAATGCCTGCGTAACCCTCCCTGCGAATCGAATAGATGCGGTTTCAGTGCCGGGTGGCGGAGGAGAATATTCTCGATCAATTCGGCAACCGATGAGCCCTGGATTTCAAACTCGGTCTGGTTATCCACGTAGTACTTCATTACGGCGGGAAAGCGGACAGTAGGCATGCCTGGATTTTACTGCGAGTCGGTTGCCTTTGGCTGGGAAATTCCCTATAATGAATGAATTACCAAGGAGAGAATCATGGCACAATACAAGGTGGTTGCAGGAACATTTCACGTAAAGGGTTTTCAACCTGACGGAGACTCGATCCGCTTTCAGGCCGACAAACCCGAAAATTGGGATTTCTTCGCATGGGAAACCGTGGCCGACAAGGCCGCAAAAAAGAAACAACTCCGCGTGGAATCGATCGATGCGATGGAAACTCATTATGCGGGCTATCACCAGCCGCGCCCGTTTGCCATCGCCGCGCTGGAATCCTTACTGGAATTGCTCAACATCAAATCGGTGGTTTATAGTTTGAGTATAACCCAGATCGTGGATGCGGACGACGGCAAATCTGGTTTCATTGCATCTGCAACCACAGACCGCTTCGGACGACCCATTAGCTATCTCTTTCCAAAATCAGCCAAACTCACCGACGGCGCTGTCATGGATTCGGCCGACCTGCCCATCGAAAAATCGCTCAATTTTCAACTCGCGCGCGAAGGGTTGGTCTATCCCACGTTTTACACGACAACAGATCGAATCTTGGCCGAGAAAATTCGCGCTGTTGTGGCGCGCGCCCGAAAAACAAAGCGCGGAATCTGGTCCATCGACCGCACGCCTGATTTCATGCTGTGGGATATTCGCACCATTCAGGAAGATATTCTGCTGATGCCCAAGCTCTTCCGCCGCCTCGTCGGGTTCTTCGACAAATATTCAGACTTTGGCAAATTGGAAGAGTACATGGCAAAACAAAGAGACAACCTCGTCCTGTGGGACGGCACGAAGAAAAGATCGCTGGCAGATTTGATGAAGATCAGCGGCAGGCGCTTGCAAATGAAAACGCCGGTGGAGGATATTCTGTTTTCTCCGAAGTGAGGGCAGGGCAAAGCAATATGTAATAAGAGAAGTCCCAAGGAAAGCCTTGGGACTTCTCTTATTACCTTATCACGGAAAATATTGCTTCAACATTTCTTCTGCCTGGGCGGCATATACACCGCCTGCATCCGCATCACGGACGTAGGTCAATTGATTGAAGGCGGCGGCGCGGTTTCCCTGAGCAAGGTGAGTCATGGCAAGATGAATGTAGGCGGGAAAATGATTCGGATAACGGGCGATCACATCCAACAGGATTTGCTCCGCATTGGCATACCGCCCCGAAGAAAAAAGTGAGTATCCCAATGCATCCAATGCAAGCGGATCGTTTGGCGCAAGCCTTGCTGCATTTTGCGCCGCGGGCAGACCCACATCTTCAATATGCACGCCATTCTCCGCGCATAAAACCGCCAGCAACCGCCAGTAGGTTGCGTCCGTTGGCGCAAGTTCTGTGGCGCGTTGATACGCCGCCAGCGCGGCAGCAAGGTCTCCAAGTTTGGCATACGCATCGCCCAGCGATGCCTGCCATGCAGGATTCGTCGGTTCATATTCTGCGGCGAGTGCATACTCTGCCCGCATCTGCTCGTATCTCTCAAGGCGATTCCAGTACAAGCCGCGTAATGCGCGAACAATGGCAGATTTATGATCGAGAGACAAGGCGCGGTCAAGTTCCACGCTTCCATCCTGACCGAGCTGCTGTTTCGTCTCGCCAAGCCAGGCCCACGCCTCGGCATTTTCCTCATCCAGTTCGATGGCTTTCTCGAATGCTGAAAGGGACAAATCCCACTCCTGGACTAATCCCAAAGCGCGCCCAATCGTCAGCATTTGCTCGGATGCATCAGGCTGTGTGGCAGATATATTCAAGGCGGTGGTCATTGTCTGTACCGCGGAATCAGTTTGCGGGTCGAGGGAAGAGGCGAGAGTTAATTCAGAAAATGCCTTATCGGGCTCGAGGAGCGTCAGTAAAATGCCCAGCCGGTAATGGGAGTACGCGTCGCTGACATCGAGGCGAATTTGATTTTGAAGCGCGTCCCGCTCGGCAGGCCAATCCTTCTGCTGGCGATGGACGAATGCGAGCCCGCGATAAAGATATAGGGAATCATAAAATTGCAGACCTTCCTGATAGGCCTGCAAAGCCGAAGGGAGATCGTCGAGGTTGGCATGTGAATTTCCCAATGCGACCCAACCCTGTTCGGAAAGCCGGGGCGCGCGGTTTAGGGATACGACGGCATCGGAATATCTTTTGCCTGCGTAGGCGGCAATTCCGGCCTTTTCCCAAAGATCGCTGCGCCAGGGCAGAAGCCACGCGGCCTGTTGGTATTTCTCCATTGCTATTTCATAATTTTGTGCGGTGAACTCCCTCTCTGCTTGCTGGATGGAGGAATATCCAGTAAATAGAATGGGGAAAAGAATAGCGGCCAGGATGACCGCGCCAATAACCAAAGCGGATTGTTTTCGATTTCGCATCGCAATGATAATTATACGTTGGGCGAGCCATATTTTTTGAACTGGCAGTATAATCATGGAAGCATGGATGTATTTACCGGTCAAATCCTCACTCAACTTACCAATCCGCCTGGGGATTTAATTTACTACATCGTTTTGGTGTTCGCGGTGGCGAGCGCGCTGCAATCGGCCTTTAATCATTGGCGGGCAAGCGAATTCCCGCAGGCAAAACGCGCGTTTGTGGGGCTTGGCGTACTGCTTGGCGCGCAGATCTTCATGTTCCTTTTGAGCGGTCTCGGCTGGCAGCAGATCGTGGAACCGAGGACGATCCTCCCCCCGATGGACAGAGCCTTTATTCTGTTTGGGATCATTTGGATCACCTGGCTGTACGCCTTTCCAGAACCAAACCGCGGCGCAGATGCGGCCGCAGCCTTATTGAGTATGCTCGTGCTGGTTGCCTTGGGGGTGAGCCTGCTCACTTGGCAGGCGCAGATCGGAGATCCGCAATTCGCATCCCTTAGTTATAACCAAACCGTGGACGATTGGTTTTGGCAGATCGGGTCATTATTATTTGCCCTTTTGGGCATCGCCATCCTTTTCATCCGCAGGCCGGATGGAATGTGGTATGGGATCGCCCTGCTTTTCATCGGTTTTTTGGGTCATGTGGGACATCTCCTCTTTCAAGTGGAAGGAAATTATTCAGGGATTGTGCGGCTTGCGTATATGGCCGCTTATCCCATTTTACTAACCTTGCCACAACGTTTCTCATTGCCTGCTTCCCCCATTCCACAGCTGCGGTCCGCTGCGACCAAACAGGACACCATTGGAGGGCATGAACGCAGGCGTTACAGCACCGACCCCAAAACCTTTCATGCCCTGCTTGCCCTGGCGGCTGAATCGAATCCCACAAAAGTAAGCCAGGCCATCACCCGCGCCATCTCACAGACGATGTTATCCGACCTGTGCTTTATGATCTACCTAACGGATAACAACAATCAGATGGTGATCGCAGGCGGTTATGACCTGATTCGAGAGGACAGTCTCGAAGGTGGTTCACTCAATAAAAGCTCGATCCCCATGCTGGCAAATTCGCTCCAGCGCGGACGTCCATTGCGGATGCCGGCCAGCAGCACTTCCGCCGATGTGAAAGGACTTGGCGATATTCTCGGGCTGCCCAACCCCGGCCATTTGCTAAGTGTACCGATCCTCACACCGGAGAGGGAATCATTGGGCGGAATCCTCCTGCTCTCCCCTTATTCCGACCGAACCTGGACAGCGGAAGACCAGGCGTTCCTATCCAATATTGCTGTATCGCTGGTGCCGATTATCAAACGCAGCCAGAAATTAAATAAACTGGAAACCCAGGCAGACCAGGCCCGCACCCAGACCATTCAACTGGAGCGGCAGGTTCAGGAACTCACCCAGCAATTGGAGGCTGCCCGCGCGGAGATCCAAAAAAGCGGTTCCGTGGAAATGTCGTCCCTGCTTGTCGCCCAGGAAGAGTCGCAGCGCATCATCGAGCAATTACAGATTGAAAACGCTGAATTACGTTCGGGCAAGAACTTGCAGTCGTTAAGCTCCTCATCTCATCTTGAGCAGGAACTAAAGGCATCCTTGCAGGAATTGGCTCATTTACAAAACCAGCTTGCGGACTCCAACATGAAAGTGCACGAATTGGAAAAGGGACGGGTGGCCGCGAAAAGCACCGAACAAGCCGAGGTCATCGCGTCTATTTCGCAGGAATTGCGCCAGCCGTTATCTTCCATCGTCGGATATACGGATTTGCTGCTCGGTGAGTCCGTGGGCATTCTGGGCGCATTGCAAAGGAAATTCGTGGAACGCATCAAGGCATCCACCGAACGGATCCGCAGTTTGACGGATGACATGATCCAGGTCACCACGCTGGAAACGGAACTGAACGATCTCAAACCCGAATCCGTGGACTTGAATTCGATCATCGACAATGCGATGTCGTACACGAGCACACAAGTGCGCGAGAAAAATATTTCCATGCATCTTGAATTGCCAAAATCGCTCGCTCCCATTCAGGCGGACAGGGAGGCTTTGCAGCAGATTCTGATCCACCTGCTGCAAAATGCCGGGGCGGCGACTCCGTTCGAAGGCATGGTCAGGCTTAAGGTCCAGACCCGAAGCGAAAACGGTTTGGATTTCATCCTCATTCAAGTCACAGACAGCGGCGGTGGAATCGCATCTGAAGACCTTCCGCGAGTCTTCACGCGGTTGTACCGGGCTGATAATGTGCTGATCCAGGGAGTCGGCGATACCGGTGTGGGTCTTTCCATTGCAAAGACACTGACCGAAGCTCAGCATGGGCGGATTTGGGTGGAGAGCGAACAGGGATCTGGGTCGACATTCAGCGTGCTCCTTCCGATCGCCGGCGCGACCATATCTGAAAACAACATTGAAGTTAAAGGAAAGAAATAATGCAAGGCTTGCGCGATTTTGGCAACGCGCTAATAGTCGCACTGCTCTCAATAGGATTGATGGTGGGGGCGTTGTCGATCTCGCTTGTGGAGTTTGTGCCTGAAGCGGCTCCCACTGCGACCAGCATCCTGCTTCCTTCCCCCCTGCCTTTGACCGCCACTTCAACATTCCCGCCCACCTCAACCCCCGTGCCTGGCCTGGAAACCGCAACATCCACCATCACACCTGCGTTTACGAATACCAGCGCCGCAATTCAAAGTTCCTGTCAATACCCGTCGAATTGGGTGCGGGTCACCATTCAAACCAACGACACCATCGATAATATTGCCGCCCGCTACCGGGTGAGCAAGGACGAGCTGAAGCGCGGGAATTGTTTAATCAGCGACAGCCTTTTTTCGGGCACGGTCTTATACGTTCCGCTTGTACCGACCAGTACGATGGCAGTCTGCAGGCAGGGCGCTGCGGGGTGGGTGAAATCCTATGTGGTAAAACCCGGCGATACCCTTTATGCCATTGCCACGAATCATTACAGCACATCGAATTTGATGAAGACCGTCAATTGCCGAATAAGCGACATTATTTATTCCGGTGAAATCCTTTGGGTGCCCAATGTTGCCACCCGCACGCCGTACCCAACGCCCATGCCCGGCAGTACCATCACTCCATACCCCACCGACCCGCTAACGCTGACAGCCCTGCCATTCACAGCCACCGTCATTCCAAGCAATACTTTCGTACCGCCTTCCCCCACATCGACTCCAACGCCGACCCCCGTGCCGACCCAGACTGCCAGCCCAACCGCATTTCCATAACCAACCCAGCATCACAAATCTCATTTAAACCTGGCACCCATAGATGAAATCATTCAAATATTTTTCACTTGCCGCAGCCATTTCCATTTTATTGTCTGCCTGCGGAACATCGGCCGCCATACCTGAGCAGGCGCCGCACCCGTTCATCCTGATCACATCCGCACCGAACGCGACTCCAACCCCAACCCCGTTTCAACCTTCCCTTTATACGCCGACCCTGCCTCCATTAAATCTGGATGTAAATTCGCCCGCCATTCAACTGATCCTGCCGTCCGAAACGCCATCTCCAACTCCAACGCCTCCGCTTGAACCGACAGCCACAGCGGATTTCAATCAACTCTTTCCCACTCAGGCGGCGCCCCCGCCCATCCAATCCCAACTGGTGGATAACCCGACCGCGCTTCCACCGCTTACCGATACCGAGACCATCAACTTCCTGCTTATCGGCTCGGACAAACGTCCTGGCTCCTCGTATCGAACGGATACGCTTGTGATCGCCATTGTCTGGCCCAAAGAGGGACAGGTCTCCCTCATTTCCATTCCGCGCGACCTTTGGATCTACATTCCAACCGTTGGGATGCAGCGCATCAACACCGCCTATCAAAGCGGAGAGATCGGCGGCTACCCCGGCGGCGGGCCCGGCCTTCTGAAAGAGACCATCGCATACAACCTTGGCATCCGCATCGACCATACCGCCATGGTCGAATTCGACGGCTTCCGCCGCATTGTGGATACGCTTGGCGGCGTTGAAGTTCCTGTCGCCTGCGCCTACACCGACTGGCGGTTGATCGACCCATCCTATGACCCGAATAATGAAAACAACTGGTGGCTTTATACGGTTGGTCCCGGCCAGGTGCACATGGATGGCGACCTGGCCTTGTGGTATGCCCGCTCCCGCTCCAAATCCAACGACTTTGACCGCGGCCGCCGCCAGCAGGAAGTGCTGCGGACTATTTTCCAGAAAGCTCTACAAACCGATACCTTCAGCAAGATCCCGCAGCTTTATAACGATTTCGCCAGCACAGTCATCACTGACTTGAACCTGGCCGATATGCTGCGCATGTCCCCCTATGCCGTCAACTTCACCAACGCAAACATTCGCGGTTATTTCATCCGCCCGCCCTACGTCAGTTCATGGATCACCCCCGGCGGGGCATCCGTCCTTTTGCCAAATGACGCCGAACTCAAAGGTATGCTCGTTCAAGCCACAACCCTTTCACTCTATGCCGCAACCCGCAAGACGATCACCGTGGAAGTGCAGAACGGTGCAAGCTTCAACACCTTGGAATCCCTGGCCGCCTCGCGATTGAATTATGGCGGTTATCAAACGATCATCGGGACTGCCGACCGTCGCGACTACACCTCCTCCGTACTCGTGGATTTCACACCCGGGCAGGACCCCGCTGAACGGCAAACGATCATCTCCACCCTCGGTATATATTCAGCAAATATTCTTTCCCTACCCGACGCAAATAGTCCGGTGCAATACCGCGTCATCCTTGGCTCGGATTATGAACCTTGTTTCCAGCCCCAGGAGCTTTCGCATTAATTTCTATGTGAACCGTAGGGGCGAGCCGTCAAGATCATCAAGGCGCTTTGCACTCGATGGGTGGGTCGCCCCACTGAATGAGGTGATTATTTTTACAAATCCCCAGTTGACAAGCCCTCCGAGATTCGCTAAACTATACGAAAAGGCTATGCGCTACCTCGCTAGGAAAAACCATGGCAAAAGTAACCGATTCCGCCCATATCAACTCTAAAACCCTGCTACCCGCCGCCATCAAAGGCTGGGAAATGTTCATGTATGACCAGGGACGTTCGTCCAACACGGTCAAGGCGTTCCTCTCGGATGTGCGCCTGCTCAATCAATTCGTTTCCCCGGACAAACCCATTGGCGGGATCACCACCGACGATCTCAACCGCTTCTTCACCTGGATGGAAAAAGAACGCGGCATTCCCTGCAGCCCCAAAACCCTTTCTCGTAGAATTACATCGATCAAATCGTTCTTCCGCTGGCTGAATCAGCATGGCGCACTGGCAATCGACCCCGCTGAAAAAGTGTTGCAGCGATCCGCCATCAGTCCGCTCCCCCAGGTATTGACGGACAGCGAGCATGATGCAGTCCTTCTTGCCGCAGACCGTCACCGCCGCGAAAAGAAACCTGATGCCCGTCCCTACACTCTCGTATATCTGCTGCTCACCACAGCCATCAAAAAAAGCGAGTGCCTCGGCATACACATCAACCACATCGACCTTGATGCACGAAACGGCCCCCATCTCTTCGTCCGCTATGCCAGCCCGGCCAACCGCTACAAGGAACGCAAAATAGATCTGGCTGAGGATTGGATCGAAGCCTATAAGGAATATCTCGATCAATACCAGCCGGTGGACCAGGTCTTCGCCTGGTCGCCGCGCAGGCTGGAATATCTTCTTGAAGATATCGGCGAAGAAGCCGGCCTCGACAAACACCTCTCCTTCGATATGTGCCGCTGGACGTGCGCCTTGCGCGACTTCCAATCGGGCATGGAAGTGGAAAAAATCCGCCAAAAACTCGGCGTCTCCAAGATCCAATGGCGTGAACTGTTCATCAAACTAAAACAATTAAATGGCGAAATCAAGTGAACAAAAGCCCTCGACTTTGGCTATTAAGAAGAGGTAGTTGAAAAGGGAAAGCCTTCTGAGTAAAGTTTTGGTTGAGAGACCAAACATACCCAGGAGGCTTTCATGATTAAGGATAGCACGCAGTCAGTCTTATTGCAAAAGTTATTTGAACTGCTGGAAAGGCATCGAACGGCCTTTGGGC
>JACZJC010000066.1 GCA_014860745.1 Anaerolineales bacterium
CTTGGCAGTATCATCCCTGCTGCAATCATCCACAACAACGATTTTGTCAACAAATGCCGGCATCGTATTGATCACCTGGCTGATAAGTATCTCTTCATTATAGGCAGGGACGACAACGCCGATCGTCTTGTCTTTATACATGTTTTACTCTGATTTTTTGATGGTCTTTATACATTACATATTCCGTTCGACATGCATTAAATTATTGAATAGGCTTGTCAATATTTAATTTATTGTCAATCCCATTCTGACAAAAGCACTTACAACCTTGAAATAAAACTTTTGGTGATCTATTATCGAGTAATTCAGCCAATGGTAGTTTTTCAAATATTTCTTCATAGCAAAATTGAAAGTCTCATTATTTCGATAAATCAAATATTATATCATTGACAAAAACACACTCATCCGTGCTTAAAGATTCTACCCCATTTATTTTTATTAAATAATTGTGATCCTCCACTAACATTCTTTCACAGTGATCAAATGTATTAGTATAGGTAAGCAACAAGATGTAATCAGCGCTTTGACTCAATGCGTAGTCATATAAATAATTGGGGGAGATCATATATTGTCCACCAACGCTATTAAACATCAAGAAATATCTTACAAAGATGGCATCGAGGTACATATTTCCCAAAAGGGCGTCATTCGAAAAATCATCCACAATAAGGATTCTTGCGGCATCGCCGCTAATATCCAGAGTCTTTTCGGCAATTCTAGATTCTTTTTTTAAAATAACATTATACGAGCCTGTTGACAATGAAAACTGCTCGAATAACGGCATCGGAGTCATTGTTTTTATAAAAACATAGCTCAACACAATCAAAAGAGTGGCAACTAATCCAAAGGTTTTTACACGGGATAATTTAATTTCAATATGTATAAACATAAAGGGTATAAGATATATCACTATAGCACAGTAGCGGACTAGGCTTCCGCTTGTTAAATCACTTTGATTAATTATGTAAAGAACACAATAAATAAAGACAACAAAAAATGATATCCAATAAACATAACTATACGTTTTATCCATTCGATTTTTTTTAACCACAAAGACTGAAAGTGCCCCTAATATCCACATGCCGGCAAAATAGGGGGATTTATTAACCAACCAATAAATCAGCTCAACGGCATAGTCAATTGTAGAGTACAACGAAGAAAAACGAGGCGAATATAGATCATTAATTGGTGTATCACTTCCAATCTTTAGCACAAAAGCAAAGTAATAAAACCTCATAAAGTACAATGCAGTAACTACCGCAAGTACGAGCCAAAATTCTGCATGCCTTGTTAAAACGCCCCAGTTTTTCAGCAATAGATACAAATCATAAAATATATATAGGATTACTAGCAGTAAAGTTAAAAAAAGAAAAGGAGACTTAATGAAATAGAGAGAAATTGCAACCAACAACAAAAGTAGCATTCTTTTATAGTATGTCTCCGGGTCAAACCAATAATCAGCAGTGAGTATTTTCATGAAAAGCAACAAGATAAATGCACAAAGCACATCCGCATACATTGACAGCATATTAACTGAGAATACTGCAATGTAACTGACAACAGTCAACATTGTTATAATAAACAATTTATGCACAAAGTTCTTACGACAAGCATTGTTGTAGACCAGAAGTAATGCTAAAAAATTCAAAAAGACATTTATCCAATTTGCATACTGTTCCGCCACGGCACCATAAAGATCATAAATAATTGAATAATAGACCGGATAGTAGGCTGTATATCGAAACGCACCGAAAACATCAAGGGCAGGATCGCGCAATCGATTTAATTGAAAAATATATTTTGCATCGAGTCCCCAAAACGTAAACGCATCCCATTGAATATAAACCCGATAAAAATTAAGCAGAGTTAAAATAAGTGTATAAGCAACGATAATAAGGTAAAACAATATATCAATTCTTGCCAGACCATTTAAACCAGAGCAATATTTTATGGAATTATCATCCACAAAAATAAATAGAAATATTATGCCGACAAAGGAACAAATATACAAAAAGGAAATACTATAAACAAAAACGAGATTAATGCCCAACCATCCGAGTATGATGAACAGGAAGGGAATAAATAGTATTCCCAAAACACTGGAATTTACCAACCAGCCTATAAGATTTCCAAATTTAAACACTTCTCTTAAGAAATATGCTGGTGAAAGCCCGAAAATCATGGCGATGAATGCAAACTCAAGCACAATTAGGGAATGCGCATAAAACGTCAGCACTTTAATGAACAAATAAATCAAGGCAAAAACACCAAGCAGCAATAACGAATATTTTTTTTTGTCCACAGCATCTTTTATTATCATAAAGAATTTAAATTATTGTTTAATAACCCAAGATTCAAACTACCGCACGATAAGCAGGCATGAATTCTTAAATGGATCCCGAACTTCAAACTTCGGTTCTAAACTATCGAAACTCCTTTTTAAAACTCAGGGCAAGCTTCTCGAGCAAATACCATGACACTCCGATTTGTTACAAAGGGAACTAAAACCAAAGCGGATAAAGATAAACTCACAAACAAGGCCGGGACTACTATAAAAGACGTTTTGCAAAATATTCAATCAGATATTTACTATTCAACAGACTCTGGATCACCCAAAAACCGCTGATGGTAAATAAAACTGCCAACAGTAAAATCTCCTAGATCAGGCTGCCCTTCGGTAAATTGAACGTATAAATTTGCATCAGCAAACCTGAGCAGAGCCTATGAAATTGTCCTTTAGCTGATAAATCTTCAAAACTGACTTCTTTAATTTCGATATCTCTTTCACATAAAACTCATCTTACCAATGAAACCTTTCACCTTTTAAATACCCGCGACTAACCTGATAATATCTCTGATCGCCTCTTCCCTGGAGATTTTGATCCCAATGCCCTCTTGGATTTTTTCAATTTTACGGATCTGCGCACTGATCATGATCAAAACTTCCTGCCTCCGAACCTGTGAAATATAATCTTCAACCGGATATCTTTGATAGATTGTTTCGTACGCTGCCAACGTTTTGGAACGATCGGTATAAATGGAGTTCGAGCTATTAACATAATAACGATATTCACAAGTAACTTTTTTAACGTGATGGAAGGGATAATTCCCACTCAAGCGAAGTAGATATTCATAATCCTCCATCCTGTCTAGGGACTCATCCCATAAGCCGATCCTTTCAGCACACTCGCGAGCATAAAACCATGTGTGGATTGGTATATTATTTTGAATAAGAAGTTCCTCGCGGCTATATTCCCACGGGATTGTTCCCATCAGTATTTCCGGGGTTATTTTTTTCTCATCCAGAAACAGTGCTCGATTGTAATCGCTATATATAAATTTTCGGGCACCGTTATTAGTCGCTTGAAAAAGCGCCTCAAGATGCCAGGGATATAGGATATCATCGTCATCCAAGTAGGACATCCAGTTTCCCTTGCTCGACTGCCCACCTAAATTTATTGCGAAAGTGCGTCCTTTCGATATCTCATTATATATATAATTGATTGGAAATTGCGATCTAAATTCTTGCGTTAAATACGAGACATCTTCACCGCCGTCATTAACCAATACCACTTCAAAATCTCTGAAGGTTTGATTTGCCAGGCTCGCAAGCGCCCTCTTGAGCAATAGTGGGCGATCTTTTGTGCGAAGAATAACGCTTATCTGATATCTTTTTACCTTACCAACGGGTGAACGTTGACGTACTGTAACCGCAATTCTACCTGCCTTTTTATAAAAGCGCACCCTGTTTTTTTCCATGTATTCGCTGTGTGAAATTCGATTGGATTTAAAAGTGGCGCTTCCATGATGGTACACAAAAGAATTCCTTACGATTGCGAGTCGATAGCCAGCCATTCGTGCTCTTAGACAATAATCATCATCTTCGAAGTTTCCTTTTTCATAACCTTCATCCAGGTCACCAATAAGATCAATCAGTTCGCGCCGTAACAGCACACAGAAGAAAACAAGACGGTTTGGCTCATAGAGCAAGTCTGAGCGGTCTTCGATACGTTCTGCATATTGATCAATCATATCGATATCTGCAGTGAGTTCCTTCGCGTCTTCATCAATTTGAGCTCCCTCGCCAACATAGTTAGTTACCGGGCTCGCAATGCCGATGGAAGGGTCTTTTTCCAAAGCAACAATAAGGCTCTTCAGCCATCCACGGCTCACGATAGTGTCATTATTTAGGAGCACAATAAACTCCCCCCTACTTTGACGCAATCCATAATTTACGGCAGGGCCAAAGCCTGTATTCTTCCGCATCGCAAATATTTTTAACGATGGATTTCTTTTGCTTTCCTCTTTCAGCCAGTCCGAAGTATGATCTGTTGATGCATTATCCACAACAATGATTTCACATTTAATATGATGAGCTTCACGGGAAAGACTATGAATACACTCTCTGGTGAATGGAAGAGCATTAAATACTGGCAAAATAATGCTTACAACAGGGGCTTGTTCTACAATGTTTTGATGCTCGATTACGTTTCTTATTATACGATTTTGCGCCAATCGATTCCTCATTATGGCGGAGGTCCCTTTAATACCCTCACGCTTAAATACAACGAGCACACGAAAAAACAATCCTGCAAGCCTGTTTCCGATAACGATCAGCTTTTCATATAGTATTCGCATTTTTGACACCTAATTCCAGATACTCCTTGATCGGCAGAAGCCGAATATTATCCTTATCTTCCAGCCGAGCAATATAAAATTGTATCTCCTATTTGAGAGGTGCAAAGACCCTGTAATATCATAGGTACAATCAGACTAGGTGCACTTCTAATGTACAAAGGTGTATTGACTTCGGTTACATATTCTACTCTTGAATCAAAGAAGAGTAGAAATGAACCCAAAGGTTGCATTACGCAAAAAAGCCGTGCGTTTGTATTGGTAGGGAGGTATATAAAAAGGAGAAATTTCTCGCCAATAGAATATATCTCGTCGTTAGGTAGTTCGTTGGCTTAGCACAACGACCACGAACAAGGGGGGAAGCCAAGAAGTCCGTTCCAATGCGCCCAAACATAGATAAGAGGTGTATCCGGGAAAAATCAAAAACTTGGTTCTCAAATCCCGCAAGGCACAACATCGCAAATATGTATATGCGCAGGTTAGCGCGAAAGTGATTTATTATGAACTGCGCACACCGTCAAGCCTTGTCCGCCGCCACGCACTATTCACTTCTTGCTCAAACAAGCCAGCGAAGTGGACAAACATGCAAAGCCATACAAGGATTCGAACTCAACATATCCTGCTCCACAATGTAAAACCGCAACGATGTGCACGAGTTGGATTTGAAAGGTCCCGTTTTACCTAAAAGTAGTTCGCAGAAGTATTACCTGATTTTCTTGCGAGACGTTACCGCAAAAAAGTCGCGTCGCGCGTTCTGAAAGAGAAGGAAATAAAGCGGGTGATTTATTTTGGGGTAGCGACTTTGCAAAAAACCCCACATTTCTGCAAATGGATAACGATTGGAGCTTCGCGGCAGCATGCGTATTCGCATTCTTTACGCAGTTAATCCGTGTATGCCTAGTTGTAAAAGTATAACCTGTCTTCATTCCAAAAAGCAGACCTTGGCGTAATGGCACGTTCGAGAACTTGAATAGTTTGATTCAGCAGATATTGCCGAAGGCAAAATTTTTCAAAGGCGAGAAACAGTTATTCAAAGAATTGCAAAAACTGGAACCTACAAAAACGAGACTCACCAGTTGCCCGCGTTGAATGGAAAAATGCCTCTTGTCCTTTACTTACAACTGGCACAAGCGCAATCTACAACAGGTCAAAGGTAAGGTGACTTTTATTCGTTTGGCTAGGAAAAGCGGTCCCATCACCTTGGCAGCAGATGAAAAGCTTCTCGTTGGGAAGAAATATTAATAGTAATATGTTCAAGCTGCTATAAATGTTCAAAATATACAACTCAACTTTTATTTGAAGGGTAAACGTATTCAGTCGGTTGCCTATTCATAATAAATAATACCTAGGTGGCACTTACCTGTATTAGAATCATATGACCCAGGGTCGTTGAACCTCTCACCTATTCTTATATTCTGCTGCCCTCCAGTGAAAGTATCCTTTTCCATGTAAGGATCTGAGATCGCGCTCTCTGCTTTAGCATTCGAAACGAGCCTCCACGTTGAAGATCACAATGGAGGAAGAGTCAACTTTCATGAGGAGGAACGCAAGTAATTTCAGAGCAAATCGCGAACTGATAGTTGAAAAGCATTCTCAAATGGCTAACGGGGAATAAATGGCTCCTTTGTCATTACACGCTGAATTTCCCGAGAGGATACCGTCCGCGTTTGCTGAACTCGTCTCCTTTTGCGAAGTATAGCAGGCAAAGCTCGGAACGCATCCACCTGGGATTTCAAGATGACACTTCTTTTTCTTCTGATCAAAAACACGATAGATTTATACATATTCATTAACATGTGACGAGGCAGGTACGTCCAAAATAGTGAGGCCGGCATATCCTTGAAAAATGTCCACACAAGATTGCGATAGCCATGATAAAAAGCAAAATCGCTCTCTTTGCCAGTACTGGCGGAACCAACATGATACACCACTGCCTGTGGAACATATAGACAACGCCCGCCTGCCAGTCGCAAACGAAAACTTAGATCTACATCCTCGAAATATGAAAAATAATCTTCATCAAAGCCGCCAGCTTTTAAGAAATCATCCCGTGAGTATAAAGCCGCAGCTGCACAGGCGCTAAAAACTTCACATGATTGAGCGCCATATGCATTGGCAAGGTAATTATAGTTTTGCCGCCACGCTAGCCCGCTGACATGATAGGCATCACCAGTCCCATCCAACAGTTCGGGGATATTGGCTTGAATTTGACGGGATGTAAAAAAGGTAAACTGCGGGTTGTCCTGTGCGGCTTTAAGCAGTCCTTCAAGCCAATCCGGTTCGGGAAAAGCATCCGCATTGAGGAGGGCTAGATATTTTCCCTGCGCAAGGCGGGCACCGATGTTGTTGGCAACAGCGAAGCCAAGATTTGAATCAAGGCGTTCTATATGCAGATCCAAATCCGGCCAGCGATTTTCTAGCCTGTCTATGAAACCATCCGTAGATCCATTATCAATAATGATAATTTCAAAATCCCTGATGGTTTGCGCCGTCAGGCAATCCAAGCATTTAGCGAGATGTGTAGAATTATTCCATGTGACCAGAAGCACTGATATGCGTATAATTGTATTGGAACTATTCATTTGGTGTTACCTACTCTTGCACGTAATTATCTGTTATCATCAAGGCAATGGCTCTGTATTGAATCAGTCCATCAACCAAAAATCCAACAAGGTTTGAACTCTTATAGTTCATGGATGCGCAAATCAGATATTTGACGTGTTGCTGCTGGTAGTCCATGATCACATGGCGATTTTCCGCCACCCCAAGGTTAATTTCTGGGTATATAATTTTTGTATCATTACTATATTAAGGAGTTTACCCCTCATGATGATAACCAAGCAAAATCTTGACTACTTTTATACTTGTATTTTCCACCAAGTATTCTTGTGGAGGATGCCAAAGAGGCATTTCTCCCAAGACAACACGAACGCACTGCATAATTAATCTAGAATCCGCACCACTTAAAATATTACTACCACATTCCAGGGTCTCAGGGCGTTCAGTAACATCACGAATAGTAATATTGGGAACGCCAAAAATAGCGCATTCTTCCTGTACCGTACCGCTATCACTAACAACACACAGAGCGTTGCGTTCAAGGGTGATGAAGTCAGAAAAACCGAATGGTTCCAGGAAACGAACAGCAAGGTTATTATGGTTTAAACCATAATCTTGCATCCGAATACGAGTATGTGGGTGCGTACTGACAATCACTGGAACATCATATTCTTTTTGAATCATCTCCAAAGCAAGGGCTAAATCCTTGAGGCGATCAGGTATATCAACATTCTCGGTTCGGTGCATTGTTACCAGAAAATACTTTTTTTGTAATAGGTCAAGCTTCGCCAATATAGCGGACTGACTTATTTGAGGTTCATAATACCTAATGACTTCATAGATGGGATTCCCAGTTACATAGACTCGCTCTCCAGCAATGCCCTCCCGCAATAAGTTTTGGCGACTGCGCTCAGTATAAGGCAGCAATACATCACTAGAATGATCAATAATGCGCCGATTAAGTTCTTCAGGAACACGATCATCATAACAACGATTTCCAGCCTCCATATGATAGACAGGTATCCCCATACGCTTGGCAACAATTGCTGATAAAGCGCTATTCGTATCGCCAAGCAAAAGTAGCCGGTCAGGCCTCTCTGCCTTAAACACTTTTTCACTTTCGGTAATAATCATTCCAATTTGCTCGCCAAACGAAGCGCCCCGCACACCCAGATAATGATCAGGATTGCGAACTCCCAATTGGCTAAAAAACACATCGCTCAGGTTGGGATCAAAATTCTGGCCTGTATGCACCAAGCAATGGTCACATAAGCCATCCAGTTTTTCAATAACACGGCTAAGACGAATGATTTCGGGGCGGGTTCCTAAAACCGTAACAACTTTCATCGAAGAAGTTCTCCATCCTCTTGTAAATTGTCATCCAGCATTAAATGGTAATGGCGTAGCATATCCACAACTTCAGATGGTGCCATGACATTATCAGCTGACGAAAACTCTCTTTTCAAAGCCGCTGCGTATTCCTTGCCGTCGTTAAGTTCAGGAAGCATAGGCAAAATTGCATAATAGCTACCACGTACCACAGAACGATTTACTTCTTCTTCAGAAATGAGAATTTCATGCAGCTTTTCCCCCGGACGAATACCGGTAACTACAGTTTGAATAGGACGGTCGCCAACAAGTGCTGCAGCGAGATCAACTACACGGGCAGATGGGACGCGCGGAATATATGTTTCTCCAGGGTTGGCGTCTTTGTAGGCGGCAAAGATCGTGTCCACCGCCTGATCGAGGCTGAGCAGGAAGCGGGTCATATCAGAAGTGGTAATGGTCAGCGGGCCACCATGACGAATCTGATCATGAAAAAGGGGGATTACCGATCCGCGGGAAGAAAGCACATTTCCATAACGCACACAGATGAAACGTGTTTTCGGGCAACGCATGTTAGCTTGTATAAAAATACGCTCCTGAAGAGATTTGGTCATACCCATTACATTGACAGGCTTACATGCTTTATCAGTGGACACTCCAACTACCGTCTGAACAGGCAAGTTAAGTTCCTGGATGGCACGGACGATATTTTCTGGGCCTCCAATGTTTGTCATCACAGCCTGATAGGGAAAATATTCACAGGTAGGCACCTGCTTGAGTGCTGCAGCATTGAATACTACATCCACGCTGCGCAAGGCTTCCGCAACACTATGAAAATCTCGGACATCTCCAATTCGAAAATCAAGCACCCGTTGGAAATTTCGGAAGATAATTTCATCGGTAGCAGCACGTTTGTTCATATAGCTTATACGCATTTCATGCTGCTTGGCTTCATCGCGCGAGAATATGATAATTTTATGGGGTGCGCCTAATTCATTCTGGAGCAGGCGCCTTACAAGAACTTTTCCGAGAGAGCCTGTGCCTCCAGTTACAAGAATTGTTTTTCCAGTAAACATTTGTTTTATCCTTTAATTTGACTATAAAAGTGAGTATCTTTCGCCATTTCCTCAATCATCTCAATCCAAGAGGGCGGCTGGTAGCCGGTGGCTTGACGAAAACGAGTCGAATCGAGACTGCGATCCATGAAAAAATCTTCATCGGGCAAAATATTAACCTTTCTTTCAAATGCCCGGTTGACAATCTGTAACAGGTCATATTTGTTAATGGGGTCACTGGATACATGATACAAGCCAGTCAGTTCAGGGGATGGAATTACGTTATTCAAGATGATGCGAGAAAACTCATCAGTGGTAAACCCGCTGAATATGGCATGTTTATATCCACGAATAGTATCTCCATCTTTTTGTGAAAGAAACCACTCAATTAACCCTAGGCGGGTTTTAAGTTCGCGGCCAATAATGGATGTGCGCAACGTAATACTGTGCGGTGGATAGGCTACTTCACCAAGGAATTTGGATCGGCCGTATAAATCTTCCGCATCCGACTCGTCGTTTTCCAAATAATTGCCCTTTTTACCAGAAAAAACACAATCGGTACTGATGTGGATCATGCGAATTTTAGCCGCACGGCAAATCAACGAAACCCGGTGCGGCAACAAGGCATTAAGCGAAATGGACAGGATTGGGTCTCGTGCAAGATGGCCTATTTGCTTAATCAACCCAATGCAATTAATAACCAAATCAGGCTGAATGGAAGCTAAAGCACGTGTCACCTGATCAAAATTGCTTGCATCCACATCTGTGCGAATATATTTTGGTGGGAACTCCGGGAGTTCAGGGAATGGAGAAGAAGCCTGACGTACGGTAACCCAGACTTCATGCTCTTTACGCAAATTAATCCATAGCCGATGACCAAGCATGCCATGACCACCAAGGATGAGTATCTTCATCAGGATACTCCAATTTTTCCGGATTCATTAGTTTTCATAGAGTGTAATTCCTGTTCAATGACGGTAGTGATTTCTTGCAAGGAAGGCGAGGATGATTTTATTCTAACCCTTTTAATGCGTTGTACCAAGTTGAAAAACTCATCTAACGTTTCGAAATAATGTACGCCACTATCCTGCTTGTCGGAAGAAAATATATCCAACATACCTCTTAACTTTGTAGCAATCACTGGCTTTTCGCACGCAAGATATTGATAAATCTTACTGGGAAATATAATATTTGTAACATCATTAATAAGAAAGGGGTTGATGCATATATCGGCAGAATTGATATACCTTGGTACTTCAAGATAATCCACAAAACCTGTAAGCATCACCCGATCTTGTAAACCAAGTTTATTCACTAATTCTTTCAGCTCCTCATATTGTTCACCTCCGCCCACTAATAAAAGCTTCAAATTGGGGATTTCAGGCAACTTAGTAGGAATAGCGCAAATAATTTCTTTTAATCCCGAAAAATGGTAGAGCGTACCTGAAAACAATAGAATCAAGTCGGTTTCACTTAAACTATGCTTTTCTAATAATTGCTTATCCTTCGGCCGGTAATAAAAAATATCAGCATCCGCGCCAGTAGGTAGAAAAGAACAATTCTCAGGTTTTGCGCCATTCCTTATTACATATTCCATTAACTTGTGAGTAATCGCTGAAATTTTGTCCGAGTATCTATACACAAATTTCTCCAGCATCATTGTTGGGAATCTTAATAATGGACTGGGAACGATTTGATGAGATACATCTAAAGAACGATAGAGAACAGGGATTTTCCGCCTTTTTGCCAGCACTATCGTCTGAAAGCCATTGGTTGGCACCGAAAACAAGATTATGTGACTTATCTTGTACTCACGGATAGTTTTCTCAATTAAGAAAAAGTAGGAAATATAAGCTGTGATGCGGCTAATTGCTGGGATCCTGATAAAAGCGGGGCGGATCAGCGTAATGCTGTTTGATTTTTTTGCGCGACTGATATTAGGAAATGACGCCTCCTTGGATATCCAATTGTTTTGTCCAGCTTTGGACCAGTTCGTTGGGAAATCAATAACATACACATTATGTCCGCGAGTTGATAGTATTTCAGAAATAATTTGATATTCATAAATTACTTTATCAACATACTCAGTTTCGTGCACAATTAGAATGTTCATCTTTCTTAACAATCAGAGTAGCCTCTATATATTTCGATCTTTCTTGAACCAATTAAAATATTCCTGCAGACCGGAACGAATGTCAGGATTTGGCTCAAATCCCAAATCAGACCTGGCTTTCGATATATCCGCACGACAATGTAAGACTTCTCCCTGACGCGGGGGAGCATTGACAATCTCGACAGCCTTAATTCCGCTAGCTTCCTGGCAATAGGATGCTAAAGTATTTATCGTGATATCGAAGCCCGAACCTAAATTATACACATCCGCTTGTTGCGCGCGTGTTGCTGCAAGAAAATTGGCTTTGGCAACATCTTTCACATTTATAAAATCACGGGTCTGTTCACCTGTTCCGTAAATAGTAATTGGCTTACCCATCAATAATCGGTCAGCAAATATGGGAATTACGTTACCATAAGCATCATAGCGCTGATGAACACCATATACATTAAAATAACGCAGGCAGATAACAGTCATATTATATAGTTTGGCGAATGTTAGCATATACTTTTCCGCTGCCAATTTACTTACGCCATAAGGCGAATCGGGATTCTGAGGATGATCTTCGGCAATGGGCATGGTAAGCAGTTCTCCAAAAATAGCAGCGGAGGAAGAATATACAATCCGCTGCACACCGGCTTTACGCGCTGCTTCAAGCAGGTTAACTGCGCCCAGTACATTGATTTGAGCGTCTTCCTGTGGATGCTCAAGTGATTTAACATTTCCGATGTGAGCGGCAAGGTGAAAGATCGCATCAATGCCGTCAACTGCATCTTGTACTAAATTCGCGTTGCATATATTGCCCTGAACGAATTCAATGGGTAAATTTTCTATATTTTTAATGTACCCGGTGGATAGATTATCCATTACGCGCACCGAGACGCCCTGCTCAACCAGCAGACGGACAAGATTGGAACCAATAAAGCCGGCGCCGCCGGTAACAAGCACTTTTCTAGGAGATTTGAGTTTAATTGACAACTATCCTCGCATTTTTGGGGATTCCCAGAAACATTTGATATTCACTTAATTGAATGAGGCAAACGAAACAAATCAGCTACGTATCCAAAAATATTTTCGAATCTGGGGCAGGTTGCGGCAGAAATGCCATTATTGTAAAGGAAAACAACATGACCATCAGAGCCGGCAAGTTGTTTTGTAATAGCAATGATTTGTTTGTGTAAGAGAATAAAACCGAAGAGTAAGCAAAAGAAATTAGTGAGATTAAAAGGATATAAAGCAATCGAAAGCGGGAATTTGGTTCCAAGCCAATTCGGTTGCCAAGAGCAATCCCAACTGCACTTCCCAAAATAGATAGTGTGTAATCGTGGCTAATCGCTGGTACAAGAAGAGCAACAAGCGTAGAAATTATAAATATGTCTGGATTGAAACCTTTCGCATTTTGTTGAAAAGACCTGAAAGCCACTAACAGGAAACAAAGGAGAACTAAAATGGTTAAAGCACTTCCAACCTTAGCTGCATTTTCGGCTGCCCAGCTTTGGAAAGCGAACAATTTGTAATTGGACAAGACCTCTTGAAACTGCCCCGCCTGCAACAGCATGACAAACGATTTGATGGAATGATTGCCGATCCATACATAACTTGCAAGTGTAGTTATATTTGTAATACCATGCAGAAACGCGCTTACTGGTTGATACCCGAGAACAAATAAAAAAGCGAGATTTAATATGCCTATCCCTGCAAACCGTTTGAAGTTCACCCCCCACTCCTTCCAATCGTCAATAAACATTAAAATAAATATTGCCGGATAAATTTTGATGTGGACACCAATAGAAAATAACACATAAGCAAGATAGCGAAACCTCGGTTTATAGTGAAACAAATAAACTGCGATTAAAACAAATTGAAACGCAATAACATTGAGTTGCCCACGTTCCATTTCAAAGTGAAATCCATAAGAAGACAGGCCGGTCAAAAAAAGCGCAACGATAAGTAATAATCCTTGTTCCTTTTTTACGATTAAGGAAGGGATAACAACCGTGATACATAGATAAGATAAAAAAATAATCAAAGTGAAAACTTTATATACAGCAGCGGGATCCATTGAAGCAAAAGGAGTCATCAACAAAGTAACCAAAGGCGGGTATGCATTAGAGAAATCCCCTTGATCGGCAAACGCTCTGCCCATGGAGAGAAATAATCGTAAGTCGCCGCCAATAGGAGTTATTGCATCAAGATATGGTCCGAATTTCATGCTTTGTTCAGGGTTAAGAAATACTGGCGATATAAAAAAAAGAAAATACGCCGCCAAAAAGTTTCCAAAAAACCAATATAGGATAGGCAATTGTAAAATCTCATGTTTGAGAGTCAATACATTTGTAAATTTGCCACGAAGCTGTATCCAAAGCTGAGTTTTATCCATCAAAATTATCCAATTCTTCTTAAACAATTTTCGTTATTACCAATTTGTGATTATCATTAATGTGTATTAGAAATAAACAAAGGTTTTGCTCAATAATAATGACAAAAAGCCATCGTCAAAATTAATATTGCACCCGCAAAATACACATTGTAGTTGATCTGCGTAAATAATTTTAAGAGTGAAACGTTAATCACATAGATAACTACATAAATATCAGAAGGGCAATAGACCTCTTGCAAAAGTCAAATTGAGTTGAGTTCGAGGTTGTAAATAGCAGCGATCAGGTTGAAGCGCAAAGCAAACCTCTTTCTACGATTACGATACCTCTCGCTCAAAATACGAAACACTTTCAACTTACGGAATA
>JACZJC010000067.1 GCA_014860745.1 Anaerolineales bacterium
CTTGGCAGTATCATCCCTGCTGCAATCATCCACAACAACGATTTTGTCAACAAATGCCGGCATCGTATTGATCACCTGGCTGATAAGTATCTCTTCATTATAGGCAGGGACGACAACGCCGATCGTCTTGTCTTTATACATATTTGTTTTCCAATTTTTTCTTTAACCCTTTTCCCACCCCGCCATATTTGAAACCCGCTTGTTCAGCCTCTGCCCTTTCAAAAACAGACCGGCCGTCGATAAGCACAGGAGTCTTCATTACTGCGCTGATTTTCGACAGGTTCAATTTTTTGTAATCGTGATGAGCCACCATCACAATGATTGCATCCGCATTAACGGCAAGTGCAGCCACATCGCCTTTATAATCAGATACATAAGGGTCATGGATTGCCACCTCCATACCCAATTCACGAAGACGATCCACCAAACGAATGCTTGGGCTGTTCCGTATGTCGTCAGAGTTCTCCAGGTAGGCATAGCCGAGGACCAACACCCGCGAGCTGGAGGTTTTGCGCCCATTTTCCTCCAAGGCATCGACCAACAGGTCGGCGATATGCAGAGGCATCGAGTCATTGACGGCCCGTGAGGCCGGAATGAGATAAAGCGGGACATTCTTATCTTTTACGCCAAAGGCAAGCAGCCAGGGGTCTTTGGGTATGCAATGCCCGCCAACCCCGGCGCCCGGAAGATGCATCTGACGCATGGGGCTCTTATTGACCAGCTCTCTCACCTTCCAAACATCCCCTCCCACTGCTTCGCAGATCAATGCAACTTCATTCGCAAAAGCGATCTGAACATCGCGATAGGCATTTTCCGCCGTTTTGACGAGTTCCGCAGTGACACAGTCCGTCGCATCCAACTCAGCCTGGACGATATGCCGGTACAGCCTTATCATCGTATCCGCCGTTTCGGGTGTGTTGCCTCCCACCACACGACTTACAGATTTTAGATTCTTGAGCAATTTCCCCGGCATGACACGCTCGGGGCAGTTCCCGATAAAAAAATCGCGATCCGCCTTCATTCCGCTGGTGCGTTCAAGCAGGGGAATAACCATTTCATTCATCGTGCCCGGGGAAATCGTGGATTCAACAATGACCAGGCTGCCCTTTTTCAATACCGGCCCCAGGCTATCGAGCACACTCCGTAACGCCTCATAACGCGGGATATTTCGATCATCCACGGGGGTTTCAACATCGATCAAGATCAGGTCCCGGTCTTCGACTCGTTCATAACTGGTAGTTGCCCTAAATCGACGGGTTGCGACAACCTGAGAAATGAGTTCTGCCAGCCCCGGTTCCTCACCTTCGATGGGGCAAATTCCCTGGTTGATTTTTTCCACGCGATCACTTCGAAGTTCAATTCCCAAAACATCAAATCCGCACTCGGCGAATAAAGCCGCAACCGGCAGGCCGACATATCCGAGACCGATCACGGCGATCCCGGCGGTCTTTTTTTCTATACCATCGAGGAGCTCTTTCATTACGTTTAAATCCTGCGAATAATCCATCAAATTTCTATTGTCCTGTGCTCTTTTCCTGATTGAACCAGGGCGAGGGAGAGTTTCAGTGCAGCCAAACCATCCTCGCCTGTAACCGGCACGAGCTCATTTCCCTGCACCGCTTGGATGAAAGCCTGCAATTCGGCTTTAAGGGGTTCAAAACGAGGTATGGCAAAACGGGTCATTCCGCCTTCGCTTACGCCTTTCAGAGTAGCAAGCGCGCTCCAGGTCAGGGCTTTTGCCTGTTCATTCTCGAAGAAATACAAATCCTGGGTCAGGTCATCGACACGAAAAAGCCCACGCTCACCAAGAACGAGGGTCTCACGAATTTTTGTCGGTGTGAGCCAATTAATTTCAAGGCCGCCAACCACCCCGTCGGCGAAACGAAGCGTTCCCCAAAGCAAATCCTCATGTTCCGTATGGAGGCGTTTCTCTGTCTCCGCATAAACCCGGATAACATCCGTTCCTGCAAGAAAACGCATGATATCCACATCATGGGGAGCCAGGTCGACCACAACGCCTACATCACGAATGCGCGCCGGAAAGGGGCCGGCCCGCCGGCAAAAAATCTGGTAAATGCGGCCAAGTTCGCCATTCATCAATTTCTGCTTGAGGGCTTGAATGGCCGGGTTGAAGCGGACAATATGCCCCACCATCAACTGTTTTTTGACGGCATGCGCCTTTTCGATCAGGCGCTGGCCCTCCTCCACAGTCGCAGCAATTGGTTTTTCCATCAACACGTGCGCGCCGGATTCGAGCGCTGCCAGCCCGGCTTCTTCGTGCATTGCCGTCGGTACGGCGATCGAAACCGCATCCGGTTTTTCCTTCTCAAGCATTTCTTGAAAATCGGCGTATGCCCGCGTGTTATGTTTTTCTGCGGTCATTTCCGCTGCTTTATACTCCGGGTCGGCGACTGCAACCAGATCCACATCCGGCAACTCGCTATATACGCGGGCATGATTTTTCCCCATCGAACCCACACCAATGACTGCAACTTTCATTGTTACGATCCTTTCACGATGAAGGATGCCATCCTTCTTTAATTCTTTTCCATGAACTCGTTTACGGTTGACACGATCATTTCCAGGTCTGAAGAACTCAGCGCAGGGTGCACGGGCAGGGATAATACTTCCAGGGTGGCTTTTTCTGTTTCCGGCAGGCTGTCCTTATAGCCAAGATCATTGACGTAGAAAGTCTGTTGATGGATCGGTACCGGGTAATAGACCTCTGAGCCTATTCCCTTTTCATTCAGATAGGTGCGCAATGCATCCCGCTTCCCTGCGGGGACCCGAACTGTATATTGATGAAAAACATGAGACAACCCTTCAGGGATAAACGGCGGTGTCACTCCCTTTAGGTTACTGCTCATAAATTTGGCGTTTGACTGGCGTTGGGCATTAAACTTCTCAAGTTTCTTTAACTGCGCCAGGCCGATGGCAGCATGGATATCGGTCATGCGGAAATTGTAGCCCAGCTCGTCATGATAATAACGCTTTCGCATTCCATGCTGGCGGAGAACGCGGCATTTCTCATCAACAACCGGGTCATTCGTGGTGATCATACCGCCTTCACCAGAAGTGATATTTTTTGTGGGATAAAGCGAGAATGTTCCCGTACCGAATGATCCGACTTTGCGGCCATTATATTCCGCCCCGTGACTCTGGCAGGCATCTTCGATAACAGCCAGACCGTGTTTTTCTGCAATCTTCATGATTTCGGTCATATCACACGAGAGGCCGTACAGGTGAACAGGCAGGATGGCCTTCGTATTTTTCGAAATGGCTTTTTCGATCTTGGAAACATCCAGATTGAATGTGCGCGGGTCGATGTCCACAAAGACCGGCTTTGCTCCAACAAAAAGGATGCTGTTCGCAGAGGCGATAAAGGTAAATGCCGAAGTGATGACTTCATCCCCATTGCCGATCCCATGCGCAAGCATTGCCAGGTGCAAGGCTGTTGTGCCGGACGTTGTGGCAATGGCGTACTTTGTACCGCACATCTGGGCAAAGGCTTCTTCAAAGGCCTTCACTCGCGGTCCCTGGGCAATAATGCCAGAATCCAAAACTTCCAGTACAGCCTGTTTTTCATCGTCCCCGATTTGAGGTTTTGCCATATTGATCATTTTATACGCTCTCCCAATCTTTGATTGAAATTTCAACTTTGCGGGAGCATTTTGGGCATGCAGCCACCACCGAGGCTCCCTTACGGCTCTCTTCCTTCAATTCCATTCCGCAAGCACAGACAAAACCACGTAATTTCGCGGGATTGCCGAATACCAGTCCGTGGTTGGGAACGTCTTTGGTTACTACACTGCCCGAACCAACCATCGCCCATTCGCCGATTGTAATTCCACAGCGGATGGTCGAATTAGCGCCCAGCGCCGCGCCTTTCTTTATCAGTGTCTCACTCAAAACCCAGTCATCGGCTGCCTTAAGCGAACCGTCCGGGTTAACCGCACGCGGACGCATATCGTTCGTAAAGCACACATGAGGGCCTACAAAAACACCATCCTCGATCCTTACGCCGTGATAAACGGAGACATAGTTCTGAATTTTGACATTGTTACCTATCGGCACTCCAGCATCCACATAGACCCCCTTGCCTATGATGCAATTCGTGCCGATCTTGACCTCCTCACGCACCTGCGCATGATGCCAGATGCTCGAACCCTCCCCAATTTCAATTTTATCTGAAACTTCAGCAGTCGGGTGAATACGGATTGTCATATGTTTTTCCTTGTAGGTGAAATTTTGATTGCTTTATAGATTGATTTGTTTTCATCACAAACGATTGCTTCTGATGCTACAAAACCTGTAAAAGGATTCTTTCATACACAAAAGGGACAGCAAGCCATTAATACCAAACGTAATTCTTTTCTGCCTACATGAATACCAGTTCTGGTTCAGAATATTCGAGCTGATTCAAGTTCGCAGGTTGATTAAATCCACACAATCGTTTATCACAAATTTTTGAAAATTGAAGGGCATATTTTAACCTAATACAAGAGGATAAACGTCTAAATTTTCCGATATACTTTATTCAAAAATCAACAGATTTAAACATTGCAAGATAATTCGTTAAAAGATAGGGAAGTAACAAAAACATATAATGGATAACGGATCGGGTCGGGCTTCCGAATAATTCCGTATCTGGATAAGCGCCTAAATTGGTGAATAATAGAAAGTATAGAAGAACCTCACCACAAAAAACAAGAATAAACAAATTGGTCCATTTCAAATTATCACCCTGAACAAAAATCAGAATAACAACACTGGCAATCCCAAGGGACCAAAACATTCCCAAATAACCTCGTAGATGTCCATTCAATATAAAAGTCTGCAAATTGATAATAACCCGTTCAAAATCAATGACAATCAAGTATACACCCACTAAAACAAGAGCTGTGATAAAGAAAATGCGGGGAAAATTATCCAAAATTTTATCCATGAGAGGAGCCGTCCTTTCAAAAAGAACAACGATAATATTAAACAAAACAAGCATTGTGTGTGAAAAAAGGATCAGATAGCTTTCCATCTTGTAGGGAGTGTATTCAAGTAATTTAATGATGTATGCAATCATTAAAATACTTGTCAGGACAGAAATTGCTGAGATTATTTTTGAGGGATATCTTCCTTTTAGGAATATCAACAAGCTAATTGCAACACTTATAAATCCATTTTCGACCCTGGATACCATAAAGGCAAAAAATGATAATCCTCCAAATATGGCAAGCGCAGAAATGTCAGACGATTCATTGTTGCGGTAGAACGCAAAACATGTCACAGCCGCACACAAATAAATTCCCGTTATTAAATTTGTATGCAAATAAAAAAATTAAAAGCCATCACCATCGGGAGCAAAATAAAAGATAAATTTATCAAGACGGCAGGCAATAAATATCTCTTCATAGGCGGATATCGAGAGCGGCGAGGCGGAAGAGACCCCACTTAAGAGTGGACCCTGGGTATACACGGCCGCCAGCACTGTTCCACAAGGCACCACTGTTCGAATCATGGTGACAGTCAGCGACCAGCCTGGAGGAACAGGAGAGAAGATGGCAGAGAAAATACTATAGCAGTAAACAAAAAACCGATCAGCTCCGAAATCCAACGGGCGAAGCTGATCGGTTTTAACGAAAATTGATCAAAGCACTTACACAAGTTAATGATTTGTATAATACTTCATCAATTTGAAATTCTTTCGAAGTCATTCTATATTTGGCGAAAGTCCAGATTATTTAAGTTCCTTCCATATCAAGGGGCTTCGCGAAAGGTTCCATTTGTGTAATGGGATGTCCAAAAGCAATTTTCGGGTACGCATTTGCCTCTACACTTATGTTTACCTGTAGCAAAAAAGGTTCAAGCGGATTATGCCATAATCGCATCAGGCCATGTTCAATTTCGCTATCATTCTCAATTTCCACAGATTGAATTCCATATGCTGACGCAACTTTAGAGAAATCAGGAGTTGAGTAACCAAAATATGTGGATGCATATCGCTCATGGAAGTAACTTTGCTGAAACTGTCTTACCATACCGTATGAATGATTGTTAAGTATCACCATTTTTACAGGCAATTTATGATGGACAATTGTCTGCAATTCCTGAATATTCATTTGCATCCCGCCATCGCCGCAAATTTGAACAACAGGCACCTTTGACATGGCTAAACTTGTTCCAATTGCCGCCGGAAGAGAAAAGCCCATGGAACCCATCCCGCCAGATGTCAAGAAGCGCTGGTTTGCATTGACCTCAATGGATTGCGCTGCCCACATCTGATGATTACCAACATCCACAATATATGCGCCTGCTTGTTGAGAAGCGCTCGACAACTTATGCATAAACGAATTCGGATTAATTCCAGAGACACCTTTTATTTCATCCGTATCAGGCCATTGCTGTCGCAATTGCGAAATCCTTGCCAACCACTCAGGTTGTAATAAATAAGGTTTCCTCGATTGGAACATATCAATGGCTGCAGAAAGAAAGGATCGCAAATCAGTGACAGCGGGATAGCAGTCGGACAAGCGATTATTTATTTCACCACTCTCACAATCGACATGAAAAATTATTCGCCCCTCTTGAAACGCCTTTACATCCGCACCGGTTTGGCGAATATCAAGGCGACTTCCTAAAACCAGCAATAAATCACATTCGCCCAAGGCAGTATTAGCCCAACGATTGCCGTATGAGCCTATCAACCCCACCCTCATTGGATGTTGGTGCGGCAATACATCTACCGCCATAAGAGAGTTAACTACTGGCAATTGTAAAAGATCTACAAACTGCCTAAAAAGCTGCAAAGCTCGGGCAGAATGAATACCGCCACCAGCCAAAATAAGCGGTCGTTTTGCTTTGGTTAGATTTTGGGTTAATAGATCAAAAAATTCACGATCTAAAAAAGGATCGGGAGACTGTAGATTGGACAATTCAGTTACAGTGGGAATATCCTGTCTTTGAACATCCATCGGAATATCCAACAAAACTGGCCCCGGGCGACCTGACACGGCTAAGCGGAAAGCTTCTTCAAGCAAAAAAGGTATTTGATCAGAAGACTGAACTGCCCAGGCAGCCTTCGTAATAGGACGAGCCATACTAACAATATCTGTTTCCTGAAAGCCCAACTGCCTTATTTCTCTATCACCCTTTTGCTCATGAATATTTACTTGTCCAGTAATAAAAACTGCGGGAACAGAATCAAAATAACAACTACCGATCCCTGTCAGTAAGTTCACGGCTCCTGGGCCACTAGTAGCCATGGCAACACCTGGAATACCAGTAATGCGCCCCATTGCATCTGCAGCAAAAGCAGCTGACTGTTCATGATGAGTACTAACGAGTTGCAAACCCTCCTGTCTATAAGCCGAATCGACAAGATGCGTAATCATCCCCCCAATTACTTCAAATATATGAGTTACTCCCCGTTGTTCTAAATAATTCATGATGTAATCGGATGTTTTCATAGTCTTCTCAATATCGTACGGTTTCAATAAAACGGTGAAAATGCAGGTAATACAAATCTTGCAATCTTCTTTTTCCAAGATATTGCTTGAGCAAATTTAAAAATCAACAATGTACAATTTTATGCATGAACTTGCTCAATCAAAAGCTTAGATACGAAATCAACATCCTCTTCAGTCAAAATAGCAGCAGCAGGAAGGGAGATGCCACTTTCAGATACTCTTTGTGTAACAGGAGTTGGGAAACGGTGCTGATGAACAGGAAAAAGACTCATCTGGGGAAATCCAGGACGGGCATGAATATTTTCTTCACGGAATTTCTTGAGAATTTCATCTCTTTCCATGCGCGATTTGTTTTCCAGAAAAATTGACGGGTAGCAATAATTACTTCGGCTATAAGGTTTTTCACGGATAATTTTGATCCCCGGCACATCTTTAAGCCGCTCCTCATACCAGCTAAAAATCTGCCTTTTCATTTTCACAAGTTCTTCAATACGTTCAACCTGGGCAAGAGCCAACGCTGCTGTCAAATTAGCGATCGTATATTGATATCCCAGCATATCGGACCAAAATACAGCTTGAGAATCAGTCCGCCCCATGGATGCCAAAAGGGATGCCCGCTCAAAAAGAGCGTCATTATTCGTAACCAGTATTCCACCTTCCCCGCTCACTGCAATTTTAGCGCCTTGAAAACTAAAGCAGGCAATATCACCAAATGTACCGGTTTTATTATTTTTATATTCCGCGCCAAGTGAAGGAGCAGCGTCTTCTATTACTTTCAAGTTGTATTCTTTGGCAATGGAAAGAATTTCATCCATTTCAGCAGGATTGCCAAATGTGTGTACGAGCATGATTGCCTTAGTTTTTGGGGTTATAGCCTTCCGAACTGCTTCTGGATTTATACACCAAGAATCCGGGTCAATATCAACAAAAACAGGCGTAGCCCCGGTGTAATCTATACTATAAGCCGTGGCTACCCAGCTAAAGTCAGTGCATATAACTTCATCACCTTGTGTAAGCCCCAGCGTTTCACATGCAAGATGTAAAGCGACCGTGCAGCAATGGGTTGCAATCCCATGTTTAACGCCCAGATAATCACATACCGCTTTCTCAAGACGGCGAGTGTGCTGATCATAATTTTCATAAAAGCCGTTTTTGACGCCGTCAACAACATAATCTATTTCTTTTTGGGAAATTGACGGTCCCGCAAATGGGATTTTTTTTCTAGCGCTCATTCTTTCCTCCGTGGACAATGAAATAATTATGTCTTAGCAATTATGTAAGGCCTTTAAGCCGCTGACAAGCCTCGTCGATAATAGCATTGTCTTTTGCAAAGCAAAAACGGACAAGGTTTTGCCCTCGATGGTGGCTATAAAACGCCTCTCCTGGCACAGTGGCCACACCTGTTTTTTGTAATAGATACATAGCCTTGTCTTTGCTTGTTTTACCGGGCAAGCGACTGACATCCGCGAGCACATAATAA
Source organism: Anaerolineales bacterium (assembly GCA_014860745.1). Lineage (GTDB taxonomy): Bacteria > Chloroflexota > Anaerolineae > Anaerolineales > Villigracilaceae > Villigracilis. The sequence continues at coordinate 8,941 of JACZJC010000067.1, forward strand.
GCTCCCTGAGGAACAAATGGCGTAATGCCGATGTCAGTCAATATCTGACATAGCTTGTTACGCTTGACATAATATTGCTCGCATAATGCTTCGTAAAACTCTGCTGGAAGCTCATTGATGCCTCTCGCAACTCCTAACTGTAACGGCGCGGGGGCGCAAACATAGAACAAGTCATTAACATACCCTATCATTTGAGCCCACTTTTCGTGACAAACCGCGTACCCTATACGCCATCCGGTAATGCTAAAAGTTTTCGAATATCCAGAGATGGTAATCGTTTGGTCAGCAATCGATTGAATCGAGCCTGGACTAATGTGCTTGCGCCCATCGTAAACAAAATATTCATATATCTCATCGGTAAAAACAAATAATTGGTGTCGAACGGCAAAATCTGCTATTTGCTCCAGCTCATCCTGACTAAAAACTTTTCCACAAGGGTTAGCCGGAGTATTTACCATAATGCCTTTTGTGCGAGGGGTTATTATTTTTTCCAGGTCTTGTATAGAAAACGACCAATCGGGTGGTTCCAATGGGACATAAACGGGATTCACATTCGCCGCAATTAAGGTATTAATGTGATAGCCATAATATGGCTCAAAAATGATAACCTCATCTCCGGGATTCAGTAAAGCCAGACAAGCACAATAAAATGCTCCTGTAGAACCACCAGAGACAGTAATATTTTTTTCCGGATCAGTCTGAATGTGGTTATATTTAATTGTTTTTTCGGCAATGGCCTGGCGTAATTCCAAAAGACCATCGTAGCGGGTATAATGGTTAATACCTTCAATCATTGCTTCCTGCGCTCCCAACCGAACAGGTAATGGAAGTTCCAGATCGCAAATTCCCTGTGATAGATTAATACCGCCCACACGGTCACATTCAATGGACATATTACGAATTTCAGATTGAACAATTTGAGATGAGCGGGAGCTAATCGTTAGAGACATTTTTCACCATAATTTTATATCATCCTATAATCAATTTGGACAACACAAATCAAACTTAGCATCAAATTTTGAGAAGAGTTATTTTACCATGAGGCTCTTCTCGTTAAACATCTACAAACAACCTGGGATAATGTTATGGCTATAAAACCAAACACAATTCAAAATAACAACATTCAATATCAACAAAGGGTGGAACAGGTATTTTCAAGCGTCAAATCCTGTGCTACTTATGCAGAGGCGTTTAAACAAAGTATATCTCTGCCTAATGACGCCGGATATTTATTGCCAGTCTGCGAAGTTCATGCCACAGACGATATCTTGATTACAAAACTAGCAAAATGGCGGGATGAAAATAGCTTTGCCTATCCTACACGCTTCCCAGTTACATTCGATGGCACAAAAAAATGGCTGCGCGCGCATCTTCTTGACGTCAAGGACAGAATACTATTTTTAGTCCTGGACAGAAGAGGGAATGCCCTTGGGCATGTCGGGTTAGCAAATGCAATAAATGAAACCGCAGAGGTCGAAATTGATAATATACTGCGCGGCGAAAAGCAATCCGAACCAGGGATTTTATCTCTGGCGATGCAGGCTCTTTTAAAATGGACACAAGAAACCTTACGTCCAAAACGCATCTTTTTACATGTCTTTAACGATAACCAACATGCCATTGCTTTTTACCATCGTCTCGGATTTTCCGATGAAAAATTACTGCCGCTTAAGCGAATTGAGTCCGGGGATAATGTTAATTATGTTTCGGATGATGGGCAAAACCAGCCCGCAGATTCCTATTTTTTGCAAATGACCTATCCGGTTTTAATTTCCTCAGAATCCCCCCTAAAACTAATCAGCATCGTAATTCCAGCACGGAACGAAGAATTAAACATCGCGCCACTAGAAGAACAGGTGCTGGCAGCGACAGAAAACTTGCCTTATGACTTTGAATTTATTGTTATCGATAACCGCAGCACCGATCGCACCGGGGAACTGGTTAAAGAAATTTGTAACAGGGATGCACGCTGGAAATATATTCGCTTTAGCCGCGATTTTACTTCGGAAAGTTCGATAACGGCAGGGTATCACTATGCCTCCGGAGATGCGATTATTGTGCTGTATTCCGATTTGCAGGACCCGCCAGCAATGCTTCCGCGCTTTTTGGAGAAATGGGAACAAGGCTATGAAGTCGTGTACGGCGTGCGGACTATTCGTCGAGGGGATCCGGCTTGGAGAAATTTTTTGACAAAATTATTCTATCGCCTGATCAATTCACTGGCGGATATTAATATCCCGGTGGATACCGGTGATTTCCGCTTAATTGATAAAAAGGTGCGCAATGCGCTGGAAAGTATTGGGGAATATAATCGCTATATGCGAGGGCTTATTGCATGGATTGGATTTAAACAAACCGGCGTGGTTTATGAACGCCAACCGAGAACTGCCGGTGTAAGCAAAGGACCCTTTTGGCATATCTTGCTCTATGCCTTGACCGCCATAACCAGCTTTTCAATCCAGCCCCTAAGATTTTTTCTCATAGCAGGCGTTGGTATTACAGTCCTTTCCCTTGTCGCTGTGGTAATTAATTTATTATTATACTTTATTGGAAAACCTGTTGCTGGCTTGACGACAATTTTTATTTTATCTTTTCTGGGAATTGGCATTAACAGCTTTGGGATCGGGTTATTAGGCGAATACCTTGGGCGCACTTATTTTGAAAGCAAGCGCCGCCCCATTTATATTGTGGATGAAATGGTGGGTTTTTAGAATGGAACTATAGCTGCAAGAAACATTATCCGAGCAACAAGGGCTCTTAAGAAGCTTTTGCCAAATCGTGAAACACATCAACTACATAATTGAGCATCTCCATCGTCAGACCAGGATAGACCCCGATCCAAAAAACATTGTTCATTACAAAATCAGAGTTTTCCAATTTGCCGATGGTGCGCTTCGGAATGTTTTTATACGCCGGTTGGCGCACAAGGTTCCCTCCAAAAAGCAGGCGGGTGGCGATTTTACGGCTATTGAGGAATTCCACCACCTGGTTGCGATCAAACGGCGAACCAGAACGTACAGCAAGGGGGAAACCGAACCAACTAGGTTCACTGTTATTAGTTGCCTCGGGCAAAATAAAATATTCCTGCAAATCATATAATCTGGCGTGCAGGTAGGCAAAGTTCTCACGACGGCGAACAATGAAACTATCAATTTTTTGCATCTGCGCCAGCCCAACAGCAGCCTGCATGTCCGTGGCCTTTAAGTTGTAGCCAATATGTGAATAGGTGTATTTATGATCGTATCCATAAGGCAGTTCACCAAGTTGATGCTCAAAGCGTTTGCCACAGGTATTGTCTTTACCAGGCTCGCACCAACAGTCTCGCCCCCAATCGCGAAAGGATTCGGCCAGAGTTTTTAGTTTCGGTTTATCGGTTAATACCGCACCGCCCTCGCCCATGGTGATGTGATGAGCAGGATAAAAACTTGTGGTGGCTAAAGCTCCGAATGTGCCAACTCTGCGTCCATTATAGGTTGCGCCAACTGCATCGCAACAGTCTTCGATCAGCCAGAGGTCATGCTTGCGCGCAAACTCAGTGACTGTCTCTAGATCAAACGGATTCCCAAGGGTATGAGCGATCATAATCGCGCGCGTACGCGAACTGAGAGCTGCCTCAAGATAATTCACATCTACGTTATAGGTGGGGATATGAACATCAATGAAAACAGGCACTAAATTATTTTGAATGATCGGGTTGACCGTAGTCGGAAAGCCTGCTGCAACCGTAATGACTTCATCGCCGGGTTTCAAAGCCTTGTCTCCAAGCTGGGGTGATGTAAGACATGACAACGCCACGAGGTTTGCAGAAGAACCGGAATTAACAAGAATCGTATTTCGCACCCCCATAAACTTTGAAAATTCCTTTTGAAATTGATCCGCAAACCTGCCTGTTGTCAGCCAAAAATCAAGAGACGAATCAACAAGGTGCTGCATTTCAACCTCGTCAAATACTTTTCCTGAAACCGGTACAGGCGATTCGCCCGCTATGAATTCACGCAACGGGAATGCCTCTGTAAAATATTCAGCGGTTAGCGCCCGGATATGTGCACGCAGTTCTTCAGCTCTTGTGTTCATGGGTAAAAAAATTCCTATACCAGTCAATGGTCAACGCGAGACCCTGATCCAAATTAAAGAGCGGTTTCCAATTTAACATGCGGCGCGCTTTCTCTGCGCTTAGATATTGATGGCGGATTTCATTACTAGCTTCATTAAGGATTACAGGTTTGAGATTTACTCCCATCAAACGGACAACGCTTTCGACGATCTCACGCACTGTGACCTGGATCTCATTCGAGAAGTTGAAAGCCTGACCTTTGAGTTCCGGCCGTGCTGCAAGCCGCTCAGCCAGCAGCATGTAAGCCGCTGCGCCGTCTTCCACATAAAAATAATCACGGATATATTCGCCATCCGAGCGGATAATGGGGGCCTGCCCGCGTAAAATTGAGCGGATGGTACCCGGGATGATGCGATTCCAATTCAGGTCACCCCCGCCATAAAAATTACCGCAACGTGTAATTACAACAGGCAGATCGTAGCTTTTGGCATAGGTTGCCGCAATCAGGTCCGCTGCAGATTTGCTGACATCATAAGGATGCTGTCCTTGCAAAGGAGTTTCTTCGTTATAAGGCAGGGTTTCCTGATCGCCATAGGCTTTATCTGATGAGGCCATTACAATTTGCCTTACCTTTGGGCTGCGGCGGGAGGCCTCCAAAACATTCCATGTGCCAGTGATGTTAGTTTCAAATGTAGAAATAGGGTTGCGATTTGCTATCGTTACAATTGTCTGTGCAGCAAGATGAATGACTGTATCAATTTCAAATTCACCGAGTGCGCGTTCAAGCAACTCGCGGTCGCGAACATCCCCGCGCACAACTTTTACTTTCTCTAAGTAGCCTGCGCGCACGAGTTCACTTTGAGGCACCCAGTCACGTACAAGACAAACAACATCCGCACTTGCTTCAACAAGCCGCCGGACGAGCCATGATCCGACTAATCCTGTTCCCCCAGTTACAAAAGTTGGCCGGTCCTGCCAGAAAGTTTTATTTATTTCCATATTTTCCACGGAGCCTTTCCTTCATTCCAAAGTTTCTCCACCAACTGCACATCCCGCAAGGTATCCATACATTGCCAAAAGCCATTATGCTTATAGGCGGCCAATTGACCTTCTTCAGCCAGGCGTTGTAATGGATCCCTCTCCCAAGGCATCGAATCACCTTCAATGTATTCCAGGACCTGGGGCTCTAAAACAAAAAAACCTCCGTTAATCCAGCCGTCTCCCGTTTGAGGTTTCTCCTCAAAACGCCTCACTTGATCATTATCTATAACCACCTCCCCAAAGCGGGAAGGTGGGTGCACAGCAGTCACCGTGGCCAATTTTTCTGATTTTCGATGAAGCGCGAGCAATTGATTCATATCGATATCGCCTACACCGTCTCCATAAGTCATCATAAAAGTCTCGTCACCAATCCATTTTGCGAGTCGCTTTATGCGCCCCCCAGTTTGTGTATTTGCGCCTGTGTCAACGAGATGAACAATCCAATCTTCGGATTCGCCGTCATGCGCCATAACGTTTCCATTGCGCAGGTCAATAGTTAAATCCTTTCGAAAATCATGAAAATTAAGGAAATAATTCTTAATAACTTCCGACTTATACCCCAAGGCAATAATAAACTCATTATAACCCTGAGCCGCGTACACATTCATAATATGCCAAAGAATTGGTTGACCGCCGATCTCAACCATCGGTTTTGGCTTTACAGATGTTTCTTCCTGCAATCGTGTGCCCAATCCACCAGCCAAAATTACAACTTTCACGTTATTGTGTTCCTCATTTCCTGAAGGTTTCCTCTACAAAAATTCGCTCGACTTTTAGCACCTATTAGTGTAACATGACTTATATTTCGCTTCAAATCCCCATCTGAAGGACCATTATGATTGATAACTTTACACGTCTAAAATCTTCCATTGGCGTCGAGATCATTTCGCATCTCCACTTGCTCCATATGGAGGGAAAAAGCTTTCGTGAATATCTTTCATCCCCATATCGAATTATATTAATTTGTATTTTTACCGTTTTATTTTTCCCGCATGTATTTGTAGTGGTTAAACCGATGGATTTGGCAATGGCATACGAAGTAGATCCGGGTTCAATTATTGGCTCGATTCTTTCTTTATATCAAAACCCCTACAATATGAACATGGGATACCACTCTTCATTTTATGGATGGACCTATTACGCAATCAACTTTTTCCTTTTGGCACCAATCTATGCTGCGCAAAAATTGAAGATCGTCTCTGATGATTATTTTTTCTTTCTCGTTGGGCTTCGTTTTATATTTTTCATGATTGGGTTGTCGTCTATATTGGTTTATTTTGAAGTGGCAAAACGCATCTTTAAGCAAACCTTTTTATCCTTTATTGCCGTACTGCTTCTTATTGCAGCCAACTCAGTTTCCACTTATTTTTATTTTCTACACCCAGAATCGACAGGCCTATTATTCCTATTCCTTGGGATATTATGCCTGCTTCGTTTTAACGATGGCGCGGGCGAAGATTATCGCTGGTATACATATGGCTTGCTCTGCCTGGTTTTATCAGCCTTATCCAAGCAGATATTTTTTGTTACGGCTTTACCGGTTATATTCCTATTCTATTATCTATACTGTTACCACCACACCATCTCAATTTTAAAATTCGCAACTTCGAGACAGTTCGCCAGGATGTTACTCTGGACTATTTTTATTTCAATCTTCGTTTTTTTTACCATAAACCCTTTTGCATTTTTCCAGCCAAAATTATTTATATCAAATCAGACTATGGTAGTGTCAAATCAAATGTTCCACACAAACCTGTCTTTTATGGAAGGGGTCAGACTATGGCTTGAAACGATAAAAACAATGCCTATCATATTTATATCCTTGATCCTGTTCCCTTTCACGCTTTTGGGAGTAATGATCTTTGGATTCGATCAAAAAATCGGAGGAATTTTCTATATTGTAAACATCCTTGGCTGCTTTCTATTTATAATCATATTCACAATTTCCTCGCGCTTCATAATTTCGGCAACGTATTTTGCACCCATTTATCCGTTTTTTGTCCTTAATTTTCTGAGCACTCCTTTATACATTATTAGAAAATGGAATGTAACGGCATTAAAGTTTCTAATCAGCATTCCCCTAGCATACTTTTTGTTTTTTCTCCTGGTCACAGATTTTTCCCAGTCAATTCGTGTTAACTACGCCCGGCTGATGTACAAGGACTCCTTAATTTATGAAGTTTATGGTTTTATTGAGGAGAGGATTCCGGATGGCGCAAGAATCACATACGATCAATTCGTTGCACTCCCTTCCAACAAAGAGCTGATAGGATGCCATTATTGGAGTAAATGCAGTACAGATTATATTGAGGATTTTCAACCAGATTATGTTATCTTCAATGAAGATTTTACATTTAACGGAGAACACCTGCCAACTGTGCATTTAAGAAAATACGTCCGTGATCATCATTATTTTTTAATAGATACGATTGAGAGCCCAGCTACTCCAAATTCAGGGCCAATTACGATAAGCGTATGGATGAAGGTCAACCCATAAAGATCAGATGTGCCTCGTCCAAGGTGTAAAGATTTGAGAACAGCCCGGCAAAAGAAGCGGGCTGTTTATATAAAATCAAATTCCCTTAAATTGAGACGGCTAAAAGAGTGGGCTTTGCTAAGCTTGAGAGAATAGCCTCGCATCGTAAGACCACCAATCCCAACCATGTTCACAAATGTTTCCTCTTGTAAACGCGCCCCCAGCCCATCTGCCAAAATCACAACTTTCATTTACATCGCTCCTCATTTTGCGTTTTATCCTTTAATTCTCTACCGTACAAACTGCCACTTTCCGTCATTGCGAGCCGCCGCTCTTGCCTTTGGGAGGCAAGCAATCTCAGAATGGCGGCTGGGATTGCTTCGGGCGAAGAGTAAGTGCGCCCTCACAATGACGGATGTGCGGTAGAGATTCTTTTAATAAAGCGGACAGCGATTATAATGAAAAGTCGTTAGAACAATAAAACGATGTTATGCCATATCATAAGCGCAAAGGGATTTGAGGTTTTATGTTAAATAGGCTTATCCAATTGAAATCTTCCGTTTACAGTGAAATCGGTTCTCACGTCCGATTACTGTCCATAGACAAAAAAAGTTTCCTTGAATACATCTCATCTCCCTATCGAATCATATTGATTGCCATCTTCACAATTTTATTCTTCCCACATGTGTTTGTCGTGGTAGATGATATAAATCTTATAACTGCCTACGAGACAGACCCGGGCTCCATCATCCAATCAATTTTGTCGTTATATCAACACTCCTACAACATGAATGCGGGATATCACTCCCAATACTATGGGTGGACTTATTTTTCGATAAACTATTTCCTTTTGACGCCAATTTATCTTGCTAAAGTTCTAAATATTATCACAGGTGATTATTTCTTATTCGTAGGAATACGCTTTATATTCTTCATGATCGGCCTGTCCTCTGTAGCAGCTTATTTTGAAGTGGCAAAACGCATATTGAAACATCCATTCCTGTCTTTTATATCCGCCTTGCTTTTTATGGCTTCTCCCACAGTTTATCGCTATTTCTACTTCCTGCATCCCGAAACAACCGGCCTGTTATTTTTATTTCTGGGTATATTGTGTCTTTTAAGTTTTAATAATGGAAAAGCGGAAAACTACCGTTGGTACACATTCGGGTTGCTTTCTCTCGTTCTATCGGCGCTTTCCAAACATTTCTTTTTCATTACTGCTTTACCGGTCTTATTCTTGTTTTATTATTTATATTGTCATCACCACAATATATCAATTTTGAAATTTGCATTTTCGAGGCAATTCGCGCGGATATTATTTTCATCCACCCTGCTTTCGGTATTCGTCTTTTTTATCATAAATCCTTTTGCTTTTATCCAACCCAAACTATTCGTAGCAAATCAAATTTTACTGTTTACAACCATATCACAAGGTTTAACACCCAACGCGGAAGCGACCATACAATGGGTTGAAATAATAAAAAAAATCCCAATGATTTATACATCAATTATCTTGCTTCCAATTACGCTGCTGGGAGCGATAATTTTTGAGCGCGATCAAAAGGTGGGAAAGGTGTTCTACCTGGTAAATATTATTGGTTCTTTTCTTTATGTTGTAATTGCTTCAAACTCCTTGAGATATGTAATTGATGTAATGTACTTTTGCCAAATTTACCCATTCTTTGTCCTTAACTTGATTAGCATTCCACTTTATATCGTTCGAAAATGGAATACTACTATCATAAGGCTCTTCGTTATGATCCCGTTGGCGTATTTCTTATTTATTGTCCTGATTGCTGATTTTTCTGACTCCATCCCCAAGGGCCATACTCGACTCATGTACAAAAACACCATTACGTATAAAGTCTATAGTTATATTGAAGATAAGATTCCACCCGGATCAAAAGTCGCCAACGACCATCTGGTTGGATTACCTTCCTACAAAGGATTGATAGATTGCGATTACTGGGGTGGAGCATGCGGCACAGATGCCATAGAGGAATTTCAACCAGATTATGTGATATTTTCCGAGGATTGGACATTTAATGGGGAAAGAGTACCTCAAGCCTTGCGGTTAGAGAAATATGTCAGCGACCATGACTTTATCCTCATAGATACCATAAGTAATGAAGACTCTGACTTTACCATCAGCGTCTGGAAGAAGCCCGATCCATAGAGCAATTGTGTTTTCTTTTAGATGTAAGGATTCGAAATGCATACAACCAGCCCAGCAAAAAACCGGGCTGGTTGTATAAAATCAAATTCCCTGAAATTGAGATGGTTTAAAAAAGAGTGGGATTTGCTACACTTGAGAAAAATATTCTCGAATCATATTTCCCACATACTCTGCTTCCTCAATACTCAAGTGCGGCCCCATGGGCAGACTTAATGCTGAGGATGCAATCGTTTCAGTGATGGGGAAAGCGCCTTTCGGGAAACCCAATTCAGCATACGCTTTCGAGAGGTGAGGCGGCACCGGATAGTGAATCAGCGTTCCCACGCCTTTGCTCTTCAGGAATTGCTGAAGAGCATCGCGATGGGGAGTTTGCACGACGAAAATATGCCAGACGGGGGTGATCTCAGCTGGGGCGTAAGGCAATGTGAGACCGGGCAGATCAGCCAGATGGTCGAGGTAATAGGCGGCGATTCTCTTACGGCGTTCGTTCCACTCATCGAGGTGGGGCAGCTTTGCGCGCAGGAAGGCCGCCTGCATCTCATCCAGCCGTGAGTTGAAGCCTTTGACATCATGAAAGTATTTTACTTTTGAACCATAATTACGCAGCATGCGGACATTTTCGGCTAATTCGTCATCATTTGTCACAATTGCCCCTGCGTCACCTAATGCACCGAGGTTTTTTCCGGGGTAAAAGCTAAAGCTAGCTGAGTGTCCCAGACTGCCACTCAGCCGTCCCTTATAGAGAGAGCCGTGCGCCTGGGCGGCATCTTCGATAACTTTCAAGTTATATTTTTCAGCGATCTGCAGGATCGGATCCATATCAGCGGGCTGGCCATAAAGATGTACCGGCATAATGGCCTTTGTCTTCGGTGTGATCGCGGCTTCCACCAGGCTGGGATTCAGGTTATAGGTGCGCGGGTCCGGCTCCACTGGAATTGGGACTGCCCCCGAATAAGATACTGCCAACCAGGTGGCAATATAGGTATTGGCTGGGACGATCACCTCGTCGCCAGCCCCGATCCCATACGCGCGCAAGATCAAATGCAAAGCTTCCAGCCCATTTCCAAGGCCAATACAATGCTTTACCCCACAATACGCGGCAAACTCATGCTCGAAAGATTCAACTTCCGCGCCCATAATGAACCAGCCGGATTCCATCACCCGCTGGTAGGCAGAATCCAACTCCTGCTTCAATTCTTTATAGGGGGCATTAAGATCAAGAAAGGGAACTTTCATTTATTTTGTACTCCTACTGCTTGTAAAAATTCATCATACTCGCGAAAATAATCGCTTTCGGCATAAAATTCGGAGACAATAGACAAACACACCGACCCAGAAGAGAAATTCTGAAGCACTCGCCAGGTGAGGGGATGAATATATAACCCCCAAAAAGGGCGGTCCAGGCGAACCCGCTTTTTCTCTTTTCCGTCATCCAGCAAAACATCGAAACTACCAGCGATGGCAATCAGCACCTGCTGAAGTTTCTTGTGGGCATGCCCGGCGCGGGTTTCACCGCCGGGGATATCATATAAGTAGTAGACCCGTTTAATTTCAAAAGGGATATGCCGCTGGCTTTCAACAAAAGTTAAATTTCCACGCGGGTCATGGATCTTGGGAAAATCAATCTTACGGCAATCGGCTATGGACATGGCATTCCCTCAGGGGGCGATGAAAATATTATCATAAAAATGGAAGTCTTTAACTGTTTTTTGGGACGCGGACAACACGGGCGCTTCGCGCACTGAAGTTCACGGAAAACCCATTGAAAAAGCCGCACTTTTCCGTATCTTCCGTGTACAAAAAGAAGGCGATAAGGACTTAAGAAACGCTCTTTTAGGTTAAACCTGTTTTGGGGGCTGGGCCATGCGATCTTGCGGGATTTCCATACCACAGCTCTCCAGCGGGGACGTCTTTCGTGACAACGCTGCCTGCCCCGATCATGGCGTATTCACCTATGGTGATGCCGCCGAGAATGGTGGCATTAGCTCCAATGGATGCCCCTTTTTTTATGGTTATTCTGCCTACTTCAAAGGTGTAATCTTTTGCGCGTGGATATTTATCATTAGTAAATACCGCAGCGGGACCGATTTGTACGTTATCTTCTATTGTAATGCCGTCCCATAAATATACGCCGCATTTTACGGTGACGTTGTTTCCGATAACCACATCGTTTTCAATGAAGCAATGCGCGTTGATATTGCAATTGGAGCCGATTTTCGCGCCTGCCAGAATAATTGAGAACTGCCAAATTCTGGTTTCTTCTCCAACAAATTGGGTGTGTACTTCCGCTTTTTCGTGGATGAATGGTTTCGTTTGATCTGACATAATATTTCTCCTTAAGCTGCTTATACAAGAGTTATTAGCAAAAGTGATTCAAGAGGAAACCAGACCATTAATTAACGGGCTTCCAACTCAATCCTCACAATCGGGATGTAAGGTTCAAACGACATGGATATGGGCTGCAATATGCTTATACCGACAAAGCTTTAATGCCGCCTCAGCCGAAAAATCAACCCATTCCCTATTATCTTAAGTGTTTGTATTGAAAACAAAATGGGAAAATCCATCCTTCCAATCCGAATGAAGTACAAAAGCGCCCTTCTATACCGTCCATTTCTCAAATAAAGATTTACGGCAACTAAATGAGCATTAATTTTCGACATATTTTCAAACAACAAGGCTGTCTCTGAAGGCTCTTTTGAGTGATAATATTCATTTAAAGAGCGAATGGTTTCTTCTGCCTTTTCAATGGTTAGACTTTCTGAAGCAAGGGGCACTCCCGAAAGCGTCCGATATAAAGCAGACTCCTGTCGGCTTTTTTGTAACTCAAATTGCAGGTTGGAAATTATTTTAAGTTGATCGACGTTTCTATCAAACTCTTTTAGTTGAAGAGAATATATAGAATCGACTAATTGATTCCCTTTCTCAAAAGAGCCCACACCTTTAATAAATACTTCTGTTGGAGAGTTTCTTGTCCAAGATCGGGGAGTTCTGGTTTTCAATAAGAGATTCCAATTTACAGGATAATTCCATTCCCCCTGGAAAATATAATCTTTTTCATTCGAGATGTATGCAATGCCAGAGCCATCTTTTAGTGCTTCGTTGAACATGCCAAGGTAATAATTAACATGATCCTGCTTCATCTCCTGCATACTCTGTATGTTCACACAGCAATCAAAGAACCCTGCGTATGCAGAAACATCAAAATGCCACGAAGGCATGATGTAGCAATCAAACAAATCCATATCAAAAGGATCTTCATGATAATAAAAGCCAATCCGCAAGTCCGGGAAATTTTTGGAGAGATACAAATAGGAATACATTAAACTTGCAGGCACAGCATCAAGCAGCACGTATTTAATGTTTTCTTTTCCGTACACATTAAAAAACACCTCAGCTAATCGTCCATATCCCCCGCCGACCTCCAGGATAGTATATTTCTCTGCACCTGGATCAAGGAATGCTGAAATCATATTGACATCAATAATGCTGCCAAGATCTGTGATCATCAAACCATGCGCCTGGTCTTTCATCTCGCCGCTTGCTTCAAAATAACTGGACAAAATTCCCAGATGATCAACACCTTGCAGGTAAGCATAATATTCCTGAACGACATCCTTATTGATGCCCTGCAACCCAGTGATGCCCACAAAAGGGTCCATCATTTTTCGCAGTGACGAAAAATTTTCGAGGTATTTTTCGTCACTATAAGCACCGATCTCAACAATCTCCCCACTTTTTTGCGAATGATAATAACGTTCTCCGTTCTGCCCCCCAATTTCCAGATCCCAATTTTTTCCCGGGCGAAGATTTCCAGCGTGTTTTTCTTGATCAGTCACGATCTGGTCAAAAAGTTTTTTTTCTCCCTCCAAAGAAAAATCATCATGAAGATTTTCGCGGATCGTTTTTTTTATTATTTTGTTCATTGTTTCTCTCATATTCCATTCTGATTAGTGGTTTTAGGCAATTTTATTTCTAATATTTCGCATCAATTCCGCTTTTAACGCCGCTTATCTTTTTGACCTCCTCAAGCACAATATTGGCATCAATCACATAATCATCATGCACTGACCAATAATTTGTTAAGTTGAAAAGCCGTTCACCGGCGATGATCGTTATATCCAAATTGGTGACAGCGCCCAAGGTAGACCAAAAGTAATAGTTTGTCGTCTCATGATTGGACATAAAAATAACAACCTTTGTTCCCGGCTTGCAAAATAACATATTGGTAAGAGCCGCTCCCGTAGGCGCAACGATCAGGGCAGCCTGGGAGAAAAGCTTGATTTGGAGATCCAATGATGCTCCATCCAACTCTACGATCTCAAAACCGTGATCCAGCAGCATCAACTCCAGTTCTTCCAAATTTCCAAGGGCTCGCAAACCTTTCCTGCGGGTTAAGAATAGTTTCCGCCAGGGTTTCGGATCGGACTGCGCATCCTTTTTCAAAAGCTCACTGACTTTCGTGATCCATTTATGAGAGAGGACAATGTCAACATCAAAAACTGGACGGCCCTGATATCTATCAACAATCCGCGAGAGCGCTGAAGGAAATATTAATCTTTCCACCTGGCAGGGAGAATCCGGTTCGATATATATTAATGGACGTTTATTAACATTTAGCCTGTCAAGCGCCGCCGCCAAATTCTTGTGCAGCCCCTCCGGTATTAATAGGGGCGCATCTTTATATAGATTCAGATCATCGATCAATAAAAGTTTGGGCAGGCATTCCACGAGCCAATGGAAGTAATTAGCGTCGTGCCCGCACGATAAGAGCACACCTTCTTTTAAATGCGGGGAAGGTTCTTTTCCAGAATCCAATCTTACCGAATTCCCCGGCAGAAGCTTAACAAAGGCAGATTTTACGCCAAACTCGCCGCCATTAAAATCCACCAGTTCATCATCAAGAACAACCTCTCCGCCGGCTACCACCAAAGTCGAGCCACCAAAGATGACGGCATCCTCAATAACGGAAACGTAAACGGGCGGGCATAGGGCTTCTCCCTGCTCCAGATCGCCCGAAAAACTACCCAGCACTTTGGGGCGTTGTAGGTAAATTTGTTCCGGAGCATCCTCAAAGACCATGCTGTTTGTTTCGCGGCAATAATCGTACATTCTTCTCAAAGAGAAAACCGGAGGATGCGCTTTATGTCCCTCTTCGCGGCCATATTTGAGATAATGAACGAGCGGATTCATTCCGCTTTTTTTTACGTCTTCATAAGTTTTCAGATACCAGCGACTGGAAAAATACAGCCCCGGATCACGCCCTTCGAAGCCGCCATGGATCATGTAGTGCCTGACAGGATCAACCCCGGCTCGAGCAACATCGGGGTTTTCTTCCAGGTACAATTCCCTGTCAAATAGACCGCTTGATTGGATTAAATACATATCTCCCAATTTTCTCAGGAAAGATATACCTCTTTTGAATAAAGAAAAGAAATGAGCTGTCATTTTATCTACTGAATCCCTCCCGAATTATACTAGAGCCTGTATGCAAAATCAGAAAAAAGGATAAAAACAAACTGGGCATAGCTTGAAAGGCCATGCCCAGTTTGTAAATCTTTGCGATATATGATCTATGGAACGGCAATGTACAACGAGGCATCCAGGTAATTGCCCCACATCCCAAAATAGATCGGGATCAAATAGCTGTCAGATAATTGTGACAACGGCAGGCCCATCATCTCTGATTGACCATTGTACTCACCGACGCCTTCGGCTCTTTTCAGCTCGTACAGCGAGGCGACGATTTTCGACCCCACATCGCTGCTCACCACGATCGGACCTCCCACAAAATTATAGACTTCAAACCTGCTGTCGGATGGCCCCAACAGATAGGAGCCCATGACTGTTGAGCCGATCTTCACCGTGATCGTTCTGGGCACCGTGTCGACGTTGGCCATCAGAACCGCATTGTACAAGGCGGGATCGGTGCCGTCGTAGCGTGGCATGACATAGCTGTTCGAGATCTTTTCAAGCGGCAGCGCCATGGATTGCGCCACCCCCGTCCAGCCGCCTATGGGCGCCGGCCGGCGCCATTGGTTCAACGAGGCCACGATCTTGGCTCCATTGTTGCTGCTGATCTCCACCGGACCGCCATCCAGGGTGTACCTCACGACCATGCTGGTGCTTGGCTGCATGAGGTATGTTCCCTGGGTTACTCCGGCGATCTTCACTGTTACCGTGGTGGCTATCGTATCCACATTCGCGAAGGCCAGCGAGGCATCCAGGTAAAGCGGCCAGTTTCCAAAATAGATCGGGATCAAATATTTGTCGGATACCTGGGTCGACGGCAGACCCATCATCTCCGATTGACCGTTGTACTCACCGACACCTTCCGCCCTTTTCAGCTCGTACAGCGAGGCGACGATTTTCGCCCCCACATCGCTGCTCACAACCAGCGGACCTCCCGTAACATAATAGACTTCAAAGCGGCTGTCGGAGGGTCCCAGGAGATAGGAGCCCATCACGGTCCCGCCGATCTTCACCGTGATCGTTCTGGGCACCGTATCGACATTGGCCATCAGGACGGCATTGTACAAGGTAGGATCGGTGCCGTTGTAGCGTGGAATGACATAGCTGTTTGAGATCTGTGAAACCGGCAGCGCCATGGATTGGGCCACCCCCGTCCAGCCGCCGTAGGGTGTCGGCCGTCTCCATTGATTCAATGAGGCGATGATCCCGACCCCATTATCGCTGCTGATCTCCACCGGCCCCCCATCGAGCGTGTACTTCACCACCTGGCTCATGCCGAGGTCCATATGGTAGGTTCCCCTCGATGTACCGGCAATTGTCACGTTGACATCCGCACAGCCGGAGCCAGAGATGAGAGT
>JACZJC010000068.1 GCA_014860745.1 Anaerolineales bacterium
GTGTATCGCCCGTGCGATTGCGGTCGAGCCGGAAGTGATCTTGATGGATGAACCCGCGTCTGCCCTGGATCCTGTGGCGACGTTGAAGATCGAAGAGTTAATGCAGGGCCTTAAAGAACAATATACCATCGTGATCGTCACTCATAATATGCAGCAGGCCGCCCGCGTTTCAGATTTTACGGGTCTGTTCTGGCTGGGGGAGTTGATCGAGTTTGCCCCCACCAATCAAATATTTACAATACCCAGGGAAGAACTCACCGAGGCGTATATCACCGGACGGATGGGATAGCCAACCTCTGCCTCACAAACAAAGATAATCACGACCCGATCAAAATTTAATAAAAAACAGGACAGAGATTTTCCTCTGTCCTGTTTTTTATTTCACGAATCCCTTTACTTCTTCTGGCCTTTCCAAAATTCATCGTCGCTGGATTTGATCTCGCTGAATTCGCCTGTGGCGATAAAAATGGTCCGCTCGCAGATGTTGGTCACGCGGTCGGCCACTCGCTCAAGGTTATGCGCCACCCAAAGGAGCCAATTGGCGCGCTCGATAGTCTTCGGATCCTGGATAATATACATCATCAACTCGTGATAGATCTGATTGTAGAGCCCATCCACTTCATCGTCTTCCACGGGGATGGATCTCGCGGCTTCCACGTCCTCATTCACGAAGGCGGTCAATGCGCGATGGAGCATGTCCGCGCCTTTTTGCGCCATGCGCGGGATGTCGATCAGCGGTTTAAGCAGGGGCTCGTCGCCCATGCGGACATTGATGTTCGCAATGCCCTTGGCGTAATCGCCCATGCGTTCCAACTCGGAAATAATTTCCATGCAGGAAGCAAGCAAACGCAGGTCATGAGCCATGGGCTGCTGGGTGGCGATCAGGATCATCAACTGGTTCTCGATGGCGAAACGTTTTTTGTTGATTTCCTTATCTTCCGCCATGATCTTTTCAGAAGCCTTGATGTCGCGCTTCTTCAACGCCTCCACCGAGCCGATGATGGCATGTTCCACCATGGAGCCAAGCAAAAGCACTTCATCCTTCACCTGCTGAATTTCACTCTCGAATGTTTTTCTAATCATAAGTCCTCTGATGGTTTGCTTTCATATTGTACTACCGTCATTTATATCCGGCGATACTCGCCTGCCGGAATGCCTTGTTCGGTCAGCCAGAGGCGCAGACGTTCCTCGATTTGATCGCGCACGCGCCGGGTGGAGTCGAGGCGCTGCTTTTCATCCCCGCCAAATTTGGCCGGGTCGTCAAACGGCCAGTGGTCATGAGTTCCCATGTTGAGAAATACTACGGGACAATTCTCCTCGGCATCGGCACACACAGTGACGACATGCGCGAAGTTGACCCTGCCCATATATTCCATGACAGATTTTGACCGCTGCAGGCTGGTATCTATGCCAACTTCACGCATCACTTCCAAAACCTCGGGCAGGATCGTGCCCTTTGGCTCTGTGCCTGCGCTGAAAACATCGAAATGATCCCCCGCCAATGCACGCAGGAGTCCTTCTGCCATTTGACTTCGAGCGGAGTTGCCTGTGCAAATAAATATTACTCTGGGTTTGGACATATTATCCGAATCTCCCTGTCACATAATCTTCGGTGCGTTTGTCTTTTGGATTCGTGAAAATCTTCTTCGTCTCAGAAAACTCGATCACTGTGCCGGAGCGCGAACCGTCTTTTTCCAGCATCATCATGGCGGTGTAATCGGAAACACGAGCGGCTTGCTGCATATTATGGGTGACGATGATGATGGTATAATTCTTCTTAAGTTCCTGCATGAGCTCTTCGATGCGCAGCGTGGAGATCGGGTCAAGCGCGGACGCTGGTTCATCCATGAGAATAATATCAGGCTGGATGGCGATGGTACGCGCAATGCACAGACGCTGCTGCTGTCCGCCGGAAAGTTCATAAGCGCTCTTCTGGAGTTGATCCTTCACTTCCTCCCACAGTGCTGCACCCCGCAGGGATTGTTCCACGAGTTCATCCATGTTCCCTTTGAACCCATTGATGCGCGCGCCCCAGGCAATATTTTCATAAATGGATTTTGGGAATGGATTCGGTTTCTGAAAAACCATCCCGATCCTTCTGCGGACTTCCACCGGGTCGATATTTGAGCCATACAGGTTCTGTCCACTAAGCAGCACTTCGCCGGTGACATAACTGCTCGGCACGAAATCGTTCATGCGGTTGAAGGCGCGCAGTAATGTGGACTTCCCGCAGCCTGAAGGGCCGATAATAGCGGTGACCTTTTGCTTTTCTATCTTCAGGTTGACTTCGCTGACTGCGGCGAAGCTCCCGTAAAAGATAAAGAGATTTTTGGTTTCAATTGCAATTTCAGGTGTTTGATTATTTTTCATGAGTCACTTCCGAATCACCACTTTAATATTTTCTTTGTACGCGGTTGCGTAACAAGACCGCTGTGGCATTCAAACTTAGCAGCAGGGCAAGCAGAACAATGATCGCGCTGGCTGCGATGGCATGGAATTCAGATTGGGCGCGCGTCGTCCATTGATAGATCTGGATCGGCAATGCCGTGAATTTCGAGAACGGCCCGTCAGGGTCGATGCTGATAAACGTGGATGCGCCCACTACGATGAGCGGTGCAGTTTCGCCGATGGCACGCGAGACCGCCAGGATACTTCCCGTGAGAATGCCTGGCAGGGCATTGGGCAATACATGATGCCAGATCGTTTGCCATCGGGTTGCGCCAACACCAAATGCGGCCTGACGCAACGAATCAGGCACGGCCTTGATGGCTTCCTGTGCATTAATGATGATAAGCGGCAGGACAAGCGTGCCCATCGTTAATCCGGCAGATAAAATGGTGCGGCCATTAGTATCCGTAACTCCGAACATGCTTCCGCTGGTAAACGGTTCGAACGTGCGGACAAAGATCGCCAGCCCCAGCATCCCGTAGACAATGCTGGGTACGCCGGCAAGGTTATTGATATTGGTTTGAATCACCCGGTTGATGAAGTTCTTATTTGCGTATTCGTGAAGATAAATTGCCGCGCCTGTGCCAATGGGCATGGCAAATAGAATTGCGATTCCCACCATCCATAGTGAACCGAGAATGGCGGTGCGCACACCCGCAAATTCAGCTTTGGAAGACATGGGAGTGGTGAGGAACACTGGCGTAAGCCATGAGCGGAATTCGAGCTTTGCTTCCGGGTACTTTTCGGCAGCCTCAACCTTAATCTCTGCGCTGCGTAAAATGGAATCGGTCATTGACCAGGTTTCTTTTGTATCGATTTGAATGAGGCGTTCCAATACCAGTGTGTATAGTACTGACCGGGAGCGTTTCTCCATTGTCTTTTCGTTATCCAACTTTTTGTATGCGCCTGATGAAAGGTTGGTTTTGAGGATATCCAGTAATTCCTGTTTGTTGAGATCATCCAACGGTTTCGATGTGAATTCGGATGGGTCATTCTTGTAATCGAATGCAACATAACCGAAGGCGCCGTCTATAATGTTGTAGAGTAATGCGCCAAGGCTTAAGATGGCGATCAAAAAAGCGGAGAAGAACAGCCCCTGCCAGATGGATGCGGTGCGGTAGCGCCTGCCTAAAGATTGGCGAAAGGACTCGCCTTCGGGGAAATGGTCGTGATTTGGATTCATTCGTACCTCTGGCGAAATCGGTTAATAATTCCCTGGCTGATGAGATTCAATACCAAAGTAACCAGAAACAGCATTAATGCAATGGCGAAGAGACTTGTGTAATCAATGGTGTTGTAACTCAGGTCGCCGCCGCTGATGCGGGCGATATGACCGGTCATTGTTTCTGCCGCTTGAAACGGGTTGAATGTGAAGTTTGGCCCGGCGCCCGCGGCTACTGCGACGATCATGGTTTCGCCGACTGCGCGGGAGATGCCGATGATCAATGCCGCGCCGATGCCTGATAACGCGGCGGGTAACACAACCTGTATGCTGGTTTCAAATTTTGTCGCGCCCATGGCATAAGCCCCTTCACGCAGAGCGCGAGGCACTGCGCTTAATGCATCTTCGCTCATCGAGGAGATCAACGGCAGGATCATGATGCCCATCACGATGCCTGCGGAGGCCATGTTATACACTTGTACGCCTTCGCCGAAAATCCTTTGAAGAAGGGGGGTCATGAACAGCAACGCAAAATATCCATATACAACGGTTGGGATGCCCGCGAGGATCTCAAGGATGGGTTTTAGCGTGGAGCGTGCCTTCGGGGAGGCGTATTCACTTAGAAACAGGGCAGCTGCCAGTCCGAGAGGAAGCGAGACACAGATCGCAATAAAACTGGTCGTGAGGGTCGAGGTCACCAACGGCCAGATGCCAAACTTTCCAATTCCTGGCGACCATTCTGTTGTACCAAAAAATTTTGCGAAGGTCACGTCT
Organism: Anaerolineales bacterium; assembly: GCA_014860745.1. Taxonomy (GTDB): domain Bacteria; phylum Chloroflexota; class Anaerolineae; order Anaerolineales; family Villigracilaceae; genus Villigracilis. The sequence continues at coordinate 4,385 of JACZJC010000068.1, forward strand.
GGATCGCCGAAGAACAGCCAGGCTTCCTTGCCCAATTCGTAGACGATGGCTAGTGTGATGAAAATGGACAAAAACCCCGCAAGGAACAGCAGGGTTTGGATCATAGTTTCACCCAAGCGCAATTTCTTTTTTAGCTCAAGCGGGCGGAAATTTTTATTTTCCATGAGTGTGGCTTTCATTTTGCCTTTTACAGCATGATTGGGCTGGCCTCATTTATTGAGACCAGCCCTGTATTATTCTTTTATTTCTTACTTGCTTGTAGCGGACAGCCAGGCTTCCATTGCGCCATCCATATCGGCGGCGGGAGCGGGAAAGTAACCAATGTCTACAATGTTGTCTTCAAGGTTGGTCAGGTAGAAGTAAATGAAAGCGGCAACTTGCGGTTTCTCTTGCATAATGCTGGCGGTGGAGTAGATGAAGAGCGGACGGGCAAGCGGATAACTAACATCATTCACGGTTGCTTCGAAGGGTTCAACACTTTCGATTGCAATGGCTTTCAAAGCGCCTGAGTTCTCAGCGAAGTAGGCGTAGCCAAAGTAGCCGATGGCATAGGGGCTGCCTTCAACACCCTGAACAAGAACATTGTCATCTTCAGAGAATTGGGCGCCTTTGAGTCCCAGCAGTGCAGCTTCACCAGCGTCAAGATCAGCCTTGCCTTCAGCGTTCTTGAAGAGCGGGCCAACAACGGCTTCGATGAAGTAATCAAATGTGCCGCTGTCTGCGCCGGGGGAGTAGACCTGAATAGTCTCTGCGGGGAAGGAGGCATCGACCTGATCCCAAGTGCTGAACTCGCCAGAATAAATCTTGCCAAGTTGTTCGATTGTAAGACCAGTGAGGAAATCATTCTTGGCGCTTACAACAACGGCAAGGGCGTCGGTTCCAACGCGGAATTCAAGCGGCTCACGGCCAATGGCTTTGCAGGCTTCCGCTTCGCTGTCTTTGATCGCGCGGGAGGCATTGGAGATATCGGACTCGCCGGCCACGCAGAAGCGTTCGAAACCAGCTCCGGTACCGATGCTATCCACGGTGATGTTGCCGGTGTAGCCTTCCTGTTGGAAGAGTTCGGCCATGCGCTCGGTGACAGGGAACACGGTGGAGGAACCAGCGGTGATGATGTCGCCGGAAACAGCATCGGGGGCATACATAGCCATCGGGTCTTCAACGGGGGCGGCGATGGGTTCAACGACAACTGGGGCTTCCGTGGCTGTGGGTTCCACAACTTGGGTTTCAGCGGCAGGGGTGCCGCAAGCGGCGAGCAAGAGGCTCATGGCCACTACTACAAACAAAAATGAACGAACGGTTTTTGACATTTCTTTTCTCCTTATGATTTATATAACGATGTGATGATACCCAGCCGCTCTTAAGGGCAATGGAAGGATTGGTTAACGTCTTGTTAAGGATATTTGGGCTTTGCCTGTCTATTTGGCTGTACAATATCCCCATGAACAAATCCCCCTTTTCCCTCGCTGCGGAATATCGTGACTATGTCTGGGGCGGATCGAGACTCCGTCCTGCGGTTGTCCCAACCGCCGAGGCGTGGATCATCTATGCAGGCAACCGCGTCTCTTCCGGACCGTATGCGGGGCGCGTCCTTGCGGAATTGGCAGAAGAATTCGGGACGGATTTGCTCGGCTCCCGCGCCGTCACACAGACGGGGAATCGCTTTCCCGTTTTGGTAAAGATTCTCGATTGTGCGCAGTGGCTGTCGTTACAAGTCCACCCGAATGATGAGCAGGCGAAAAAGCTGGAGGGCGAAGAATTCCACGGCAAGACCGAAGCCTGGCATGTGTTGGAAGTTGAACCCAAAGCAAAACTGATCGCAGGCATGAAGCCGAACACCACAGCCGAGTCGCTGTCGGCTTCGATCAAAAATGGAACGATCCTGGATATAGTTCAATCGGTTGAAGTAAAAGAAGGGGATACCTTGTTCATGAGCCCGGGTACCATCCATGCGCTGGGACCGGGCATGCTGATCTATGAGATCCAGCAAACATCGGATGTGACTTACCGAGTCTACGACTGGGGACGGCCCGAAACCGAGACGCGCAATTTGCACATCGACAAGGCGCTGGTAGTTTCAAACCCAAATGCAACCACATCGGTATTGCCTTTGCCCGCAGCCCGCGATGGGGAAGTGAAAATGTTGACCCAATGTGAATATTTCAAACTGGAAACGATTTCGGTGGAAAAGAAAACCGTGGCGCTGGATACGATGGCGGAATCCTTTCACGGGTTGACCGTGATCGAGGGGCAGATTCAAGTGTCGGCGGGGAGTGAGGCGTTTGTCTTGAATAAGTTTGAAACACTCTTAATCCCCGCAATCTGTAGAGAGTATCAAATCAAGCCTTTGACAAAGAGTCGTGTACTAAAGGCGAGTGTGTAACTGTTATTGTCATTGTGAGGGCAGTGTTTTTCTGTCCGACACTTGTGCCGCGCGCCAGTGCGGTAGGCCATCCCCCTCGTCATTGGTAACCAATTTGTTTTGTCATTGATGCCCGGTTTGTGGAGTGTTTTCAATTTTCCTTCACGCCGGGGTTTTTCGATAAAATCCAGCCCGCTGTTTATGTCATCATTTTTTGCAAGGGCCAGCGCGCCGCCAAGTTCGCGGACTTTGAGAACTGTCTCGATCAAGGAAAGTCCCGCGTCCACTTTTTCGGTGATGAACAAAGCAAGCAGGTCGCCTTCGGCGGTGGTAATCTCGATGCCGGGGATCACTTCCACGCCGTAGTGAGAGGCGAGCTTCACGGCTTCCAGTGCGCCAGCGATTTCATCATGGTCGGTAATGGCGATTATATCCAGCCCAATTTCCTTGGCGCGTCGTAAAACAGCAGGGACGGTGGCTGTCCCGTCATAGCTGTAGATTGTGTGTATGTGTAAATCTGCAAGTCCCATAAAAGCTCCATTTTTTTCTTGTTTAGTTAGACAAAACGCCTGCATAAAATTTTCGATGTTACGAACGTGCTTTTTCTTCTCCGAAGTGTAACTTACACATGTTATTGATAGGTCAAGAATTTGTGAGGGTATTGTTAAGAAATCCACCCGCCTGAGCGGGCGGGTGGGGAAATAAGGAGGAGAAGAATGACAAGTTACGCGCGGTTTTGTTTCTGCAAAAACTTACGGCGCTTGCGAGTTGCGTCTATGGTGAAGACGGTCAGCAAAGAAACAACCAATGTTGAAATAAACGTTTCCATAAACAAATGATACATCGATTCTTTTATGCCCCACTTAAGAACCAGTTAACATCTGGTAAACAAAAATGAAAAGTTAAACGGCGGGAATCTCAAAATAGAAAACACTGCCCCGCCCTTCTTCGCTTTCCGCCCAAATCCTCCCGCCGTGCGCTTCGACAATATGTTTCGAGATCGAAAGCCCAAGCCCCGTGCCCGATCCGGTGCGGGATTTGTCCACGCGATAGAAGCGCTCAAAGATGCGGGAGAGACTCTCTGCCGGGATCCCAACTCCCGTATCACGCACCGCGCATCTTGCCCCGCCCGCAGTTGACCACGCTTCGAGGAAAATCTCTCCCCCCGGCTTTGTGAACTTGACCGCGTTGTGAATCAGATTCACAAGCACCTGCTCCAAACGGGCTTTGTCTGCCCGAATTTTCGGCAAGTCTTCGGCGCACACCACCGATAATTTCAAGCCTGCGCGGTCAACCTGCATTTTCATCCTCTCCGCCGCGGAAGTGAGCAATTGCTTTGGCGAAATGGGGGCAAGCACAAGTTCCACCTGTCCCGATTCGATTCTGGAAAGGTCGAGCAGTTCCTGCGCCATTTGTGTGAGTGCATCCACTTCTGTGGAGATTCTGCCGAGAAAACGCGGCCCAGCCTGCGGGTCTGCGAGAGCGCCGTCTTGCAATGTTTCGGTCAACGCTTTCAGAGATGCCAGCGGAGTCCGTAGTTCGTGAGATACGTTCGAGATAAAATCTCGCCGAACGGTTTCGAGTTTTCGCACGCGGGTCAGATCCTGCACGAGCAGGAGACTGCCGCCCTCGTGCGAATCGGGAATGACGAACAATTGCAAAAAGTGACGCCGCCCCGGCAGCTCCACCGATTCGCTTTGCATCTCACGTGTCTGCTGACAGCGCCGCCACGCATCTATCAATTGATGGTTGCGGAGGACTTCCGCAACACTGCGATGGAGCGGGTCGTTCATTTCGAATAATTTACGGGCTGCCGGGTTGGCAAATTGCACCTGCCCGCCGGCATCGGCGATCAGCACACCGTCGGTCAACTGCTCAAGGACGGTGGAGAGGCGGGCGGTTTCAAGGTTTAAATTCGAAAGTTTAGAGTCGAAATTCGTTTTGAGGGAGGCGATTGCGTTCGAGATGGTTTCAAGTTGTTTGAAATCGGTTGGAAGTTCGTCCGGCAACCGTTTTATGAGTTCAGTATATTGCCTGATTTTTTTTCTTAAATCAAAATACCGCCAGGCAAACCACGCGGCAAGGAGGAAAAAGAGGATCGCGAGGAAGGAGGGAAATTGAGACATGATGCGTGTTTCGCATTGCGTAATCCGTAACTACGAATCACGCATTACGAACTTCACCCCTCGAACCGATACCCCCCGCCTCGCACCGTCACAATGCGGACCGGGTTGGCGGGATCTTTTTCTATTTTTTGTCTCAGCCAGCGGATGTGCACATCCACGGTGCGGCTGTCACCGATGTAACCCCAACCCCAGACGCGTTCCAATATGAATTCGCGCGAGAGCATTTGTCCCCGGTGTTCTGCCAGAAAGAGCAGAAGCTCATATTCCTTGGGTTTGAGCTGGATGGGGCTGTTGTCCAGGGTCACTTCGCGGCGGGTGAGATTGACGGTCAAATTCTCGAATTTCAGGGTTTCGTGTTTTGGTTCTGTATTTCCGGTCTGTCCCATTTCTTCGCGCAGGAGGCGTGTGCGCCTGAGCTGTGCTTTTACTCGTGCCAATAGCTCGCGCATGGAAAAAGGTTTGGTAAGGTAATCGTCCGCGCCCACTTCGAGACCCACCACGCGGTCGATCTCATCATCGCGGGCGGTGAGCATGAGAATGGATGTGGTCATTTCCCTGCGCAGGATGCGAGCCACTTCGAAGCCGTCCATTTCGGGGAGCATGATGTCCAGCACGATCAGGTCGGGCTTCATCCGGCGGGCGGATTCCAGCGCCGAGCGCCCATCTCCCACTGCCTCGGTGACATATCCCTCCTTTTTCAGGCTATAGACAAGCGTTTCCTGCAGGGACGGTTCATCTTCGACGATAAGGATTCTTTCAGACATGGTTGGGAATATACCATAAAGGATATTACCCTCTGTTAATGGCTTGTTAAAGAAAAACAGCCTGGTTTATACAACAGGCTGTTTTTCTTTCATTTAATCACTTCGAGTTCCAGCGTTTCTTCGAGTGTGTTGTTCAGGATGAGTTCCACCTTGTATTTTCCCGGCGTCAGCCCGCCCTGGCTGATGACCAGCCTAACTTCCGGGTTGGTGTATTCATTGATGGTGTTGTAGTACTGGCTGTCGACAAGGATGCCGGGCACATCCACCACGCTCACGATCACGCGGACAATGTTCCTGTTTTGCGGGTCATTCAGGTCGAAGAATAAATAGATGGGTTGGCCGCTCTTAAATGTTGTATCAACAAATTTTCCATCGAAGTCGAAGGCAAGGTAGGCATTGTTAATACCAGTCTCTTCGGTGGGAGTGGGTGTCTGGGTGGGTGGTTCAAGCGTCGGCGTGGAAGAAGCGGCAGCGCTTGTGGTGGTGGTCGCTGTAAATTCGATCGGTGCGACAGTGAAGGTTGCCGGTATGGGGGTTGGACTCGCTTTTGCTTCTGCGATCCTATCCAGCGCCCATGGCAGAATAGCCGCGGTGAGTGTGGCCGCCGCGCCGATGATCGCGATCACCAGGTTCTGGTTTATATGGCTCTTCTGAGGTTGTGGTGCATTTTCGCCAGTTTCTTTTGACATTTCAGCCGCCTTTGTTTCGGGGAATTTTAGCTCAAATGAGAATCATGTCAAGCGGGGTGTCATGCAATTGCAATCGTTATCTCCTTGTAATATTTTATCTTTTGAATATGAGTAAAATTATCCCATTCTCGAACGTCTGGACGATTATGGCAAAAGAATATCACTATACATGGATGTGGGAGCTCGAGGCTTCACCGGAGGCGCTCTGGCCGCTCGTTTCGGACACAAACCGATTCAACCGCGATACAGGGCTGCCGCCCATGCAACTGCTTGGCATCAACAGGGGTGTGAAACTTGTGAAATTCAAAGTCCCTGGCATTCAGGTGGAATGGGAGGAGGAGCCTTTCGAGTGGACTTATCCTTATCGTTTTGGAGTTTTACGCCGCTATCGAAAGGGTCCGCTGGCGGAAATGCGCGTGGATTGCCGCCTCGAGCGGCTTCAGCCTTCCGGCACACGCATCATCTATGAGACATGGGTAAAACCGAAAAACATCCTGGGGACGATTGGCATCCCGCTTGCGATCGGCATGGTCAGCGCAAGAAGATTTGCCAATGCCTTTCAACTTTATGATCGCATCGCTTCGCGCGGCGGCTCGGTCCTGACCATCTCGAAAGGCAGAAACCTCTCTTCGGCAGGTCACAACAAGTTCAAGGTTCTGAGCGAGCGGTTGATGGGTCAGGGTGTGGGCGCGGATGTGCTTGAACGTCTCTATGAATTTCTGCACCGCGCCGATGACCTTTCCATCCAGCGTATGCGACCGTACGCGCTGGCAGACGGATGGGGTCTTCCACGCCGCGCCGTGCTGGAAGCATTTTTACGCGCCACGCGGACGGGCATGCTGGACATGTATTGGGATTTGCTTTGCCCCGAATGCCGCGGCGTGGCGGAAGATCATGCCCACCTTGGTGATATATCGGGAACCGCGCATTGCAATACCTGCCGTATCGATTTCAACGCGAATTTCGACCATAACGTCGAAGTAATATTTCGCCCCAATCCATCCATCCGCGCGGTGGATGCGGCGGTGGAGTTTTGTGTGGGCAGCCCCCAGCGCCAGCCGCATATTATCTTCTCGTTGATCGTGCCGCCCCGCGAAGAACTGCCCCTCTCCACAATGTTGAACGAGGGACGGTACACCTTGCGGGCCTCGGATGCGCCCGGTGCGCAGATCATTCTGGCCGCGAAAAACGGCATTGAAAAAATCGATTTGCGCGCGACGACTCAGGGTTGGAGTTCGAACGTGATCGAACTTGGATTGACTCCCTACCTCCGCCTGATCAACGAAACGGATCAAGCCCAGACCTTTGACCTGGAACGCACCATCTGGTCTGACCAGGCCGCGACAGCGGCGGATGTGACGATCCTGCAAGTTTTCCGTGACTTGTTCTCAAGTGAAGTGCTGCGCCCCGGCGAGGAAATCTCCATCGGCTCGACGACCTTGATGTTCACCGATTTGCGCAATTCGACAAAACTGTACCGTGAGATCGGCGACGCGCCCGCGTTTGGACGTGTGCGCGAACACTTCGAGATATTGGAACAAGCCATTGCCAAGGAAGGTGGATCGATCGTGAAGACGATGGGGGATTCGGTCATGGCGGCGTTTCGCAACCCTGTCTCAGCGGTGAAGGCGATATGGGATGTGCAGAGGCAGATTTCCCTGCGGGGCGAACCGCCTTTGTCCATCAAAGCGGGTATCCATTATGGGCCGTGTATTGTCGTCAACCTGAATGACAGGCTGGATTATTTCGGTTCCACGGTCAACATTGCCGCGCGCCTGCCGCATTTTTCGCTTGGCGGCGAAGCGATTCTTTCCGAGCCGATTCGCAATGATCCCGAGGTGCTTGAATTTTTGGAGAAGAACGCTGCACCAAATTCGTTGACCCGTTTTCAATCCGAGATTCGCGGATACGACCATTCCATGGATCTCTGGAGAGTGAAGGTATAAATCAAGGCCGCCAGGTTATCCTGGCGGCCTTTTTATTATGCAGGTTTATTTGGTTTGCGTGTGAACAACTTCCACAAGAGCCAGATAACGAGGACGGGCGGCGCAAGGATGGGGACCAGCACAACGAAGAACCAGATCAGAAAATCCATGATGCCCTGGTAGGCGCGGGTGACGGTTTCCCTGGCGTCTTTGAAAGTTTCGCCGGGCTGCCACGGAATTGGCTCCGGGGTGGGGGTGGGCAGAATTTCAGGCAGGACAGGTTCGAAGTTGATCGTGATCGTGGAATACGAGGAACGGTCCTGAAGGTAATTCATCTGTCCCTTGATCTGCTCGATCTGGGCTTCCACATTGGCGAGTTCCTGATTGATCCGCAGGGCTTCATCCACTGTCTTCGCCTGATCGAGGAAGGATTTGATGCGCTCGCGCGTAGCTTCGAGGTTGGTGAGCTGCGACTGCAGATCCACAAACTGATCGGTCACATCTTCGCCGGAGGCGGTTTCATCCACAACCTGAACGGCGAGTCCGCGCAGGCGGCTGAGAGTGCGCTCGAATTGCTGGACCGGCACACCGATGGTGATGGTGGCGTATTTGTAATTCTTGCCGTCGTAATGAGCCTGATACCAGACCCGCGAGCTGATGATGTACCCATCCGCATCGCCAACGACTTGTGTGGCGCGGTCTATGGCAATATCTGTGCTTTCCACCTGCAGTTTGATCTCTGCATTTTTGATGATCATGTGAATGGTGGACGCGGCGGAAGACTCGGCGCCGGTGTTATACACCGGCAAGGCTGACGATCCAAGGTCCTGCTTGGCAGCATCCGCTCCCGCTTCGCTTTCGGCCGCAGCAGGAATTTCAGCCGGCGCTACTTCATAGACCATGGCGGGTGCTTCGGTGGCGGCCGGCGCGGCCGCACCTCCACATGCGCCAAGAAACAGTGCGCTCAACAAAACAGAAAAGGCAATTGCTCTGACATGTGATTTCATTTCATCCTCCAGATTGAATAGAATATCGGCGTTGAGGAATAGACGAAGGAGAATATGGAATGTTCCCCGCTTCTTTTCTGGACTTTGAACTGATTGCTGTTTTAAGATAGCTTTCTCCCCCCGGGCATTTTCACCTGATGATGTCTTATTTCACCTCTTCAAAAAGGACGACAGATTCATCCTCCCAGCCTTGCATGTGTGATTTCACCACTAAATCCGCAAGCAGGCGCGGCACAACATTCTTTTGCAGAACCTCATTCAGCGGCATCCAAAGCGGCTCATACGTTCCATTCATGGGGTCAAATTCGTTGTACTCCTCCCCTGTGCCCATGCCAAATTCCCCGCCGATCCATTTGACCAGAAAATAGACCTGTTTACGCCTGTTGGTCCGAAGGACTTCAGCCGTTTTGTGGAGAATTTCCACATGGATTCCCAATTCCTCCTCCGCTTCGCGAATGGCAGCTTGTTCGTCTGTTTCGCCTTCGTCTACACCGCCGCCGGGGAAGGAAAAATAATGCCGCCCCTGCTTGTGGCGTTCGATAAGCGCGAGTTTATTATCCTTGATCAGGATGATGCCGGCGCGGTTTCTCATGAGAGGATTTTTCGGGTCTTAACAACATCATCATGGATCTGCGCGATCAGCGCATCCACGGAGGAGTATTTCAACTCGTCCCGCAGGCGCGCCACGAATTCCAATTGCAGGATCTCGCCGTAAATCTCGCGGTCGAAATCGAGCAGATAGGCTTCGAGGCTGGGAATTTCCCTTTCGGGAGTGAAGGTGGGGTTGAGTCCGATGTTGGTGGCCGCCATGAATTTTTCATTCCCCAAATATGCCCAGCAGGCGTAGATGCCATTGGGCGGAATGACTTTGCCTTTTGGATAATCGACGTTTGCGGTGGGAAAGTTAATGGATTTCCCGCGCCCCGCGCCGTGGATGACCTCGCCGCCCAGCCGATAGCCATATCCGAGCAGTTTTGCGGCTTCGCCGATGTTGCCCGTGGAAACGAGTTTGCGGATCTCTGTGGATGAAACCACGCCGCTTTCGTCACTGAGGGCTGGCACCACTTCGACGGTGTATCCCATCTCCAGACCGATCTCGGTCAGGCGGGCGGCATTGCCTTCGCGTCCCTTGCCGAGGGCAAAGTCATAGCCGATGAGCAGTCGGCGGAGGCCGAGAGTCTCTTTCAGACGGGACATATATTCATGGGCTGTGGCAGTTGACAGGTCCGCTGTGAAGCGCTGGGTAATGACCGCATCCACGCCAAGCGCGGCGAGCAAGTCCACGCGTTCATCGGGTGTGGTCAGGCACCGAATCTCTTTGCCTGTCAGCACGACGGCTGGGTGCGGATCGAACGTCAACACCACGGCGGGCGACTGGTTTGCATGCGCTTCATTGACAAGTTTGCGGATGATCTCGCGATGTCCGCGATGCACACCGTCGAAGACGCCGACGGTAAGCCATGAATTTTGCAGGGAAGTTTCTTCGAGGGAATGATAATGTCGCATATTAAAAAGCCGCCTTGACGGCGGCGGGATGTCATTGCAAGGAGGGAATTCTCCCCGAAGCAATCTCCATCAAGACAATGGAGATTGCTTCGGGCGGAAAGAATCACCCTCGCAATGACAGAATATTAATCCGATGTGAAGAAGACTTTCTTCGGCTGCCATTCCGGCGTGCCGTCTTCACCAGTGACGAGCTCCATCAATGCAACGAGTTCGCCCTGGGTGCTGACGCCGCGCACTTTTGTGACGGCGGGTTCGCCAACCACTTTTACACGATGGCCATGACGCACGCCTTCCACTTCATCGGGGTTGAGCTCCACGGCGGGCCAATCGCCCAGCGCTTCGGCGGCGGGAATCAGGTATTGATACCAATTGCCGGCGGTGAAGGCTTCCTGCAATTTTCGCAGGGGCACGGAATCGCGCAGTGAAAAACGGCCGCTTTTTGTGCGGCGCAAGCCGACGAGATAAGCGCCGCAGCCGAGCTTGATACCGAGGTCGTTCGCAAGCGAGCGGACGTAGGTGCCCGAGGAGCAATGCACATCGATCACCACTTCGGGAGGCGTCCATTCCAACACTTCGAGGTGATGCACGGTAATCTTGCGCGGCTCAAGGTCAACCTCTTCACCTTTGCGCGCCATTTCGTAGGCTTTGCGCCCCTGCACTTTGACGGCGGAGTAGGGCGGGGGAGTCTGTTCAATTTCGCCCACAAATGATTTGAGCGCTTCTTCGAATTGGGCTTCGGTGACCGTGAGCGGATCCTTCGATAGTGTCACTTTGCCCTCTCCATCGAAAGTGTCGGTTGAGCCGCCTAGTCGAATAATGGCCTGATACCGTTTATCGGATGCGGATACATATTCGCTCAAGCGCACAGCCGGGCCGACAAGAATCACAAGCACGCCGGACGCGCGCGGGTCGAGCGTACCGGTATGTCCTGCACGGCGAAGGCCTGTTCCGTTCCGAATCGCCTGGACAACATCGTGAGACGTCATCCCAACGGGTTTGTCAACTACCAGAGCGCCGGATATGGCATTCTTAATGTCTTGACTGTTCATCTAAATATTCCTCCTATCTCTTATTCAATATTATTATGACATATTTATATAAATTTGCAATGGGGGACATAGGTTCTATTAGCTTTCCTTAATCCCTACAGATTCAACAACTCGCGCGTCTTTTTTAGGACTTCCTTTTGGACTTCGCTCAAGCTTCCCTCAATGTCTGCTCCTGCGGCAGCGGCATGGCCTCCGCCTTTGAAGTATTTTGCAACTGCGGAAACATCCACGCCCGGCTCCAGTGCGCGCCAGGAAATCTTCACGTGATTATCGTTTTGCTCGACGAAAACCATTCCAACCTTGTTTCCGTCGATGGCGGAGATCATGTTGATAAGGTCCGCGTCGTCATTTCCGCCGTAACCAGCAGACTTGCGGTCTTTCAAAGTGAGAGTGCCCCAGACAATGTGGTGTTTACTTTCCAGGCTGGAGAGTCCCGCACCCCAAAACTTTGCAGCGGGGAAGGTCTTTCGCACGAGGGAGTTCATGTAAATTTCGGGCATATCCACGCCTGCTTCCATTAAAGCGGCAGCCTGCCGCAGCGCTTCGGGGGTGGTGTTGGGTGTGCGGAAGCCCAAGGTATCGGTAATAATGCCGGTAAGTAGCGCGGCAGCAACGGGCTTGGTGATCTTCAATCCCCACTCGGGCAAGTGATTCGTGAGGATTGCGGCGGTGGCAACTTCATCCGCTTCGATCAGGTTGATCTTTCCAAATTTTTCATTGGTGACGTGGTGGTCGATGTTAATATCGGGCTGGCTAAAGTTCTCAAATGCTTTCCCCACGCGTTTGAAATCGGCACAGTCCACAGTGATGAAGGTGTCGTGGTCCTTGCTTGGTTCTTTTTGAATGAGATCACTGCCTTCAAGGTATCGAAAGGACGAAGGCACACCATCGACTAGGATCATTTGCACAGATTTCCCACCCTCCCGAAGCGACAATCCCAGCCCAAGCAGCGAACCGATTGCATCCCCGTCCGGCCGGACGTGCGAAGCAATGACGATCTTCTTCGCAGCATCTAATCTGTCTTTTATCTCCCCTGTGAGTTGATTCTTCACTATTACTAGTCCTCCAAAATTTATATGCCAACGCAGGCGGAATTCTATTGCGCGTAGATTGGCATAATTTATTTTTTCTCTCTTAACCCGGCCAATATCTTTTCGATGTGGTCTGCGTGTTCCGGGGTTGGGTCCCAATGGAATCTTAATTTGGGAAATGCACGGACTTCCACTCTTGCAGAGAGAGCCCGCCTGAGGAAACCGGAAGCAGATTCGAGCCCGGCAAGAACCTCGGGAGCGCGGGATGCACCCTCCACAGCCGAGACATAGACATCTGCAAAGGCCAGTTCCCTGTCTATTTTTACATCCGTGACGAATATTTGTTTCAGGCGCGGGTCACTCACCTCGCGGATGAGCATCTCCGCGAGTTCCTGTTTGACCCGGTCTGCAATGCGTTGTAATCGAATTCCTGATGGCATATTTTTAATTTACGGTTTCTGATTGGTTGTCGAGTATCGAGGCCGCGTTATTCGACAATGTAACAAACCAGCATATCGCCAGGCTGGATGTCGTTGAAGCTCTTGAAGCCCACGCCGCACTCGAAGCCCTGGCGGATCTCTTTGACATCTTCCTTTTCATGGCGCAGGGAGGAGAGATCACCCTCATACACAATATCCGGGCCGCGCTGAAGGCGTACTTTTGCGCCGCGCCGGAGCTCGCCATCCGTCACTTTGCAGCCGGCAACTTTCCCGAATTTTGAAGCGGAGAATACCTGCAGTACCTGCGCGCGTCCGAGAGTTTTTTCCACAAGTTTGGGTTCGAGCATGCCCTTGAGGGCTTTCTCGATATCCTCGGTCATGCGGTAGATGATCTCATACAGGCGAATATCCACGCCTTCCTTTTCAGCCATGCGGCGGGCATCCACATCCGCCTGGACGTTAAAGCCGATGATAATCGCTTTTGACGCGGATGCAAGCATGACATCGTTATTGCCGATATTGCCGGTTTCGGCATGCAGGATCTTCAATCCGATTTCGCCTTCACCAAGTTTATTCAACTCATTGACGATGGGGTCCAACGACCCCTGCACATCGGCTTTGACGATGAGGTTGAGATCCTTTGCCTCGCCCGCCTGAACGTTCGCGAACAGGTCTTCCAGCGAGACTTTTTTACGCGCCTGTGCCTGAGTTTTGATGGCTTCCAATCGTTCCGCGACAATGGCACGCGCTTCTTTTTCTGTTTTTACAACCTGGAAAATATCCCCAGCCGAGGGAACGTCGCTAAGTCCCATGACAGCTACCGGCGTGGAAGGACCGGCTTTCTTGATCGGCTTGCCCTTGTAATCTGTAATCGCGCGTAATTTACCGTGAGCCGTGCCAGCCACGACATTGTCGCCGGATTCGAGGGTGCCGTTTTGAACGAGCAGGGTTGCCAGCACACCCTTCGATTTATCCAATTCAGCTTCAATGACGGTACCGATCACTTTTCCATTCGGGTTGGCTTTGATCTCGTTGCTGTCAGCCACGAGCAAAATGCCTTCAAGCAGGTCGTCGATGCCTTGCTTTTGTTTCGCTGAAACGGGGACCACCATGGTGTTGCCGCCCCAATCATCCGGGACGAGTTCCAACTCTGCAAGTTGTTGTTTAACGCGGTCAGGATTCGCATTGGGTTTGTCGATCTTGTTGAGAGCCACCATGATCGGAACACGAGCCGCTTTCGCATGGGCAATCGCTTCTCTTGTTTGCGGCATCACGCCGTCATCCGCCGCAACCACAAGCACTACAATATCCGCGCCCTGTGCGCCGCGCGCGCGCATTTGAGTGAATGCGGCATGACCCGGCGTATCCAGGAAAGTGATGAGACGTCCCTTCTTCTCCACCTGATACGCGCCGATATGCTGGGTAATTCCACCTGCTTCGCCTGCCGCCACTTCCGTGGAACGGATCGCGTCTAAAAGGCTGGTCTTGCCGTGATCCACATGGCCTAAAATCGTCACTACCGGAGGGCGGCTTTTCAATTGCGCGCCGTCTTCCCCGGCGATCATCTGACGCCAAAGCGGGACTTCACCGGATTCCTCTTTTGTCGCTAATTCATCCGATGCTTCAAGCACAGCCTCGAATCCGTACTCGCCAACCACGATCGCCGCCGTGTCGAAATCCACGGTTTGATTAATGGTCGCCATCACACCGTTGGTCATCAATTTTTTGATCAGGTCAATCGGGCTTTTTTCGATCTTTTGAGCCAGGTCGCGGATCACGATACTGGCGGGTAATTCAAGTTTGTTACCGTTGCTGCTCATAGGCCACCTCCTTCTCGAATTGTGGACTCCATACAGCAAAGTCCACATCATTCTCAATTCCCCAACAAGGAGCCTGTCAGCGAGTGGCTAACCGTTCACATGGCTGTTACTTGTTGGTCTCCGCATCCTGCTGCGGCAGTGTGTTTATAAAATTTTCCAATTCACTGCGGTCTCCCGCAGTCAATTCCGCTTTGAGCGCATGCGCCAAAGCTCCCCTCAGGCCGCGTTCCCAGCATTCACGGCGGTCGTGCAAATACGCGCCCCGCCCGGCTAACTTACCGGTTGGGTCCATGCGTACCCCTTCAGCGGTCCGGACGATCCGCAGCATTTGCCTTTTCGGCAACACCTCACGGCATCCCACGCAGGTGCGTTGGGGCACATGCTTTACACGTTGGACAGGTTTCTTCTTCACCTTCAATTCATCCCCCTCCTCCAATAAAAGGAGGAGGGATTAAATTTTTACCAATCTTCGCCGCCGCCAGCTTCGTCGGCGCGTTTATGTTTCTTGCGGCCGACCACTGCGCCGAGGTCTTCGTCGAACTCCAAAGCCACGCCCTTCTTCTTGACCTTCTTGCCTTTTTTCTTATCGTCCGATTCATCATCGACAGGCGGGGTTTGGAAGATTTCAGGCTTCATCTTGAACAACTCGTCGAGTGAGACGCCATCCTTGGCATTCTCATCGTCCTCTTCTTCGACGACTTTCTTCGCTTCTTTCTTGCCTTCGGCTGGTTTATTTTCCCCAAGCATTTCCTCCGCCGGGGAAGATTCCACCGCTACAGCCTCGGCAGCAACAGGCTCCTCGGCCATCACCGCTTCCGGCTCCACTGCGGGGGCAGGCTCGGGGAAGGTCAAAGCTGCCAACGCCTCTTCGATATTTTGGATGGACTTGGCGCCGATCCCTGCCAGACCAAGGACCTTGTTTGGGTCGGTTTTCAAGGCAAACATCAAATCGCCCACGGTTTCAAAACCAGCTTCAGTGAGGATGTTATAGATATGTTCCTTGATGCCGGCCTGGTCCAGGGGCATCTCGAACGCCGCCGCTGGAATCTCCGCGCGCGCTGTGGATATACGTTCCTCTACTTCGCGGGCGGCCTCTTCCTTGATTTGAATCGTGCGGCGTTCCACCCGGTCCACGAACTGACCGAGTGCCGTATATTCTTCCGGAGTGATTGGGCGGTTTTCCGCCTTCTTCGCGAGGATCTCGGTAATCTGCGAAATTTGTTCCACGGCTGCAGGTACCATGGCCGCAAGCGACTCGTCTGTTTGCAGTTTGTTGAGCGAGTCGCCGGCCGCTTCGCTGAGTGATTTTATGTCGATGCGCCAGCCGGTCAACTTCGCGGCAAGACGGGCATTTTGCCCATCACGCCCGATGGCAAGGCTGAGTTGGTCTTCGCCAACCACCACGGTGGCAGTGCGCGCGCCTTCGTTATCGACCAAATACACGCCGTTCACGCGGGCCGGGCTGATGGCCTTGGAAATATAAACGATGGGATCCTGGTCCCATTGGATGATATCGATCTTTTCGTCGTGCAATTCCTTCACAATAGCCTGAATACGCACGCCTTTGATCCCCACGCAGGCGCCCACCGGGTCGATGCCCGGCTGGGTGGCGGAGACAGCCACTTTGGCGCGTGCGCCGGGTTCGCGGGAGATTGCGCGAATCTCAACAATGCCGTGATAAATCTCAGGGACCTCGTTCTCCAGCAAACGGCGCAGGAAGTTGCGATGCGCCCGGGAAAGAACGATCTGCGGGCCGCGCGTGCCGTCCTTCACTTCCATCACCACCGCGCGGATGCGGTCGTGCAATTTCAAGCGCTCGCCGGGAATCTTCTGGTTATTCGGCATCACACCTTCGGCCTTCATATCGAGACCGATGGTAATGCCCTGCGCATTGATGGCCTGCACCAAACCCGAAACGATCTCGCCGACCTGGCGTTCGAAATATTGCATTTGATTCGAACGTTCCGCCTCGCGGATGCGCTGTTGGATCACCTGGCGCGCGGTCTGAGCCGCTACACGGCCAAAGTCGGCTGGCGTGGTTTCAACGACGATCATATCGCCGGGCTGGACCTCCGGGTTGACCTTGCGCGCCTCATCCAAAAGCACTTCGGTACGCTCATCGATGACGCTGTCCTCCACCACTTCCTTCTCGGCGTAGACGGTGACAAACCCGGTCTCGGGGTCCAATTTTGCTTCCACGTGCTGTGCTGTGGATGCGCCCACCGCGCGTCGATACGCGGATACCATCGCCGATTCAATTGCTGAAACGACAATATCCTTGCCTAATTGTTTTTCCTCAAGCACTTCATTGAAAGCTAATGCAAAATCGTTTTTTGGCATGCTACCTGCTCC
>JACZJC010000069.1 GCA_014860745.1 Anaerolineales bacterium
GTTCCTGAGCCATCGGCATAAGTGGTTCCGACGGTATTGACTGCCCGCACATGCCAATAGTACGTTGTCGCCGCATTCAATCCGCTCAATGCTTTGCTAGTTGCAGTACCATTGCTGGCCCAGGTTGAACAGGCATTGTCATTGGAGGTATCGTAACAATACTCGTAGGATGTTGCGCCTGTGCTTGCAGCCCAGCTCAGGGTTGGACTGGTGGATTGGTTGGTGGTACCATTGGTTGGAGCAGACTTGTTGAAGGCAGCAGGTGGGTTGACCAAATCAGGAATTGTGTAAGAATCAATTACTACGCCTGCGAGATTGATGAATTGGAAGGTGATTTCTGTTTCACTTGCATCAACAAGCATGGCACCATAATCAGTGGAATATCGGACTTGGCTTCCAGATATGGGTGCGAGAAATGGATATTTTGAATTACCTCCCAGACCATTTACAAAATAGACGATCCCATTTCGGAAAATGCGCTCGTATGAATGATCGTGACCAGCAAGTACCGCATCGGCCCCCCAATCTGCAAAGGGCCATTGCAGGGTGGTATTCGAACCGTGCAAACCAGAAGAAAATGGAGCATGATGCAGGTATACAATATTCCAGGCAGAGGTAGATGTTGCAAGTTGACTCTGCAGCCAGTTTGCTTGGGTGGATGTGCTTGTAATTCCGTCTGGCTCGCGGCTATCACTGTCAACCACAAAGAAGTGAACCGGGCCTTGGACAAAATCATAATATCGTTCGTTGCCTGGGAGCGTGAAGTAATCCAGATGCGGCTGTGCATTAGGAGTTTCCCAATCATGGTTGCCTAACGCAGGGAAGAATCGATTGGTTGATGCGCCTGCGCCATATGATCCTGAATATGGATGAATATAATCGTGATAGTACTGGCCAATATTTTGATCAATTGTGGCAGCGCTTCCCGTCTCGTAATTGTTATCTCCAACGGTGATGATAAATTCTGGATTCCAGCTCTTTACAAGATTGGCAACATCCAGTTCAGATTGACCTGCATCTCCAAAATCCCCTATAACAGCAAAGCGGATAGGAACAGGGGTCTGTAATAAGACATCTGATTTGGTTGGACCAGGATAAAAATATCCCCCCAACATGGTAAGTATAAGGACATTATTAAGATTCAAGAACTTATTAATAACAAACATCGGATCTCCTTGAAGTTACCATCCTTGTCGGGAATTCAATAATCACCGAACTCCGAAACCTGATTTATTATACCTAACTAATTTAGCGAAAACAATGAAGGATTAATTTTGTTTTCGTACCATGGACGGTTGGTGAAATTGGGAAAAGAAGATTCCATGCTGAATATAGCCAGGTCAGGGAACAGGGACGGCTGAGATCAATAATCCCGCCTTCATGCCTTGCCAGACAGTTTGGGTGGAAGTAACGAAAAAAGGCGAAGGCAACAAACTCCCGCCTCTTAAACGACCGTAGGGCTGTTGGCACACAATTGGCAGAATCCACATTTAGCGTGGGTTCTGTTTTTTATCAGGATCAACCGTCGGGGCGGGACGAAGCCTCGGTACATTTCTCGCGGGAACTGGTGACATCCATCCATATCAAAAGCAGGGGTGGTCTGGAATAATAAGGTAAACCATAATTTAATTTGAAAGGCTCACCTTATGAATTTAAAGCCATTAAGCGAAAGCACGGAAATGTATCTCAAGGCGATGGCGGAATTGAGCGGACGGGATGTGATAGCGGTAGGCCGCCTTGCCGAGCGGCTGGGAGTGACGCCGGTTTCAGCAAATGAAATGATGCGGCGGCTGGGTGAGCAGGGATTGGTTGCACATACGCCGTATAAAGGTGTGAATTTAACGAAGAAGGGGCGCGAAGCGGCGGGCAATGTCATTCGCAGGCAGAGGTTGTGGGAATGTTTTTTATACGACCATTTGAAGATCGAGTGGGCGCGGGTGTATGAATTTGCCTGCCTGCTGGAACATGCCACCGCGCCGGAAGTGACCGAGTCTTTGGCCGAATTTCTGGGCCACCCCAAAACCTGTCCGCGTGGGAATCCGATTCCGGAAGCGGATGGTTCGTTTAAACCTTTGGATGCCACCCCATTAAGCGAATTGAAACCCGGCCAAACGGCACGCTTGCTGGCTGTGAGTGCCACGGCCGCGGATGTGCTCAAATATTTGCAGGAAAAAAACATCCTGCCCGGCCGCGAAGTGACATTGCTTGAACTCGCGCCGCTGCAAGGTCCGCTGACCGTGCGCATTGAGGAAAAAGATGTTGCCCTGGGTTTGCCCATGGCTGAATTTGTGCTTGTAAAAATCATAAAAAGTTGAGGAAATATGTTCATGGCTGATCCAATCCAACTTCATCTACTGCGGCCCGGTCAGCGTGCGGTCATCACTCGCATCAACGGGGCGGGGGCATTGCGCAGGCGTTTTGTTGAAATGGGAATCGTCAAAGGGGAGACAATCCTGATCGAACGCAATGCGCCGATGGGTGACCCCGTTGAATATTTCATCAAAGGCTATCACCTGGCGCTGCGAAAAGAGGAGGCGGCGCAGATCGAAGTGATTTTGCACGAAGGTGAAAATGGCTGACCTCACCATTGCCCTGGCGGGCAACCCGAATGCCGGCAAGACCACGATCTTCAATGCGTTGACCGGCCTGCGCCAGCATACCGGTAACTGGCCCGGGAAAACGGTGGAAAAAAAGGAGGGCGAGATCAAGTATGGTGGGTTGAATATCAATATTGTGGATCTGCCCGGCACCTACAGCCTCACGGCATACTCCCCGGAGGAGATCATTGCCCGCGATTTTATTATCGAAGAACGCCCGGATGTGGTCATCAATGTGGTCGACGCCACCAACCTCGAGCGAAATTTGTATTTAACCGTTCAAATCTTGGAGTTGGATGTGCCTGTGGTTCTGGCGTTGAATATGAATGACGCCTTGCATCAGGAGGGAGCAAGGATCAACCTGGAAAATCTTTCAAATTTTTTGGGCGGCATCCCCGTCGTTTCCACCACCGCCAACCGCGGGGCCGGCATATCCGATTTGATCGCAAAGGCAATTCAAGCGGCACATCAAAAAGAGGCGGCATGATACCATCCGCAAAATCATTTTTCCGCCTCGACTATGGGGGCAAGGTGGAGCGCGAGATTGCGGGGATGCTGGCTCTTTTCGAAGAAATCAAATTCAATGCCGGGCGTTACCCGCAGCGCTGGCTGGCGATCAAATTGCTCGAAGCCGATGCCGATGTCCTTGAACGTGTGCGATCCATGCCCAATGGCAGTCTTGTCGCTGCGGCTGCCCAACAAAGCGCTGAGAAATTAAAGTCCTTGCTGGGGGAGGATGTGGATTACCTCACTGCCGACCGCCGCTATGGCTATATCAATGGCGTCGTGCGCCAATCGCTGCACCGCCCGCTGTTGGACCGCATCACCCTCACTGACCGCATCGACGACATCGTCACGCACAAATGGCTCGGCCTGCCGTTTTTCTTTGCGATCATGTACATCATGTTCCGTCTGGTGATCGATGTGTCCGCGCCGTTTTTGGATTGGACGGATGCGGTCATCAACGGTCCCATTGCGAATTGGCTCTCGTTCCTGCTTAATCTGACAACTGCTCCAGCGTGGATTCATTCCCTCGTCCTGGATGGAATCGTCGCCGGGGTGGGAGGCGTGCTTGTCTTTGTCCCGGGGCTGTTGATCCTGTATTTCTTCCTCGCTCTTTTGGAAGACTCCGGCTACATGTCCCGCGCGGCATTTGTGATGGACCGATTTATGCGCGTGGTGGGCCTGCATGGCAAGTCGTTCATCCCGATGATCCTCGGCTTCGGCTGTGCCGTCCCCGCCATTTACGCCACGCGGACGATTGCCAGCCGCCGAGACCGCGTGCTGACCGCGCTGCTCGTGCCGTTGATGTCATGCTCGGCGCGTTTGCCGGTATATGTAGTTTTTGGTCTGGCATTCTTTGGCTCAAAGGCTGGGACAGTGATTTGGGCAATGTATGCCCTGGGAATTATTGTCGCCATGCTGGCAGGGTTGGTTTTCACCCGCACCATTCTCAAGCCGGATGTTTCGTCCGCTTTCGTGTTGGAACTTCCGCCATACCGCCAGCCTTCGTTCAAGAGTGTGACGATCCACATGTGGGAGAACACCCGTGAATTTGTCCGCAAGGCGGGGACGACGATCCTTTTTGTTTCCATTGTGATGTGGTTTTTGTTAAACCTTCCCTGGGGAGTGGCCAACAAGCGGGATTCGTATTTCGGGCAGGTAAGCGGCGGGATTGCCCCTGTGTTTACTCCATTGGGATTTGGTAATTGGGAAACAAGCGGCGCGCTGGTGACAGGCTTTATGGCTAAAGAGATCGTTGTCAGCACGATGAGTCAGGTTTATCTTAAAGAGGTTATTAATGACGTGGCAGTTGAACCCGCCTCATTTGGCAGGGATTTGATCGGCATCGGGAGCGGCTTTGTGGATGCGGCTATTAATTCGGGAAAGATCCTGGTCAGTATTATCCCCGGTGTAAATGTGATGGATGCAGGCGCCGAAACACAGGATACAGTGCTGAGCCTTGCCTTGCGTGAGAATTTCAATTCATTAAGCGCGGCGGCCCTGCTTGTTTTTGTGTTGCTCTATGTTCCTTGCGTCGCTACGCTGGGAGCCATCAAACATGAGTTTGGGACTTCATGGGCTGTCATGTCCGCTGTGTATCAGACGGTCGTGGCGTGGATTGCGGCGTTGATCGTTTTCCAGGGCGGCAAACTCCTTGGGCTGGGATAGAAATTCGCCATGCTGCAGCAATTGATCTCCCTACTGGAAGAAAAAAAGGACGGCTTGAGCCTGTTTGAGATCAGCCGTATTTTGAAGTCTCAGCCGTCCGCGGTGATGTCGATGGTGGAGCTTTTGGTACGGAAGGGGAAATTGCTCGAATTCGGTCCGGATGGAAAATGCTGTACCACCTGCGGCCTCGAATCGGAGTGTAATTTGCTGGCTGTCCGCGGGAAGCGCTATGTGCTTGCCGGGTTATCCGAAAATATCAGTGGATACCAAATCGGATAAAACCGCTTGCCAGGTTTTCATTTATTGTCTATACTTCGCCAAAATTCTGTTGAGGAGACAAACCATGCCCACAGTGCGCGATATGATCCGTAAGAAGGGAAGCGAGGTATTTTCCATTCTTCCCAATGCAACGATTTACGAAGCGCTAACCATATTGGCAAAACATAATACCGGCGCGTTGATGGTGGTCAGCGGCAACAAGGTGGAGGGAATACTTTCCGAGCGCGACTGTGTCCGCAAGGTGGATTTGGCTGGAAAAACTTCAAAGAATACCAAGGTCAGCGAAGTGATGACCGCCAAGGTGATCTACGTGGAGGCGGGGCAGGAGCTGGAGGAATGTATGGCTTTGATGATCGACAAGAACATCCGCCACCTGCCGGTGTTTGACGGCAAGGAACTTCTGGGGCTTATCTCTGTCCGCGATGTGCTGAAGGAAGTGGTGGACGTGCAAAAATTTATGATCTCTCAATTGGAACATTACATCACGGGCGGCGGAAGATAGTTGTAGGTGAAATAAAAAAAGTGGAGTTGGTTTTTCCAACTCCACTTTTTTTATTCTAAAGAATTACGAAAGAATCACCTGTCCGCAATATTCGCATTTATCCATGCCGAGTTCGAGGATGCCGCCGCAGTTGGGGCATTTGAACGTCTCCACTTTGATGGGATATCCCGCTATCTTATATGCGGTTTCGTTGTCGGCCAGGTCGGCGCGCAGGCGTTTGAGGCGGGCAAGGTAGGCGTCGCCAGTCATCTCACCGGACTTGCGCAGGCGTTCCACATCGGCAATGGATTCTTTCAACATGCGGCGCTGCGCTTCGAGAGATTCCTTGCTTTTATCCTGGAATGAAACCTTCATTTCGGGCTTGGGCGGAATGGATGCCAGGATCGCTGCGATGATAAGGATGACCGCCGAAACGATCAGGCCGACGATCAAAGGGGTGTACTGGAAGCCGGGGATGGAACTGAAATTAACTTTATTGGCCTGTATTTCATTATAGTCCGCGATGACCACGTAGCGGTCACCGCCGAGTTTGCCGATATCCACACGGGTGATTCCGCTGGAATGTTTGGGCAGGTTGTTGCGCGTGCCGTTTTCGGTGAAGACTGCCACGTTGCCCTGGTCGTCGCCGATGACTGCTTCCTGCTTGCCATCTTCGTCAATATCCAAACCTGAAATTTCGGTGACTTTGTCGGATAGGGAACCGGTCCACATTTGGTTTGCGGTTGTTCCGTCAAATGAGAAGGCCCAGATGCCGCCTTCTTTACCTCCGACCACAATTTCGCGGGAGGATGGGTCGCCGTTCAACTCCACTTCACGTACTTCGCTGACAGCCTGACCGAGGGATTTTTCAAAAAGAATATTGCCATCGGCGGCGTTGTAAATCTTAAATGCGCCATATTCGCCGCCAGTGATGACTTCGCTGTTGCCGTCACCGTTCAAGTCAAAGGCGCGCATGCGGCGGAGTTGTTCCTGGCTGGTCTGCCAGACAGCATTTCCCTGCGCATCATACACGGCTATGGAGCCGTCGTTCGTGGCAATGGCAACATGCACCTGGCCGCCAATGCGGGCATCGTCCATGCCGCGGATTTCTGCGGAGCCGAGATTGCCGCTCCAGAGCGGAGTTCCATCCAAACCAATAGACAGGATTCCGCCTCCGTTATCGCCGAGCACAATTTGAGGTCCGGAAGAGAAGCGAATAACCGCCACGCGCGAAGGGAATCCGATGTTGAGGGTTTGAGCCAGAGTCGTCACCTGTCCCTTGGAAATCACATCCACAGACATGCCGGTGCCCACATAGTAAACGACAACGTCCTCTACGCTGTCGCCGTTCACATCTCCGAGGGTGGTCTTTGGGGAATGATAAGGCAGTGACCAGATGACATTTCCACTGCCGTCATAGCTCGAAACATCGCTGGTGTTTTGAATGAAAAGATCGTCCTGCCCATCGCCGCTCAAGTCAATGACCTTCATGCTTTCGGCGGTGGAATAAGGCTGTGACCAAATAACGCTGCTTCCAAACTTATCGGCGGTTACGGCTCCGCTAAAGGCGAACACACCTGCCACGATCATCACAAGGCAGGAAAGGACAAATGCTACGATAAACGGAATGATTTTGCGACTCATTTAAGCGGCCTTTCGTTGGAGGAGGGAATAAGCAGATTTTAGAAAACCAAGGATGTGTTCCTGTTCCACGTCTTCGAATGGGGATTTGGCAAGGATGTTGATGATGCCGCCGTCGGTGTTGACTTCGGCGACAGTATATTTGCCGATGTTTTGCCCGGCTTTAAAGGTGGGGCTTGGCCGGATCTCATAGGCCGCGGGGTTGACCACAATACGGACTTTCAACTCCTGTTCCGACCCCTTGAATTTTTCGGGTTTCATCTTCATCTTTCCGCTGATGCGGCTGCGTTTCCAATAAGATTTCCTCTTCTTGGATTTTTGGACGGCAGCCACGCGCAGGACATTGCCGTCGTAAAGTTTTGCTTTCAAAGAGAGCCACGGGTCGCTGAAATGCTGGGTTGTGCGGTCGCGCGTATCTTTGGTTTCGCGCGCCACCTTGGTTTGCAGAATTGCCCCCGTCAGATCAAGATGACCGAGAAAGGTGGCGCCAGGTTTCAGGTCGTCACGAAGCGTGTGCAGGATTTCCTTCGCACCAAAATAACGGGGGGAGAAATCATGCGAATCGCTTTTCCGCAGGCTGCGTGCCATGATGAAGGATGCGATCCAGAGCAGCAAGGCTCCGCCTGTGAAGACAAATGAAAAATAACCGAATACGAAGAGCAGTCCGTCAATTGCCGTGAGACCCACGCCGACAAAGAAAATCAGCATGGGGATCCAGCGCCATTTATCCCCGGCGGATTCGGTCTTTTGTACCTCTCTCACAAAATTATCCATGCCGCGCATGATGGAATCGGGTTTGTCCGCGATGGATACATACACCGGCGTGTAATCCTTTTTACCCATTGCGCTGGGAGCGGGTGTTTTTTTGCGCGCCGTGTTCAGCAAATAAAGGAACAGCAGCACAATGACCAGAATAATTCCACAAACAGCTACCATTCAAATCCTCCAGGTGACTTATAATCTGGCGATGCCCAAAATTCTTTATACTGCATTCGATATTGTACCAAGCCCCAAGGGGGCGTCGACCCATATTTTGCATAATATCCGCGGGCTGGTCAATGGGCAATTTGATGTGCATCTTATCACGCCTACCGACGGACTTCTACCCACCGAAGATACTATTGCAGGCGCGCGCGTTACCCGCATTCCGCAGGACCTCACTCAGAATTTTCTGGCACGCGCGGTTCATTTTGGAAAATCCGTTTCTGCACACCTTGCGCTTCACCCCGGCTATCAGGTCGTTCATTTTCGAAATATCTGGGATGGATTTCACATCGCCCGCAACAAAACAAAACTCGGCTACAAAACCCTTTTCGAGGTGAACGGGCTGCCCTCCATCGAACTCAAATATCATTACCCCGGCCTTGATTCTGAATTAATGGCGAAGATCAAGGAACAGGAAATCGCGACTTTGCACTTAAGCGATGCGATCATCTGTCCCTCCCGTGTGACTCGCGATTACATCGCCTCGCTAGGACTTAACCCTTCGACTTCGCTCAGGACGCGCCGCAAGCTGGTGACGGTCATCCCGAACGGGGTCAGCCCTTCGGATTTTTCTGCAACCCCGTTACCGCACCGTGATGGGCGTGCGCCTGTCCTGCTTTACATTGGCACTCTTGCCGATTGGCAGGGATTGGATATCGTCATCAAGGCATTGCCCAAGATTCTCGAACAAAAGCCGGTTCATCTCCACATCGTCGGCCGTGGACGTTCACGCCAGCGCAAGATGCTTGCCAGGCAAATTCGGAAATTAGGCATCGAAGAACACGTTTTTGTCCAGCCTGCGGTGCCGCATCACGAAATTCCAGGGTTAATTGCAAATGCGGATATTTGTGTAGCGCCGCTTGGCTTGAATGACCGCAATGTAACACAGGGAGCCTGCCCCATTAAGGTGTTGGAGTATATGGCGGGGGGGCGGCCTTTGCTGGCGTCGAACATGCCCATCGTCCGTGAGCTCGTCCGCGAAGATGTGGATGCCCTGTTGTTTTCCCCGAACGACCCCGATGACCTTGCCCGCCAGGCGCTGGCCTTGTTAAATGATTTTGACCTGTCGCAGCGACTGGCTGAATCCGCGTCTCAGCGTGTTTTAACGAATTTCACATGGCACCAATCTCAGAAGAAACTATTGAGAGTGTATGAGAAGTTGCTGGCATGAAATCTGACAGTTTTGCCGAAAAAAAATAAACTATTCTCCAAAGAAAGTCAATTATGCGATTAACAGGCGGGTTGCAGAAGGATTCTTGGCGCTTGTCAGTGTGCCAAATAAAGGTCGGAAAAGTTGGCTTCGCAAGGCGCCGTGGGTTCGCCGTAACATCTAAACCCCAATCTGCCTGTGATGAAAGGGTTGTCGGCATCATTGTATTCGATTACCTGGTTTCCATTCAGAGAAACCAGGATCTGCGTGCCTTTCGCCTCGACTAAAAGCTGGACCCACTCGCCTCTCGCATAATCTGCCGCGAAAAATTCAGAAAATGTATGGTCACCTTGAACGCGCTTGGCCAGAAATAATCCCGGATTGCCGCCTTCGCTTCCACGCGGAATGAAAATGATCAAATAGCCGTTTTTCCCATCGTCACTCATGCGAATGGCGAGACTGGCTTCACGGGTTAAAGCCTGGACGTTCGCTGCAAATGTAAAATCTGAATACTTCTCCTTGAACAGATAAAGAGCGTCGCCGTCGAATGAAGCGGTCCTGCCGTAAATCAGCCCATCGTTGTCCGGGCCGGTCCAGCTGCCGCCGATCGCCTCCCAATCTGGGACGAGTTCATTCGTCGGTTGGATCGGAAACTCCTGGGTTGGTATGACTTCGGAAGGAGGAACTATTGGGGTATTTGTCTGCTCTTGATTCATAAGTTTCGAGCCAAATCCAAAAACTGCAAGGGGAGCGGCGATAAGTATCAAGCATAAAGTTACCAGACCCAACGCGCCCCATACCCACCTGCCCGCCTCTTGTGGCTTTGGTTTGCCGGTTAACGGTTGAATTTGTGTTTTTGCACCTTGATGTTGATTGGAAACGGCGGGGGCGTTTGGTATGGCTGACTCCAATGCCTCGATCAACTCATCAGCGCTTTGATAGCGATCCTGCGGGCTTTTCGCGAGAGCCTTCTGAATCGCCAGTTCAACGGCTTCCGGCAGCTCTGGGTTAAGCGTTCGCGAAGGCGGCAAGGGGTCTTGGATGTGTTTGAATATTACTGCGATGGGTGTTTCAGCTCTGTAGGGGACTCGGCCGGTCGCCATTTCGTAGAAGATAATGCCGAGGGAATAGAGATCGCTTCGAGCGTCCACTTTCTGGCCGGAGCCCTGTTCCGGCGACATATAAGCAGGCGTTCCGAGGATGGTTCCAGAGCTGGTCAGGTTCACCGAGTCTTCGGTGACATGTGCCAGACCAAAATCTGCCAGCAGGCAGTTCCCGCTTTCGTCAATTAATACATTGCTGGGCTTGACATCGCGATGAATCAAACCGCGAGCATGTGCATAACTGAGTGCCTCGCCGATTTGCGTGACAACCTGTCGTATGCGCTGTAGTGGCAAGGGTTTGCCCGTTAAGGAGTCCGTCAGGGTTCCACTTTGCACAAATGGCATCACGAGATAGGTATACCCTTCGGCCTGGCCGTAGTCAAAAACGGGCAGAATATGAGGGTGTTGAAGTTGTGCCAGTAGCTTTGCTTCGCGTTTAAAGCGGGCGATAAACAAAGGGTTATCCGCAAACGTACGCGGCAGAATTTTGAGAGCAACATATCGTTCCATTGCGGGCTGATAGGCTTTGTAAACGGCTGCCATTCCCCCTTCGCCGAGCGGAGCAATAATTTGATAAGGGCCAAATTGCCTGCCAGTAAGGTCTTCCATCTCTCACCTCGCGCTACTTCGGCTGTCTGTCTGAATCTTATTCTGATGTAAAGTTGGTTGCTTGTCAATACTCCTGACATTCTCGCGGTGATTATTTCCATTTGTCACTAAGCCTGGTCTGCGCTGCTCCACCAATAATATGTGGCGGCGAGACTGATGCCGCATGCAATAAAAACGATTATGTAACTGTGCAGACCCAGCAAATCCACCCGTGGACCTGCCGCCCCGCTGAACATTGCCGGCACAGACCATGGAAACCAATCTCCCCAGCCAGTGATGACCGCGATTTGAGCAAGAGCAACAGTAAGGATCGTCCATCCGAACGGCGGCAGAAATCCGCGGCCAGCGCTGGCGATGAATGCCACGAAAGGCAGGAGGGCTATAGTGAGAATCGCCGAACCGAGCACATCAACAAATGCCGATTGAAGCAGTGCAGTTGACCAGCCCGGGATATCGACAAGACTCCCTACCCCAAGTCCGAGAACAAAAATGAAAAGGGACAGCGCCAGTGTCCACAAAGCAATAACAATGAATTTTGCAGAGATGATCGTCTCGCGCGAGGTTGGCAGCGCCAGCAATTCTTTTGCGGTTCTGTCGGAGAATTCGCGCCCAAAGACCCATGCGGTGATGATGGCGAATAGTATTGCGCCCCCTACTGCCACTGCCTGCGACAAAATATTAAAGAACGTTGGCCAGTCTGCTACGCCTGCGAGAAGCTGGGCTTTGGTGCTGATCAATCCCATCGATTTTGCGGCCTCGGGGTCTTTCAGGATGATCATGAACAACCCGCCAACCAATGGCGCAATGGAAAACCCAAGCGCGGTAAAGAATGGTACTTTCGACCGTCGCATTTTCAATGTCTCAGCCCAGAAGGCGGATGAAAAGTTTTCCATTATGCTCATTTTGTCAGCCTCAAAAAGTGTTCTTCCAGATTTTCCTGTTCAATTGCAAGATGGGTTGGAGGTATTCCTGCATTCACCAAAATGGTTGCGATCATTTCTGGCGTTTCCACTGCGCGTGGGTCCTTGATCGCAATTCGTCCATCTTGAGTTGACAGCCCTTCATAATCCACAAGGACCTTGCACGCTTTTTCAAGGTCACGCGTGCCGATCATCAATTGCTTTGCGCGGAGTTCTTCCAAACGAGCCGCATCCAGTTCCTCGATCAATTCGCCTTTGTGAATGATTCCGATCCTGTCAGCGAGCAGGTCCACTTCGCTGAGAATATGGCTGGACATAAAAACCGTTGTCCCGTTTTTCCGCGCCAGGGAGGTCAACAACTCGCGAATCTCCACGATACCTGCCGGGTCAAGCCCATTGGTGGGTTCATCCAAAATTAACAACTCGGGGTTATGAAGCAGCGCCCGCGCCAGCCCAAGGCGTTGGAAATTGCCGCTCGAAAGCGTGCCAGCTTTACGGTCCACATAGGAGGCGATGGAAAGTTTGTCCATTACTTTATCGACAACCTTCTGATTTTTGATTCCATGAAGTCGTCTTGCAACATCCAGGTTTTCACGAACGGATAGGTCTGGGTAGGCGGCCGGACTCTCGACGAGATGCCCAACCCGATCCCAGGGTCCGCTTCCGTGTGGACCGATGACCTGATCCAGCACTTTGATATTTCCTCCGCCCGGGCGGATCATCCCAAGCAGCGCGCGAATGGTGGTGGTTTTCCCCGCACCATTGAGACCAAGAAAGCCGTAAATCTCGCCGCGTTTTACCCGCAGGTTGACCTTATTCAAGGCTTGCACCTCGCCATAATTTTTGGATAAATTGGTTGTTTCGATTGCGTACGACATTTTTTTCTCCAATGATATACATCGCGACGAGATCATCATCACATTCATGGATTCTTCATAGGCGCTCTCGCCGAGGT
Organism: Anaerolineales bacterium; assembly: GCA_014860745.1. Taxonomy (GTDB): domain Bacteria; phylum Chloroflexota; class Anaerolineae; order Anaerolineales; family Villigracilaceae; genus Villigracilis. The sequence continues at coordinate 12,892 of JACZJC010000069.1, forward strand.
CTTCACGGTGCAGGCTCATGAAAAACAGACTCTTGATGAGATTGCCGATCACGAGCGGCGAGACCTTGACTGTGATCCCTTCGCGTTTTATCTTTTTGTCCTCTGGAATTCCCCCGGTAGTAATTTTAGATCACTGGGCAGTCTGTCCCGTCGTTTATTGAGAATCAACCGCACCTTGGTTAATCATTCTTTCCCTTCGATCAAATATCTTTTCACATCGCCGCCCGTGAAAGCCCCATCCAAGACGATATCATACCCGCCGAGATTTCTGATTTCATCATACATCGTGGAGGCCTTTGCCAGCAGTGAACGGAAGATAAAAGGCCCAAAACTGACACGGTTGATACTGAGTTGCTGCAATTCTTTCAGGCTGGCGGTCTTGGGTGTGGCGAGGACATTGATGGGGGCTTTGATCTGTTTTCGCAGGATGAGGAGCGTTTCTTTATCGCCGCGGCCGATTGGGTAGACACAGTCCGCACCAGCCTGTAGATAGGCGTTGGCGCGGATGATGGCATCTTCTATCCGTTCCTTTTCGGAGGTGAAACCTTCCGCGAAGAAACTGTCAGTGCGGGCGTTGATGACAAGGTGAATTCCCTTCCTCTCGGCAGCCTCTCGGATTACCTTGATGCGTTCGATTTGTTCGGAGATGGGGCGCAGGTGAGAACTGTGGTCCTGGCCATCTTCGAAGTTGATTCCCACTGCGCCGGTATCGAGCAGTCGTAAGGTATTCTCCTGCAGGCCCTCGAGAGTGTCAGAATAGCCCGCTTCGAAGTCTGCGGTGACAGGAACATTTACACTGCGGACGATTCTCGCAACCATGTCCAACATGGTATCCAGTTGGATTTGTTCGCCGTCGGAATAGCCCAGGGATTCAGCGATGGCTGCGCTGGCAGTGGCGACGGCAGGAAAGCCCTTTGCCTCCAGCATCCTTGCGCCGATAGGATTCCACACATTTGGAAGAATTAATAAATTTCCGTCATTGTGCAGAGCCAGCAAGGTCTGGGCTTTGGCAGACTGGGTCATAATATTTCCTTTTATTTATGGGTGTGGTGATGTTCGTTGATGAGGCAATACAACCCGTTCGATTGGCAGCCTTCGCATTCCAGCTGGAGGGTGGCATGTTGGATGTTGTAGCCATGAGTAAGCAGTTCATTGATGTTCTGCTGGATGCTAACACCTTCTCCAATGGAGACATTGTCTATCACCACGTGGGCCGAAAGCATTCGCAGGCTTTCGCTGATGCTCCACACATGCAGGTCGTGGACATCTCGCACCCCGTCCACTTTGCGGATTTCAGATACCATCGTAGACATATCAATATGTTCTGGTGTGCTTTCCAGCAGGATGTGAATGGTCTGCCGCAATACCTTCCAGGCATTGTAGAGGATGAATCCGCCAATCAGGATGCTGACGAATGGGTCGAGCCAGTTCCATGCGGTGAAAGCGATGATGATGCCGGCGGCCACCGCGCCGAGCGTTGACAGGACGTCGCCCATGAGATGCAGGAATGTGCTGCGTAAATTGAGATCGTGTTCGCTTCCTTTGTGGACCAGCCAGGCTGTGCCTGCGTTGACGAGGAAGGCTACAGCGCCGACTCCTATCAGAATGCCAGAATCAACTACGGGCGGAGTCAGGAGGCGTTTCCAGGCTTCGTAAAAGATCCCAAAGGCGATCAAAATCAGGGTCGTGGAATTGACCAGGGCCACGAGAATCCCGACTCGATGGTAGCCGAAGGTCTTGCCTGCGTTGGCAGGTTTCGCGGCGATGCGAAGTGCATACCAGCTTAATCCGAGTGCGACGACATCCGTGAAGTTGTGTGCAGCATCGGTCAGCAGTGCGAGACTGTTGCTGAAAATTCCCGCAAAGATTTCGACGATAACGAATGCCGCCGTCAGGCTCAAAGATAAGGCGAGGCGTTTTGTGGTTTGTGCGGCGAGGTCGCCGACATGGGAGTGTGTGTGGCTTTGCATTGTTTACCCGTGTTGCACGTGATCGAGTCCCAATGTGAACAGGCGTGAGACATGATCGTCGTCGATGGAGTAGAAGACTTGCCTGCCCGATTTGCGCGGGCGGACGAGATGCATTTGGCGCAGCCCGCGCAGTTGATGGGAAACAGCGGATTCGGTCATGCCGAGACCATCCGCGAGTGCGTGAACGCTCATTTCCCCGTCCATCAGCTGTGCGATGATGCGGATGCGGCTCGCGTCGCTGAGGGCGCTGAAGAGTTCGGCAAGTTTAATGGCTCGAAGTTCACTGAGTTTCATGGTTGAATATATGAACAACTATTCATATATTATTCCTAAAAAGGAGATGTGTCAATATGATTTTTGACACATCTCCTCTCGCTTTTGGGTTAAACCCAGCCGAGTAATCTTGCTGTGCTGGCCGTGAAGAGGGTGACGAGTATCGCGGTCCCAAGCGTGATCACCACGCTGAGGGTTGCCCATTTGAGCGATTTGGTCTCTTTGTAGATCGTCATAATGGTCGTCGCGCATGGATTGTGCAAGAGAGCGAACAGCATCAAATTTACAGCAGTTAACATGGTCCAGCCGTTGCCGTGGACAAGTAGATCGTAGATCGCCGTGCTGGATGAAGGTCCGTCGATCATCATGCCTGCGCCCATATACACCATCATCATGGTCGGCACAACGATCTCGTTTGCGGGAATGGCGATGATATAGGCAAGCAGGATCACGCCGTCGAGGCCGAGCAATAATCCAAAAGGATTTAGCCAATCTGCGATCACGCGCGCAAGATTTGAATCGCCTGTGTGAATATTGGCAAGTATCCAAATAAGCGCACCTGCGGGAGCGGCAGTCTGCATGGCGCGCCAGAGAACAAAGATGGTGCGGTCAATCAGGGATGTGTACAAGATGCGGCCAAAATTCGGCTTGCGATAAGGTGGAAGCTCAAGCGTGAAAGCGGATGCTTCGCCTTTGAGCACGGTTCGGGAGAGGATCCATGACATGAGAAATGTGAACGCCACCCCGATTAGTACCACGCCGACGACGGATCCAGCCGCGATGACCGACGAGGTGAACCCGCTAAAGCCTGCTGCAACAAAGACCGTGCCCAGCATGATAAGTGTGGGGAACCGTCCATTACAGGGTACGAAGTTATTCGTGAGGATGGCGATCAATCGTTCGCGCGGAGAGTCAATCACACGGGTTGCAATGACGCCAGCCGCGTTGCAGCCGAACCCCATGGCCATGGTCAGGGATTGTTTGCCGTGTGCGCCTGTCTTTTTGAACATCCAATCGAGGTTGAAGGCAACTCGGGGGAGGTAGCCGAGGTCTTCAAGAAAAGTGAAGGCAGGGAAGAAGATCGCCATCGGGGGAAGCATGACGCTGATGACCCAAGCGAGGCCGAGATAGACGCCATCCCAAATGAAGCCCGTGATCCACCATGGGATGAATCCAAGTGAATTGAAGAAATTTCGGCCGATATCGCCGATGCCGAAAAGAATATTCGCAATCGCGTCCGATGCCACGTTTGCCCCGGAGACCGTCAGCCAGATGATCAGGGCGAGCAAAATCAACATAATGGGCAGGCCCGTGATCGGCGAGGTGACGAGGCGGTCTATTTTTTGGTCGAAATCATAGCGTTTGTTATCCGTTGTTTTGACCGCGCGTTTGGCGATATATTCCGCTTCGGTATAAAGCGATTTGACGATCTCGTCGCGGAAACCGGAAGAAAGGCTGTTGCGAAGGGATTCAGCTTTTGCGAGGATGTCGTTTGGATTCATTTCCGTCGTCATATTATTGTCTGCCTTCCACCGACATCTTTTTGCTGAACTGCACATCCACGCGCTGCTGGCGCGAAACGATATCTGCGAGTTCGCCGTTTGAAAGCGCGTTTTGAACTCGGGCATCGCCGTCGAGCAAACGGATGGCGAGCCAGCGCGCATTCGGAATTCCGGGGGCGATCTGTTCGATCATAGGCACGAGTTCACTCACCGCTTTTTGAAATTCAGGTGTGCCGCTCACGCGCATTGGTTTGATCTCGATTTTCCCTTCGATTACATCCGCGACCGCGCCAAGCAAAGTATGGATTCCTTCCCCTGTGCGGGCAGTGACCGGAATCGCAGGCACGCCAAGGTCACGGCTCAAGGAGCGCGTATCCACTTCGAGGCCTTTGCGTCGAGCCTCGTCCATCAGGTTGACGGCGACCACAACATTTTCGGTGATTTCCATTACCTGCATTACGAGATTCAAATTTCTTTCCAGTGCGGTGGCGTCGGTCACAACGATGGTGCAGCTTGGCTGACCGAACAAAATAAAATCACGCGCCACTTCTTCATCTTGTGAAGCGGATAAAAGCGAATAAGTTCCGGGCAGGTCTACCAGCTTGTAGCGGATCTTGTTGAATTCAAATCCGCCTTCCGCGCGGGTGACGGTTTTTCCGGGCCAGTTGCCTGTGTGCTGCTTGAGCCCGGTCAGGGCGTTGAACAAAGTGGATTTACCCGTGTTCGGGTTTCCCGCGAGCGCAATCACGCGGTCGAAATCTCCAACTTTGATTCCCATTTGTTCCAACTGCGTAAAGGCAGGGCAGGTTTCGCAGTGCTCGGTTGGTATGATTGTTTTTGTTTTTGACATTTTTTTTCTTTCCATGTTGAAGGTTTCAGGTTGAAAGTTGAACATCTAACCCGCAGCCTGTCACTTGCAACCTAAACCGGCTTCACCCATATTTGAGCGGCCTGGTCTTTTCTCAAAGCGATCAATGTTCCGCGGATACGATAGGCGCGCGGGTCGCCAAAGAAGTTTTTCAATTCAGGGTAGATCAATGTGCCGGGAGTCAAGCCCAAATCCAAAAATCTTCGGCGCGTAAAACCCTGCACCGCTTCATCCAGCATCACGATCTCGCCGCGCTGGTCATGCGAAAGCTCAACCAGCGGCACGGCCTCACGCTTCAGTATCTCGCTTTCGGGCAGTGCGGTTACGTGCACATTCGAAGCCACGGCCGGCGCGAGTTTGTATTCCGTTTCACCGTCACTTAATAAATAACGACTCTGGGTTTTTTCAAGAATGCGGATGACCTGTCCCAGACGGAGTCCTGCCGCCAGGATTTGTTGATACGCGATGGCAGGTTCATCCTCAAGGTGGACGATTCGTGCCGGAAGGTCGGCCTGCCACGCCGTAATGGGCATTCCCTCCGCTTTAGGCAAAGTCCCCTCACGCGTGGGAATGGGATCCCCGTGCGGGTCGCGGGTGGGATGGCCGAGAGCAGCATCAAGGTCGTTAAGCTGCGCGTCAGTTAGTGTATGTTCGCGTCGCTGCGCCTCGCGATGGACTTTTTCCAATGGCATGCGTGCTTCGTCGGCGAGGAAGCGTTCCCAGAGCCTGTGCGCGCGGACAACATGCAAAGCCCAGCGTTCGCCTTTCGAAGAAAGGTGCAGGTCGTTGCCGCGGGATTCGAGTAATTCCTGCGTTTCCATATTTTCGATCAGCTGGGTGGCTCTTGCCAGCGGCAGATCAAGCGTCCCTGCGAGAGAGACGGGTGAAGCGTGCCTGCCCTGTTGCTCACGGTCAAGCAGGTGTTTGAGTGCATCCTCCACCCGTTCCCGATCCTTGGCCTCGCGATAGGTTTTGAAGATTGCAAGCAACCCGACACGCGGGAGGAATAAAGCGATCAGGAGAACGAGCAGAGATATCAGGATCCAATTGAGGGGTGACATTTATTTTCTTTCTATTCAACTTTTCCCGGCCGGATTAATTTGGGCATGAAACGGCCGGTGCGTTTCATGTATTCACGATATTCATCACCGAATTTTTCGATGAGGTTGGTTTCCTCTTGCGGAGTGCGGGCTGCCATGGCGATAAAGGTGAGAATGCCCAACGCGGCAATGAACCAGTTATCTGCCATTATGCCAAAGGAGATGAACAGGATGGTTCCAACGGTGTAAAGGGGATGACGCACCCAGCGATACGGTCCGCTTGTGGAAAGTTTGTGTTCCCTGCGAGTGGCGCTGGTGGGCGAGATGCCGCTGCCAATACTTCTGAACAGCCAATAAAGCAAGCCGTCGTTTATGATGGCGATGCCAACTCCAAGCCAGCGGACCCAATCTGGAAGGCCGATCTTTGACCAGCTCATCCATTCAGGGTTGATCAAATAAACGAACGGACTAAGCCACAGGATCAAGCCGCCAAATTTGATGATGTTCATCATGACGGAACCATCCACTTTGCGTGAGATTTTCTCCCCTGTGGATCGATCCGCTTTGAGGCGGTGGTATGAAGAGATGCCCATTGCTGTGAGCAGGATCAGAGCGGCTAAGATACGGAAAATGTTTTCGTTCACGGTTTACCTCTAATTATTTATTTTTGATTTCGATTCGCTTCTCATCGGCACTCGAAACTGCACGGCCGTTGGTATGTTGTCGAATTATTTTCGGGAATATTCTTCCCGTTCGGTTTATGTATTTCTTTATTTTTCGACAAAAATTCGTTTCGTAATGGCAGTGCCCAGGACGATCTTCGATTTTTGCCCTTCCACGTGCAAGGTCAGATTGCCGTCGAGTTCGGAATAATTTTCGATGATGACCTTTACTTCGGGCAGGACGCCGATCTCGAGCAGGTGACGGAGCAGGGCCGGGTCGTCGTCTGATACCCGTTTGACGGTGGCAGTTTCATCGGTCCGTAGTGAGGCGAGCGGACATGATTCGTCCATTGGCATGGTTAGATCCGCTGTGGGGATTAATTCGCCATGCGGGTCTCGTTCGGGATGTCCCAACGCTTCTGCAACGCGGGCTTCAAAATCCTCCGAGATGAAATGCTCGAGCCGGTCAGCCTCCGCATGGACTTCGTCCCACGAATAGCCGAGAGCTTTGACGAGGTAAAGCTCGAGCAGGCGGTGATGGCGGATCACTTCAAGGGCGGCTTTTTCACCGGCTCGAGTGAGGGTGACGCCTTGATGTTTTTTGTAAACAACAAGCGCAGGGCTGACGGAGGCGAGTTTTTGCAGCATGCCGGTGACGGAGGCCGGGGCGATGTTTAAGCGCGCGGCGAGGTCGTTGGTGCTGGCCGTGTTGCCGTTCTCGTTGAGTTCGTAAATGTGTTTGAGATAATCCTGAATGGATTGGGTGATGATTTCAGACATGGCACTTCCTATTTGATCAATAGCCCGGTGACCCAGAGCATCATCATGCCTGTGAGCACACCGCTGAAGACGACCATTGGCATGGCGCCACCTTCGCGAGCGGTATCCTTTTGAATGAGTTTTGCGATTTCATAAATGACTTCGAAGATCGCGCCTGCGCCGATTGCCAGAAATAATACCGCCAGGAAAGGGGAGGGGGTGTAACCTCCGATCCATGCGCCGAGGATGGCGGGGCTGCCGCCGACCAGTCCCATGATTGCCAGCCTGCCGATACCGGGTCTATCCCGCAGGACGGGGGCGATGATGCCGAGTCCTTCGGTGATGTTTTGAATAATGAAGCCGACCACCAGAAAAGTGCCAAGGGACATCTCGCCCACGTTATAAGCGGCGCCAATGGCAAGACCTTCCCCAAGGTTGTGGAATCCGATGCCCACTGCGATCATGAAAGCGACTGCGAGTCGGCGATCTGTTTCATTGCCTGTAATGGCGGTTTGTCGTTTTGAGATTGCATCAAGGAGAAGGAACGTAGAGACGGCTCCGATGCCGATCAAACCAATGCCTTGAAATGCGGATGGAACTTTAGCTGCAAACTCCAGGGCTTCGGCGATGGTATCCAGCCCGAGGAAGACCAGCAGGCCGGCGGTTGCGGCCATGAGGAAGGTCATGGTTCGGCGGCCAAGCTGCCTTAATGCCGGGAACCAGAATATACCGAGAAAGATTGGGATTACGCCCACGTAAACGCCGATGAGTGTAAATCCCCAAAACGTTTTGCTGGATGGCTGGGGCGTTTCGAAAGCCACTGGGATATCCACATTGAAGGCGATAGCGTTGCTTGTAAAAAGCGTAATGCCATAGGCCTCGCCATATGACCAGGGATACTCCACGAGGATGCTTGCTTTACCGAGCCTGGGAATGGTTGTATCCGGCGTTACCTCGAAGGGCATGACACCGTCGTTGACGATGACCGATGCGATCGTAAGTTCCTGCGGTCCCGTGTTGCGGACCTGGAGTTCGATCATATTTTCTTTGAGATGATAGCGCTCGACGCTTAATCCCTCGACGGGTGCGGCGGATTCGAGATTTAGTCCTCCGCCTGTGGAGAGGAAAAGTGCAATCACTCCAGCGAGGAGAATGACTGGGATGAGAAGCAGGCCAAAGGTCCGAAGCGAGAAGCGGTTGTTTGATTTTTGTTCAGTCATGATGCACCTTTAAGGCAGAACTTCAAACATGCCCATCCAACCGAGTTCCGCAAATTCGGTCACATGTGCATGGAACATATACATGCCGGGATATTTGTACGTGAATTCGAGAATGCCGCGCTGCGCCTGTCCCTGGATGACGGTATCGGTAAACTCCGCGGGTGTAAGGCTTGTGCCGGTGGGATAATAATTGAAGAAATTGGCATGCAGGTGGAAGGAATTCAACAAATCGAATTCGAGGATGTTTACGAGATACACCCGAATCTTTTCACCAACCTTGATTTGGATGGGATGATTCTGGTAATGGAACGGAATTCCGTTTACGGCGTAAAAATCATTTACGTCGTCAAAGTCGATGTCGACACCATGCATCACCATCACCATTTCGCGGTCTACAGGCGGTCGGCCTTCCTTTGGGTCGATGATGAAGGCGCCATAAAGTCCCTTTGCGATATGACGCGCAAGCGGGAACGAATGACAATGATATAAGTGGAGGCCAAAGGGATCTGCATCGAATTCGTAAGTGAAGGTTTCGCCGGGTAAAATGTTGCCGCCCGGTCCGGTGCCCGGCACGCCATCCATTTCGGAAGGGTGGAAGCCGTGGAAGTGCATGGTGTGCGGATGGTCGCTGCCATTGTTGAAGTGGATGCGAATGCGGTCGCCTTCGGTACAGCGGAAGGTTGGTCCGGGGATCCTGCCGTTGTACGTCCATGCTGGGAATTGTATGCCGGGAACGATTTCGATGCTTTTGTTCAATGCAATAACGTTGTACTCTCTTAAGGTTTGTCCATTGGGCAGCCTGGATACCTTTCCGTAATCGAAATCTGTAAGGAGGTTGGTTGGGTCGAAGCCGTTCCTGTCATGATCTACCTCGCCGACAGTACCGGGCAAATTTCCGTCATGGCCGCCATGGGGAGGGGTCGGGGTTAAATTCGCACTGTGATTGTGCGTTAATGGATGGGCATCGCTGTGATTCGCCTGGGCGATGGCCGCTACTCCAGTGGTGCCGAGTAACGCCAATCCACCGGCTTTGAGAAAATCTCTTCGTGAAAATCCAGTTTTCATACTAATACTCCATTTACCTATAAAGGATTGTGATTAATACATTAATTCCAGAGAGTGAAAGTGGTGCATAAGAAAAAGATGAAATAAGCGATATTAAATCCTGCACCTTCTGTCGCATCGCGGACAAATTGCGGAAGCACCCGCTTGACCAGCATCCATGCAATTGTGAGTGTAACGGGGTTTACCGCTGCCATCCATAGGGGGAAGTGGGTGGCTCCCGTGCCAACCATGGCTGAAAACAAAATGGAAGCGATGATGGCCAGAATAAGCAGCGGAGCGTAGGTTACGATCAGCAGTTTGCGATGACGTGTGATCATATCCGCAATAACATGCTGCGAGTCTTCGTTGACCGAGTTCAGCGCTTTGACGTATTCACCCATATAGAAAAAGGTTCCATGTACGAATGCGCCAATAACTCCAGCGGTGGCGAATAAAATCCCAGTCATTAGGCGAAGGGTTTCATTTGCCCCGGCGAGTCCCTGATAAATCTGCCAAAACCCAGCCAGAATCAAAGGTGTGGAAAAAACCCCCAGCAATGCGCCCCACATCATTTTTTCCGAGGGTAAGATAACCATTTTTTCGGCATCTGAAAGTAATTTTTGAAACGGTTTGAGTTTGGGGTAATCGTCGATTTTGATTTTCCCTGCCAGCAAAAGCACATCGCCAATGGCATATAAGATTGCGCCAATTATGGCAAGAAAACCAGTAAGTTGAATTGCGCTCATGTTGTAGTTCTTTCTTTAATTTAGTCTAACCTAAATGTATTTTAGGTTAGACTAAATTATTTGTCAAGTATTGGGCTTGACTTTTGGTGGGCGGGTCTGTACAATAAGTTTGTTAGTCTAGTGAATTTACAAAGTAAGTTTTTGTTGAGGTTTCTGTTCTTTGCGTATAGGCAATAGTTGAAAATTCTATGTTCTCGAGGATTTGCCATAGCCATGAAAAAAGCCACTCACCAGCAAACGAAACAGCACAACCGTGACCTCGTACTGCGGACCATCTTTGCCAACGAGTCGATTAGCCGGGCGGAAGTGGCGCGGGTGACCCACCTGACGCGCACAACGGTTTCGGATGTGGTCAACAGTCTGCTTACCGAAGGGCTGGTGGAGGAAGTCGGCAGGGGCGAGTCGATTGGCGGCAAATCGCCGATTTTGCTGAGCATTGTCGCCGACTCGCGCTATTTGATCGGATTAAATCTCGCACAGGATAAATTTACTGGCGCGATTGTGAATTTACGCGGGGAGATCAAAGAGATGGTGGAATCGCCCGTCCATGACGACAATGGCGAGAACGCCCTGAACCTCGTGTACCAGATGCTCGACCAGTTGATGAAGAAAAAGATCAAGCCGATTGTTGGGATTGGTGTCGGCACCCCAGGCTTGGTTAACACCCGCGAAGGCGTGGTGGTCAACGCGGTCAATCTAGAGTGGCAGAACCTGCCTCTCAGTCAATTACTCGAAAAGAAATATAAACTCCCCGTGTTGGTATTGAACGACAGCCAGGCAGCTGCAATCGGTGAGTATGTGTATGGCGGGGAACATGCGCCTGATAAAAACCTGGTTGTTGTCAACGTCATTCATGGTATCGGCGCGGGGATTCTGATCAACGGACGTTTATTCCAGGGTGATGGCGGCGGCGCGGGCGAGATCGGCCATGTGGTCGTACAGGAAAATGGTGAACTTTGCCGGTGCGGCAAACGTGGTTGTTTGGAAACCATTTCCAGCGCGCGTGCGGTTGTTCAACAATTGAACATGGATTCGCTTGAAGATGTCATCTCGTCTTTTCAGTCGGGGAATCCCAGGGCAAAGGATGTAGTTGGAAAAGCTGGTCATTATCTTGGCGCTTCGCTTGCAAATTTGATCGGCACGCTCAATATTCAAAAGATCGTTCTAACCGGTGATATGACCCGTTTTGGCGATGCGTGGTTGAAGGTTGTCGACGCATCCATGCAGACAGGCACACTGACCCGCATTGCAGAAGGCACGAAGCTTGAGATCGGCAAACTCGATTATCGTGCCTGTATCCTCGGCGCATCAGCATTTTTATTGCTCGATGATTATTCCCTTTTGTTCAACGAGGAAAATTAATGTCTTTGAAGTTAGTCTCTCCGCGCGTGGCTCCTCCATTGGACGAAGATTTCCGCCCAGCGATTTTGGCGAATCAAAATTTTCGGCGTAAGGTTGAGCCTGTTGGGGAAGGATTAGTGATCGGCTTGGAAAGAAGCGGGGATGGATTTTCACGTGTCGAAACAAAAGTTTATCCGCTGGGCCATCCAAATTTCGAATCCAATTATCAATATGTCGAACGCATTGTTAAGTTTTTGCTGTGGCAGCGCGGTGGACATACCTTGTATGTGGGCGGTTCCCCGATAGTTGCAGAATATTTGAAGAATGCCTACAGCGACCACGGCGCACAAAAATTTGACTATCACTTTATGGGGGAGCAAGTGTACGAAAAGGAATTTTCCGTTGTTTGCTGCAGCGTGGATGAAGTACCCGCTTCACGCGAGACGGGGAAGCTGCTCGGCCGCAATTTGCAAGGTCATCGCATTGGGTTTGACCTGGGTGCCTCAGACCGCAAAGTTTCTGCTGTGGTGGATGGGGCTTCCATCTACAGCGAGGAAGTGATCTGGGAGCCGCGCAAGAACACCGACCCCGAATATCACTACCGTGAGGTGATGACCGCGCTGAAAACTGCCGCCAGCAAAATGCCGCGTGTGGATGCAATTGGTGGCAGCTCTGCGGGTATCTACATTGATAATCGCCCGATGGTGGCTTCGCTGTTCCGTGGGATTCCTCAGGATCAGTTTAGCGAGATCAAAAACATGTTCCTGCGCATTCGCGATGAGTTGGGCGTGCCGCTGGAAGTCATCAACGATGGTGATGTGACTGCGTTGGCAGGTTCCATGTCTATTGAAGATAACGGGATTTTGGGCATTGCTCTTGGCTCCAGTGAAGCGGCAGGTTATGTGAATATGGAAGGTCACATCATGGGCTGGCTGAATGAGTTGGCTTTTGCGCCGATTGATTACAGCCCGAATGCCCCCATGGAAGAATGGTCTGGTGACAAGGGCTGTGGCGCTTCTTATTTTTCACAACAATGCGTTTTCCGCCTTGCGCCTAAAGCAGGGATTGAGATCCCTGCGGATGTGACCGATGCAGAGAAGTTGAAATTCGTGCAGGAAAAGTTGGAAGCAGGTCACGAAGGCGCATTGAAGATTTGGCAAAGCATGGGTATCTACCTTGGTTATGGCATTGCTCATTATGCCGATTTTTATGACATCAAGCATGTTCTGATCCTTGGCCGCTGCACTTCTGGCCGTGGTGGCAACTTGTTGCTTGAAGGCGCGAACAAAGTCTTTGAAACAGAATTTCCTGAATTGATTGGAAAGATCGAATTGCACCTGCCTGATGAAAAAATACGCCGCGTTGGACAATCTGTTGCGGCGGCGAGTTTGCCAGTCGTTGAATAGGAAATGATGATGAAGTTTCACTTAGATACAGCCGAAGTTTATGTTCCAGATAATACTCCTGTGGAGGAGGCGCTTGCCCGCACCACGCATTTGTGCATTGCTGCCCATCAGGATGATATTGAGATCATGTCTGCCCAGCCGATCATTGAATGTTTTCAGCAGAAGGATAAATGGTTTACAGGCGTTGTTGTGACTGATGGACGCGGTTCTCCACGGGATGATCTATATAAAGAATACAGCGACGACGAGATGCGTCTGGTTCGTTTTAAGGAACAGCGCAAGGCGGCGTATGTTGGCGAGTATTCTGCACAGGTGATGCTGGATATACCCAGCAAGATCATCAAAAATGTTTCGAGAAATGAGCCTGTGGAGGATCTGGTTGCCTTGTTTCGGGCTACGAAGCCTCGGGTGGTGTATACGCATAACCTTGCAGACAAGCACGACACGCATGTTGGCGTCGCTCTCAGGGCGATTGCTGCCCTGAGAAAACTGGATCAGGCTGAACGTCCCGAAAGAGTCGTTGGATGCGAAGTCTGGCGCGCGCTGGATTGGATGGTCGATCCAGATAAAGTGTTGATGAATGTCTCCGATCATGAAAATCTGCAGTTCGCTTTATTGGGTGTGTTTGATTCGCAGATCGCCGGGGGAAAACGGTATGACCTTGCTTCGATGGGGCGCCGCCGTGCCAATGCCACGTACTTTGAGTCGCATGGTGTGGACGCCACGACCGGGCTGTCTTACGCGATGGATATGACTCCCTTGATGAACGATGCCGGGAAAAATCCCGCCCAGTTCACGCAGGAGTTTATCCAACGCTTTGCACAGGATGTAAACGAACGTATTGGCAGGATGAGTTAACAATTTCCTGGATTTTTCATTATCCAGCAGAAAGGAGGTTGATCAAGTCAATCATTCCTGCATCGAGTTTTTGCTTCAAAATGTTTTCAAAACTAAAAGGAGAAGAAAGATGAAGAATAAACTGTTCGTTATGTTGTCCGTTTTGATTTTGGCCAGCCTCTTGCTTTCTGCTTGCGGCACTCCCGCAACTGAGGCGCCCGCTGTTGCGACTGAGGCTCCTGCTGCTGCCACCGAGGCCCCAGCTGCCACAGAAGCTCCCACTGCTGAAGAGATCACCCTTACCCTGGGTTCCTGGCGTGTTGACGATGTTGCCGCATGGGAAGTGATCACCGCTGCCTTCCATGAGGAGTATCCCAACATCACCGTGAAGTTCGACCCCACCAATCCTCCTGATTACAATGCGACGCTTCGCACCCAGCTCGAAACTGGTACGGGTCCCGATCTGTATTTCGTCCGCTCCTTTGCCACTGGACGTGAACTGTTCGATGCTGGCTACGTCGCTTCCCTAAAAGACCTGCCTGGCATTACCGACACCTTCAGCGATGGCTCCCGCGCTCCGTGGTCAACCGAAGATGGTGAATCCTATGCTGTGCCGATCATTGCAGTTTCACATGGTATTTACTACAATAAGGATATCTTCGCTGCGAATGGCATCGAAATCCCCACCACATGGGAAGAGTTGATGACTGCCTCGCAAACCCTTTTGGACGCTGGCATCATTCCCTTCGCCAACGGCACCAAGGACGCTTGGGACATCAACGAAGTTGTGATGATGCAGTTCATCCCCAGCAACATCGGCGGCTACGAAGGTCGCATGGCTTATTTGAACGGCGAACGCTGCTTCAACAGCGAGGAAATGGTTGCCTCCTTCCAGCAGATTGCCGACATGCAGCCCTTCCTGCCGACAGGCTTTGAAGCCACCAGCTACTACGACTCTGCCCAACTGTTCGCGCAGGGTCAGGCTGCGATGATGCTCGATGGTTCCTGGAGCATTGGACCCTTCGAGAAGGACGCCACTGACTTCGAATGGGGCGTTTTCTATCCGCCCGCTCTCGAAGGCAAAGATCAATATGTGACCTTCCACGTGGATGCCGCCATCGGCGCAAATGCCGCCTCCCCCAACCTCGAAGCCGCGATGACCTTCCTCGAATGGCTTGAATCCCCGACCTTTGCCGAACTGCTCGGCAACAACCTGCCTGGCTTCTTCCCGCTGACCAAGGATGTTCCTACTTTGAGTGACCCGATTGCTGCCGACTTCATGGCTTTCAACGACGCCGCCAAGGGTGTGGATATCCGCTTCGTTTGGGAAAAACTGCTTGCTGCCCCCTCCGGCAACGTGGATGCCTATACCTCTCTCAACAACAACGTGATCGCTGTTTTGAAGGGCGAGAAGACTCCTCAGGAAGCTGCCGACGCGTTCAACTCTGATTTAGCCGCCTGGTATGAACCTGCCGCAGGCTGCGCGCCCTAGTTCGCTGAAATCTATTGGCAGGGATGGGAAACCATCCCTGCCAACTTACAAGAGGAGAGATGATGAGCCAGACGATGTCTTCAGCAAAAAGAAGGGAGGGATTATTCAGTAACGAGAATCGCCGCAAGATCACCTGGGTGCTGTTCCTGCTTCCAGCCCTGCTCATTTACCTGACCTTCATGGCAGTGCCCCTCTTCGACTCATTGCGTCTTAGTTTGTATCAGGGGGAAGGCTATACACCAACAACCTTTGTCGGCTTTCAGAATTACATTGACCTGTTTACCAACCAGCTCTGGCGGGGAAAGTTTTTTGGTGCAGTTCGGCATACATTCATCTTTTTTGCCATTCATATGGTGGTGCAAAACAGCCTGGGGTTGTTGTTCGCGAACTTATTATCTTCTGATTTTAAGGGCAGGAATTTTTTCCGCACGATCATTTTTACGCCTGCCACTTTATCCGTTCTGGTTACTGGCTTTCTTTGGACGTTGATCCTGAATCCGAACTGGGGGGCGGTGAATAAAATTCTTGTCGCAATGGATTTGAGGCAATGGGCGCTGCCCTGGCTGGGCCGGGAAAACCTGGCGTTGCCCATTATTTCATTGGTATCCAGTTGGCAGTGGGTGGGAATGCCAACAGTGATGTTTCTGGCGGGGTTGATGGGAATTTCAGACGAATTGCTGGAAGCGGCCCGCATCGATGGAGCTTCAGAATGGGATATTTTTTGGAGAATCAAATTCCCGTTATTGAAGCCCATAATCGGTATCGTTTCGATTTTGACCTTTGTGGACAATTTCAATGCCTTCGATGTCATTTACGCGATGGCAGGAGCAAGGGGTGAGCCATCTTATTCCACAGATCTGCTGGCCACCCTCTTCTACCGAACTGGCATTGCGGGGGAGCACCCCGTTGGTATTCCAAATATGGGCATGGGTGCGGCAATTGCCACGGTCACATTCTTGATTTTGATGGCTGGCGTATTGTTCTGGCTGTATTTGTCCCGCCGACAATTGGCGGAAGAAGCATAGATCGGGAAAATAAACCATGCGAAGACAAAAACTCAACCAGGTGCTTACCTATATTCTGCTGACCATCTGGTCGGTAATCGTGCTCTTCCCGCTGTGGACATTGATCATCAATTCCTTCAAGCCGCAAAAGGAAATTTTTAAGGACCCATTCGGTTTTCCAAAGGACTTCACCTTTGATGGATATATCGCGGCGTGGAAAACGGGCCGTTTTGACTTGTATTTCACCAACTCACTCATCGTCACGGTTCTCTCTTTGACCTTTATTCTGCTCGTCGGTTCGATGGCAGCCTACGCGCTGGCAAAGTGGAAATCTCCTGTGGCGAATTTTCTGTATGTTTTCTTCATTGCGGGATTAATGATCCCCATCCGTCTGGGGACGATTGACCTGGTGCGCCTGATCAAAGCCCTGAACTTGCAGGACACCATCTGGAGCCTGATCCCCGTCTATGTGGCGATGGGCATACCGATAGCTACCTTCGTACTGACGGCGTTCATCAAAGAATTGCCTGGTGAAATGTTCGATGCCGCAAAAGTGGATGGTGCTTCCGAGTGGCAAATTTACAGCAGGATCGTCCTGCCGTTGATGCGCCCTGCGCTTGCCACAGTTGCCATCTTCAATATGATCAAAATCTGGAATGACTTCTGGTTCCCGCTGGTTTTCATCCGCTCTGAAGAGTCGCGGACTGTGGCTTTGGGTGTTTCCCTATTATTTGGTCAATACCGCACCGACTGGACGCGCGCGCTCGCAGTGCTTTCTCTGGCGGCAGTGCCGTTGTTGATTTTGTATGTGCTGCTGGCCCGTGAATTTATCAAGGGGTTAACTGCTGGTGCTGTGAAAGGATAACGAATGAATGGACGTGAACGCGTTGCCCTGGCAATGCAGCACAAGGAACCAGATCGGGTTCCTGTCATGTCTCAACTGGCTCTTGGACATTATTTTTTGAATGCGGGACTTGCTCCGCATGAAATTTGGTTTACCAGTGAAGGCTTTGCCGAAGCGCTGGTTACGATGCAAAGGCGCTATCGTTTCGACGGTATTTTAATCAACCTGCCAGGCCGCCCACGGGATGTGTTGAATCTGATTCAAAAAGTGGAGAAAACTAAAAAAGGTGAAGTGGTCACCTGGCGCAATGGGCATGTCACTCTTATTCCGTGGGATGACAACGCTCAATATGTGTATCCCGCCCACCCCGAATTGCAGCCACGCGCAGACTTGAAAACACTCGACCCAGATCATCTCGAAATGATCGACCAATACCCAGGTTATGTTTGGAATACGTATCACATCCCCTGGATCGCAGATAAAAAAGACCTCGGCCCGATGAGCGAGGTCCCTGATTATTTTTTGGATACCATCAACCTTGTGCGGGCGAAGACGAATGGTGAGATTTCCGTACACGGCGAAGTGTTCTCTCCCTTCACGCATTATCTTGAATTGATCGGCTACCAGAACGCCATCATCGGTTTGGTGAAGAACAAGGAAAAGGTTCAGGCGTTGCTGGAGAGACTTGCAGATGCGACGATTGCCTGGGCGATTGCGCAAGCCAAAGCGGGGGTGGATGCGGTCTTGATCTCATCCGCATTTGCAGGCGGCGGATTTATCTCCCCGAAGATGTATGCCGAATATGTTCTTCCTTATGAAAAGAAAGTTGCAGAGGCAGTGAAGGTATTCAACATTCCCGTGTATACACACACTTGCGGAAAGATCGGTGACAGGCTGGGGTTGATGGAGCAAACGGGCACGATGGGAATTGATACGCTTGACCCGCATCCGTTGGGGAATGTGGAATTGGCTGATGCCAAGCAGGGAGTGGGGCAACGCCTCTTTCTTAAGGGAAATATGAATTCTGTTTCGATCTTGGAATACACCACGAAAGAGGAAGTGATCGCCGAAGCAACCGAGCGTATTCAGATTGGTAAACCAGGCGGCGGATATATTCTCAGTTCAGCATGTTCCATCGCACCGCGTGTGGAGCCGTGGAAGATCGAGTTGTTTGCTCCACTTGCCGACGAGATCGGAACGTACTAGGCCATGACTCTATATTCTGAAATTAGCGAGCAACCCGAACGCATCAAGTCTTTGCTGTCTTCCCAAAAGAAGACTGTGGAAAAGATCGCCGCTGAAATTCAAAAGCGGGATATCCAGTATGTGTTCCTCGCGGCGCGCGGGACATCAGATAACGCGGGCCGGTACGCTAATTATTTGCTGGGCGCATTAAATGGATTGCCGCTTGCACTGGCAACACCATCCCTGTTCACCTATTACAAACAACCGCCGAAATTGAAAAATGCCCTGGTGGTCGGTATTTCACAATCTGGAAAATCTCCTGATATTGTCAGTGTGTTGGAGGAGGGGAAGCGGCAGGGGTGCGCGACGCTTGCCATTACGAATGAGCCAAACTCTGACCTTGCGAACATCTCGGATTTTGTGCTTGATATTCAAGCGGGTGCAGAAAAAGCAGTTGCGGCCACCAAAACCTATACTACCGAATTAATGTCTGTTGCGATGCTTTCCGCGGCGATGACTGGTAATAAAAAATATTGGAATGAACTGCATAAACTCCCAGGCTGGATGAAGCAAACTTTAAAACAGGATGCTTTTATTTCACAAGTGGCACAGCGTTATCGTTACATGAAACAGACCATTGTGCTTGGGCGTGGATTCAACTATGCCACTGCCTTTGAATGGGCTTTGAAATTAAAGGAATTAACTTATATTATTGCTGAGCCGTATTCCTCTGCTGATTTTGCACACGGACCGATTGCCATGGTGGAAAGCGGCTATCCCGTTTTTGCAGTGGCACCCAAAGGAAAGGTGTTTGATTCGATGCTGCAAATGCTCAAGCGTCTGAAGGATGATATTTCCGCCGAGTTGGTGGTCATCTCGAATGACAAGAGGGCGCTCTCCCTTGCCCAGGTGCCATTGACGATTCCTGTGGATGTGCCCGAATGGCTTTCGCCTTTGGTGAGTATTCTCCCCGCCCAGTTGTTTGCATATCACCTTACCCTGGCAAAAGGATATGACACAGAACATCCGCGCAGCATTCGCAAAGTGACGGAGACCAGATAAGAGCAGGCATCCCCTGCTCTTATTTCTTAAAGATTGGTGCAATGCCGGGGTTTTGGGTGATAATCACAAACTAAGTTGACGAGCCCAATGGGCGGCAGTCTTAATTTCAACCCGCTAAGAACGGGAACAGGAGACCGAATGCGTGTTTGTGTCCTTTCCGATGAAATGCTTGCCGATTTTGACCCCTCTCCATTTTTAATAGGCTACGAATGGGAATTGGTGACCTTGACCGCGCCCGTGTTGGAAAAGATCCGCTCGCTGGCCGAGAGTAATAAATTTGACCTCTATCTGAATGTCTGTGAAGGCTATGAGTTTGAAGACGAAGAGGATGATGAATGGGGGTATCAGGCCATCGAAGTGGTGGATGCCCTGGAGAAGCTTAAACTTCCTTTCACAGGGGCGGACTCCAATTGCTTCGACCCGGCCCGCGAGGAGATGCAAACTGTTGCAGATGCAAATGGCATTGGATTCGCGAAAGGATATCAGGTCAGGAATGCGGAGGAGGCGGAGAAGCTGGTTAAGAATCTGCGTTTTCCCATCATGGTCAAGCACCCCAAGAGCTATGGCAGCATGGGTATGATCAAGGAATCGCGTGCGGATACCCACGAGCAGGTCCTGGCCCAGGTTGATCGTATTTGCTCGGAGTTTGGCGCAGCGCGGATGGAGGAGTTTATTATCGGCAAGGAATTCAATGTGCTGGTGGTGGAGAATGCTGAAGATTTGAGCCATCCCTTTGTGTATCCACCTGCGGAGCTGGTCTTCCCTCCCGATGAAGAATTCTGGCATACCGACATAAAATGGAATTACGATGTGCCCTTCGATTTCAAGGAAGTGACCGATCCGCACCTGATTGCCCGCCTGCAAGATACCGGCAGGCGCATGTTTCTTGCCATGGGCATCTCTGGTTATGGCCGCTGTGACATCCGTATGAATGAAAAGGGTGAATTATTCATTCTTGAAATCAACCCGAATCCTGCCATTATGCTGCAACCCAAGGAATACGGCCCTGCGGATTATATGATCCTGTATGATAAAGATGGATATAAGGCCTTCTTTGAAAGAATATTCAGTGCTGCATTTCTCAGGCACAGGATGAGATCTGAGACATAAAAGAGAGAGTCCGCGCCAATCGCGGACTCTCTCTTTTATGTTGCCGTTTTGGAAGTGGACAAATTACGGTTTTGTAACGATCAAGTTGTCGAAATGGATTTCGGCAATTGGTTCAGCGACTTCGAAGGAGGTTGCCGCGAAGGCTACCGCGCCAGAAGTTGCCCCATTGGCAATCGTACTTGCAGATCCAAGAAGTTGTCCATTTACTTCCAGTTTCAATTCGGTCCCATTGCAGGTGGCACGGACTTTGTTAAGCTGGTTGCCTTGTTTCACTGCATCCGAGTAGGACCAATCCACCAGCGGACTCATCGAACTGGCCGTCACACTGCGGATGGTGTAAAACCCATCTCCGCTGATTGCCAGCATATAACCGTCCACCGAGGCGTCTGGCCGTTGCGACAGGCGGCAGATCACCCCGAACCCGGCATTGTTATTTGAGGGTCCGCTGATCAGGATCACATCGAAGTCGATTACTACGTTGTCAAATTGGGATGTGGATCGACCCCAGCGCCAGCGCTCAAGGGTCAATGAACGCACCACATAAACTCCATCCCTTGTTTCAACAGTGCCGATATTATCCGATGCCGATTCGAATTCAATGCTTTGAACATCGAATTCATCGATAAGTAAAATATTGGATGTTGTTGGTATTGTGGTGGGGATTTCTGTAATTGTGGGAATGGAAGATTGATCTGTTAGAGATTCAATCGGTGTTTCGGTTGATGAAGGCTGGCTCGAAACGCTGTTGGTACATCCTGTTAAGATGAATACAGAGGCAATTATGCATATAAGAAGGCAGCTTCTGGTAACTATCTTGGCTCCTTTTTCAAATTTGGTTGCCTACTATTTAGTTGCTTTATTTCTTTCTCGGTCTCATCCAACGCCCGCCCAGAAAGAGTGAGATCAGCACAAATGCGATCGCTGCCCAGCTGAAGACAACATTATCGGTAGAAACTCCAATTATCAGAAATACCATTCCCAAAATCAGGAACACTGTCGATGTTTTTCGTTTGTTTTGATTATTCATTTCCGTATTTTCACTTCCTGAAACGCTGAGAAGTCTCCGTCAAACAGGGCGGAAGGTTTATTATTTAATTCCATCTCGAAGAATTCGAGCAGATATGAATCTACGATCGTTGTGACGAGCTCCCCGCTCAACGGACCTTTCAAACCAAGCTGGGGAGCGATGGGTGAAAGCAAGGGCAGGTCGCTGAAATCGTAATGCTTTGTGCCTTCGATGAAGATGGCGCCTTTGCTGTTTGAAACCTCGGGATAAAACTGGTTAAAGAGCTGGTTGTTTTTGCTTTCAGCGAGGCTTGCCCAGCTTTGGCTGAACATAAAAAATGACGGCTGCGGAATGCCGCTTTCGATAACCTCCGCAGAGACAGGGCGCATGAACGGATCCATGCCGAGCACAGCCTTGCAGCGCGGATCTGTGCCGCAGAATTGGATGGCCGCACCTCCGCCTGTGGAATGACCATACACTCCGACGCGCTCGAGATCCAATTTTTGGAAGAAAGGATTCTCCGCTTCCTTATCCCAATCTGACAATTGGTCGAGCACGAAGGACATATCCCCCGCCCATTGATCTACCAGCTTGCGGGCTACCACCTCATAATTGGGGTCGTTCGCATCTTCGGGCAGGGCGTTTGGGTTGTTGGGGGCAATTGTTCCGTTTGGGAAAACTGTTAGAACGGCGCCATATGTATGCTGAATGCCGACCACCACATAGCCATGACTGGCCATTTCCAGCGCCTGGCCTGCATTTTGCGCGTTGAATCCATTCCAGCCATGTGAAAACAATATTACCGGAAATCCGCCTTGCGGGCTTACAGCAGGTTGTGCATTTGTATATGCCGGTATATTTACAAGGGCAAGATGGTCGAGGAAAAAAGAGGGCAGGTTGATGTAAGTGGCGATGGCGGGTGCATATATTTCCGCGTTTGCCATCCAGGGAGCCCGCTCGTCCGTCGGTTTTATTTCAGCGGGATACCAGGCTTGAATCATGAATCGGCGCGATTCATCTTTACCGGAATACAACTCTCTGCGTGAGGTATCGTTCAGTTCGTAAATGGACGTGCCCACCTGAAATGGTCCGCCCGGTGTGGGGATTTTCGGAATAGGCAGAAGGATGGGAAGTGCCGTTGAAAGGGCTACCAGGATCAAGGTCAAGTAAGAGGCGAGGGATTTCCAATCCGTTGCAGATGTAATCTTTGTTAAACTGCTGATTGCGAGCAAGGGGGCAAGCATGTAGAGCGGAATCATCTGCCAGCGATACCCCTCCACTATAAAATGTATCAGGGTCGCAACCAATGCAAACGCCGGCAGCAGCCGTACCAACATCGGGCGCGGATGAGGCCATGCCAAATAGCCTGTCAGCAGGACTGGAATCAGAGCTTCAAAGAGACGCATAAATTTTGTGCTGGACTAATGGATTGCCACACCCATCACCGCCACAAAATGAGCACAAGCGGCGAGCAGGACGAAGATGTGCCAGACTTCGTGGAAACCGAACACTCCGGGTTTGAAGTTGAATATTTTTGTGGCATATACCACAGCGCCGAGGGTATAAACCACACCGCCTGCGATCAACCAAATGAACACCCAGGTGGGCAGGGCGGCCAGCATTTGCCCGGCAGCGATAACGCTGATCCAGCCCATTAGCACATAGATGCCCGCATTCAACCAGCGGGGCGCACCGATATAATAAATTTTTACCACGATGCCGATCACTGCCAGCGACCAGATGATGGTTAACATGCCCCATTTCCAAAACCCGCTGAAGGCGTTGACGCAAAACGGAGTATAGGTTCCCGCGATTAAAACGAAGATGGCGGCATGGTCTACTTTACGAAAAATTTCCAACACTTTATCTTTCACGCGCACCATGTGATAAGTGGCGCTCGCGGAAAATAAAAAGATCAGGCTCAGGCCGTAAACGGCCAGCGAAATGACTTTGGCCGGCGTGCCCCAGCCGACGATCAAAAGGGCGATCAATCCCGCAAGACCAAGAATGGCGCCAGCCCAATGGGTAAGGCTGTTAACGGGTTCGCGTAATTTTTTTAGCATTTGAATTTCCTTTCAATTCTTCGCCGCAATGACAATTAACAATTTGCTCGATTTTACTTCAACTGTTTCAACTATAACTCTAAAATCTGCTTCCAGAAATGGTTGTTGCAGTCTCGTCTTAAGGGACTCTGTGAGTTCGGATGGAATCTCGCCTGTGACTTTATACAGCCATCTGAGGAATCCGCTGGCCGGGAACGCCACAGGCAGGACGATAAGCCTGCCGCTGTCCGAAAGGCACCGCTTTACCTCAGAGAGCGTTTGTTCCTGGAAGATGTAGGAGGTTGGAAATGTTGAGATGATGGTGTCGAAGGATTTTTCCGAAAACGGTAATTGCTCTGCCAGGGCGCGCGCAAGTTTTCGAGAGTTGCCAAGTCGGCGTTTGGCAACTCCACCCATTTGCGGGGACTCGTCTATCGCAACCGGGGACAGCCCCCGGTCGTGTAAGAGGCGCTGCAAATGTCCGGGACCATGGCCCAGTTCGAGGATGCGAGTCCCTTCGATAAAAGGGAGAATGCTAAAAACCCAGTCCTTCCAATTGCCGAACGAGACGACTGCAGCGACGAGGTCGTAGGTGAAAGCAAATGGATGGTAGAGCAGGTGGAAGAAGAAGCGCATGAAGCGCTGGACTAGTTTCATAAAAAAAGGGTTTGACTGTGCGTCAAACCCTATCCATATGTCTCTTGCGTTATGCGGGGGTGGCTTCTCCGCCGTCCTTCTTGGTCTTGCGCACGGCGTCAATCGCGCTCTTGCCGCGTTCACGGACTTCGCGGGCGAGCTCTTCGGCTCGGTGGCGGGCTTCCTTCGTAAGTTCCTCGGCGCGGGTACGCGCCTCCGAGGCAGCAGCTTCTGCTCGGGCGAGCATTTCTTCCGCAGATTGCGATGCGCGATCGCGCAATTCGATCGATTTATCCTTGATCAATGCTCGGGTCTCCTCGCCCGATTGGGGGGCAAAGAGCAGGGCAACAACGGCACCGGTAAGGCCGCCGACGACAAATCCTACGAGAAAGGCTCCAAATTCATCACGGTCAGACATGGTATTTCTCCTTTTTGTTTTAGTTGGGAGACCCAGAAGATACCAGGATCATCGGGGTCTTTATTTATTTTGGCTTTACTCCCAGCAATTCTAACATACGCTTTAATCCGGCCAAATACCCGTTGAGTTTGATGACGGGTTCCACTACATTTTCGCCGAGGAATTCAGCGGTGCCGCGCAGGGTGTTAACCGTCTCGCTTGTGGCGTGGAGGATGGGGCGTACTTCGTTTTGCAGGAGGTTGATGAGGCTGGCCAACTGAACGATTAGCACGATCAATGCGACCCCAATGACGAGCGACTCAAGGGCAACCACGATGATGAATACGTCGCGGATCTTATCTGTTGGGGCGCTGGGCTGCATCAAGAAGTAGATGGCCACACCCAGGAGGGCAACGATCAAGATGATTCCGGCAATCACGCTCGTGACGAGCGTTTTCTGGCGGCGTTCTTGTTCATGCAACTCGGCTTTTTGTTCGGGCGTAAGCTGCTGGGAAGGCTGGGTTTGTTGTTCTGGTTGGGGGAGTGCCATATTTGAATTATAGCATTTTTTGATTTAAAAACCACTTGGGTTGGTGAAATTCGATTTATGTCATGGAAATGCCGCGGTTAAACCTGCGGCATATTGGAAGGGCTATTTTATGGATACAAGTCAATTTCAGGGTGTAATGGGTTTGATTTCGCCCAGGTCGGAGGGGGCGCCGCCAAAGAGGCTGATATCCCTGCAGGATTGCCTGTCGAGCCGGTGTAGAATGATCTCATTCGATGTGATGTCTACTTGAATGATCGTATCCACTTTATATTGCGAGTCTACAGTTAATTTTAGGTTAACCTGTCTCTGCGCGGGGAGGTTAAGGACGCAAACCTTCTTATCCGGGTGCTCACGGTCTTCGTCTATGGCACGGAGCAGGGCGCAGGTGTTGGGCAGGTCGATGGTGCCCGTGTTTTTTACGGTTACATAGGCGTTGGTCACTTCCCCCATGCCGTGGGTTATGTCAAAGCTTGTGTTGCATCCAAGGATTACCAATGCAACGGATTGTACTGGTGCTGAGGTAAATGTCTCTGTTGGCAGGGCGGGAGTAATCGTAGGTGTTGGGGTTGATGTAGCTGTATTAACAGGAGTTACGGGCGAAATGACCGTGACGTTGGAGAAGGGCGTGTCGGTGCTTACAAAGATCGGAGGCGGGATGATGAAAGGGGTGGCTGTAACAATGCCGGGTGTTTGGGTTGGGTTTGCCGTCCAGACCGGGAAAGGTTGAGGAGCCACGCCCCAGATGTCACAGGAGGCAAGCAGCGATGCGAGGAATAGAAAAAAGATTAACCTCTTCATTTTTCCATTATACACCTATGAATTGAGAGGTAAAGAAATGCGGGGTGGGCTCCTCTGTGATTATTGTGATCCTGTTAATTTGGAAGAGTTGGCCTTGCCAGCGGCAATTTTCAGCTCTTCCCAGCTTGGCTCCACAAGAATAGTTCCCCCGGGAAAGATAATGGTGGGCACGCTTCTGTATCCATTATTTATCGCTATCACAAAATCAGTCGCCTCCGGGTTGTTTTCCAGACCAACCTTTAGGTAATCGATCCGTTCTGCTTCGAAGAATGCCTTTGCCCGCAGGCAGTCCGGGCAGGATTCAGTTGTGTACATTACGATCTGCGACGGGGTTTTGTTGCATAGGTCGCTCAAGGGGATCTCCTAAATTAAGGGTTGGGCGGGAATTGAAGTGCATTGCCAGAGGTCAGATGGATTTCCCAAACGGGTTCTTACATTTTGTCATTATTCTCTTTTTTGCAGGGATTGGCGTCGAGCCCGGTTTTTTGAGCCCAAAATGAAATAAATCGGATGAATTATTGTTTTCATGTTAAAATTGTATCTTGATTCATAACTTTCCTCAGTTGGTTGAATACTCATTTGCGTCGCCCTAAGGCTACTTAAGGCTTGTTGAAGAAAAAACCCGCAAGTTGTGTAAGTTTATTACACCTATCCGCCTTCACATTTATTACCAGAGTCGATACCCGAACAAATTGAAATGAATATTCTGAAATTTCTCAATCTGAATGAATCAGCTATTTGGCTAATTCCCCCTACGTGGGTACCAGTCAACATATTCGGTTGCAATTTTGCAGGTTGTGCTCTTTATGAGTGAATTAAAAATTTCAATAACGATTTTGGTCTCATATGTAACCCTTGTGCTTGGGATTGCCAATGTTGACACATTTCAGTCAAGCGTCATTGACTTCAGCCCGGCATTCTTTGTCCTTGTTGCGATAATCGTATTTTCGGAACTTATGATTACCGGTAATTTGATCCGTCAGGGTGTTAAAATTTCCTACTACACTGTTATCCTTTTCTGGATGATCGTCTATATTCTGGCGTGGGCGTTTTACTTTGGTAACGATCGGCCTATTCAGGTTCAGGTGATACAACTGTTGTTGGTGGCGATCTCGGCTGGGCTTGCATACGATGTAGGCAAGAGGATCGGGCAGATGGACAGAACGCTTGAAGGATTGTCCTCGAGCGCGTATCCAAACCGGGCACGCGATATAAAAGATGCCCGTGATTTGATCGCTGCCGAGATTGCCCGCAGCAGACGCTACCACCACCCCCTCTCAATTTTGACATTCCGTTTGAACAGACAAAGGAACAGGAGAACCTGGAAGGGACACGAACCGCTTGAAATTGACATGTTGGAAAGATTTACAATTGCCAAAATCAGCCAGATTTTAAGCGATCTTGCTAGGAACACGGATATCGTTCTTCGCGACAAGGATGGGCAGTTTGTTCTCTTATGTCCGGAAACCGACACCAACAATGCTACCAACCTTGCGGAACGAATTTCCGCAGCGGTGGATGAGAGTCTCAATACAGAAATTAATTGGGGAAGCGCGGCGTTTCCTGATGAGGCTCTGACATTTGATGATTTGTTGCAAACTGCACGCAGGCGGCTTTCCAGCCACACAAATGACAAAATCGTGATCGAAAACCTGGGCACAAAAGAAAACAATGACTAGTCTCCCCGTATCCCACCCCCCTCGATTTGTTGAAGATGAGTGGATTAGGAAATTTGACCCAGCGAAACGATTGATCACAGGAAGTGCGTATTTGTTTGTCAAGCGTCTGTTTGACATAACGCTTGTGATTTTTTCATCCCCGGCCTGGGTGCCTCTGATGTTAATAATCGCAATGGTTATTCGATTCACCTCCCCTGGCGCGCCTGCGTTGTTCACCCAATTACGCACAGGGAGGGGCGGAAAGCGCTTTCGCATGTTTAAATTTAGATCAATGCTTCCAAATGCAGAGGAATTAAAGATTAAGTATACGCACTTGAATGAGTTGCAGTGGCCGGATTTTAAGATTACCAACGATCCGCGCGTCACAAAGATCGGAAGATTTTTACGCAAAACAAGTCTTGACGAAATCCCCCAATTATTTAATGTTTTCAAGGGTGAAATGAGTTTGGTTGGCCCACGTCCAACATCTTTTGGGTCAGAAACCTATAAACTGTGGCATACCGAACGTTTGGATGTTACACCCGGCTTAACAGGATTGTGGCAGATTATTGGACGGGCGCAGCTCGAGTTCGATGATCGATTACGCCTCGATATTATGTATATTGAGCGGGCCGGTTTGTGGTTTGATATTTGCATCTTATACAGGACAATGACCGCGGTTTTCAAGCAACGTGGCGCTCACTAAAACCTGTTTGTTCAATTTTTGATTTTATTCGGACGAGGCACATAAATGTTTAATACAAAACTATTTTCGAAGCCGGGGTTTTACATCGCTCTGGGTGTTTATTTCCTTATTGGGTATTTGACCCTCTTTTTCGGGGAGCGGGCAGCGGAGTTGCTCTTCGATGAAGACCATTATTTCGAGAATGTTGGGGCGATTTCCTTATTTATTGCATCAAGTGTATCCTTTTACACTTTTTTTCTTCTGCGGAAGGTACACAGGAAACAAAAGGTTTTTTGGGGAAAACAGCTTGTGTATTTGAGCTTGGCCTTGCTTTACTTTTTTGGTGGGGGTGAAGAAATAAGTTGGGGGCAGAGAATTTTTGGGATTAGCACGCCGACAAATCTGGTGGAGGAAAATGTCCAGGGTGAGCTTAATGTCCACAATCTTGCGGTTTTTGAAAACAGCACCTTACTTAAAGCCGACAACATTTTTTCAATATTCTGGTTAGGTTTTGCAGTATTAGTACCGTTTGGCAGTCTTTTGTTTGATCGGTTTCGAAGAGTTGTATCAACTTGGATGCCTGTCGTTCACTGGGGGATTGGGGTGTTGTTCCTTGGTAACTATATTTTGGCTGACTTGGCAAAGAGAATCTTCATCTCAAGCTACACCTCGAAACTTGTCCCATTCGTTCAGGCTGTTCAGGAAATCAAGGAAAGTAACTATGAATTTTTGTTTATTTTCCTGGCCCTTTTTGTTTATTGGGATTTTTCTGAAAAGAACAGCGATCTCAAATCATAAACAAATAGTTTGCCAGACTGAATAAAGGATATGCTGCAAAGATAACCCATCTTTCTATCAGGAGCCCGCTCTTACTTTGTGGCAGTTGGTGTTGTACCAGATGAAATTATCGTATTGTTCTCGATTACAATTCCAATATTTCCAGGCAAATCCGGAAAGTAAATTGGTGGATTTGTAACATCCCGAAATGTATTATTTGAAACAATTATATATTCTAGGTGTGCATCTGGAACTTCAGAGTAAAATGAAATTCCACCCACATTTTCCAACAGGTTGTTGTCTATCATAATATTTCTGATCTGGACAAATTCCGCCCAATCATATTGTTCCTCTCCTAAGGAAATACCGCGCATGGGTCGGTTGTTGCGGTAATAATTGGGGTCGTCTGCTCGGGCGATGTTATCGGAAATATAGATATCTTGGGACGAATCAATATAAATTCCAACGCTGAAATTGTCATGGACATAGTTTCCGATAATTTGCAGCCCTTTTGCCTGTAGCGCTGTTATTCCTTCGCCACAGTTGTTGTAAACTTCATTGTTTACCATTTGCCCGAAGTCGGCTCCGATATAGTGCCTGTGCCCACTGCCCCATCCCCCCTCGCGGGTGTTGTCGCATTTTCCATTTGCCAAGCGGTACCGGGGGTTGGTAACATTATTGTGAATTTTCGAATTTTTGATGATTAC
Source organism: Anaerolineales bacterium (assembly GCA_014860745.1). Classification (GTDB taxonomy): domain Bacteria; phylum Chloroflexota; class Anaerolineae; order Anaerolineales; family Villigracilaceae; genus Villigracilis. The sequence continues at coordinate 42,513 of JACZJC010000069.1, forward strand.
ATAATCCCCGTTAACGCGAATTCCATAATCAAACCCATGCATGATTTCTACATTGTCAACAACAATCCATGATCCGGTAATATGAATAGCATTTTGATCTTCAGTTCCGAATGCATCGACCACCCCGCCTGTAATAATAATAGGAGCGTCTTCCGCTCCGCTTTTACTGAAAATGAAGGGTGTTGTGATTGTTCCCATAATGTGAATGGTTTCCCCAGGCTGAACTTTGTTCATGGCATTTGTCATTGTGCAGGGCCTGAAGGGCGATGAACAGTTACCGCTTCCCGTTTGACTCACCCATAACCCCTTGGAAAAGATAATTGTGGCGCTCAGTCCGGCGGTAAACAAAAGTCCAAATATTATTAATATTTTCACTTTATTTGATTTTGGCATTTATGATTTTTACCTATAAATATCTGTGTGGAGTTGACGAATTATTAATCCTGATACTCAGGCGGATCTTTTCGCATTGGGAGTTTATGCGTTTATTGGGGTTGATCGGCCAAATACTTTCCGGCTAATCTTGCCTGCAATCAAGGATATTGACGATGCGGCAAAAATAAAAACCCAGGGGATCACAAATACAATATACTTTGGGAGTACGAAGAAAATCATTACGGTCAAGGTGCTTAACAAAAAGCTTGTGTAAAATAAAAAATGCTGACGGAAGGATTTTAGGTTTAGAATTAACCCGGTTATAAAAAACGGGAGAATAAGGAGCCAGGGCAGCCAATAAAAAGGAGAATCGGCGTTCGTGTAAATAAAATTTATTCCCGGATATATTTCTAGCCAGTAATATACAAACTTTCTAAGCGCAAGTTTTAGAGCTTGATCAGGATGCGACCGTATGAATTCCTTCGCTTCATCGTAATAGATTTCGTCCAATTTGATCTCATAGTCTCTTGTATGGGCGAGGTTTTCTACCCGGGTTGTTGCGGCTTCTGAAAGTTCTGCCGATGGATCTGTGTACCAGGAAGGTATTCCCTTGGCTTGTTCATTTTGTCCTTCCCAAAGGTTCAGGCCACCTGAAGTATTTAGTGTTATAACATTGAATTGAATATAATTTCGAATAACCCAGGGTGCAACAATTAAGATTGAAAGGGTCATTATCTGTGCAAACAATCTCAACCACTTATCTTTAAAGACCCAGATCATCCATAAAGCTATAAAGGGTATATAAAGCAACATTTCTGTTCTTGCAGTAATTAATATTCCCAGACTCAAGCTGGCCAGAACGGTCAATTTTTTTGATTCCGGTTGGATTTCCAGTTTGAACAACAGCCAGAAGAAGAAAACTCGTAAGAAAATCTGCAAAGTAGCATCGGAAATCTGTGCAGAAGTATAGGCGAGAAGGGGGAAAACTCCGGCTATTAAAAATGACCAGACCGCAGTCTGGAGGTTGAACTTGATCTTTGCAATTTCGTATATTAATAAGCAGGTATATGCCCCCAGACCCGCTTGTAGGATTTCAATAATTAGAATCCCTGTTGAGTCGATACCAAACAACAGCCCCAAGCCCGCGATCAGTAACGAGTAAATGGGGGGTTTGAATGCAGTTGGCAGTACTATTTTAGGGTCTAAGATATATTCGTTGGTCACCAAGCCGGTTTGCGTAACAGAGTAATATGAAAATCCCCTGCCGTTTAAAAGATTTGGAACCAATGTTGCATACTCGTGATCTAATTGGGTATCGCCCGCGAGGAATATTGCAGCCATGCGGACGATAAAGGCGAGAAATAGAAGGCTTATCAGTCTGATTTTATTAAAACGCTCATTTGTGAAATCTAAAATTGAAAACATAGCTTCCTCCAAAGTGTATATATGTCATCTTGGAAAATTTCGGAAGGTTGCGCGCTGTACCTTAAATATTCTTTCAGGTGGAACTTTATGAGTGGCGTGTTTGGAGTTGTGTTTTACAAAAAAATAATTATAAACCTAAATGCGACCATTTAAGGGTAAATGTGAATACAGGAAAATCATTTACGTAGTGAGTGTGCTTGGCAGAGGGAAAACCGAATTGTTATCATAATCCAATGGTGGCAGGGCAAAGTTGTATTTTTGTTATAGGGAACAAATCCGGTGGATGTCATTACTTTTTTTTCGGGAGCGGATGTCAAAGACAATCTAAATTGATAATCACTCTGCGCTCAGCCTAAAATAGTGGGAGTTTGGACAATATGCGATAAGGGGCCAAATTGGAGGAAATTGCAATATTTTAGCCTTGTGGTAGAAAAGAAAATTGTGGTTTAATGGAAAAATGCGTTGGATTTATATTTCTCCCCACCTTGATGACGCTGTCCTCTCACTGGGCGGCCTTATTTATGACCAGGCTCATACTGGACAAGAGGTGGAGATTTGGACGATGTTCTGTGGACTTCCCATCACCGATGAGGTAAGTCTGTTTGCCAGGGAACTTCACCTTCAATGGGGATTTCGCTCAGCGGAAGAAACTGTACTATCGCGGCGTGAAGAGGATAGTAGGGCGGTGGCGACTCTTGGAGCACGCGGCGTCCACTTTGACTTTCCTGATTGTATATATCGGCGCGGCATGGATGGGAATTGGCTCTACCCCGATAATACCTTTGTTTCACCGCATAAGGATGAAGTTGAATTCATTGAAAAAATGACAACTGCTCTTGCTGAAAGGCTGGAATCCGATGATACGCTAATTTGTCCGCTGGCTATAGGCGGGCATGTGGATCATGTAATCGTCAGGCGGGCGGTCGAGAATTTGAACCACTCGCTTATGTATTATGCTGACTTTCCATATTTGCTGGATGCTCCGTCTTCCTTCGACACAATCGAAAAGACCATGCAGGCTACGAATAAGATGGTTTCAAGAATAGGATTGGCTGCATGGCAGGAAAGCGCTGCGGCTTACAAATCTCAAATCCCCATGGAATTCGAAAATCGAAGGAAAATGCAAAAAGCGATTTCGGGTTATGGGAGGAAAGGCGTTCGTCTTTGGAGTCTTTCTTGATTGATCTCCTTTCAAAAGGATTCAATCCACTGGCGGGAAGAGACGATTCTGATACGATAAATCATGAGGGATGATGCAATTTATCCCGAAATATGTTGAAATGTTGATATAAGTATATAACCCTTCGAAGATCACCCGAACTCAAATTCTAATTAATATCATAGAGGAATAATGGCAGATGGAAATTTGAATAACGAACAAACCCATGTCGATCGGACGCTTTCCCGAGTCTTGACTTGGGTGGGGGAGAGCGAACTAATTTGGTTTGGTATTTTTCTTTTACTGGCCGTCGTTATTACACTGGGCGCATTGACAGCCTCCACAGGGTATGAAGATATTGCTGGAATCGGTCGACAGGTTGATGGAACTGCGTATCGACCGTACGTGTATCGTCAATTGGTGCCTTTGACAATAAGAATTGTCAGCCAATTTATCCCTGAAGAGAAAATGGTATCATTGGATCGGATGGGTGCCCAGACGAATATTGGCGCAACGATTCAACTTTTAGAAAACGACTTCGCCCTAAATATTTTTAGTGCTCTCATCAATTTCATGTCTTTGATAGGTTTTGCTTATGTGTACCGAGCCTTACTTCGCGCTCAACTTTCCGGTCCCTCGCTATATTTCAATATTACAGTGGCTTGTGCTCTTTATGGTCTGACATACACCAATCATGAAGGTGTATATAGCTACGATTATCCATTACTATTTCTCTACACAACCGCAATTTACCTAATGTCACGTCAGGTTTGGTGGGCGTACTACTTTGTTTTTATATTGGCGACCATTAACAAAGAGACCACTATTCTATTGACAGCAGTTTACGCCTTAACCTTCTGGAGGAAACATAATTCACGGCATTTTACATTACATTTGTTGTCACAGTTTATTACGTTTGCAATAATTACTTCTAGTATACGTTTTTATTTCTCAGAGAATCCAGGTTCGGGTGTCGAAATTCATTTCCTAAGAAATATCAGACTCCTGATGAATCCACCGGACGTTTATGATTTTCCCTTATTAATGATGATGTTATTTGTTTTGATCGTTAAGGATTGGTATGCCAAACCGTCCCTGTTCAAAAACACCTTTTTGATGGTAGTCCCGTTGGTTTGCCTGGGTTTCGCCTTTGGTTGGGTTGATGAGTTGCGGGATTATTATGAGGTGTACCCTGCTGTGATAGCTCTGGCGGGCATACCCCTCGCTTTGTATGTATTTGGAGTGCCAATTAGGCCTAGGCCCAGCATAGACTTGGCGTAAAAAAGGCCGCCGTGCTCCTCACCCTGACCAGAAAGTAATTCCTGATTAAACCAGATGTCTTTTATAGATAAAATTTCATGATGTCAAATTTTCCAGTCGATCCGATGTTTGAACAACCCGATGGATGGCTTCGCGTAAGTCTGCCAAAAATTGAGGCTGCAACCGGGGCAATCACAAAGTTAACGGGCCAAAGGATGAGCCTTCCAACTTTTGATGAAGCCCGCGTCATATTCCAACGGAAAAATTGGGTAAAATTAACTAACGTAAAGCCAGCGAATTCTCATTTTTCAATTATTGTGCCAGTTCATAATGAAGAGCGAACACTTCCATCCTTTTTGGGGGCGCTCTTTGCATCCGAGTTGCCCTCGGATGCTGATATTCAAGTGGTCTTTGTTCTAAATGCAACAACCGATCGGAGCTCTGAGATAATTAGGAACCGATTGGGTTTTATCAATCACCCGGAAGAGGTGATCTTGTCTGAATCCACATGCGACCCGAGAAGAGCGAACGTAGGGTATCGGTTTCACCAGGACAGAATCCGCTTCTTGGTTATTGAAACTCCCTCAGCCGGAAAAGCGAATGCATTGAATCTTGGGAACGAGATCGCACGGAGGGAGGCGCATGAGGTTGCGATAAATATTGATGCAAACAATTGGGTCGAGCCGGATTCTATAGCGTTAATGTATGGCAAGGCGAAACAAACTATTTTGGATGTCCCGCTTTCGAACGTGGTACTTGTCAATGCCAGGGAATACTGTCCAACGAGAAACACGCAGATAAAGGTGTCTGTAAAAATTAAAACGCAGAAGGCAGAAGTATCTGGGTGTATGTTTGCGTGGTCTACGAAATGGATAAATGAAAATAATGGTTTCCCACAGCACGCCATTGAAGATTACGGCGCAGGGCTGCTTGCCCTTTCCCAAAAAAAAAGAATTGTGGAAAGCGATGCCAATATATGGGTTTATTCCGCTTCAAATTCATTCGACGAGAATAGGCAGGTGATTCGGTTCATCTACGGCGCTATGCAGTTGGCAAGGCGATTTGAGAAGGACGCCATTGCGCTGCAAATCCTTCGCGAGGATTTCCCTCATCTCCGTCCACTGCGAAGCCGCCTTGAGTATTACCTATTTCGAAGAGGAAAAAAGCGACACTTCATGGATATCCTGCGAGGTGTTATTAGATGGATGTTCAATGAAATTCTCATTTACAATGCCCGGCGAAAGTTCCGCAAAGACCCCGATGGTCAAACATGGGATCCGATAGGCAGCACCAAATAGCAATGTCGGTGAAGTAGATGAAGTCCGGACTCACCTATTTGGTGCGTCAAAAGGTGACCGAATGTAATTTTGGTGAAATACTGATATACTTTATTCGATTTGATATATATTTGAAATGAGACCCCATGACGGTTAATAGAAATGATTTTATTTACATGATAATGGCTGTTGGTTTTGCTGTCGCTGGCGTTATGGTGATCAGCAATCCTGATGCCTTGATCGGTTTGTATTTTGCCGCGGCAATGCTCGGTATTGGTTTGGTTATGGCGATTTATATCAAGCCAAGTCTGGGCGCGGATATCCTGATTATTGCGGTGTTTACAAATATTTCCCGCACCTTTACCGACAATGGTCTTCCCAGTGTAATTAAACCGCTAGTGGCGATTGTTGCATTGGCTATACTTGTACGATACATTAATGCAGCTCAGATGCCAGGTGGACGGGATAAGACACGAGGGGTTGAAGCGTTCTTGTTTTTTTATTTTATGATGGTCGCCTTTTCTTATATCACGGCTGATAACAAGGAGCGTGCTGCTGAGGCGATTATAGATCTGGGAAAGGATATTGTTATTATTTATTGTATATTTTTTACGCTCCGTCGTCCGGAAACATGGAAGCAATCCGCCTGGATTGTAATCCTTGTCACGGCTTTTCTATCTCTTCTTGGAGTTTACCAGGCGTTTACCGGTAATTACGACCAGCAGTTTTTCGGCCTGGCGCGTGCGCTAAAAGATGTTAGTACGAATTCAACTACGTATCGCCTTGCAGGTCCTATCAAGGAACCCAATATGTGGGGACAAGTCGTTGTTGCCGTCGTACCGCTTGTGTTATTTAGAATTATTTACGAAAGACGAATGCGCATGAGATTGCTGGGGGTTGGCATCCTTGGGATTCTATTGATCGAAATTTTGAATACATACAGCCGTGGGGCTTATTTGGGATTGGTATTTGTCTCCGGGTTGGTATTATTGAGCCAGCGCCCTCATCCTTTGATTTGGTTTGCTGGCGTCGCTACTGTGGTGCTGGTTTTTCCATTTTTACCGTCCAGTTACACAGATCGTTTTGAGACGATAACCCTTCTGAATTCCGATGGCATCTACCAGGAAGCCTCATTTCGCGGGCGGACGAGTAAAATCCTTACCGGCTTGATCATGTTTTCCAATAACCCTATTTTGGGGGTTGGTGCGGGTAATTACCCAAACAATTACCAAAAATATACAATTGATGTGGGGCTGGAGCGAGCTTCCGGGGAACAAGACCCACACTCCTTGTATGTGCAAATCCTTGCTGAAACTGGTATCCTGGGTGGGATAACATTTCTTGGGTTTGCCAGCTTGCTTTTGATTAACTTTTCCAGATCCATCCAATCCATTAAAAATTTTATGGCTTATCAAAGCTGGTTGCCCTGGCTTTACGCCATTCAAATTTCTGTTATTGGGTATTTGTTCACAAGCTTGTTTTTGCATGGCGGGTATATTCGATTTTATTGGATTCTTGTAGCATTGGCACTGGCTGCAATTCAATTGACCGAAGAATCACTGATTGATCCCGACCAAAAGCACCTGTTGGAACTCCCTGTCTGACAAAATATGACTGAAAACCCTATAGAGAACGATTCCGGCCGCAAGGTCCTGCAGAAAACAGCCCGCGGCATTTTTTGGAATTTCATTGCATACGGCTTCAGCAAGGCCATCATTCTGGTGACCACTTCCATCCTTGCTCGTTTGCTCAGCAAAGATGATTTTGGCATTGTTGCCTTGGCGGTGATTGCCATCAATTACCTGTCCGTTGTAAAAGATCTCGGTTTGGGGATAGCACTAATCCAAAGGAGGGAGGATGTCAACGAAGCCGCCAATACAGTTTTTACGCTAAACCTTATTTTCGGCGTTTTACTTTCAGCATTATTAATCCCCCTGGCTCCTTTGGTTGCTGACTACTTCAAGAACCCATTGGTCATCCCTGTCCTGCGGTGGCTAGGATTAACGTTTTTCATCAGCGCGATTGGGTCGGTACATGTCGTCTGGTTGATGCGGGAATTGGATTACCGTCGAAAATTGATTCCGGATCTCGGCTCTGCATTGATCAAAGGAATTGTCTCGATTGGATTGGCGCTGAGCGGATATGGAGTTTGGTCATTGGTCATTGGCCAATTGAGTGGGGTGGTGAGCTCCGTCCTTTTATTCTGGATCATGGTCCCCTGGCGCCCACGCTTTAGGTTGGATTCAAAAATCACCCGTTCTTTATTGGCATTCGGTTCGTCCATCATCAGCAGTGATATATTGAATGTAACCATCGATAATTTGAGCTATATCATCATAGGCCGGTTGTTTGGCGCTGTTCAATTGGGTGTTTACACCCTTGCGTACCGCTTGCCTGAAATGTTATTGATCGGAAATTTGTGGATCATGGCGAGTGTCACATTTCCGGCATTTGCGAATATCCAGAACGATGCGGATAATTTACGCCGTGGTTTTCTGGGATCCATCCGATTGGTGGGATTGATCGCGATGCCTATATGCCTGGGTTTGATCATCGCAGCCGAACCGATCATTCTTGTTCTATTTGGCAGCCAATGGGTGGATGCAATTCCTGTTTTGCGCATCCTCGCGTTATATGCCCTTGTCGCTTCCATCGGGTACCATGTAGGTGATGTTTATAAGGCGATTGGCCGCCCGGACATTTTATTGAAAATGACCATATTCACTCTTGCACTTCTAATCATCGCGCTTCTGATTGGATCGCGCCATGGTTTGACGGGGATCGCATGGGCGTATGTTGTGGCCGTCTTTATAGAACGGGTGGTAAGTCTATTTATTGCCGTACGTTTTATTAAGATTTCTGCAAGGGAAATCCTTTCTCAATTGATTCCGTCCATAAAGGGCGGATTAGCCATGGTTGTAGTCACCCTTGGCGTTTTATACATGACGACAACCATGACCCCCTTTGTAATCCTTATATTTTTACTCCTCGCTGGTGGGATAAGTTATTTAGGTGTTCTATGGGGAACAGAGCGAGAGAATCTTTTACAATTGGTCAATATTATTCGCAAGACGGATTAACAGAACTATGGTATCCGATAGTCAACAGCTCTTAAACCCAGCAAATGCTCCCCGAAAAATAAAAACAATCATTTTTGTAATCGATGGTTTGGGGGTTGGTGGAGCCGAACACCTTATGATTCCCATACTGGGATATTTGAATAAAGAAACATTTAGCGCTCGTGTATGCGTTTTGCAATCTAGAGATGGTAATCCGCTCGCAGAAGATATTCGCTCCCTCGGTGTACAAGTGGATTTTTTGAATGTCAGGCACTTGCGTGATTTTACCGCGTTGTTGCGCTTAAGAAATTACTTGAAGGAAGTTAAGGCTGATCTTATTCATACCCAGCTGGAATTTGCGAATATCCTGGGAAATACCTCAGCCAAAATTCTCGGCCTGCCGAGCGTTTGTACTGTCCACGTTCAGCCAATAAGAGACGGGAGATTAAAAAGCCGGTTTCATCAATGGGTGGAATGGATGGCGTTACGTTTGTTTTGCGATCGCATCATCACGGTGTCCGAGGATACGCGGCGCAATTATATCGCCCAGAGCGGCATCTCGCCAAAGAAGCTTTTGACGATTTACAATGGAATTGATTTAACTCGATTTAATCGCCTCAAGCCTGACCTCGACCGGGCGTCTGTTCGAGAAGAGTTTCATCTGCCCAAGGATTCTTTTCTGCTTACAACAGTGGCGGTCCTGCGCCAACAAAAAGGGATCGAGCATATGATCCGCGCCTTGCCCGCTCTTCACAACATGCATGGCAATGTTTATTACCTAATCGTAGGGGCTGGAACATACCTTGCAGTTTTGGAGAAAGAGGCGGAACTTACAGGCCTGAGAGAAAATATCATCTTTGCTGGCAGCCGAAAAGATATACCTCGAATTTTATCTGCGAGCGATATTTTTATTTTGCCCACACTAACCGAGGCGTTGCCGACTGTACTGGCTGAGGCAATGGCCTGCCGGTTACCGATCGTTGCCAGTGCAGTGGGAGGCATACCGGAAATGATCCAGAGCAACGGAAATGGCTGCTTGGTATCTCCAGCGCAGCCTTCAGAATTATCTGAAGCTTGCGAAACATTACTTAAGCAGCCCAATTTACGCATACGGATGGGTGACGAGGGCTGGAATCTCGTGTACCAGAAATTTAACATTATCCATCAGGTTATCCAATTGGAAGAACAATATCTAGAATTAATAAATCGCTATGAACAATAAAATTCGTCTTGTTATGGTGGAACCGAATGGTAGCGGGGGTCTGATCCATTATGCTTATCAGCTTTGCTCAGCGCTTTCAAATGAAAACATGGATGTTACCCTCATTACGGGCAGAAATTATGAGCTTGCTGATTTCCCCCACAATTTCCGCGTTGAAGCCACGCTTGATCTATGGCAATTATTTGAGGCCAAATCAGAGACTCAACTTTTTAAAAATCCCTTGATAAGAATGTGGCATAAATCTCGCTGGACTTTTCGAAGGGGCATCCGTGCAATTCGGCTGATTCGTGCCTGGGTCCGGTTGACGCGTTACTTGTTAAAAATCAAACCCGACCTGATACAATTTTCAAAAATAAATTTTCCTTTTGAGTCCATATTCCTAGGGCATCTGCGGCGAAAAGGCCAACTATTGACCCAAATTTGCCACGAGTTTGAGTTGCGTGAAAGTACTGGACCATTCTCCTCCCTGTTATTGCGTACCTACGCCGACATCTACACCCATTTCTCTGCAATGTTTTTTCATGCATCCGAGAATCGAAATCGCTTCCTTGAACTATTCCCGTTCGTTCCCCTAGTGGATACTCACATTATCCCTCTTGGTAATTCAAACTGGTTATTGATGATAACGCCCGATCCAGTAGATGTTCTTAAAGAAAAGTATCGTTTGCAGGAAGATGAGAGGATCGTGCTTTTCTTTGGTTTGTTGGCTCCAAGTAAGGGATTGGACGATCTAATCGAGGCGTTTGCTTTGGCACGGAAGTCATGTCAGGCCAAATTGGTGATCGCTGGTTATCCAACCAAGCACATGGATATGAAGGGATTGACCGACCGAATCACCCGGCTCGGTTTGAAAGATGATGTGATTCTTGATACTCGTTATATCCCGCTTGGCCAAATCCGCCCGCTTATGGAATTGGCAGCAGTGGTTGTATACCCTTATGTTAGTAGCACACAGAGTGGGGCATTACAGGTTGCGTATACTTTTGGAAAACCAGTTATTGCCACACGCATTGGAGGTTTGCCAGAAGCTGTGGATGACACTCGGAGTGGTTTTTTAGTGGAAGTTCATTCCCCGCAGGAGATGGCTGAAAAAATAATCCTCATCATCAACAACCCTGATCGCAGGCGGGAAATGGGAGCTTATGCACGGAGGTTATCCGAAACCCGGTTTGATTGGGGGGCGATTGCGAGACAAATGCGCCCGGTTTACGAGATGTTGGTGAATTCTAAATCCCGAACTACGATGGGCGATATCGATTGAAGCCGTTCACAAGGAATGAGAATTGAGCCAGGGTGTGTTTATGAGAGATGAAAACTCGGCGAATGGCATATGGATTTTGCATTGCCTCACCAAAACTAGTGGGTCCATTTAGTAAAGTAAACGCTACCCGATATCCCGAGTTGGCTGTTAGATGTTCGATCTCCTGGTTGAAATCAGCTTTTCCTCCATTGGGATAGGCAAACCCGAGGATTGGTTTCCCCAATTCATCCTCGATTCGTGTTCTCGAGCCGGCAATTTCATCTTCCGCTCTTCGAAGGGAAACCCGGGTCAAAATTGGGTGATTGATGGTGTGGCCGCCAAAATCGATCCCATTCTTATTCATTTCCCTAATTTGATCCCAATTCATCATGAGACTTTTAAAATACCCTTTTTGGATGGACACATTCAATAATTCGGGCAGACGGGCAATCCATGCAGTTTTTTCATCGTCTGGAAGGATTTTAAGTTTTTCAATTAAGTTTGAACTTACTCTGTCCTTTTCAGTTTTATTGTTCCAGTGTTCTTGATGGCCATCTGGAAAGATAATGGTGTCTTGAGGGGTGTGGTAAAAACAATAGGCAACCAGGTCCCAGTAAAATGGTGCATCGTTTTGAATATGACCCGAGGTGAGGAATACGACTGCAGGCAGGTTGCGTTCCTTAAGGATTGGATAGGCATTCAAAAAATTATCCGCATAGCCATCGTCGAATGTAATTAAGGCGGCGTGAGACGGCAGAATTGACTTCCCATCAAGCCATCTCACAATCTCTTGTATCGAGACGACTTTAAACCAGCGCATAAGATAATCCATTTGCTGAGCGAAGTCCTCTCTTCGCGCACTCACGTTGGGCTTGAAGGAGTCGAACCCGTGCCGATTCGGGTCGTCGATGCGGTGATAATTTAGTACTGTAAGATAGTTTTTAAATATAAAACGACCAGCCCGTTCCAGACCAAATTGATAGGCAAAATTGAGCAATTTATTTCTTGCCAGTGAGCGCCAGGTGCAATTGGCGGAATTATTATTTAAATACATTTAACCTCTTCTGATGATGGATTGACCAGGCTTTTTGATAGGCATGCAATGTAGCGGCTGTCTGGCTTTCAAGGTTGAACTTCGTATTTATATACTTTTGGGCTTTGCTGCCAAGGTAATTCGCGAAATCCCGATCTTTGCACAACCTTACGATTCCTTCGGCCAATGCGGAAGAGTTATCGGGCGGAACCAACAATGCATGTTCTCCATTAATGACAAGTTCGGGGATACCGCCGGTGGCCGATGCCAGGATTGGGCACGCTAATGCTGCTGCTTCGAGTAAGGCGATGGGCGTGCCTTCATATCTGGATGGCATGACGAATATATCGCTGGATTTTAAGGCAGCCAAGACATCATTTCGATCAAAGTATCCAGCCAGAATGACTCTCCCAACGAGGTTCGCTTTTTGGATATGGTCTACTAGTTCACCTCGCATATTACCCTCTCCAATTATGACACAGGTCAAAAGAGGGATTTCCTGGCAAGCCTGCATCGCTGCATCGACGAGAACGTCATAACCTTTGATGGCAACCAACCGCCCAACAGCGGTGCAAAGAAGTCTTTCCGCAGGGAGGTTTAACCTTCTATGCAGCCAGCCATACCCTCTGAGGTCCTTTTTCTCCACATTAACTGCGTTGTAGATTAATTCGATATTTCCAGCTTCCAGGCCGGATCGCAAAAGGGCTTGTCGGTCTTTTTCAGAAACGGTGATGTAGAGGGAGAGATTCCAGTTTGTGGCAAGTTCCAATGCGGTATAAATCCAGCCCTTGATGGAGCTTCCACCATGTTCACTCGAGTACCAGCTGTTGATAGTGGAGACTAAGGCTGTCCGTGTAAATGTGGATGCAAGACTGGCAAAAAACTTGGATTGAATGTTTTGACTATCCAGCACCTGAAAACCCTCGTTCTTAATTATATGAATCAGGCGTCTAATAATTAAAGGGTCAAACTTTCGGCGGCCGACAATGTAAACCGGTAGGTCAAGTTTCTGCGCCTCACGTGTGATCGCGCTTTCTGCCAGACCGGCAAGAGCTACCTGCTCCTTCGGGAATCGAGATAACTGCGAAAGGACGCGCGAAGTTGAACCACCATATTTCATGGAAAGATCAACAATTAATGTCTTTGGGGGACTCTTTTCGGGATAACTGGAAAATTCGGGTTTGGTATCTGCCATTAGCGCCTTTGGATCCGCTCCCAAAGATGGGATTGCCCGCCTAGCAAAAATCGGATGAATCCTTTGAAGGCAGCAAGATTACCATTTACAAGAAATGCAGGCAGGTATAATAAATTCATCAGGCGGCTTTGAGCCCCGCGATTTGGAAACCGTTCTCCTAATAAGGCAAGTGTGTAAAAAAGGATTTGCAATCCGAGTAAAACTTGGCCAAAAGGCATGCCGAGCAAGAATGGGTTATTTTGTTGGGGGGGAAAAATCACCGCGATAAGATTGAATACAGTTGCTCCAATCATTAGGAACGGTACGAGTGGACGAAGAAATTTATGGGAAATGATTTGCCACATTAATAAGGGCTGGTCAAGTGGCAGGAACTGAGAAGCCAAGGCGATTGCTTGATACCGGCCGGCGTTAATCCTTGTCCGGCGGATGATTTCATCCTGTGCTGTCGGTGAGACACGTTCAATTGATTTCGCCAAAGGTGTATAAACGAGGCGAAATCCGTGACGGATGATTTGCATGGCAATATAAAAGTCATCGTTTATAATTTGATTGGGCGGGGGAATGTATAGTTCTTTGCGGATTGCCAAAATCTCCCCGGCTGCGCCTGTGCAGCTTCCCAATCGACTCTCCTGTTTTTTGATGAACGATTCATATTTCCAGTAAGCTCCTTCCGATTCGCCCAGGCTGCCATCTCCTTTTGATATGGTTTTTTCGCCACTAGTTCCGCCCACTCTTGGATCGCGGAATGGGGCGACAAGGTGAAAGATTGTGTCTGGTAAGTAGTGATTGTTTGCGTCAGAAAATATCACAATGTCCCCTCGGACTAAGGGCATGGCTCGATTAATTGCAGCCATTTTACCCTCCCGCCCATCCTTGTGTATTAATTCGATCCCCTGATTGGAAAATGATTTCACTATACTGCGCGTTTTGTCTGTTGAGCCATCGGTCACAATTAAGATTTGCAGTTTTTTTGGGGGGTAATTGAGGGCGAGGGAATTAAGAATTTTTTCTTTGATCTCCCTTTCCTCGTTGTATGCGGTGATTAACAAGGTCACGAAGGGGAAGTGCTCTTCATAGGCGGGGGGGGCGGATCTTAATCTGGCGAAAAGAAAAATCAATACTGGGTAACCTAAATAAGTATATAGGATACCAACTGTACATATCCAGAACAAAAGAGAGAGGATAAGGCTTCCGGTGGGTGGTAGATACATAGGTGGGGTTATTTCATCCCATTTTAGAAATTGTAATGAAATACGCCTGATTCTTAGGAGGGTAAAAGAGTACTATTGAAAAAATGAAAATTTACGAATCATGGTATATTATACCCTTCTATTTTAACTCCTTTGCCCGCAAGGAGCTTCCGATTTCATCATTAATTAAGAGAGAGTAGAAATATGGAAATACGATTTTACCTCCGAACGATACAACGAAGCTGGTGGATGATTGTAGTATCGATACTGGTTGCAGTGAATTTATCCTTGGTTTATTCGTATTTTATAACCACGCCTTTATACGAATCTACCGCGCGTTTCATCATAAGCCCAAACCTTGAATATGTGGAAGGCCGGGACCTCGTCAACAGCCTTGAAGCTCTGGATAAACGTTCGATTATCACAACTTATGCAGAGGTGATAACAAGTCCCCAGATTTTCAACAGTACGATAACTTTGTTAAATGGCAATCCGAGCGATTTTATCGATTACACAACGTCGTTTGCAGTTCTGCCGGACACAAATATCATTAGTTTCACGGTGCGCGGTCCTGACCCGCAAGTGACTGCCATGCTGGCGAACAGCATTGGACAGCATGGCATTGATTTCATCCAGCAGCTCTATATCGCTTATGATATCGATTTTCTGGATAAGGCGATGGTCCCATTGGAGCCTTATTATCCTCGGCCGGTTCAAGATGCTACACTTGCTTTCCTTATTGGAACCGTGGTTGGTGTGGGGTTGGCCATTTTCCGCGACATGCTCTCCAGTACGCTTGAAAGATTGAGCGAGAGAAAGATGTTCGATTACGAATCACAGGCTTTTTCCCGGTCCTATTTCGAGCGAAGAGTAAGGGATGAGATGACTACAAGCCCTGGGAATGTGCTGACATTGGGGTTTATCTACTTAAACGGTGTTGAAGAATTTTACGATTCCCTTCCCCAGACTTATGTCAACATGATCATGCAGAAAGTCACCGAAACATTGAAATATCAATTACGAGGGAATGATATCGTTGGTAGGTGGTCCAAACTCCAATTTAGTATTCTTCTACCATCTACGGACGGAGAGGCCGCCCGCCAGAGAATGACGCGTATACAGGCAGTACTAAATGAGGAATTCTCCCTTGAGCCGGGCGACAAGCTTCATCTGGTGCTCGACCCGAGAATTGGTCTCGCTGACCGTCAGGGAGGCGAGCCGTTTCAGGTTATAGTGAACCAAGCCCAAGCTGCGCTGGAAATTTCCATGCAGTCTGATGAGAAGATAAATCTTTATAAGGTAAGGCCATTCGGATAATCGTCCTTATGCCGAGTGCGCCGGTTCTTATTAATTAGAATTGTAGTGATGAAGGAAACGGTTATGAATAATAAGGCATTTAATTCTGTTTTGATTGTCATCCTGTTGCTGATGAGCCCTTTTAGTTTTGCAGGCCGTGCGATGGGTATCCCGATACAGCAGGGGAATGGAAGCTCTGCGTCGGTAAGCTTTGCGGACCTGGGATATACCGATTCAAACCTGAATGGGCCGTTTGATTCGACGAGAAAAGTATTTAGCGTCCCGACAAATTGGAGTCTGGTCTCTGGGGGGTATGTTCAATTGGAATTTGACGTTATTTTCAGCGGTGCTGACATTGGCAGAATAACCCCCGGCGGAAATACTTATGCCGGGTTGTTAACAATCTCATACAACAGCAAAATCATTGGACAAATTCGCCTTGATCAGACAGGAAGCCAGACCCGGCAGATCCTGATTCCACCTGAAGCGCTCCAGTCTGTGCGTGAAAACGGTCAGCACATGTTGGATGTTCGCTTAGATGCCCAATTCGATTGTCTTTACGATATTCGAACAAATGTCCTACTGAAAGCCACATCGCGCTTCGAACTGCCCTTTGAGATTACCACTCCGGAATTGAATCTGACCAAACTGCCCGCTCCCTTCTACTTGAGCAACTCATTGCTGCCAGACCGAAGCATACTGGTGATTCCAGATTCGCCCTCGGTTTCGGAGTTGCAGGCCGCCTTGAATGTGGAAGCTGGTTTTGGATCCATTGTGGGTCGTGTCTTTGACTTTCAGATGATTCCGTTGAGTCAGTTGACCAATGAGCAGCGTTCGGCGAGTCACTTGATCTTTGTTGGAACCCCGGATGATTTTCCCCTTCTTCATAATGTAGGCTTCCCATCACCGGTATCGAATGGACAGATCAGTGGATTGCCTGCCCAGGCTGTAGATGACGGGGTGGTTGAATTGGCCATTTCCCCCTGGAATTCCAGCAAAGTTGTGATGTTGATCAGCGGGAATTCCGATAACGCTGTTTTTAAAGCGGCCACAGCCGTCAGTTCGGGTAAGATTTTTGTGTATCAGAATCCCACAGTTGTCTTCGTTTCCGATGTGCAGGACTTGACGACCTCGATTCCTGTCGTGGAGGATTTTAAATTACAAGACCTTGGTTATGAAAATACGGTTTTACAAGGAATAGGCGTCGAAGAGGCTGATTATTCATTTTATGTGTCCAAGGAACAGATTGCTACAAAAGACGGCGAGATTACCCTTGCCTATTTCCACTCCGGCTTATTGGATTACAGTCTTTCCTCGCTGACAGTTACCCTAAACGATCAACTAATAGCCAGCCAGCCATTCACGGAGGAGTCAGAACAGCTTACTTATTTGCCGATTAAAATCCCGCCTGGGATGTTGAGGTATGGTGAAAACCGTCTGGTGGTTAGCGCCGGGTTGGAACCCAATCTCTCCTGTGATTTGTCGGGCTTCTCCGAACCTTGGTTGACCGTATCAGATCAGACTGCACTTCACATTCCAGCCACTGAACCCACAGAATTAAACCAAACCAGCCTGCTTGATCTGAAGTTCTATCCGGCAATGTTCATGTCCCAAAGCGATTTGGGCGACGTAGCCTTCATCCTTTCAGAAAATGATCCTGCCGGTTGGAAAGTGGCGGGTGACCTGGCGTATAGTCTGGGCGAATCTGCCACACCCATATTTCCCAATATCACCGCGGCATATGCGAGTGATGTCCCTGATGATGTGCTTAAAGGAAATTCACTGATCCTCGTGGGAAAGCCAGATACTTTGTCCATCCTTTCCGAATTGAATGATTTGCTTCCCGCTCCTTTTGATTTTGAATCTAACACGGTGATTGAGAAGCAACTGCAAATCGTATACCGAATTCCTGAGGGCGTTAATGTGGGATACTTGGAGTTATTAAAATCACCCTACAATCCCGAGGCGGTTGTTTTGGTTGTATCCGGTAATAGCGATGAAGGAGTTGCAATGGCCGGTATCGCACTGATCCGAGACCAGTTGAAGGACAAGCTGGCGGGGCGGTTTGCCGTAACCAATGGCATCCAGGTGGCCGTCAGTAGTGGACCCTCCCATTTTTCGGTCATTGGCACAGTTCTGCCTTCTTCGAGTCAGATAATAGCTACGCCCCTGCCAAATCTCCAGCAGAACGTTAATTATGCCCCGCCGGCCTGGCTCATGCCATTGTTGATCTCTTCTGGGGTGATCGTGCTATTTCTCATTCTTTTCGTTGCGGTTCGATCAATGAAAGCCCGAACCCAAAAAGTGGATGACCGGGAAAAGATTCAGGCTGCTTCGGAAGACCAGAAATAACCCTCCCTTTTTCATCAATTGTTTGAACGGCGTGAATGATGTTTTCATCATTCACGCCGTTTTCTTGTAAGTTAGTGCGGGTGAAAATGATTGTTTCGATTGTATTTGAATTTTGTTAGATCTTTGATCGCCGATAACAGGACTTCGTATCCTTGATTGGTAACCAGTCTCAGTTCTATCCCTGAAACCGTCTTTCCAGATTCAAGGTCATCCAGCATCTTCAGCAGCGTGCCGCGGATCCCGCTGGCGCGGTGCGCCCAATACGAATCAGCGGAGATTCGCTCAAGGCGGGCAATCAGCATTCGGAGGAGGGCGAGCGGTTCTTCATCCATGGTTGGAAATATTTTATCTTATCCTCATCCCCGCTATGGCGGTTTTTTTTCGGTTAAACCGTTAAGTTTTGTCTTGACTCTTCAATGACAGGGAGGTAAACTTCCCCTACCTACCGTTCGGTAGGGAAGGAGACCTTGTGACCCGAAACGACATCCTTGACGCCGCTGCTCAGGTATTTCGAAAAAAAGGTTTTCACGGCGCATCCATGTCTGCGATTGCGGATGCGGTGAATTTGCAGAAGGCAAGCCTGTATCACCATGTCGAATCCAAGCAGGAGATTTTGTTGGCGCTTCTGGACCGCGCCCTTGGCATGTTGACCGAGCATATTGCCACAATCTCTGCCCAAAACATCCCTGCTGATCAAAAGCTCAGGCAAATGATTCGCGGATATTTATCCACGCTGGCGGAAAATGCAGACCTGACAGCCGTCCTGCTTTTTGAACACCGTTCACTTGATAAAAAATCACACACCCGTCATGTTCCTCAACGAGATAAATTCGAGGAATTATGGCGGGATGTCCTTAATGATGGGGTGCGCGAAAAAATATTCGCATGTAACGACACGGGCATGGCTGTCCGCGCGCTGATGGGTGTAATGAATTGGTCTCTCACCTGGTATCGCCCCGAAGGCGGTAAGTCTATCGAAGAGATTGCGGATGAGTATGCGGATTTATTTTTTCATGGATTGTTGAAGTGAAAATCTGACGATAGTCTGTCGGCTTTTGTTCACTGGCTATCGTCGGTCGTCAAAAAAGGAGAAGACATGTATTCATTTGAACCGAGTGAAGAACAACAAATGCTTGTGGATGCGGTGGGGAAATATGCGATCAATGACCTGCGTCCCGCGGCTCACGAAGCTGAAGAGAGCCGTGAATTTCCAAGGAAACTTGTTAGCAAGGGGTGGGAGCTGGGCTTGCTTCAGGCATCCACTCCCGAAGCCTATGGCGGCTTTGGCGAGCGATCGGCGGTGACATGCGCGCTGGCTGTTGAGGAGATGGCGTTCGGCGATCTCGCTGGCGCGCTGGCGGTGATGACCCCGTCGCTTTTTGCCACGCCGATCCTGCTTACCGGAAGCGAAGAACAAAAACAGGAATATCTGCCCAGGGTCATCGAAGGGGACTGGGCTCCGTACACGGCCGCGCTCATCGAATATCGTTTCGATTTTGATCCGAACGCTCTCAAGACAACAGCGAAGGCAAGCGCAGGCGATTACATTCTCGACGGTGAAAAAGCCTTTGTCCCATTTGCGAAAGATGCGGAAGCAATGATCGTGTATGCCGATCTCGATGGTATCACGCAGGGCTTCATCGTTCCGAAAAACTCCGCAGGCTTGACTATCTCGAACGAACGCGAAAATTTGATGGGATTGAATGCATTGCCGATGTATCGCGTCAAATTGGATACTGTGAAAGTTCCCGCGTCCAACCGACTCGGCGGCGCCTCTGGGCATAACTTTGAGCTGGTCCTTGCTTCGATGCGCATTGCCTCCGCCTCAGCCGCGGTTGGCGTGGCGAAAGCTTCCTTTGAGTATGCCAAGAACTACGCAAAGGAACGCGAAGCCTTTGGCGTGAAGATCGCGCAGAAACAAGCCATCGCTTTCATGCTTGCGGAAATGGCCACCGAGATCGAAGCCATGCGCCTGTTGACCTGGGAAGCCGCCTGGAAATTGGACAACCAAAAAGATGATGCAGCCACCGAAGCCTACCTCGCCTTCACCGGCGCAGCGGATATGGCCATGATGGTTACGGATCGCGGCGTGCAGATTTTGGGCGGCCACGGATACATCCGCGAACACCCCGTGGAATTGTTCATGCGCAACGGACGCGGATTTGCCATGCTGGTTGGATTGGCGATTGTGTAATCGGTGGTCGAGTAGGCGGCGGGTCTCGATATGCCCTTCGGGCTACTCGACCATCGCCGCCTTATCGAGACCACACATTGAAGGAGTAAACATAATGACCATCGAATTTGAATCACCCAAACCGATTGTGCAGACACAATTCGTTTTGAAAACCGTTGCTGAAGAGATGATGCGCTCCAAGTCGCGCTACTTCGACGAGCATGAGCACGAAATCCCCTGGGACTACATCGAGTTCATGCACACAGCCATGAAATCCATGGGCGTGGGGTCGCTTGCGCCAAAAGAAAAATCAAATGGGGGCAATGGCGGCGAGCCGAAAGAGAAACGCCCGCCGATTGCCTATCAGTCGCTTGCGGCGCAAATCGAGATGCTTTCGTGGGGCGATGTGGGCTTTTATCTCATCACCCCGGGTGGCGGACTCGGCGCGGCAGCAGTGCAGGCGGCCGGCACTTCCGAGCAGAAAGCCAAATTCCTTGCACGGTTCACAGAAGATAAACCAACCTTCGCTGCAATGTGCATGACCGAAGCTGGCGCGGGTTCGGATACCTCTGCAATTCGGGCGCGGGCTGTGCTGGATGAGAAGACGAACGAGTGGGTCATCAACGGAGAGAAGATCTTCGTCACCGCGGGCGACAAAGCCTTCACGGAATACGAAAAATTTGGCGGCGGCTTCATCGTGGTATGGGCATCCATTGACCCGTCCGCGGGACGTGCGGGCATGCGCGCCTTCGTCGTTGAGTCTGGTACGAAAGGTGTGACCGTCAGCAAGCTGGAACACAAACTTGGCATTCGTGCCAGCGACACGGCCACGATCTCCCTTGTGGATGCGCGTGTGCCGTATGACCACATCCTGGGCAGTCCCACCGTGGAAAAGACCACGACCGGCTTCAAAGGCGCGATGGCAACTTTCGATGCGACACGGCCTCTCGTAGCCGCATCCGGCCTCGGCGTGGCAAGAGCCGCTCTTGAATTCCTGAAAGAAAAACTGGACGAGAACGGAGTCGAGATCCGCTATGGTTTGCCGCGCCAAAAATTATCCAATATCGAGCGCGAGTTCATCGACATGGAGATCATGTTGAAATCTGCATGGCTGATGGTCATCAAGGCGGTGTGGATGGCGGATAATAAAAAACCGAACGCGCTCGAGTCTTCGATGAGCAAGGTCCGCGCGGGCGATGTCGGAACGAAGATCACGCAGAAGGCGGTTGAGATTTTGGGACCGCTTGGATACAGCCGCGAGTTCCTGCTCGAGAAATGGTTCCGCGATGCGAAGATCACGGACATTTACGAAGGCACCGGGCAGATCAATCGCCTTGTTGTGGCAAGGCAGATATTGGGTTATAGCGGGTCGGAGTTGAGATAAATGTTAAGTGATCCAGTGTCAAGTGTCAGGCGAAAACCAAAACCTGAAACCTGGAACTTGATACCTGAAACCGATAAGGAGCAACCATGAAATACAACATACATCGCGCGGTTGTCATTGGTTCTGGCACCATGGGCGCGGCGATTGCGGCTCATCTGGCAAACATCGGCGTGCCGGTCACGCTGTTGGATATTGTCCCAAAAGACTCGCCTGATAAAAACAAGATCGTCAAGGAAGGCTGGGATCGCTGTATAAAAGCCAAACCCGCCAATTTGATGTCCACGGAGTTGCAAACTCTCGTGACGCTTGGGAATCTTGAAGATGATTTCGGCGCAGTCGCAGAAGCGGATTGGATCTGTGAGGCCATCATCGAAAACCTCAAGATAAAAGTGGAGTTGATGACGCGCATCGACGAGGTCCGTAAGCCGAATGCGATTGTCACCACGAACACTTCGGGCATTCCCGTTCATGCAATTGCGGAAGGCCGTTCGAAGGAGTTCAAGAAACATTTTCTTGGCACGCATTTTTTCAACCCGCCGCGCTATCTCAAACTGCTGGAGATCATTCCCACTGCGGACACATCCAAGGATGTGGTCGAGTTTATGACTCACTTCGGCGAATATCGTTTGGGCAAGGGAATTGTACTGTGCAAGGATACGCCGAACTTCATCGGGAATCGCGTCGCGTTTGGAACGGGCGCGTTTGCTTTGGATTTCATCCTCAACAATGGCTACACCGTGGATGAAGTAGACGCTCTTACTGGACCTTTAATGGGTCGGCCAAAAACGGCAACCTTCAGGCTGATAGATCTGGTCGGTGTGGACGTGTGGGATCACGTGGGCAAGAATCTCGCACCCCTGATTCCACATGACAAGCTCGGGCAGAAATATCTCGCAGCTGAAAAGCCGCGCAAGTTGATGGATACACTGCTTGAGCGAAAATGGTTCGGCAATAAAACCAAAGTCGGTTTCTACAAAGAAGTTCGCGGCGAAGATGGGAGGAAAGAATTTTACTCGCTGGATTTGAATACGCTGGAACATGTCCCAGCGGGCAAGCCGCGCTTTGACTCTGTCAAGGCGGCGAAAGATGTCGAGGGCTTGGGAGACAGGCTAAAGATCATGTTGGAGGCGGACGACAAGGCGGCGAAACTGGTTCAGGCGGTGACCTATCAAGGTTTCCAATACGTCTCCACCATCATCCCTGAAGTTGCGGATACCGTTAAGCCGATTGACGATGCCGTCCGTTGGGGGTTCATGCACGAAGCAGGCCCGTTTGAAACCTGGGATATGCTTGGCGTAAAAGAGACGGTAAAGCGAATGAAGGCCGAAGGGTACACGCCCGCGAAATGGGTGGATGAAATGTTGAAGGCTGGCGTGGAGACTTTTTATCAATACAAGGGTGATAATAAAGTCGGTGTGTATGACGTTGCAAAAAAGAAATATGCTAAGCTGAAACAACCCGAAGGATTTGTGCTGTTAAAAGATTTACGCGGCACGAAGAAGGAGATCAGCAAAAATGCAGGCGCGTCACTGTATGACATTGGCGACGGGGTTGGGCTGGTGGAATTTCACACGAAGATGAACGCGCTCGATGATGACATCTTTGCGATCACCACCGAAGCGCTGGATAGACTCGATACCGATTTCGACGGCCTGGTCGTTGGCAGTGAAGCGGATAACTTTAGCGCGGGCGCGAACCTGTTCATGGTGGTTGTCGCTGCGCAGCAGGGAATGTGGGATACGCTTGATGGCGCGGTGAAAAAATTACAGAATATGAATATGCGGATGCGCTATTCGCCCAAGCCTGTGGTCGTTGCGCCCGTGGGCCTGGCGCTCGGCGGCGGTTGTGAAGTAACCATGCACGCTTCGCGAGTTGTTGCCGCTTCTGAAACTTATATCGGTTTGGTTGAGTTGGGCGCGGGAGTCATCCCTGCCGGTGCGGGGACGAAGGAAATCATGCGCCGCGTCATCAATCCGCCGATGAAGACGGATAATGCGGAACCGTTCCCCTTCATTCAACGGGCATTCCTGCAAATCGGGCAGGCGAAAGTTGCCACGTCGGCGGAAGAGGCGCGCGCGATGGGAATTCTCGGACCGCAGGATCGGGTTGTGGTCAACCGCGATCATCTGCTTACCGAAGCGAAAAAAGAAGTATTGCACATGGTCGCATCGGGATATAAACCGCCCGCGCCGGAGATGATCTATGCGCCCGGGCGCGACATGTACGGCGCGATGAAGATCGGCGCGTGGAGTTTCAAGGAAGGCAATTACATCACCGAGTATGATTCGCACATTGCAACGAAACTTGCCTACGTGATGGCTGGCGGCTGTCTGACCAAACCGACGTGGGTGAGCGAACAATATATTCTGGATTTGGAGCGCGAAGCATTCCTTTCTCTGTGCGGCGAAGAAAAGACACAGGCAAGGATGTGGTCGCTGTTGCAGACGGGGAAGCCTTTAAGGAACTAGTCGAAAGTCAAAGGTCGAAGGTCGCGTAACTTTTGACTTTCGACCTTTGACCCAAGTGAAGGAGATAAACCATGAAAGATGCAGTTATTGTTTCAGCTGTACGCACCCCCGTGGGCAAAGCCAAGCGTGGAGGACTTGCCTCGGTTCGCCCCGACGAGATGTCTGCCACTGTGATCAAGGAATTGCTCAATCGGACGCCGAATCTCGACCCTGCCCAGATCGAGGATGTGGTTTTTGGTTGTGCTTTCCCCGAAGGCGAGCAGGGCATGAACATCGCGCGGATGATCGCCTTGCGCGCGGGATTGCCAGACACCGTGCCCGCGGAGACGGTCAATCGCTATTGCTCATCGGGCGTGCAGGCAATCGCGCACGTAGCGTATGCGATTCGATCTGGAGACATCGAAATCGGAATTGGCGGCGGTGTCGAGTCCATGTCCATGGTGCCGATGATGGGTTATAAGTTTTCGCCCAATCCGCATTTCGCGCAAGACCTTCCCCATTACTATACCAATATGGGCCTCACTGCCGAGAATGTCTCTGTCAAATACGGGATCAGCCGCGAAGCCCAGGATGAGTTTGCATTGAAGAGTAACCAGAAAGCATCAAAGGCCGTTGACTCTGGACTTTTCGACCCCGAACTGATCCCGATCAAGGTCGACCTTGTGGAGTACGTAAACGGAAGGACGGAGAATCGTTCGTTTGTAGTGACGCGGGATGAAGGTCCGCGCGGCGATTCCACCTTTGACGGTCTTTCCAAGCTCAAGCCTGCCTTCAAAGAGGGGGGCACAGTCACCGCTGGAAACGCATCGCAAATGTCTGATGGCGCGTCGGCTGTGATGGTCATGTCTGCGGAAAAAGCCGCGGAGTTGGGACTCGAACCATTGGCAAGATTCGTTTCTTTCGCGGTGGGAGGCGTTCCGCCGGAGTTGATGGGAATTGGTCCAGTGGCGGCCATCCCAAAAGCGTTGAAGCTGGCGGGCCTGTCGTTGAACGACATCGATCTGTTTGAATTGAATGAAGCCTTTGCCGCGCAATCTTTGGCAGTGATTCGCACGCTGGAGATCGATGAGAGCAAGGTCAATGTCAACGGCGGTGCGATCGCGCTGGGACATCCGCTTGGATGCACCGGGTCCAAGTTGACCACTCAGCTGATCTACGAGATGGGCCGCCGCAAATCGAAATACGGCATGGTCACCATGTGTATCGGCGGCGGCATGGGCGCGGCGGCGATTTTTGAAAATTTGCAATAAAATTGTTGAAAGTTACAAGTTACAGGTTGAATGTTTTCAATTTTCAACCTGTAACCTTCAACCTTAAACTACCAAAACAAGGAAACTAAACATGGCTCTCACAATCGAAACTCTTATGTCCAAAATGCCCGGCGCGTTCATCCCCGAAAAGGCGGCTGGTCTCGATGCGGTTATCCAGTTCAAATTCACCGGCGCGGAAGCGGGCGAATGGTACGCTGTGGTGAAGGATGGAAAAGTCACAGTTGATAAGGGGACTCACGCCTCCCCCAAGATGACCCTCACCGCCGACTCTGCGGATTATGTCAAAATCTTTACCGGCGAGATCGACGGCATGCAGGCCTTTATGCAAGGCAAGTTGAAACTGGCAGGCGACTTGAACCTGGCGATGAAACTGACCCAGATGTTCAAGATCAAATGATTGGTGAAATTTAGGGAAAAAATATTCTTCCGATGAGGCAGTCCCAGGGGATGGAGGGAGCTTGCCTCATCGGTTTGGAAACCTTGTCTGGATGACCCCTTCATGTTTCGCATCCTCAAATCGCCAAAATGCCATTAAAATCGAACTAAATCTTTTACAGGAGTAAATATCGTGGATTTTAGTTGGATTTCATCCCCCGAAACATGGATTGCATTCATCACCCTCGTCGCCCTGGAACTGGTCCTGGGTGTAGATAACGTGATCTTTATATCGATTCTTGCCGGCAAATTGCCTTTGCAGGATCAACAGCGTGCCCGCACGACAGGCATTCTGCTTGCAGTCATCACACGGATTTTGTTGCTGGCCTCCCTTTCGTGGATCATCAGCCTCGAAGAACCCCTCTTTCATATTCCCTGGTTTGGCGGGGAAGAGATCGGCGTTTCAGGGCGGGACTTGATTCTGATCATTGGTGGACTCTTCCTTCTGTGGAAGAGTACTCATGAGATTCACGATAAGTTGGAAGGCACGGAAGGCCGTGCGTCGGCAAAGGTTGCCGCCACATTCGCGAGTGTCATCATTCAGATCCTGCTTCTGGATGTCGTCTTCTCGCTGGATTCGGTCATTACCGCGGTGGGTATGGTGGAGCATATTGAAATCATGGTCGCCGCAGTGGTCATCGCTGCAATTGTCATGGTGTTTGTGGCCGGTCCGCTTGGCGCCTTTGTGGAAAGGCATCCCACCATCAAAATCCTTGCTTTGAGCTTCCTGCTGTTGATCGGTTTTACCCTCATTGTGGAAGGCTTGCATCAGCACATACCGAAAGGATATGTGTATTTTGCAATGGGATTCTCGATTTTTGTGGAAATGATCAATATTCGCGTGCGCGACAAGCATGTAAAGCCGATCAGTTTACGCAACCCATATAAAGAACCAAAAATGGAATTGCAGCCTGTCCCGGTCCCCGTTGCTGTAAAACCGGGTTCTTCAAGGAAAACCAAGCCAAAGAGTAAAAAGAAATAACCAATAAACTGCCAGTTGAAACCTGGCAGTTTTATATTTTATGAATTCCCTGCATGGAAGGTTGGGTAACGAGCTGTCTCGTTTCGATCCCTCTTTCTTGAAATACTCTCGCGATCTCGTATTTTGCCTGCTCTGCATATTGCGGTGGAACAAAATTTATGATGGACGGCCCCGCGCCGGAAAGCGCGGCCGCGCCAAATCGTCTTGCAGTTTTAAAGGCTGCCATGCCGCCTGCTATGTGCCTCAGGCGGTACGGCTGGTGTATGCGGTCGTCCATGATTTTTTGGAGCAGGTCAAGGTCGCCGCTGCGAAGCGCATCGACCACCAGCACGGTGCGGCCAATATTATAGATAGCATCCGTACGTGAAATGGATTTTGGCAGGACGGCGCGCGCAACCCGCGTAGGCCACTCCACGCTGGGTTTAACGATCACCATAGTCAATTCGGGGATTTCATATCGCCTGGTAACGATCCCGTCGCGCGTCGTTACGGATACAACCAGGCCTCCAAGCAGTGCGGGCGCTACATTATCCGGGTGCCCCTCCATATCGGCCGCAAGTTTCAAAATGTCATTTTCGCCAAGCGGCCTGCCCAGCATTTCATTCGCGCCGAATAACCCCGCTACAATGGCCGCCGCGCTCGAGCCAAGCCCGCTGCTCATAAAAATCTTATTGTCCGCTCGAATATCTACGCCGCCCATCTTTTTCCCGCACACATCATGCGCAAGCGAGAACGCCTTCGTAAGCAAATTTCTCGTGCCCTTGTTCAACTTCTCGGCCCCCTCGCCAGTGACTTGATAAGTGAGCTTGTCGGAAACCTCGAACGAAACTTCATTCCATAGATTCAATGCAAGACCCAGACAATCGAAACCTGGACCCAGGTTGGCGGATGTGGCAGGGACTCGGATTTTTATCATGCGGGACATTATAATCGCCTCATTCTTAATCTCGGAGTTGCTATGACATACCAGGGCTTGATCCATCGCTACGGGCGATTTCTCGACTTACCCGGCCATACAAAAAAAATTACTCTGCTCGAAGGAAATACCCCGTTGATTCCCATGCCGCGCCTCAGCCGGGAACTTGGCTGTGAATTGTTCATCAAGTTTGAGGGATTAAATCCCACCGGCTCGTTCAAAGATCGCGGAATGACCGCAGCCATCAGCGAGGCCGTTGGCCGCGGCGCAACGACCGTGATCTGCGCTTCCACCGGCAATACAGCCGCTTCCGCCGCCGCATATGCCGCGCGCGCAGGCTTGCGTTCGATTGTGTTGATTCCCGAAGGCAAAGTTGCGGTTGGGAAACTTGCGGGAGCAATCGCCTACGGAGCCGAGGTAATTCAAATCCAGGGTTCGTTCGATGATGCGCTTTCTCTTGTTGTGGAAATCACGGAGAAGACGCCGATTGCGCTGGTCAATTCGATCAACCCGTTCCGCATCGAAGGGCAAAAGACCGCCGCCTTCGAAATTTGCGACGATCTCGGTTCCGCGCCTGATTGGTTGTGCCTGCCCGTTGGAAATGCCGGGAATATCACATCGTATTGGGCGGGCTTCAAACAGTATCAAAAGGGACTGCCGCAGGTGCTGGGTGTGCAGGCTGCAGGGGCGGCTCCGCTGGTGTTGGGGCATCCTGTGGAAAAGCCTGAAACGGTGGCAACTGCCATTCGCATTGGCAAGCCAGCCCGCGGTGAGCAGGCACTACAGGCCGCGGAAGAATCGAAGGGCAGAATCATCGCAGTTTCGGATGAGCAGATATTGTCTGCACAAAGGATATTGGCTTCGGAAGGGGTTTGGGTGGAGCCGGCTTCTGCCGCGGGGTTGAGCGGCTTGTTGGCCGAATCAACCGTCGGGAAGTTTGAAGCGAGGGGCAGGCGGGTTGTGGTGGTCTGTACCGGTCATGGCATGAAGGACCCATCCATCATCACCGAATCGTTCCAATCCCCAAAAATAATCCCGGCAAATTACGATGCGCTGATCGAAATAATCGAAAAATAAGCCGATGCAATGAAATTCGAGCCGGGGGGAAAGCCTGTTAATAAGATTGCAATGATGGAGGCGCGGGATATCTGATACTACAATCTCCCTTGCTATGATTTGGATCTTTCCTTCATTCAGGCGGCGAAATGCAATCCATGCCAGGTGAAAAAACCGTATTTACTCCCAATATTTTGAGACACTCCCTTTTCCTTTCAGCTTTTTCAGAAAAGCAATTGGCTGTAATCGCGGAGGGCGCAATGCCGATTTCGATTCAGGCGGACCAGGCAGTCCTTCGCCAGGGGGAACATTCGGCTGTGATGTACATTGTTATAAAAGGCAGGGTGGGAGTTGAACGAAGAGATAAAAACGGAGAGTTGATCAAACTAGGTGAACTAACACTTCACGAGTCATTTGGGGAGAATGCTTTGTTGGGCCGGGATATTTGTCGCGCGACTGTGACCGCCCTGGAAGACTCGGAATTTCTGACAATCGACCGTAATCATTTTATGGAGGTCGTCCGTCAGGTCAGTTTGGAGGAGATGATCGACATTTTCTCTGCGCTTGGTGCACAAGTCCAACTTTCCAGCGAAATTGAGTTTGAGCAGACACTAACCCGCCGCACTCTGGCCGCCCAAATGGAGGCTGAAAAGCAAAGGGCGCTTACCGAAATGGTGGCGGGCGTGGCACACGAGATCAATACGCCTTTGAGTGCGATCAATGCCGCGGTGAGTATTATGGCGCGTGAGTTGGCTGCTCCAAAAGAGGTGACGACCCAGCGCGCGGCGGATATAGCTGAATCGCTGGAGTTGATGCGGCGAAATGTCGAAAGGGCGCATCGGCTGGTGCAGGATTTCAAGAAGATTTCCGTGGGCCACTTGAGGGATGAGAAGGAATTGTTCGATGTTGCCGAGGCAGTGGAGGAAACCGTCAGCCTGGTGCTGGTCAACTTGAAGCGCAGCCAGATCGCGGTGAATTTTGTCAACCGTCTGACGATTGAGCAAAGGAATTGGGATGGATACCGCGGTGTTCTCTCCCAAATCCTGATCAATTTGTTGACGAACGCCGAGCGGCATGCCTACCCAAACGGAATTGGCGGGGATGTGGATGTGGTGATCGAGTTGGCCGATGATAATAATTACCGCCTGACTGTGCAGGATTACGGCAAAGGGATTCCGATGGAGATTCAGCCGCGCATCTTTGAGCCCTTCTTTACCACCGGCCGCTCCAATGGGGGGACGGGGCTTGGGCTGGCGATCGTCCACAACCTTGTGACGAATGTGTTGAAAGGCGAGGTTCACCTGCGCCCTGGTTTGCAGAAGGGTTGTTCTTTTCTGGTCACGTTTCCGCGCGTACTGCCCGATTGATTTTGTAGCGTTTCGTTCCATTGAGTTGTATAATGAGCGGGATATTCAATCCAATTTTATAAAAGGAGAATTCCAATGGACAACAAAGTTTTGCAGGTAATTGTCGCGCTTTTCATTCCTCCACTGGCAGTTTATATGAAAAAGGGCAGGATCGACAACGCCTTTTGGATCAACATTGTGTTGTGCATACTGGGCGGCTTGCCCGGCATTCTCCACGCCTTGTATGTCGTGTTGATGTAATCTGAGTTTGTGTAAAGCACCCTGCGAGAGATCGTGGGGTGTTTTTGTTACTGTAATTTACAATGGTTAATCTCCCACTTGACATTCCCATTTATTGTCTTGATAATAGGAGTGAAATGTATGAATTCCAAAGATTCCGGGAGCGCTGAAACCAATCCATGATGGAAATCCCGCTTGTCGTTGAAAACCTTTCGTTTCGTTACCGTGACCGTCAAGGTGCGGCCATCCATAATATTTCGTTCGAAGCAAAGGCCGGAGAAGTCCTTTTAATTGCCGGCGCAAGCGGATGCGGCAAAACCACCCTGATCCGAGCCATTAATGGATTGATTCCGCGTTCATACAAAGGGGAAATGAGCGGAAAAATTCTTGTCTTTAACGAGGAGGTGAAGGATTGGAAACTATCGCAGATCTCGCAGAAGATTGGCACGGTGCTGCAGGACCCCGAACGGCAGATTCTTGGCACAAAGGTCGTCAACGAAGTGGCTTTTGGTTTGGAAAACCTTGGGATGCCTCGCGAAGAAATTTACAAACGGGTGGATGAAGCGCTTGAGTTCCTGAAAATTTCACATTTACGCCAGCGGGAGACGTTCAATCTTTCGGGCGGAGAAAAGCAAAAGGTGGCGCTGGCTGGCATCCTTGCCTTGCGTCCATCCATTGTGCTGTTGGATGAACCGCTTGCCAGTCTTGATCCCGCGTCCGCGCAGGATACGTTGGATGCCGTCCGTACACTGGCCGACCAGGGCTTATCCGTGTTTATAGTGGAACATCGCGTGGAGGATGTGCTGCGCATCCATCCCGAACGGGTCATGTTCATGAGCGAGGGAGAGATACGTTACCTTGGGAATATTGCGGGGTTATCTAAAGTGGTGAACTATCGTGAAGTGAAAATATCTGCAGAAGAGATCGAGGAACGCGCGAAGCAGGATCCCGCACCAGCGGAGATTCATGTTCTTCCTGGCGCGGCCAGCAAAGGCCCAGAGGCAGAAGCGCTGGTCAAGTTTGAAGATGTTGCGTTCGGCTATGACCTGGAACATGAAGTCCTGCATGGTATCAACCTCGAGATCAATCGTGGAGATGTGATTGCAGTGCTTGGCCCAAATGGGGCAGGCAAAACAACTTTTGTAAAACATGCCATCGGGTTGCTCAAGCCCAAATCGGGCAGGGTCTTGGTGGATGGTCATGATACCCGCGAAGCAAGTGTTGCCCAGATCGCGCAAATGTTGGGATATGTGTTTCAAAGTCCGAGCCACATGTTGTTTGCTCCGACAGTCCGTGAAGAACTGGCATTTGGCCCGACGAATTTGAAACACTCGAAGGAACAAATAGAACAGGAGGTGAAGGAAGCGCTAAGGATTGTGAATCTTTCTGAAAAAGAGAACGACCCCCCGCTGGCGCTTTCGTTCGGCCAGCAAAAGCGCGTAAGCATTGCGGCCATTCTGGCAATGCGTTCCCGCATCCTTGTGATGGATGAGCCCACCGCGGGACAGGATTATCAGAATTACATGAACTTCATGGATTCGATCCTGCAGATGCCCGCCTTCGAAGCCATCCTTTTCATCACGCACGATGTTGACCTCGCGGTCATTTACGCCAATCGAGTCTTGATGGTCAACGATGGGAAGCTTGTTGCGGATGGGAAACCGCAGGACGTGCTGCGCGACTTTGACCGCCTGAAAGCCAACCGCCTCATCCCAACCTCGCTGCTGGCTCTCAATCTCAAGCGATTCAGCGCGACAGGCAGATTTATGAGAGCAGAGGCTTTGGCGCATGTGTGACCTGCAAGAAAATAAAAAAGGAGAGAAGTAAAAATGGACAAGAAACTGCAGAATGTTTTGATTTTTTTCGTCGTTGTACTTGCTTTGTTCGGTGTGATCATGTTTGTGCTTGGCGCGCAGGAACCGGCTGAAGGCGCATTGTTCAATTTCTCTGTGGATCAACCCAGCGTGGTCTCCCGCTTTGTGTTCGTGTTGATTGGCCTTGCGCTCGCCTTCGGTGCCTATTACATGACGAAGGAAAACAAGGCCTGGGAAGTCGGCACCCGCGAAGTGGTGTGGATGGCAATCGGCGCGGCTTTGTATGCCGTGTTCTCCTGGCTGTTCAACGGAACCGTCTTTGCAGTGCCTTCGCTTAGCCAGGTTGCGCTTCGCCCCGCAATTGCGATCCCGATGTTCTTCGGCTTTGCATTTGGTCCTGTGGTGGGCTTCTTCACTGGCGCGGTGGGCAATATGTTCGGGGATGCGTTGACCGGCTTTGGTCTCTCCCCGCAGTGGAGCATTGGAAACGGGCTGATCGGCCTCGTCTCCGGCATGTGGATGCTGTTCTCCGACAAGAAAAAGAGCATGGACACCGTGCTTTACATCAGCGGTGCTTTGGCTGTCCTCACCGCGCTCTTGTTCTTCCTAAACCGCGACCAGACCAATATGTTGTTCTTCGATGTGGACAATGGCATATTCGGCGATGCGCAGATCTCGCTCTTTGCAGGGATCGCCATCCTCGTAGGCTTCGTGCTGGTCTTTGCCGTACGATACTTCTTCAAGGGCAATGAAGATGTAGCGACCGCTGTCACATGGGGCATGCTGGGAAATATCATTGGCCTGCTCTTCGCCGCCCTTTCCGATATTTGGATTAACGGTTTCAGCCTTGCCGCCGCCATTGTGGGCGAGTTCCTGCCCGCGGCTGGTCCAAATCTGATCTTCGCCGCAATCCTCGTGCCGATGCTTGTAGTTGCCTACGCTTCTACGCGCAGACAGTCCGGACGATAAAATTACCCTCACTCCAACCCCTCTCCCTCAGGGAGAGGGGCAAGAGGGTGAGGAAGGTGAATTATGCTTGTCGCCTGGCGTTATCGAAAACGCGAAAATTCATTCATCCAATCGTTCGACCCGCGTGCATGGGTGATATTCTATGCCTGCTTTCTGTTCTCGACCCTCACTTTTTGGGATGTTCGTTTCTTAATCCCATTTTTTATCATCGCGACGTATGTATTATTAACTTCAGGGGTGAAATGGCATGAGATCCGGCGGGCGTTCTTATTCATCGTAGGCTTCGTCTTCTTTTTTGCAATCCTTACCTTTCTTACCGGCCGCGGCGGTACGGAAGTGTACAAGGAGGAGCATTTAATCCGTGAATTCAGGGCGTCGTTTTCCATCCTTGGTTGGACTCCCGTTTTGAAAGTGACCGTGGAGCGGGCATTTTTTGCCGTCAGCCAGTTGGCGAGGATTTCGAGCATTGCGATAATGACGATTCTCATTCCGTACTCGCTCAACCCGGCTTTGTATGGGATCACCTTCAAAGGGGTTGGACTCCCCGATAAATTCGCCTACGCCATGGATTTGACCATGCGCTTCATCCCGACCTTTGGCAGGGATTTTCAACTGACGATGGATGCCCAGCGGGCGCGCGGTTATGAGCTGGATAAGATCAGCGGCGGGATCATTGAGCAGGTGCGCAAACTCGGGCCAATATTCGTCCCGGTGACGATCCATGCCATCATCTCCAGCGAGGATATTATCGACGCGATGGATTTGCGCGCCTTTGGTGTGGGTCCGCGCACCTGGCTGGATGTGCTCACGTATCAATTCCGCGACAGGGTTTTGATTGGTTTTGGTGTATTTATCCTGGCTGTTTCAATCTTTGTTGGGGTAATGGGATATGGAGCATTCTGGGTTCCGGATGCATTGATACAACTGTTCCCATAAAAAATAACCGCCGCATTCGCGGCGGTTATTTTTTTTAAGCTTCGTGGCGGGGAAAGGTTTCGCCGGCTACAACCCTGAAGTCCAGGTGGTTTTGTTCGGGGGCAAAGACGCAGGTGGCGAAGTCTGTGAAGGCGCAGGGCGGGTTGTAGGCTTTGTTGAAGTCGATGAAGATGTTTCCATTCGATTCCACGTCTGCGATCAGGTAGCGGCCGGTGGGGTAGCTCTCATCTTTACTGGTGGGGTCCCAAAAGCGGATGAAGAGCGTGCCGTCGTCCTCTTTGTTGATGTCCAATTGATAATAATTTTCGCCGAATTTAAAAGATAGATATCCTTCGACGGGAAACTCGGATTTTTCTCCGGTGATATCCGGAAAAATGCTATTTTAGGGCGGTCATAAGGTGTGAAAGTGGCAGGGATGCGAAACTTCTCGTCGATGTCAAACCAGCTGCGGGCGGGGAAAGAGCGCCGTTCTTCACGCTGGTTATCCCACATACGGACGCCCATCCGATTTCCGCGTTGAATAACAACTAGCTGGATATCTTCCCGGCGGATATAACTTGGGGTTTCTGAGATGTCGGGTTGGAGAATGGCGAAGTCCGTTTGTTTGTCGTTCACCTGAATATTCTGTCCTGGCGCTGCGCGGAAGGTGACCGACCTGCCGTTGTATTCAAGATGGCCGATATTGGCGGGGACCCGCTCCGGTAATTGGATCTCTGATTTCGGGTCGGAGCCGACCTGATTTTTCCCAAGTTTCAACCAATACAGACCGGAGAGGGAGAGCCAGCCATTTTCCCTGCGGATGATTTCGTCGCGTTCCCTGCGCCATGCATTGATGGTTTGACGATACGTCTGTGATGTCATGTATTTTTTGTTTCATCAACGGGCATGAATAACCTTTTCTCGCCGCTAGTTAGCCTACGGCAGGGACCATAAAGAGGTAAACGAAAATCCCGGCGAGGAAGGTGATCAGGCCAAAGAAGGAAAACAGAATCCGCATATTGCTTTGCGCGGGGAGCAGGGAGCCCCAGGCTGTCAATGCGAGGCCGAGCGCCATGATCAGCATGACAAGCTGGAGTTGGTCGCCGCGCTCGTCGTGTTGGGCGCCGAGATCAAAGTTGGCGTCTGATTCGTCAAACAGGCTGTTGGGAAAGGCGTACATATCTGCATAGTATGTTTCATCCCAGATTCCGTCATCGCGGGCGATGGCATCCTGTAAAGCCTGGGAAAAATCGACTTCATAGTATTCTGCGATCTCGGGCCTTTCATCCACGTTCAAGTACCAGTTATCGTAATAGGAATAGTCCTGGGTAATCTCCTGATTGGCTGTAAGATATTCAGCATTGGCGTCATTTAAGTACTGCATTCCCAGGATTTCATATTTGTTTTGCTCAGAATCGGCCATGGCGCCCTGATAACTGGCAACGGCGGTGGAAACGCTAAGGAGGGCGATCATCGTTCCCAAGAACACTTCCCCAGCAAGAACACTAAAAAATTTCTTCATAAAAGCCTCTCTGAATATTGGATTTGACGGCCGGGGCCGTGGCATGGATTATAAGCAGAAATTGCAATATAAACTTTACAAAATTGTTATAAAATCAGGCAGGTCGTAGTACAAACCAAACGAGGTCAAGGAGAAAGAATGGGTTTAAAGCCAGATCGCTGGATTCGCAAAATGGCGCACGAACAAAAGATGATCGAACCGTTCGTAGACAACCAGGTTCGGGAGGGAGTCATCTCGTATGGGGTTTCCTCCTACGGGTACGATGTGCGCGTTGCGAACGAGTTTAAGATTTTTACGAATGTGTTTTCCGCAACAGTTGACCCAAAGCATTTCGACACAAACTCGATGGTGGATTTTGTGGGGGACGTCTGCATTGTCCCGCCGAATTCGTTTGCCCTGGCAAGGACGGTGGAATATTTCCGTATTCCGCGCAAGGTATTGACAATCTGCCTGGGAAAGTCCACGTATGCCCGCTGCGGCATCATCGTCAATGTGACTCCGTTCGAGCCGGAATGGGAGGGCTTTGTGACCCTGGAAATTTCGAACACCACCCCCTTGCCTGCGAAGATCTACGCAAATGAAGGCCTGGCCCAGGTCCTGTTCTTTGAAGCGGATGAAGAGTGCGACATCTCCTATGCGGATAAAAAGGGAAAGTACCAGAAACAGCAATCTATTGTGCTGCCGAAGATGTAGTTTTGAAAGCATCTGGGCGGGCAGGATCGATGTGCGACTGGTGGTTTGTTGGTTCGCCGAATGGTCTGCAATGGACGAAAGAAGGATAAGCCGAAATGAAACAGCCATCTGACCCGAACATTATTCAAGAACAGCTTTGGGAAGTCAGCAACCTGCTTTCCAATGCAATGATGGGCATTGCAAAAACCAGCGAAGGGCAGGGTTCTCAATTCCTGAGAGACCTGACCCAGGCGGTAAGCACGTTGAACAAGGTCAAGAGTAACGTGTCGAAACAGATTCAGACACACGAAACCCAGTTCG
This sequence comes from Anaerolineales bacterium, assembly GCA_014860745.1. Taxonomy (GTDB): domain Bacteria; phylum Chloroflexota; class Anaerolineae; order Anaerolineales; family Villigracilaceae; genus Villigracilis. Next base: position 79,080 of record JACZJC010000069.1, read on the forward strand.
ATGCGCTGGTGCGGATCGGGAGCGCAATCAATTCTTCGCTGGGTCTGAAGCGGGTTTTGGCCGAGGTCATGGACAGGCTGGTGAGTCTGATGCGGGCAGAACGCGGCTTCCTTATGCTGCGCGAGTCGGATGGAAATTTAAAAGTGCACGTAGCACGCGGCATCGACAATGTCGATTTGAACGAAGACGAATTCGCCGTCAGTAAAACGGTGATCAACCGTGTGGTGGAAACGGGCAAGCTCGTCCTCACGACGAACGCCCAGGAAGACCCGCGGTTCGAAGCTCAATTCAGTGTGGCGGCTTATCATTTATTGTCCATTTTATGCGTGCCTCTGAATATCAAAGATAAATTGATCGGCGTCATCTATGTGGATAACCGGGCGCATACCGGAGTGTTCCAGCAGGAAAATTTTGATTTGATCTCCGCCTTTGCAAACCAGGCAGCGATAGCAATTCATAACGCCCGGCTGTTCGATGATTTGCAGGCCAGCAACGAGGAATTGGAAATCGCGTATCAGGCCACGCTGGAGGGCTGGGTGCGCGCGCTGGATTTACGCGACAAGGAAACCGAAGGCCATACCAAGCGCGTCACCTCGCTGACCCAAACACTAGCCAGAGGCATGGGGCTTAAAGAGGATGAGATTATTCACATCACCCGCGGCGCCTTGCTCCACGATATTGGAAAGATGGCCATCCCCGATGGAATTTTGCTCAAGCCCGACAAACTTTCGGAGGACGAGCGGGCATTGATAGAAAAACATCCGAGGTACGCGTACGAGATGCTGAACCCGATCAAATTCCTGCACCCCGCGTTGGACATCCCGTATTGTCATCACGAGAAATGGGATGGCAGCGGCTATCCGCGCAAACTAAAAGGGGAGGACATCCCCTTCGCAGCGAGAATCTTTGCTGTGGTGGACGTTTGGGATGCGCTTGTTTCTGACCGCCCGTATCGCAAGGGAATTCAACCTTCCGAGGTGAAAAAAAGCATCCGTGAGCTTTCCGGCTCGCATTTTGACCCCCGCGTGGTCGATGCTTTTTTATCCCTGGATGATCTCGCGACCATGCTGCGGAAACTGAAAACGGATTAAGTCACAGAATTACATCGAAGTAAGCCTTTAATAGGGCGGGTCGTTCCTCTTCATGAATGGGTGTGCGGGTTTTCTGCCCGTACCTTGTGATGATTAATTCGTCATTGTCGAGCGAGACGCGGCCATCCTCTGTGGCGCGGCTGATAATACGATTTTTTGTGAATATGGAATTGGGGGACGTTTGATGATAAACGCAAGCCGCTTCATACTCAAGCGGAAAGTTGTGCGGGGTCAGTTCGAAATAGTACTGTCTGTCGGTTTTTCCATCGTTTCCCCTTTGCCAGAGTTGATACCCGTTCCGAAAGGGTTCCAGCCGATAGGCACGCATTCCCTGGTCTTGCCAGTTTGGGGTATCAATATCCAGCGGTTGGGTAAAGGTGTCTCCCCAGCCCACATCCACAAGCCAGCGGGTGGTCTCATTCGGGGTCTTTACCAGCAAGGTCAGATGGTCGAAATCAATTCCGAAGGTGTCGTTTTCCTCATGGTAATCGCGGGCATTAAGATAGGTGACGTCAAAACCGATCTCTTTGAGCAGCCAGGCAAATAAACCGTTGAGTTCGTAGCAAAACCCCCCGCGCCTCTTGACAATAATTTTGTCCCAGAGACTATTCAGATCCAGTTGGATTTTACGCCCAAGAGAAATATCCAGATTCTCGAAAGGAACGGTTCTCAGGTGCATCCCTTGTAGTGAATGTAATGTCTCGGATGACAGGCTGGTTTCCCCATGAAAATTAATGCGGGAAAGATAATCTTCAAGTTTCATCTTTTCCTTTCGAAAATATCTCCCGCCAGCCGGTTATGCAGATAAAACGAAATTGTTGATTTCAAAAGGCGGAAATAGGGATTTGGTAAAAATTAAACCTACATCCCCAGCCAATCACCAGCCATTTTTGCCAGCCCGGCTGCGGCTCCCTGCCTTGCTGTGCATTGCGGCAGAGATTCGAGGAACAAGCGGCCGTATTGCTTGGTCAGCACGCGCCGATCTAAAATTGCCACCACGCCGCGGTCTGACGCGGTGCGGATCAGGCGGCCAAATCCCTGGCGGAATTTAAGAATGGATTCGGGCAGGTAATATTCGTTGAACGAATCTTCATACAGCTCCGAACGCGCCGCGATGATTGGGTCGGTTGGCACATCGAAAGGCAGTTTGGTGATGACAAGCACCGAGAGCGAATCGCCGGGCACGTCCACACCTTCCCAAAATGAACGTGTGCCGAGCAGCACAGCCCGGTCAGTGGATTTGAACGATTCCAACAACGCATTCGGCGAAGCGCCGTCGCCCTGCTCATAGACGAAAATATCCTCGCGTCCCAGCGGACCTGTGATAGCCTGCGCCGTCTTTTTAAGCGCGGCATAGGATGTGAATAGTACGAGCATTCGTCCGCCGGTGGCTTTGGCGGTGCTGATGATAGCTTTATCCAGCATTTGCTGATAGCCATGCGCGTTGGGCTCGGGCATGTCGTTTGCCACGTAGAGCAGGGTGCTCGATTCGTAGTCGAACGGCGAGCCGAGCGCCACCGTATCCACATCCTCGGCGGAAAGCGTGCTGCGGATGTATTGAAACTCGCCATGGGTGGTCATCGTGGCGGAAGCCATGATGACGCTGGCTTTTTCATTCCAGAGATGTTTTTGCACCAGCGGTCCCACGCGCAGCGGCGCAGCATTCAAAGATAACCGTTCCCCGCGCGGATTCACCTCCACCCAGTAGATCAGTTCGTGGGATGGTTTGTGCATCAGGCCGGAGGCCGCCGCTTCCGCTTCGGTCATCCGACGGATGAGGTTGCTCATGTTGCCCATGATATCTTCCACGCTGTCATGACCTTCGGTCAGCAATTCGCCGAGTCCCTTGTGAATTTCTTCCAGTGATTTGATGAGAAATCCCAGCGTTTCACCGGTCTGTCCCCACATCATTTCAACATCGTCCCAGCCGGGCAGGGTGCGGGTGGCGGGGGTGATTCGCATCTGCCAGGAATAATTGCTTTGGGGCTGCCCCTCTCTTTGGAATGCGATAAATTCGCCAAGCACGTTGAAGAATTGTTTTGCAAGCTGTTCCACGCGGAAGGCCTGGTCGGTGGCGTGTTTTATTTTCTGCTGGAGCAGGCCGAATTCCGAAGGACGAAGCGATTGATGCAGGTCGGTCAGGATGCGTCCAAGCAGCCCGGCGGAGGAACCGCCAAGCTCCTTCATCATGCGCTCTATATCGTTCTGGGTCAGCCGGAATGACATCGCGCCCGTGATGGCGGACTCCATGTGATGCGCTTCATCCACGATCACGTAATCATATTCGGGAAGTACCCTGCTGCCCGAAGCCACATCCGAAAGGAGCAGGGCATGGTTCACAACGAGTACGTGGGAATTTTGCGCGGCCTGTTTTGCGCGTTGAAACGGACAGCTGCCGCCCATGCGCCCCATGCACGTTTCGGTGGTGCAGGCATCGTCCTCTGCGGAAAGCCGCATCCATGCTTCGCGTTCAGTCGGGCCGGTCAGGTTGATTTCGTTTCGGTCGCCGCTGGCATTGTCCAGCATCCACACCAGAATTTTCGAAAGCACACGCATTTCAGTCGCATCCTTGGGGCCGTGCGAGCGCAGGTAATCGAGCCTCCGCGGGCAAAGGTAGTTGCCGCGGCCTTTCATGATCGCAGCCCGAAAGTCCAAATTGAGCGCGGCTTTTAAGCTGGGTAGATCTTTTTTGATTAATTGATCCTGCAAATTGATCGTGTTGGTGGATACGACCACGCGTGTGTTGTTTTGAAGTGCGAAATATGCCGCCGGCACAAGATAGGCAAAGGATTTGCCAACGCCGGTTCCCGCTTCGACCATAAGATGATTGCCGGTGGAAAGGGCATGCGCCACCGCTTTGAGCATCTCCACCTGTTCTGGGCGGTGTTCGTAGGACTCGAAATATTGTGAGAACGGTCCGCCATATTCCAAAACCGAGGCGACTTCTTCAGGGTCGAGGGGGATCGGCTCTTCGGTCTTTTGTATCGGCGGGGATGATTCTCTTTTGGCCGAATCAAATATCGGTTCAGAAAAAGAGGCGGCTTTTACTTTTTTTGCCTGCGTACCTTTTTTTGCGCGAGCCTGCAAGGCCTGCTGAAAAACCCAACCGGCATCCCAATCCACGAGATCGCTGAGTTGAACGATTTCGTTCAGGGTTTCAATCGGAAGTTCGCAGGCCATGTCGAAGAGGCGAACGTAGGCGGCCTGTGTCACGCGGGCATCATCCAGCGCGCGGTGGGTGGCAGGGAGAGGAATGTTCAACTGCTGGCCAAGCGAGCCAAGATTGTAACGGCTGGCAGTTGGCATCAACACCGAGGCGAGTTCGTAGGTATCCAAAGACTGCTGGTATTCGAACAGACCAGCCTTGCGAAGAAAGCCGATATCGAACTTGACATTGTGCCCGAGGATGGGCGCATCACCGACAAAGGCGGTTAGTTCATGGGCGATATCCCGCAAGCGCGGAGCCTGGCGAACCATGGCATCGTCGATGCCCGTCAAGCCTGTTATAAAATCGGGGATGTGTTTGCCCGGGTTGATGAGTGTGGAAAATTCATCTTCGATGCGGCGGCCGTTAAACTTAACAGCCGCGATCTCAATGATTGAGTCGCGGCTTTCTTCCAGTCCGGTGGTTTCGATATCAAGGGAGACGATGACGGTCATATTAGAACAAGTGTATCATAATTTGAGAGAAGAAAAACTTTGGGGCTCTATACGGAATTCGTTTAACTTGGAGTGTTTTAGTGATAGATTGAGGAATGACATGATAAAGACCTGTAGGGAGAGGCGAAATATCTCAACTAGGATATTTTGTTGGGCCGCGCACCTTTAGGAGCTGCAACAAAAATACTTTGATATCCAAGCAGTGTGGGAAAGAGCCTGGTCAAGATATTTAGAATTTTAGAGATTGCACGCATCCAAAAATTATGAGCCGAAATCCCAACGATCAGTTCAATGGGTACAATGCTCATCATGGAATGTTGTATCTCATACCCACATTCTTCCAACATTCGTCGTGCTGTTTTTTGTGTAAAAAAACGAAGATGCGTCTTGTCCAAAATACCTCTATCAGTATATTCAAATTTTCCAAATAAGAGAGAAAGGCGCACTGTTATATTTGCTATGTTAGGCACTGATACCACTACCTGCCCGTTCGGTTTTAGCACCTTTGCGCAATCCCTCAAAATAACTTCAGGAGTACGAAGATGCTCAAGGACATCTTGAAGAAGCACTTTATCAAACTTGCGGTTATCGATTTGCTCGATGACAGAATCCAGTCCTTGATCAAGATCCGCTTGAAAATACTTCAATAATGAATCCCGTTGTTTGATCTCGGGTAATATATCAACTCCTACTACCTGATTACCTGCCTGCGCGAGACGCTCGGCAAAAAATCCCTCGCCACAACCAACATCCAGAATATCATTTTTGTTTCCTGCAAAAAGCTGGAAATAATAGTGGCTCGAATATTTACTATCCTTAAGAGGATAGTGAATAAAATATTCTGCAAATTCAGGGTGTTTTTTGAATCCCGAAATTGTATCCTTATAGCGGAGAACGGAAAAAAATACATCCTTGGCATATTTCATGCCATTTACATAAGAAATTTCACCACCATAATAGGTGGGAATAGGAATTTCCTTGATTTTATACCCTTGATGGTGAAGTTTTATGATAATTTCAGTGTCGAAGTGAAAATCATCTGTCATTTTTGACAAATCAATCTTCCTCAATGCGTTTAGATCGTACGCGCGATAACCGCTGTGGAACTCTGTAAGATTCATAGCGAGCATACGGTTTTCGAAGAATGTCAATATTTTATTACCCACGAACTTATACAGAGGCATATTGCCCTTAAGGGGTCCCCCAAAATCAGGCATCATTCTGGAGCCGAATACGGCATTGGCTTCTTCTTGTATAAGTGGGATAAACATATTTTTTAAAATTTCAGGGGCATATTGGCCATCCCCATGCAACAGCACCACAATATCAAAACCCTTGTCTATAAAATATTGATATCCCAGTTTTTGGTTGCCCCCGTAGCCAAGATTTTTATCATTCTTGATTATTGTTAACTTATCCAACCCAGTGATGGTTTTAAATCCATGCCCCAGTTCAAATGTGTCATCTTTGCTGGCATCATCGAATACTGCTACTTCCTCGACTATGTCCCATACTTCTTTAGGGATTCGCCTGAGAACTTTTGCCAGGGTGCCTACGGCATTATAGGCAACCACCAGGACGCCAATCCGCTTAAGGGGGTTTGTGTTTTGTGTATGTTCATTGGCACTCAGAAAATTATCTTGCGTCATTTATTGATTCCTTCGTAACTGCATTGACAATGTCACTTTAACCATTCGTTCTTGCTTTGGATTTGTGCCACAGGCGAGACTTGCACGAGCGAGTTCTAATGGCAAGATGACGTACAACCAGCAGGCTGGCAGCCTCTTCTTGTGATAATTCACCCGCGCAGGAAGGGCGGACGCCTGCCCACCTGGGAAAAATCGTAGAAGATACACTCACTCGCTGGAAACGTCTCACCGCGCAAGTATGGCAGGGAGAGAAATAACGCGACATTGAAATTACATCCAAAACTGCTGCCTGATTTCACAGTGGGAAACCATCACTGCCAATTCGCTGAATCATTTTGCGCGACGCATGGAATATATTCAAATTGCAGGCTTTGTTATTTACAGACATCAAAGTCTCTGCGGAGCAAATCATCGAATGGTTCGTACGTCGTCGGCAAGTCGAGGTGGCTTTTCATGAAGTTCGCACCCATTTATTTGTAGAGACACAGAGATATTGAGCTGAGCTTTCTATTCTGCGTTTTACACCTGCTTTGCTGGTTCTGTTTTCCAAGGTGACCCTGCTGGCCAACTTGTATGCCAAAAACAGGAACTGCCTGTTCAACTTTCTTTTGGATAAAGACTAGGTGGGGACGTAAGTGATTTGAGCGGCATCCTTTGTATTTTGCTCAATCGCAATATCTATAACAATGATCGTGAAGATCCACATAAATAATCTGAAGATCATTGTAGATAGGAGGGCGTGGCGATTTAGTCCCCAAGTATCGCCTAGTATTACCAAAACTATGGTACTGCTGGCGGTAAGAAACAGCCAGGATCCCAGCCATGCCCAGGGACGACTCGTTCCGTGGGTGTCTTTTTGCGCGATGATAATTAAGCCAGTCAGTAGGAACAAACAAAGCAAAGAAACTGATGCGTGTTCAGGATGAAATAACTCTCCCACACTCATGAGTGCGCCTCGCACTGGGTCCTGACCAGGTACATTAAAATAGGTTTGTTTAATTTCCGTAAAGGCATGCGGGAAATCTCTGATTAATTTTGTTACTGGATAGCCAGGGTGAATAAGCATGAATTTCACTAATGTTTTTACTGCATTTTCTTCAAACCAAACATTGTAAGCGTCCGTGTGAGGTTCAGGCATCCCTAACTTTGTGAGAGTTTCGACTCTGGCAGGTGCTCGGAGTAAATCGTCGTTGTATATATTGACAAAAGTAAGAAGTGAACGGGTGCTGTTGGTGGATGTGTAAAACCCAAGGACGAATATGATGCTTAAGAGTGCAAGGATTTTGTAAATAAGCTTATTCTTCTTAAATCCGGAAGAAAAAATCAACATCCCTACAAGCCCGATGGTGATGAGAGAAACGTAAAGATTTGAATCTCTTACGAATGTCCAGAAAAAATAAATTACAGACCATATGGAAAAGTAAAATGTCGAGTTGAAATCGGGATCATTAAAGATTGAAAAAACGAAATAAATCAAAAATGCGAGTTGCAACGCAAAGAGGGAATAGGTCAAGGACTCGGACATAAGAATGCTGTCCCAGTCCGCTAGTTGGGGTGTGAAACCAAAAGTGGTGATAGTGATTGCGGCTAGTATTTTCATGGTTGGGTTTCTGATATATTCTGAAACCATGAATGCTAGTAAACCCCAGCCAGCAATCGACATAAGAATTTGGAATATAACAATATTGCCAAAACCAGGTTGAATCTTCCGTTGTGAAGTTTCGATCGAACCGTTTACAAGAATTTTGTACCCATCCATTGGTTCAAACGCTTTATACAATAAGTTGGTGGATAGCATTCTTCTCCCCATCATCATTTCGCTTGAAAATAATGGAACCTGGGAGGATTCAACATAGCTAAGCGTATCGTTGCCCGCAATCGATAGTTTTGGGTCTCCATACGCCCAGATTCGTACCGCCGATGCGATGATGATAATGCCAAGAATCAGAAGCCGAACAGAGCCCCGTGAGGGAACTAACGACATCATGAGATTATTAAATCCATATTTTTGCATTCTTTGCTTGTGATTAAGAAGGCGCGTTATTCCGCGGAGAAGAACCCGTTTATTTCAACGATCTTCTGGCTGGACAAGACGCGGTTTTTTGAGCCCTGCCTCAGAAATTCCTTCAATTGCTTTAGCTTCATGGCCGGGATGGGTGAGTCGCCCGCATCCAACTCGACTGCGTCATGGGTGAAGACCAAAATCGGTTTTACCTCCGGGATGGTCGACCCTTCCATTTTCTTCTGGAAAAAACGGGTTAATCGCTCAGCTTCATTTTCCGCGTCGATATCCGGACGGCCAAGCCCTTCCTGACCGAAGAGGCGTAAATATCCCTGCAAAAATCCACCCCCGCTGGCTTTCCAGCGATTTTTTGCGAAATAAATACTACCGCCCTGGTGATAGGGTAAAAGCACCCAGACTCCGGACGGACCAACCAACAAATGAGATACCGGGCTTGTGTAGTGATAGATCGTGAACTCGCTGTGGGTTCCCTTCAAACCGACGTCGATTTTTTCATCCGGGCGGGGCGAGCGGCCCCAGCGGGTTCCCATATACATTCCGACCTGGGTCATGATAAAACCGGCTAAAAGGCAGGCAAGGGAATAGGCAAAATACTCCGGCTTGGTAAAGGAAATATACATTCCTCCGCCGAGTACGATCAACGCGCCAATGCTCATCCATTGGCCGATCACGCCGTTCCGTTTGATAAGTTTTTCGTTCTTGATGATTTTCATGTTTAATTCTTTATACTTTCTTCGATTGCGGATTTCATGGCGTCCAACACTTTCACGTCCACGGCGTGTTTCGCCACGCGGACGGCGTTCTTGATGGCGAAGGCATCCGAGCGGCCATGGCCGATGAAAACCAGCCCGTTTACGCCAAGCATGGGAGCCGCACCCTGCTCGCCGGGGTCGAGTAATTTTTTGATCTCACCGAGCGCTGGTTTCACGAGCAACCCGCCAAGCTTGGTGATGATACTGCCATTCTTGATGATCTCGCGGATCTTGTCGGTGATCAGTTTAGCCACAGCTTCGGATGATTTGAGCATGACGTTGCCGGTGAACCCGTCCGTCACGGCCACGTCTACTTTGCCGCCGATCACTTCCTTGCCTTCCACGTTCCCAAAATAATTCAATTTCGAGGCTTTGAACAAAGGGGTTGCGGCTTTCACCAGTTCGTTGCCTTTGCCTTCCTCCTCGCCATTTGAGATCAATCCGACCTTCGGGTTCTTCACCCCGCGAACCTTTTCGGCATAAATACTTCCAAGAATTCCAAATTGGATTAAATTTTCAGGTTTGCAATCGGGGTTTGCGCCAATATCCAATACAACACAAGTTCCAGTGGCGGTGGGGAAGATCGGCGCGAGAGCGGGCCGGTCCACGCCGCGGATTCGGCCCAGCCGGAAGAGCGCCGTCACCATTCCTGCACCGGTATTGCCCGCGCTTACAAACGCATCAGCTTCGCCGTTTTTGACAAGGTCGATGCCCACTGCCATGGAATTCTTTGCATCCTTTGCGCGCGCTTTCAAAACGAGATTCTCACCTTTATCTTCCATTGTCAGCATCTCAGGCGCATGGACGATGCGAATCTTTAATCCCTCGGTATTTTGAGAGTCAAGCACAGGCTTGATAAGTGACTCGTCGCCGACCAGTATGATCTCCGCACCATATTCACGTGCGGCAAGCACCGCACCCTCGACGTCCGGTGTCGGATAATTGTCACTTCCCATTGCATCTACAACGATTCGAGCCATGGTTTAACTCCTGTGATGATTGTTCTTGACAAGAAAAGCAAGCCGATTATAATACTGCCTGCTTGCGCTGGTGCTGGAATTGGCAGACAGGCACGCTTGAGGTGCGTGTGTCGTAAGACGTGGAGGTTCAAGTCCTCTCCAGCGCACACAACATCCCCGGAATTCTCGGGGATGTTTTTTTAACTTCGATCCATACACGGGGAAATTATAACCCGCTTCATCCCCAACCTAAAGCTGGTTGCCCGACTGAAAATAGGTTTTAGCTGGATCTTTCCAGGCGAAAAATATCTCCATCTGGATTGGCAGAGATCTCGATCGAAAATACTACTCGAGGATCAAACTGCAACAGGTGACTGCGCCTTCCGCTTTTGCTAATTCCTCCACATTGACATTGATTATTTTGAACCCCTTTTGTTCCAGTTTTCGCTGGGTCTTTGGAAACGCAGTCGGATAGATGATGACATCCTTGACAGGGAGGCAGTTTGCGCCAAAAGGCTCCAATTCGTCAATCTCCACCAGATCAAACCCTTTGAAGTGAAGCGGGTCGACCCACTTTTTGTTGATGAGCAGGGTTGTGTCGTCGACGCGGGTGACGGCTGTTTTTAAGTGCAGGCAGTCAGTTAATTCCACGCCGGCAACTTGATATCCGTAATTATCCAAAAGGTTTTGCAATTGTGTCACAGCTTCCGGCGTACTGCGGGTGGACATGCCGACGTAGATATTCTTTCCAAGAACAAGCACATCGCCTCCATCCAGGGTGGCGGGAGCGGTGACATGCACAAGCGGGCGGTGGGGAGATAATGCCCGGATGATGGATTCTGTTTCAGGTTTTCGAGAATCAGCCCCAGGTCGGGTAATGACCGCCGCTTCCGGCAAAATGAAAGCAGTATCTTCCACAAAGACCGAGTCTGGTAAATCCCGCTCTTCCGGCAATTTGATCACCTGACAGCCGATTTTGGCGAGCGTTTGAACATATTCGTCATGCTGGGCACGGGCAATGCCTGCGTCGATTGGCGTGCGGTCAATATGAGTTATTTCACATTCGTTGAAACGGGAACTTACCTCGCGGGTGACGGCAATGACCATTAATTCCCGCCCGTTCGGTAGCGGTTGATGAGCGCCTCGGTGCGCGGGTCTTGCGGGGAATTGAAGATTTGTTCCGGCTTGTTGTCTTCCACCAATTCACCGTCTGCCATAACGATTACGCGGTCTGCCACTTCGCGGGCGAACCCCATTTCGTGGGTGACCACGATCATGGTCATGCCTTCCAGCGCGACTTTTTTCATCACGTTCAACACTTCGCCGATCAGTTCAGGGTCGAGTGCCGAGGTGGGTTCGTCGAAGAGCATGACACGCGGTTCCATGCTGAGGGCGCGGGCAATGGCAACACGTTGTTTTTGTCCGCCGGAAAGGCGGTTGGGATATTCATCTTTCTTGAAGAGCAAACCAACGCGGTCGAGATTTTGCTCAGCCAGCTCGATCGCTTTACTGTGATTCATTCCTTTGACGATAACCGGGCCTTCGATCACATTTTCAAGGACGGTCATGTGGGGAAACAAGTTGAATTCCTGGAATACCATACCTGTCTTGAGGCGCACATCATGGACGAGCTCACGGTGCCGTTTGCCTTTCTCACCGCCGGCCACTTTGACCCCATCCACTTCGATGGTTCCATGAGAGGGTTCCTCCAGAAAGTTGATGCAGCGCAGCAGGGTGCTTTTTCCGGAACCGCTGCGGCCGATAAGGCAGATCACCTGCCTCTCCGGCACTTCAAGGCTGACATTTCTAAGAACATGGAGGCGGCCGAAATACTTGTCAAGATTTTCTATTTTTACTATGGGCATTGCGGAAGATCCCGGTTTAGTATCCATATCAGCGTTCCCCTTTGGAAAGACGGGTCTCGATCTTGTTTTGGACATAGGAGAGCACGAGAGTTACGAGCCAATAGAAGATGGCCGCCATGATCAGCGCTTCGAGGTTGTGGAATTGAGCGCGGCCAACTTTTGTAGCCCGCCACATCAATTCATGTACAAAGCCGGTCGCTGAAACAAGGGCTGAATCCTTTGTCATGGCGATGAATTCATTACCAACCGGAGGAATGGCAAATCGCAGCGCCTGGGGCAGGACGATGCGCCTCATCGTCTGACCTGGAGTCATTCCCAACGCCTGCGCCGCCTCCCGCTGACCTTTTCCCACCGATGCGAGACCAGCGCGGAAAATTTCCGACATATACGCACCATAGTTCAACCCCAGCGCAAGTACGCCGGCGAAGGTACCGGAGAGAATAATGCCCAGTTGAGGCAGAGCAAGAAAGAAAAAGAATATCTGCAAATAAAGAGGGGTTCCGCGAATAAGCGAAACGTAAAAAGTGCTTATGGCGTAAATGGGCGGAAAAGTAGATAATCTTCCAAGTGCGGCGAGCAGGGCAAGAGCCATTGCAAATAGAATCGAAAGGACGGAGATCAGCAGAGTCTGGCCCAGTCCGCCCGCGATAAAGTCGATCTCTCTCAGAATGAAATCAGTATCTATTTTGATGGTGGAAAAGGATAGGGAACCGACCGTAATTTCCTGGCCGCTAAAAAGGAAAACAAGCACAAGGAGCAGGATGCCCCAGGAAATTCCCACATTCGTTCGAAATTGGCGCTCCTTGCGAAGTTGAAGATCGTACAATAGATCGGCTTGTGATTTTGGCGCTGCCTGGCCTTTTGTTATTGCAGTCATATTATTCTCCATTAAGAATAGGATTGCACTGCGATCGGATGGACTCAAAAAAAGAAAGGGAAGCGGCACAGGAGGCCGCTTCCCTTTTCAACGCATTTAGTTTATTGATTGGGAGCCGTGGTAATGTCCATGCCGAACCATTTGTTGGAGAGGCCGGAAAGGGTTCCGTCTTCGTGCAAACCCGTGATGATTTCATCCACTTTGGCACGCAGGGAGGCGGTGTCCAGCGTGGAGGATTTGTCGAACGCGGCAGCGAGGTCTTCAGAGTATACGGCGCCTTCGAGTTTGGTGACAGGCATGCCGGCGGCGATGTTCGCATCCACAACAGTATCCGAGGTTACGTATGCAACGAAGTCCTTGCGGCCTGCAGAGATAGCCTGGGCGCATTCCTGGTCGGTTTCCAGGGGAACAACGGTCACGCCATCTGGTACCTTGGAGTAGATGGAGGACTCGGGCAGGCCGAGATTTTCCATATCATTGTTCAACCAGAATTCATACGTGGTGGCGGTGCCTGCGCAGACAGCCTGGCCAGCGAGGCCATCCAAAGAGGTGATGCCGGAGTCGGCGGCAACGGCCACAACTGCTGGAGTGTAGTAATAAGGCACGCTGAAATCAAGGATTTTCTGGCGTGCCGTGGTGACGGTCATCGAGCCGACGCTGACATCCCATTTATCAGCCCAGCTGCCGGCGGTAACGGCATCCCAGGATGGGGTGGCGAAACAGGTCTCAACACCGAGGCCGTCGCCGATGGCAATCGCAACATCCACGTCGAAGCCCTGCATTTCAGCGGTGGTCAGGGCGTCACCCGGACACTTGGTGTCAGACGGGCGGGAGCCTTCTGTGTTGAGGAATGACTGTGGTTCATAGTTCGGGTCTGTGGAGACCAGAATGTAACCGCGCTCCTGAACTGCGCCGAGCAAGTCGGATGCGCTGGAAGCGCCTCCGCCGCCACATGCGGCAAGTATGAGGGAGGCCAATGTTAGCAGGCTGGCCAGTGACAATAGTTTTTTCATTATCTCCTCCAAGAGATATAAGAATATTTTGGCAATTTGTTTTATTGCCGCGAGATGATCTCATCCCGTGCATTAAGCATAGACCATTTTTATTAATTGTGCAAGGATAATTCGTCTGGTATTTCCAAATGGTACAATTGATTCAAAACGTGACCGGAGGCGAATCCATGTCTGCAATTTTTCCCAGCGAAGAATGGTTGAAGGGGTTGGAAACAAATCTAAATTCGGATGAACGATATCGTGAAGTTGCAAAAAAATGGGAGGGCGACCTGTTTTTCCACATCGAGCCGGAGGGAAATCTGACCGAATCGCTCTGCTTCTACCTGGACCTGTGGCATGGGACCTGCCGAAAAGTGGAATATAACCCCGAGGCATCTTCCTACCCAAATCCCGCTTTTACACTGACGGCTTCCTACAACAATATCACAGCCGTATTGACCGGCAAATTGAATCCCATGACAGCAATGATGACCATGAAACTAAAGGTTAGCGGCAATATGGGCTATATGATGCGGAATGTCCCCACCGTGTTGGATTTTGTCCGTGTGGCAAATGAAGCGACGGAAGAAATTCTTTAATTTGTAAGAGGTTGAAGGTTACAAGTTTGAACGTTCAATCTGTAACCTTCAACCTGTCAACCTTCAACCCAATGCTCCCCATCCTAAAAATTAATCTCACCGATAACATAATCGAAGAATTCATTATCCCGAAAGAATGGGAACGTGATTTTTTGGGCGGCGCATCCCTTGCGGCGCGGATTTTGTATCCATTTTTGACAAAGGAACTCGACCCGCTTTCCGCGGAGTCGCCCTTGTTATTCATCAACGGGCCGCTCAGCGGCACAAACGGGCCGACCACTGGCCGCTTTGTAATTTGCGGAAAAAGCCCCGCCACGATGCTCTGGGCAGAATCAAACATCGGCGGGTTTTGGGGGCCGGAGCTTCGCAAAGCAGGCTACGACGGCTTATGGATCACGGGAAAAGCCAAAAGCCCGGTATATATTTGGATCGAAGAAGGCAGGTTCGAGGTCCGCAGTGCGGCGAATGTTTGGGGGAAGGATGTGTACGCGGCGCAGGAAATTGTCCGCGCGGAGGTTGGAGTCAAAAGCGCAAGAGTCGCAGTGATCGGTGAAGCGGGCGAGCGCGGAATTTTGTATTCCTCCATCTGCTGCGACCACGGCCGCATGGCCGGCCGTACCGGCCTTGGCGCGGTGATGGGGTCGAAAAATCTTAAGGCAATTGCCGTGTACGGAAAAAATAAAATCGAGGTGACCCAAAAATATGCGGCGCTGCGTTCCGAGGCAAACCGCACTTTGAAGCAGGATAACGAATCGAGAGTGATGAGCGAGGTGGGAAGTGCAGGCGCGGCGAATTATTCCGAATATCTTGGCGCCATGCCCGCAAAATATTATCACCAGGGTTCGTTTGAAAACGTGGATAATGTTTCAGGCGCAAAGATGGCTGAAACGATTCTGGTTGGGCAGAGTGCATGTCAGGGATGTGTGATCGCGTGCGGCCGTGTGGTAAATCTCGGAGACGGCACAAAACGCAAGGGACCGGAGTATGAAACCATTGTTGGCTTTGGCCCGAATTTGTTGATAGATAATTTGAATGAAGTGGTGCGGCTTGGCGAACTGTGTGATAAATATGGAATGGATACGATCAGCACGGCCAATACGATCGGTCTTGCTTTTCATTTGTTTGAAATGGGAAATATCACGCTTCAAGATACGGGCGGGCTGGCACTTACCTGGGGCAGTTTTCTCGCTGCGAAACAGTTGATTTACATGATTGTCCGCCGCGAAGGAATTGGCGAAATCATGTCAAAAGGCGCGCGCGCACTTGGGAGAGCCTTTGAAGCGGAAGACGAGGCTGTGCAGGTGAACGGTCTCGAAGTGGCGTATCACGACCCGCGTGGTGTTTCGGGCATGGCGCTGGTTTATGCAACGAGTCCGCGCGGGGCTTGTCACAATCAATCGGATTACTTTTTTGTAGATTGGGGTCACACCAGCGAAGAGATCGGTATCGATTTTTATGAACGTCATGCGCAGGCGGAAAAGGCAGCCAATGTGGCGAAGCACCAGAATTGGCGCACTCATTTCAATTCGGTGTTGATCTGTATCTTCGCCAATGTGAGCCCTCAATCGCAAGTGGATTTGTTGAACGCCCAGCTCGGTTTGAATTGGACAACGGAAGATTTAATGAGGTCAGGTGAGCGGGCGTGGAATCTCAAACGAGTCATCAACAACCGCATGGGCTTGACCGCCGAAAATGACACCCTTCCAAAAGCGCTTCTTGAACCATACAAAGAAGGCGGTTCGGAAGGATTTTCGCCTGATCTTGAAGGGATGCTATTAGCCTACTACGAAGCCCGCGGCTGGGATTGGAAAACGGGCAAGCCGACAAGAGAGAAGTTGATGGAATTGGGATTGGATGAAGCGGCGAGGGATTTATGGGGTGATTGACGGGAAAGAATTTCCCGAAGATTATTGATCGATTGAACCCCGCCTCATTTTCTTGACCTGGCTTCGCTGCTTTTTCTCTTTCAGTCTCTTCTCTTTGGCAGCTTTTGTGGGTTTGGTTTTGCGGCGTACTTTCGGTTTTTCGCCGGCTTTGCGGATCAATTCATGAAATCGCTGGATGGCATCCTCGCGATTTGCTTCCTGTGTGCGGTATTTCTTCGCTTCGATGATGAGCACCCCGTCAGCAGTGATGCGTTTTCCAGCAAGCTGAATCAGCCGTCCTTTTAAGGCGGAGGCGAGGGTGGGGGAGTTGGCCACATCAAAGCGGAGTTGGACAGCCGTTGCGACCTTATTCACATTCTGTCCGCCGGGGCCTGAGGCGCGGATATATTCGAGGACGATTTCCGAATCGAGTTTTTTCATTGCCCCCAATTATAAAGGTGACAGTCAATTTTAAAGTGACTGTCACCTTTCGGTTTTATTTCACTACCCTGGGGGCAAAGAACCATAAAATTGCGAGGATCAACCCGCCCGCAAAAAATGGGACGGGGCCGCCGAACCATTGGAACAGGGCGCCATAAAACAGGGGAGCAATTGCATTTGCTGCACTGTATGCGGCGGCGGAGACGCCCAACGCACCTCCCACTTCGTTTTTATCCGAAGCTTTTGTGATGAGGCTGTTCACGGCGGGATGCAACACGCCGCCGCCCAATGCGGCAGGGAAACTTGCGATTAACAGCCAGATAATCCCGAACCAGCCTTTAGAAGTTTCATCCGGTAAGTGAATATTGATACTTTGAATGGAAACGCGGAACTCGCCTTGTCCGGCCATGCTTTCCAGTACTTTCGCTTTTTCGTACCAGGGTATCGGTATGGCTGGCGTGAGCGCGGTCCCGATCAGACCGATGGAAAGCGCACCCAACCCCATCAATACCAGCCAGCGGTCTCCCTTCTTTTTCGACCATCGACCGATCAACCCGGTCTGCACGATGATTATGAAAATGCCTGCAAGCACAAAAAGGCCGGACGTGTCACGCGCGTCCATGCCGAGGCGGGTGAGGGTGAATAGGGAAAAGAGTTGTTCGTAACCGCCGAAAGCGATTTGGTAGAAGAACATCAGCACGAGAAAAAAGCCAACCCCCGGACGGTTGAGGGCTTCGCGTAAAGCTCCAAAAGAAAATGGACGGCGAATGCGTGAGGCCTTGGGGTCTGCCGCCTCTTTGTAGGTTTCCTTGAACCATAAGGAGGTGAGCAGGATGGAAGCCAATGAAAATGCCGCGGCAGTAAAAGCAACGGCCTGATAGTTTTGTCCGCTTGCGGCAAGGACAATGAATGCGATAATGGGACCGAGGACAAAGCCGACGCCGAAAGCTGCCCCAATCAAGCCCAGCCCCTGGGTGCGCGTTTTTTCGGTGGTGCTGTCCGCGATGGCGGCCTGGGCGGTGGCGATGTTTGCACCGGAGAGACCGTCAATGATGCGGGAGACAAACAACAGGAAGAGCGAATCTGCAAACCCGAGCAATATAAATCCAGCCAGAGTGCCGATCTGGCTGACGACCAGAACGGGTTTCCTGCCAAAGCGGTCTGAGAGCCTGCCCAAAATAGGCGCGCCGACAAACTGCATCAGGGGATAGGTCGCCTGTAAAATGCCGATCACGATTGGCGAGGCTCCAAACCGTGCGGCGTACAAAGGCAGCAATGGGATGATGATGGAAAGCCCCATCAAGTCCACAAGGACGATGACGAGAACTGGGAGGATTCGCTTGAAATCGAGTTTTTCAGTTGAGGTATCTTGTGTCATGGTTATCAAAACCCCTCTCCCTAAGGGAGAGGGGTGGGGGATGTGATATTGGGGGTTAGAACATCAAAGCGTTGACTTTGTCAATCGCCGAGCGGGCAGGTCTCAGGTCCGCTTCAGTGAGGCGGTTGAGGGGAGTCTCTACAAGATCGTAGATGCTGGTCAAGGTCGGCTTGGTGGTGTTGATGTAGAGCAGGCCGGTCACCAGCCAGTTATTACGCTGGGCTTCTTCCATCACACGCAGAGCTTCATAACGATTGGTGGGGTCGTAGCCTTTTTCGAGATTTTTCAAGATGATCGTGGAACCGTCATGCATGTCCACTTCACGGATCTCACCCTCTTCCATCTCGCGTTCAAGGATGATCTCGCTGCGGGGGGCGATGTAGGAAATTTCGTGCAGGGGTTCTTCATGATCCTTGCCCCAGGCATACGAATGGAAGGCATTTTCCTGGTTGTTGAAAGTCACGCACGGGCTGATGATATCCAGCACGGCGATTCCTTCGTGGGCCAGCGCGGCTTTGAGAATTTCCTTCACCTGCTTCGGGTTGCCCGCGAAGGAGCGCGCAACGAATGTCGCATTGGAGACCAACGCTTCCATACATATGTCAACAGGCATGTAGGGGTTCTCGCCCTGCTTCTTCAGTTGCAAACCTTTTTCGGCTGTCGCCGAGAACTGGCCTTTGGTCAGGCCATACACGCCGTTGTTTTCGACGATATAGACCATGTTCACGTTGCGGCGCATAATGTGTTTGAACTGGCCCATGCCAATGCTGGCCGAGTCGCCGTCGCCGGAAACGCCAATCCCTTTCATTTGAGCATTCCCGAATAACGCGCCTGTCGCAATGGATGGCATGCGTCCATGCAGGCTGTTGAAGCCGAATGTCCGGTTCAGAAAGTAGGTTGGTGATTTTGATGAACAACCGATGCCGCTGAACTTCATCACATCTTCTGGCACGGTGTTCATTTCATACAATGCGGCGATGATCTGATTCGAGATCGAGTTATGTCCGCAGCCCTGGCAAAGGGTGCTGGGTGCGCCGCGATAATCATTTTTGGAAAGGCCGGCAAGGTTGACGTTTGCCGTCGCGCCAGCCATGGGGAGAGTTTCTGTCATTTTATATGCTCCTTAATTGTCATTGCGGGGGCGTTCTTGATCTTCGCCCGAAGCAATCCCAAACTAATAAAACTACTTCTTCTTCTTCGCTGTCGCGGATGACTTGGGCTTGGCGGCAGTCTTCTTCTTCGTTGCCGCCTTCGGTTTTCCGCCTTCCGCTTTATGCTTCGCAAGAATCCCTTCGCGGACCCACGTCGCAGATGCGGGCAAGCCGTCGTGATGTGCCACCGACTTCATCTTCCCGGCAAACTGCGGATACTCCGTCAGCAAGATCTGGTGCATCTGGCCATCGCGGTTCATTTCCACAATGAAGATCTGATCGTATTTTTCAAGGAAATTGGTCACTTCCTCGGTGAAGGGGATCGCGCGCACGCGCATGAAGTCCGCTTTGATGCCGTGTTCGTTGCCAAGCTGATATTGCGCTTCGAGGATTGCGTTTTCAGTGGAGCCGTAGGCAAGGATGCCAACTGTCGCTCCCTTCACCGGGTGGAAGACTGGCTTGGGCATGTACTTCGCTGCTTTGTAGTATTTAACCTTTAGGCGTTCCATGTTGCGGATGTATGCGCCGGAGTCTTCGGTATATTTTGCGTATTCATCATGACCGGTACCGCGGGTGAAATATGCACTCATCGGATGTTTATTGCCGGGCAGGGTGCGATAGGGAATCCCGTCACCGTCCTTGTCGAGGTAGCGCCCCCAATTGCCTTTGATCTCTTCCAAATCCTTTTCGTAAAGGATCTTTCCGCGGTCCATTGGAACTTCCGGGTATTGGAAGGGTTTGCTCATCCATTGATTCATGCCCATGTCGAGATCGCTGAGCACGAAGACCGGGGTCTGAACGCGTTCGGCAATATCGAAGGATTGCCAGCCGAAATCAAAACATTCGCCTACATCCCCGGGCAGGAGAATGATGGAGTGAGAGTCACCATGGCCGATGAAATAGGTAAAAGAAAGGTCGCCCTGTGAAGTGCGCGTGGGTAAACCTGTGCTCGGGCCAATGCGTTGCACGTCCCAAATTACTACGGGCACTTCGGCATAATATCCAAGACCTGCAAATTCCGTCATTAATGATAAGCCAGGACCGGAAGTTGAGGTCATTGCGCGTAAACCGGCCCAGCCGGCGCCGATTGCCATTCCGAGAGCAGCGAGTTCATCCTCGGCTTGCACTACTGCGTAGGTATGTTTACCATCCTCACGCTTGCGCAGTACTGGAAGGAAATCGTTAAGGCCTTCTGCAAGGGAGGTAGCAGGAGTGATCGGGTACCAGCCCGCAAATTGCACGCCGCCAAAAATGGATCCGATGGCTGCGGCCGTGTTGCCGTCCGCCATGATGAGGCCATCGGTCTTGTTCATCGGTTCAAGATAAAAAGGATCCTTCTTTTCGAGGTTCGTCTTCGCCCAATCTGCGCCGGCTTTCAAGGCGTTGAAGTTCATGTCGATGGGTTTCTGCTTGCCCTTGAAATGGAAGGTCAACGCGGCAAGGATCGTATCCATATCCATGCCGATCATTTGGGCAAGCACGCCCACATAGACCATATTGCCGACGAGGTCGCGAAAGTCGTTCGGCACATTTGGGTCGTTCTTCACGATGGATTTGATCGGCATTGGGTAGATGGAAACATCCACGCGGGTGATGGGCTGCTTGATATCGTCGGAGTAGAAAAATGCCCCGCCCGGCGTGACAGAGGCCAGGTCCCGACCGAACGAATCGGGGTTGATCGCTATCACGATATCATTTGTATCTTGTCGTGCAATGAAACCATCCTTGTTCACGCGGATGGTGTACCACGTCGGCAGGCCCTGAATGTTGGATGGAAACAGGTTCTTGCCCGAGACGGGTATGCCCATCTTGAAAATGGAACGCAGGATGGTGTTGTTGGCCGTGGAACTGCCGGAGCCGTTCTTTGTGCCAACGGTGATCGAAAAATCGTTCACTATTTTGTTCATTGAACTCCTCGTAAGATTCGTCATTGAGACGAAGAAATTAATTGGTGTATCAAATCCGTGTGTTCAGACAGGGCTTTGTAACCCGCCTCCACATCGTTTGCACAAATGGAGTCGACCATTTGTTGGTGATAATTCCAGACTTCGGTGAGATAGTTGTAATCAGTAAAGAAATTCAAGCCCACCGTTTCATAAGCATCCCAATAGGATTGCAAAATGCCCGTGACAAAAGGATTGTTAAGGCGTTGATAAATAGTGAGATGCAATTCGCGATGTTCGGGATGGGGAATTTCGATGGGGGAGCCGCGCAGTTTTTCCCAGGCGCGTGCTACCAGTTTTTGCAATGAGTTGTGATCTTCGGGGGTGAGTAATTTCACGGCTTCGCGCCAATAGGCGATTTCAATATGCTGGCGCAGATCTGCAAAGGCGATGAAATGATCTTTGTTTAAAACGATGGCGTAATCAAGACTTTTCAAAACGGCTGGCGCGAAGTTGTACGGCTTGCGCCTCATTCCGGTCCTCGGCTTGACTTCCACCAGCCCAAGCGCTCTCGCCACTTCGAGTTGTTCCCGCAATGCCGCCACGCCGACTCCCAACTCTCGGCTGAGTTCTGTTAAAGGCGGCAGGCTGTTCTCTGCCTCGGGGTGTGCGGCGAGATACTTTAGAAATTCAGAAATGTTGGGGGAAACACGGTCACGAAGCATATTGTTTGATTAATCCGATTAATCGAATTTTACGCCTGTTTGTTAGGTTCCGTCAAGGAATTTTGGTTAAGAATTTAGTTAGGATTGTTGAATAGACCTCTTGCAAAAGTCAAATTGAGTTGAGTTCGAGGTTGTAAATAGCAGCGATCAGGTTGAAGCGCAAAGCAAACCTCTTTCTACGATTACGATACCTCTCGCTCAAAATACGAAACACTTTCAACTTACGGAATA
>JACZJC010000070.1 GCA_014860745.1 Anaerolineales bacterium
CTCATTTCCCATTTTTCGTCGACTTTCTTTTTAAAATCCCAATGACCGCCGCTTTCTTCACCTGAAGGCTGAAACACAGCATGGACATTGTTCCACTCTGAAACAGGGAGGGCGCGGCTCCACATCGCCTGGGATTCAGGACGCGAAAAAATGTATTTGCCGAAGCGTTCCATTTTCAAGCCATCGCCTGAATCGAGTAATTCGTAGTCGCGCCAGTTGCTGGCTTCGAGCAGGGTAAATGGGTGGGAGTTTTGCATGGATGGCAAGGCCTTTTCTTAAATGAGAAAAAAGTACCAGCCCACTTGCTTTTTCCCTCAAAAGGCGTATAATGTGGGAAGAAGTGGTAGAAAGTGGTAAGGACGCCGGGATGCCCGGCGTTCATCGCATTAAAAGGATAAGTAGCACATATGTTCTTAGGTCAGTTCCAACACAATCTCGATGACAAGGGGCGCTTGATGATTCCGGCGCGCTTTCGTGAGTTGTTGGAAGGCGGGGCCTTCATTACCCAAGGCTTTGATAAATGCCTCATGGTAATGACGGAGGATTACTTCAAACAGGTATATGAGCGTATCGAAGCCATGAACCTGGCTGACCCGACCGCCCGTCTGCTGCGCCGTTTGATTCTTTCCAACGCCTATCCCATCGAAGTGGATAAGGTGGGGCGCATCCTCGTTCCGCAAAATTTGCGCGCTTTCCTTGGGATCGAGAACGGCGAGCTGGTTGTAGCAGGGCAGGGCGAGTACTTCGAAGTGTGGATGCCTGCACAATGGAGCGAGCAAATGACCCAGCTCCAGGATACCGAAGCAAACAATGCGCGCTTCTCCACGCTTGACCTTTCAAAAACTAAACCGTAGTAACGGCTTCAGCCGTTAGGGGCGACTGAAGTCGCCACTACATGATGAGTCACAAACCTGTACTTTACCAAGAGATTATACACGTTCTGCAACCCCGCAGCGGCGGGCGGTATGTGGATGGCACTTTGGGCGCGGGCGGTCACGCTCGCGGGATCCTGGAGGCTTGCACGCCAGATGGGCTTTTGCTCGGTCTCGATGTAGACCCGCAGGCTTTGGCGCTCGCTCGTGAGAACTTGGCTCCTTACGAAAAGCGCATTCATCTCGTGCAAGCCTCCCACATCACCCTTGCCGAACAACTCGCTTCCTTGAAATGGGATGCGATAGACGGCATCGTGCTCGACCTCGGCGCATCATCCATGCAGTTTGATAATGCCGAACGCGGCTTTTCATTTATGCAGGATGGCCCGCTCGATATGCGCTTTGGTCCACATGCTTTGATGAGCGCGGAAGAGATCGTCAACACCTATGATGAAAGAGAACTGGCCGACATCATCTTCCGCTATGGCGAAGATCGCGACTCGCGCAAGATCGCCAAAGCCATCGTGATGAACCGACCGCTTCGCACCACCCGAGAGCTGGTTGCTGTCATCGAAAAAGCATCTCCCCGACGAGGCGACCGAGTGCACCCCGCCACGCAGACTTTCCAGGCTCTGCGAATCGCTGTCAATGACGAATTGACCGCAGTGGAGAAAACGCTTCCGCAGGCAGTGGCAGCTTTACGGTCAGGTGGAAGATGCGCGGTGATTTCCTTCCATTCGTTGGAAGACCGCATCGTCAAGGAATATTTTCGAGAGCAGAGCAAAGAACTCGTCAACCCGCCTTACGAAAGAATTTACGAAGAGGAGCGTAAGGCAGTTCTGAAGTTGGTCAATAAAAAACCGATATTGCCCTCCGATCAAGAGATAAAAGATAACCCGAGGGCGCGTAGTGCAAAACTTAGAGTTGTAGAAAAACTATGAACATACCGAACGTAAACCACTACATCCATGCCTACAAGGTCGCTCCGTGGCGCATTCAACGCCAATGGGTCGGTTCTGCCTTGCTGGTGGTGGTTACGCTTGCCATGGTGGCGACTCTTTACCTTATCGTGACCTCGCAAGCTGCCATAGCCGGCCGCGAGATCCAGGACCTGACGTATTCGATCAACCTCAGCCAGCAGGTGAGCAGTAATTTACAGACCCGGCTTGCTTCATTAACTTCAGCCAGCGCCATGGAACGACGCGCACTCGAACTCGGATTCCGTCCAATGGAATCGGACGAGGTGGAATACCTCGTCGTGCCGGGCTATGCCAAGCCGGATCCTTTCATTTTAAACTCACAACAACTGCAATTGAGCGCCCTCACTATTCCGCCGGAATACAACCAGTCACTGCTGGATTGGATGGATGAAAACCTCCTTTCCACGCGGGGGATGCAATGAGACAACAATATGCGCGCCGCACCCAGGTATTGGCCTGTGCAATGGGGTTGCTCGCGCTTGCCATCGTCGTGCAGATGACCCGCATTCAAAACAGCGCCGAGGCGGTCATTTTTTCACAGCAGGCTCAAAACTATGCCTATGAATTGAAAACGTATTATCCGGACCGCGGCGAAATCTACGACCGCAATGGACGCCTGCTGGCGGGCAATAAAACTGTCTACGAAATTGGGGTGGATCTGAATACGGTGAGAGACCCGCACGCCATTGCCTTTGCCGTCAGCGCAGAACTGAACATGGATTACAACCAGGTTCTGGATGTGATCAACAATCCGCCGGATGGGATTTCCTATCTTGTCATTGCGGATTTTATCGAAGCGCAGCAGGCATTCAACCTTCAGGAATTGAAGAAGGCATTGCAGGAACAAGCCCCCGAAGGCACTCTAGCCGGGTTGACCGGCTTGCAATTCAAACCACATCCTCAACGCAGTTATCCCGAGGATGCTCTTGCTTCGAACATCATCGGCTTTGTCACCCGCGAAGGACGCGGTTATTTCGGCATCGAGGGGAAATATGACACCTTGCTTTCGGGCAACGCCGTGCAGGTGCTCGTTCCCACTGACCCAAACAAAGCCTTTGAAATTCCCCGTGTGCAGAACGGTACGACCCTCATTCTTACCATCAACCGTGACTTGCAAGCCGCCGCAGAAGAGGTATTGTACGATGCCCTGCTGACCTACGGCGCACAGGGCGGCACCATCGTGGTAATGGACCCACGCAACGGCGAACTGCTCGCCATGGCCGCTTCCAGGCGCATGGATTTGAACCAGTTTTGGAATTACAACGTTATTTACGACCAGTCCAGTGAATTCAACCCCGCCATTTCAAAGCCCTACGAACCGGGTTCGGTGATGAAGATACTCACGATGGCTGCCGCATTGGATAGCAGCACGGTGAATCCCAACACAACCTACCTGGATACTGGTTCCGTTCTCATCGGCGGAGTCACCATACAGAACTGGGACCAGCAACCGTGGGGCGTACAGAACATGGTCGGGTGTTTGCAGCACTCGCTCAATGTCTGTATGGTCACCATTACCTCACAAATGGGCGCGGAAATCTTTTATGATTATATGGATGCCTTTGGCTTCGGTCATCTCACAGGTGTGGATATGGAAGGGGAGGTGAGCGGCAGACTCAAGGTCCCGGGCGATGCGGATTGGTATCCCGTTGACCTCGGCACAAATTCATTCGGACAGGGCGTCACCGCCACGCCAATGCAGATGATGATGGCTGTCT
The DNA here is from genome assembly GCA_014860745.1 of Anaerolineales bacterium. Taxonomy (GTDB): domain Bacteria; phylum Chloroflexota; class Anaerolineae; order Anaerolineales; family Villigracilaceae; genus Villigracilis. The sequence goes on from JACZJC010000070.1 coordinate 3,571, forward strand.
CTTCCATTGCCAATAATGGACGTATGGTGATGCCGCACGCGCTATATGCCATGGTGCGCGATGGCCGCCAGTATAATGTTCCCGCGCAATTTGCAGGATCTCCTGTTTCCGAAGCCACCGCCGATACGCTTTCTGAAATGCTGGCAATTTCTTTGGAAGCTGAAGCTTCGCTCGCGCTTGTGCCCGGCTATCGCGTAGCCGGTAAAACCGGTACCGCGCAGATCCCGGTAAACGGTTTTTACGACAGCACCCAAACCAACACATCGTTCATTGGCTGGGGCCCTGTGGACGACCCACAGTTCATGATCTACGTCTGGCTCGAACGTCCGTCTGAATCTATTTGGGGTTCCGAAACTGCCGCGCCCGTCTTTGCTGAAATGGCTGAGAAAACCGTCCTGCTTCTGGATATTCCCCCGGACTTTATCCGCCACCAGCTTGTAGCCAAATAACATGCTCACACTCGCCGAAGCACTCGAAGCCATCACATCGGTACGCATCCCGAATGCAGCGACGGTCATTACCGAAGCCGCGGTCGATTCGCGCCAGGTGATTCCCGGCTCGCTCTTCGTGGCGATCCCCGGCGAAAAAGTAGATGGACATGATTTCATTGCAGATGCGTTCAGGAGGGGGGCGTCTTTTGCTTTAATCCAGAAAGATGTTCCCGCCTCCTTCCCGACCCTCGACCTGCGCGCTGGTCTATCTGCTGATGCTCCACTGATGCTTGATTCTCCCCTCTGCCTGCGCGTGGACAACACCGTTTCCGCCCTGCAGCAGATCGCCCGCTTCTGGCGCCGCAAATTGGAATTGCGGGTGATCGGCATTACCGGCAGCGTTGGAAAATCCACCACAAAAGAAATGGTGGCCGAAGTGCTGGGAATGCGCTACCGAACGTTGAAAAATCTTGGCAATTTGAATAATGAAATCGGCCTGCCGCTCACTATATTAAAACTTGGCAGCGGATACGAACGGGCTGTACTGGAAATGGGCTTTTATGTGCCCGGCGAAATTCAATTTCTTTGCGATATTGCCAAGCCTCAAATCGGGGTGGTGACGAACGTGGGCACCGTCCATGCGGAACGCGCGGGCTCGCAGGAAGCCATTGCAAAAGGAAAAAGCGAATTGATCCAGGCCTTGCCAAGCGACGGTATCGCGATCTTAAATTTCGACGATCCCTGGGTTCGAAAAATGGAAGAGAAATCCAAAGCGCGGGTTTTCTTCTACGGCCTTTCTCCCGAAGCCGACCTGTGGGCTGACCAGATCGAAGGGCTTGGCCTCGATGGCATTCGATTCCGTCTTCATTACAAAGGCGAGACCCTGCACACGCACATACCCATGATCGGCCGGCATTCCGTGCACACGGCGTTGCGCGCCGCGTCGGTGGGGCTGAACGACGGTATGAGCTGGCAGGAAATATTCGAAGGCCTATCCCACGGACATACCCAACTGCGCCTTGTGGCAGTCCGCAGCGGGAGCGGGGCGCTGATTCTCGATGACACCTACAACGCATCTCCCGAATCCATGCTGGCCGCCTTGAACCTGCTCGATGAAATGGACGGTCGCAAGATCGCTGTCCTTGGCGATATGCTCGAGCTGGGCCCCTACGAACGGCAGGGGCACGAAATGGTGGGCATGCGCGCCGCTCAGGTGGCGAAGACCCTGCTTACGCTGGGCAATCGCGCTCACCTGATCGCGGAAGCAGCTCGGCGTGCCGGCATGAAACAGAATCATATTTTTGAATTCGATAACGCCGATATGATCGTGGATTGGTTGAATAAAAACCTCACTTCGGACGATGCCGTTCTTATTAAAGGCTCTCACGGCTTGCGCATGGACCGCATCACTGCCGCTCTGGAGGTGAAGTCATGAGACAGATCGCGCTTTCCCTCAGCCTGGCCGGATTGGCCTTCATCATGACTGCTATTTGGGGCGGACCGCTCCTGCGGATTTTACGTCACTTTCGAGTCGGCAAGATTATCCGCGTGGAGGAGCCCGATGCGCACCGCGTAAAGATGGGCACGCCCACTATGGGCGGCGTCATGTTCATTTTGCCGGTGCTGCTGCTCAGTGGCTTGTTGAATGCCGTGGCGTTGATTGGAGTTTCCACCGGCGGAGTGGGGCGCTCCATCCTTTTGCCGATGGCGGTGATGGTGGGATTCGCCATCCTTGGCGCAGTGGACGATTGGGAAGGCATTCACGGCAAGCGCAAAGGCGATGGTATGCGCGCTCGCACTAAATTTATATTTCAGGTACTGCTTGCGATTGCCGCAGCCTTTGCCCTGAAATATGTGTTCGATGTGCCGGATATGTATTTCCCCGGTTTTTTCTTCGAGATCGAGCTTGGCTGGATCTATGTGCCGATTGCCGCTTTCATCATCGTTGCCGAGTCGAATGCGATTAATTTTACAGATGGCCTGGACGGCCTGGCGGGATTGATCGCCGCCACAGCCATTGCAGCATATGGCGGCATTGCCATCATGCAGGAACAGGTTTACATCGCGCGTTTTTGTTTTATTCTCGTTGGCGCGCTCTTCGGCTTTTTGTGGTTTAACGTTCATCCCGCCGAACTCATTATGGGTGATACGGGTTCAATGGCATTGGGCTCGGTGCTTGCGGTCATTGCATTGATGACCGGCCAGTGGCCCATGCTGCTCGTGATCGGCATTATCCCGCTCGCAGAAATGCTCAGCGTGGTGATCCAGATCGGATACTTCCGTTGGACGAAAGGCAAACGCTTTTTCAAAATGGCGCCCCTCCATTTGCATTTTGAACTGCTCGGCTGGAGCGAAACGCAGGTCGTGCAGCGATTCTGGCTGATCGGTTTGATGGCCGCGTTGATTGGAATAGGATTATCGCAGGTGTAAATAATATGTCATTGCGAGGGCGATCTTGTTCTTTGCCCGAAGCAATCTCCCACGCAAGGGAGGAGGTTGCTTCGTCGGGAAGAACGCCCTCCTCGCAATGACATAGGAAAATTATGACTAACTGGAGCAACACCCACGTTCTCATTTTAGGAGCCGCCAGACAAGGAATCGCCCTTGCCCGCTGGCTCTCCCGCCACGGCTCACACGTGACCTTGAATGATTCGCGCTCTGCGGACGAATTATCCTCCGCCAGGGCATCCCTCGCGGATACGAATGTGACATGGGCAGTGGGTGGTCATCAGCTTGAGCTTTTGGATAACACGGATGTGCTTTGCCTCTCCGGCGGCATCCCGATGACTTTGCCCATCGTGCAGGAAGCTGTCAAACGCGGCATCCCGCTTTCCAACGACTCGCAGATATTCATGGAAGTGACTCCGTGCAAAACCATCGGCATCACCGGCTCGGCGGGCAAGACAACCACGACAACACTGGTTGGTGAAATGGCGAAAAAAGGCCGAGGACAAGGGACCGAGGACAATAAAACCTCTGTCTATGTCGGCGGCAACATCGGTGACCCGCTCATCAACTATGTGGACGGAATGACAACGGATGATATTGCCGTCCTTGAATTGTCATCCTTTCAATTGGACCAGATGACCATTTCGCCAAATATCGCTGCCGTATTGAACATCACGCCCAATCATTTGGACCGCCACGGCACGATGGAAGCGTACACTGCCGCAAAAGCTCGAATTCTTGAATACCAGACGAAAGAAGACACTGCCGTCCTTGGCAGGGATGACAGCGGCGCATGGGATTTGCGGGTTAAAGTGAAGGGCAGTTTGTTCACGTTCAGTCTGCATGACCTGGAGGAAGGATTGAACGGCGCTTATCTACACGATGGATTATTGAACTTGCGCGATGGCAATGCCTACCTGCCTTTGCTGCTGCGTGAAAAGATACAACTGCGCGGCGACCATAATGTAGCGAACGTGCTTGCCGCGTTCACAATCGGCCACGCGGCGGGCTTCAAACTGGACGATATGCTTGAAGCCGTGGAGGAATTCCGCGGTGTGCCGCATCGGCTTGAGCTTGTCCGTGAGTTGAATGGCGTGCGTTGGTATAACGACTCGATCGCAACTGCGCCCGAACGTGCCATGGCCGCCATCCATGCTTTTGACGAACCAATCGTGCTCATGCTCGGTGGGCGGGACAAAAACCTGCCCTGGGGCGACATTGCAAAATTGATTTGTGAACGCGTGGATCATTTGGTGGTTTTTGGCGAAGCGGCAGATATGATTCAGAAAACGGTATCAGCTGCCGGCGGGGAGAGAGGCGTAGACATTCATCGCGCTGAAACTCTTAAAGAAGCCGTCATCCTTGCCGCGAATGTCGCCAGCGCGGGTGATGTCGTTTTGTTATCACCGGGCGGCACGAGCTATGATGCCTTCAAGGATTTTGAGGAGAGAGGAGAATGTTTTAGAAAATGGGTACAGGAACTTTCGTAAAGGAACGTTCATATTCCCCGCCCAACCCTGCCGGGTTTTTGCGCGGGTTTGACATGCCGCTCCTGGTTTCGGTTGTGGCGTTGGTGGTATTTGGGTTGGTGATGTTATATTCCGCTTCCTGGGATTTTTCTCTCGGCGCATACAACGACCCGATGGTTATGTTTACCCGCCAGTTGACCTGGCTCGGCCTTGGTTTGGCGGTTGCTACTTTCCTCGCATTCTTTGATTATCATCACTGGCGCAGGCTGGTTGTGCCGGCCATGGCATTGACGATTGTCTTGCTGATGGGTGTGCTTTTGATGAACGAGATTCGTTTTGGCGCAAAGCGTTCCTTCATCGCCGGCTCGGTGCAGCCCTCGGAACTTGCAAAATTGATTTCGATCTTATATCTCGCGGTTTGGTTGTACGCCAAGCGCCAGCAGTTGCACGATATTTCGTTTGGGTTAATTCCGCTCGGTGTGATCCTGGGTGTGGTGGGTGGTCTGATCTACCAGCAGCCCGATTTGAGTGCGGCCGCGACTGTGCTTGTTTTGGGCGGCTTGCTCTTCTTTTTGGCAGGCGGTGATTTGAAACAGATCGGCGGCCTGCTGATCGTGGCATCCATCGCCGCATGGCTTGTGGCGTCCATCAGCCTGACAGGCCAGCAGCGCGTGGGCGATTTTCTCGCGGGTATCAAAGACCCATTGCAGGCTTCGTATCATGTGCGCCGTTCGTTCGAAGCCATTGTCAATGGCGGATGGTTTGGCGTCGGTCTCGGACAATCTCAATCCAAGTTAACGGGTCTGCCTGTGCCGCCAACGGATAGTATTTTTGCGGTGGTCGTTGAGGAACTTGGCTGGTTCGGTTCCGTTGGGTTGATGATCTTATATGGTTTTCTCGTCTGGCGCGGATTAGTGATCGCCCGCCGCGCACCAGACATGCTTGGAACGTTGCTCGCTTCCGGTTTGGTGATTTGGATCGGCATGGAAGCGCTGATCAATATGGCTGTGATGGTGGGTCTCATGCCGTTTGCTGGAAATGCGTTACCGTTCGTAAGTGCGGGCGGCTCGAACCTGGTCACCACGCTGGCGGCATTGGGAATTCTCTTTAATATTTCCCGCCAGGCTGGTGATGGCACGATTTCAGATGAAGAATGGAGGTCTTACAGTGCGGTTGCTAATTTGCGCTGGTGGAACGGGCGGCGGGGTGTATCCCGCACTCGCCGTTCTCGAAGCGTTGAAAGCCAATAACCGAACTCCCGACCTCCTGTGGGTCGGCGGTGAAGGCGGCATGGAAGAGGAACTTGTGAAACGCGAAGGCATTGCTTTTCGTTCTATTTCGGCTGCGGGCGTGCATGGCGTCGGCTTGCGCGCCCTGCCCGGCAACCTGGCCAAACTCACACGCGGGGTTTTTGAATCGCGCCGCATTTTGAGCGAGTTCAATCCCGATGTGCTCTTCTTCACCGGCGGTTTTGTTGCCGCGCCGATGGCTTTGGCTGGCCGAAATATTCCAACCGTATTGTATGTGCCCGATATCGAGCCCGGTCTTGCGCTCAAGTTCCTTTCCCATTTTGCAGATGTCGTCACTGTGACCGCGCCCGACTCAAAGAAATATTTTTCACGCCCCAAGCGACTCATTGTCTCAGGTTACCCGCTTCGTGCGGACCTTTCAAGCTGGTCCCGCGAAAAAGCGACACAACACTTTGGGCTGGATGCGGCCAAACCCACCCTGCTGGTCACTGGCGGCAGCAAGGGCGCGCGTTCGATCAATATGGCCGTTTTGAATCATCTTGAAGAGATATTGGATATTGCGCAGGTCATCCACATTACAGGTAGTCTCGATTGGCCCGTTGTGGAAAAAGCCGCGCTGGAATTGCCTATGGAGTTGAAGTCACAATATCATGCCATGTCCTACTCCCATGAAATGGGAGCCGCCCTCGCCGCAGCGGACTTGGTTGTCTCGCGTGCTGGCGCATCCACGCTGGGAGAATATCCATACTTTGGATTGCCCGCCGTGCTTGTTCCGTATCCGTACGCATGGCGCTATCAAAAAGTAAATGCAGATTATCTTGCCGAACAGAACGCCGCGGTCATCTTGCAGGATGAAGTATTGGAAGATAAACTCCTGCCAGTGTTGAAAGACCTCTTGATGAATGAGAACAAACGCGAAGCCATGCGAACTGCGCTGAAAAAATTATCCAACCCTGCAGCGGCGAAAGTGATCGCCAGCCAGTTGGTCGAACTGGCAGGAGAACAACCCCTATGATGAGTATCGTTTACCTCTTTTGGATGTATGTCATCCTGTTTGCAGTAATCGGCGCGATGCGCGGCTGGGCAAAGGAATTGCTCGTGGCTTTCAGCGTCATCACCTCGCTGGCGGTCAATCTGCTATTGGAGAAATACATTCCCCTCGTCCGCGACCTGGATAAAACCAGCAGCTCTGTCTTTTGGATCCGCACCATTATTCTCATTGCGCTTGTTTATTTCGGATATCAAACCGTGTCCATTCCACGGCTGGCATCCAAGGCGGCGCGGGAGCGTTTACAGGACGCGTTATTCGGCGCAGTGCTAGGCGCCATGAACGGCTATTTCATTGCAGGGACCATCCTGTATTATAACCATGTGGCAAACTACCCATACAGCCAGATTATCAGCCCCGCAACAGACCCTGCAATTGCGGAAGTCGTCAATCGGATGATGAATTACATGCCCCCGCGCTTTTTAGGCGAACCGGGCATTTACTTTGCTGTCATCATCATCCTGATTTTTATTATTGTGGTGTATATCTAATTCATGTCATTGCGAGGAGGGAGTTCTTCCCGACGAAGCAATCCCATACAGAAAACGGGAGATTGCTTCGGGCAAAGAACAAGTGCGCCCTCGCAATAACATCAGGAATCTTATGAAACGAATTCACTTCATTGGCATAGGCGGGTCGGGGCTTTCTGCCATTGCGCGCCTGCTCAAAGAGAGCGGCTTTGAAGTGACAGGCTCCGACCGCGCCCTCTCCCAATTTGCCGTGGAATTGCAGAACGAAGGCATTGCCATCTACATCGGTCACCATCCGCGCAATGTGGGCGGAGCGGATATTGTCATACGCTCCTCTGCAATTGGGGATGACAACCCCGAGGTCGAAGCCGCGAAGCGTGCCGGAATCCCCGTTTTTAAACGTTCAGACTTCATTGGTCAATTGATGTCTGATAAAACGGGAATCGCTGTTGCGGGCACGCATGGCAAGACCACTACAACCGCCATGATCGCATGGGTCTTGATTGCCATGAAGCGCGACCCATCCTTCATCGTGGGCGGGACGCTGAATAACTTGAAGGTCAACGCCCATGCAGGCAAAGGCGACCTCTTTGTGATCGAAGCGGATGAATACGACAACATGTTCCTCGGCCTCAAACCGCAGATCGAAGTTGTGACAAACCTCGAACACGACCATCCGGATATCTTCCCGAAATTCGAGGATATGTTTACAGCCTTTCAGCGCTTTGTGGATTTGATTCCGCCCGACGGCTCATTGATTGCCTGCGCGGAAGATGAGGGAGCGGTCATGTTACTTTCTCATGCGCGCCGCAAAGGTTTGAACGTCGTCTCCTACAGTGTGCAGGGCGAGATGACCATTAACAGCCCGCAATGGATGCAGGCACGAACGGTAAAACCGAACGACCGCGGCGGTTTTGATTTTTCTGCAATGACGAACATCGGCTCATCGGCTTCCTCGGCGATTAACGTTTCTCTGCAGGTGCCGGGCGAGCATAATGTCCGCAATGCGCTGGCGACCCTGTCCGTTGCGGCGACGCTTGGGCTCCCCTTACATGAAGTGGCGGGAGCTCTGGGTGAATTTACCGGGACAGGCCGCCGTTTCGAAGTGCGCGGCGAACGCAATGGCGTAGTAGTGATCGACGATTATGCCCATCATCCCACCGAGATCCGCGCCACACTGGCCGGCGCGAAGACGCGTTATCCGAATCGTCGCATTTGGGCGGTCTGGCAGCCGCATACCTATTCCCGCACACAGACCTTGTTCTTTGAGTTCTCTCGAGCCTTTGCCGATGCCAGTGAAGTGCTCGTCACTGAAATTTACGCCTCGCGGGAAGCGCAGCAAGGTTTCTCTTCAGCTGAAGTGGTCAGCGCCATGCCGCATCCATCCGCGCGCTATACCGGCTCGCTGGTGGACACAAAAAAATATTTATTGAAGCACATCCGCTCCGGTGATGTGGTCATAGTCCTTTCCGCAGGGGACGCCGACCGCATCAGTACTGAACTTTTGAAGGAATTGTAAGATGGGCGCATCCGACGAATTCCGGCCAACGCCTCAAAACCAGACCGAGGTGATTGCCATGCCTCCGTTGAAGATGATCCTCGTCCATGCAAAGGATGAACGCGAGCATGCGCTGGCGGCTGTCGTCAAATCTGCCGAGCCGCAGGAACGTTTGCAGGCGCAGGCGCTGAAGAAGATCATCGAACATTTGGAAAAGAAAGATCGACTGTGATGGTTATGACCGATTCCGTTCAAGTAGTGGAAATGTTACGCCAGCAGTTTGGCATTGACGTGCAGGAGAATGTGACTCTTGCGCCGTATACCTCTGCGCGCATCGGCGGCCCTGCGGATGTACTTGTCACTGTCAAATCGGCGGATGAATTTGCTTCAGCCATGCAATTGCTTTGGGAACATGAACTTCCATATTACGTGCTGGGTGGCGGCTCGAATGTTCTCGTCAGCGACAAAGGTGTGCGCGGGGTGGTGGTTTTGAACAAGGCGAAGGAATTGCGCTTCGAAACGGGTGACAACCCCACGGTTTGGTGTGAAGCGGGAGTCATCTTTAGCAATCTCGCAAACCGCTGCGCATCCAAAGGGCTGGCCGGTTTGGAGTGGGCCGCCACAGTTCCGGGCACCATCGGCGGCGCAGTTTATGGAAATGCGGGCGCGTTCGGCGGCGATATGTCCGGCAATTTGATCTGGGCCGAGTTGTTGACGAAGAACGGGCGTGAAAAATTTTCCGTCGAACAAATGGGATACAACTACCGTACCAGTGTGCTGAAGCGCGGTGAAATAAATGCAATAGTACTTTCGGCTTTGTTGAGGTTAAAAAATTCAACGAGAGAGGAAGTGTCTGTTAAAATTGAACAATTCAGTGAACGCCGAAAAGCCACGCAGCCGCCCGGTGCGAGCATGGGTTCCATGTTCAAAAATCCTGTGGGCGACCATGCGGGGCGCTTGATCGAAGCCGCGGGTTTGAAGGGCACGCGCATCGGCACCGCTGAGATCAGCAGGCTGCACGGAAACTTTTTTGTAAATCATGGTGAGACACGCGCAAGTGATGTCCGCGAGTTGATCGATTTAACCCGCAGGACTGTAAAACAAAAACTTGGCGTTGAACTTGAGTTGGAGATCGAACTTGTAGGAGACTGGTAGTTTGAAGAAACTTCGCGTTGCAGTGTTATTCGGCGGGCGTTCCGGCGAACATGACGTTTCGCTCATGTCCGCGCGTTCCGTGCTGGCAGCGCTTGACCCTGAAAAATATGAAGTGACCCAGGTTGGCATCACGCTGGATGGTGAATGGCTGCATGGCGCAAATACCCTGGAAGCCTTTAACAGTGGAAAATTCAATGTATTGAATCGAGTGATCCTTCCCGGCGATCCTTCACATTCCAAAATTTATGAATTACGAAGCACAGATCAGGGCGAGGCGATTAACAAACTTGCCGATATCGATGTCTACTTCCCAGTCCTGCATGGCCCCTTTGGCGAGGATGGCACACTGCAAGGTCTGCTCGAAATGGCGGATGTGGCTTATGTGGGCGCAGGTGTGGCTGGTTCCTCTGTGGGCATGGACAAGGGTATCTTCAAAGATGTCATGCGCGCCAACCATATACCCATCGTGGATTCGCTTCTTGTCCTGCGCGGCGACATCGAGAACGACATGAACGGTGTGATCGAACAAGTGGAAAAGATGGGCGCATATCCTTTCTTTGTAAAACCTGCCAACCTTGGTTCTTCTGTGGGCATCAGCAAAAGTAATTCCCGCTCCGACCTTGGTGAAGGATTGATGGAAGCGGCCCGCTACGACCGCCGCATTGTTATTGAAAAGGGGGTGGGCAATGTGCGCGAGGTGGAAGTCAGCGTGCTTGGAAATGAAGACCCGCAAACTTCCGTCTGCGGCGAAGTACTGCCGAGCCGCGAATTCTATTCCTACGAATCAAAATACATCGACGGCACCTCCGGCCTAATCATCCCTTCGCAATTGCCGGGTAAAGTGACCGAAAAAATCCGCGAGTATGCAGTCCGTGCGTACAAGGCGATTGATTGTGCAGGCATGGCCCGCGCAGACTTTTTCGTTGAAAGCGATACAAACAAGATCTACCTGAATGAGTTGAACACCCTGCCGGGCTTTACATCCATCAGCATGTATCCCAAACTATGGCAGGCAAGCGGTCTATCGTATCCCCAGCTTGTGGACCGCCTGATCGAACTTGCTCTTGCGCGCAAGGCACAGCGCGATCGCACCGAACATCGGAGGACTGCATGAGCGACAGACGCGAACTTTCCCGCGCCGAAATCGTCCGCCGCCGCCGCGCCCAGCGTACTGCAAAAGAGCTGGAACAAACCGCAAAACGCGCGCTCAAACCGATCGTACCGGTCAACTCGCGCACGCCGACATCATCCTCTCGCGGGACCATTCCGAATTCATCCAGGCCGAAATTGGTGGCAAAACCCCGCCGATTCAATATTGCGTTGGGTTTGCCGGAGTTCCATTTACACAAACTGAAAATTTCCATGCCGCGTATTCATGCAAATTGGCGGTTGGCCTCGATTCTGCTTTCGATTTTGCTTGGTGTTGCCATTTACCTCGCGTTCACCCTGCCGTACTTTTATGTTCCCGGTGCAACGGTGCTTGGCAACGTCCGTTTGAATAGGGATGAGATCACCAATGTATTGGGTGTCGTCGGCCAATCCATTTTTACTATTCAACCCGATGAACTGGAAGCGCGTTTGCGGATGAATTACCCCGAACTGCTTTCAGCGGAGATAAAAATCTATTTGCCGAACCATGTTTACGTTACGGTCAGCGAGCGTCAGCCGGTCATCCTCTGGCAAAAAGGCGAGGGCTATACATGGATCGATCAAGCTGGCGTGGCGTTTCGTCCGCGTGGAGCGGAAACGGGACTTGTACCAGTCGTGGCTGTGGATGAGCCGCCCGCAGGGCTTCCCGATTTGGCTGACCCTTTCAGTCCGCTGCCGTACATGCAAAGGGAATTGGTGGATGCGGTCATCGCTCTTTTCCCGCTTCTGCCTGCCGGCACGACGATGACATTCGATTCGGCTCATGGGTTGGGTTGGAAGGACCCGCGCGGATGGCAGGCCTACTTTGGCACCAGCGCGCACGACATGCCCTTGAAAATTCGCGTGTATCAATCGTTGGTTGATTCGTTGATGGCACGCAATGTGTTTCCAGAAACTATCAATGTGGTCTACGCTGACGCGCCTTTCTACCGCATTGCCGTCACCGAGACCGAAGAATTGACCACAGAAGAAACAGTGGACAGCGGACAATAAGATGGAAGAGATTGTAGTTGGCATTGATGTAGGTACGACCAAGGTTTGCACCCTCGTGGGCCGCGTGGAGGATGCAAACTCCATTCGCATTCTTGGCGTGGGCATCGAGCCTTCGGATGGGATCCGCAAAGGCATCATCGTTGACCTTTCCGCCGCATCGGCAGCCATCAAACGTTCCGTGGAAAAGGCGGAACGCACCTCCGGCATGGAAATTACCACCGGGCTCGTCAGCCTGGCGGGCGCGCATGTTTCATCGGTCAACAGCCGCGGGGTGTCAGGCATCCCCGGTGGGATTATCGATGCGACAGATATCGCCCGTGCTCTCGAACAGGCGCAGGCGGTTGCCATCCCGCACGACCGCGAGATCGTGCATGTCATCCAGCGCGGAATAAGCGTGGATGGGCAGGAAGGTGTGCGTACTCCCATCGGCATGCACGGCTTCAAACTGGAAGTGGAAACACATATCATCACCGCCGCTGCCGCAACCGTGGATAACCTTCGTCAATGTGTGGGTGCGGCTGGTGTGAATATTCAACAATTCGTTTTGAATCCGCTCGCTTCAGCGGAAGTGGTGCTGACCGAGCAGGAACGTCAGATGGGTGTGGCAGTCTGCGATATAGGCGGCGGCACCACCGACCTGGCAATTTATGTGGATGGCGACGTCTGGCATACGATGGTACTGGCCGTGGGCGGCAACCACGTCACCCAGGATATTGCTCATGGTCTGCGCCTGCCCATGTCGCAGGCGGAGGAAGTGAAAAAACAGCAGGGACATGCCATTCGGTCCCAGGTGGGAAGCGAGGAATATTTTTCCATCCGCCCGTTTGGAGAGGACCATGATGTGCAAATCAACCGCCAGGACCTGGCTCATATTATCGAAGCCCGCATCGAAGAGACATTTGGCCTGATCCTGCAGGAAATAAAACGTTCCGGCTATGATGGTTTACTCCCTGCCGGCATGGTGTTGACGGGCGGCACTTCCGCATTGCCGGGCATCAAATTTGTAGCCAGTGATCTATTGGGCATGCCCGTACGCACCGCCCAGCCGGAACGATTAACCGGGCTCGTGGATAAATTGAATTCACCCGCCTATTCAACCAGCGTTGGTTTACTCCGCTGGGCTACTACCATGCGCGGACATGATGTGGCGCCTTCAAGCGGCGAAAAGAAACGCCGCAGATCGCGAGGAGAAAGTAATATGAATTTTGACGCAATCAAGAACTGGATGAAACGGTTGTTACCTTAAGGCGGTCCCTTTCTTCTGTTTACTTTCGATAAAAAAAGAAGAAAGATGAAAGAAATCGCAAAGAGAAAAGATTCACAATCGGCTTTTAAACCCTTTTAAAATTCAACATTCTCGTTTAAGATATATGGCATATTCCTTGCCAGGAGGAACAAATGGACTCGAACAAAAGAAATCTGCAAACCGAAGCCTTCGCCCGCATCAAAGTGATCGGCGTGGGTGGTGCCGGACAAAATGCCGTCAACCGCATGATGGAAGAGGGCATTCAAGGCGTTGAATTCATCGCCGCTAATTCCGATGCGCAGGCGCTCACGCTTTCGCGCGCTCCTGTTCGTGTCCGCCTCGGCGACAAAATCACCCGCGGACTCGGCGCAGGCGGTGACCCCGAGATCGGGCGCAAAGCCGCGGAAGAATCATCCGACGAACTCTACAACGTGCTCAAAGGCGCAGACATGGTCTTCGTCACTGCGGGCATGGGCGGCGGTACCGGCACGGGTGCGGCTCCCGTTGTTGCACAAGTCGCCAAGGAATGCGGCGCGCTCACCATCGGCGTTGTCACCCGTCCCTTTACTTTCGAAGGCGGCAAGCGCACGCAGTCCGCTGAGGCGGGTGTGCAAAAGATGAAGGAGCATGCGCACACCCTCATCTCCATTCCGAACGACCGGTTGCTGCAACTCGCCGATAAAAAATCATCCCTGCAGGATGCCTTCCGCATGGCGGATGAAGTTCTGCATCAGGGTATCCAGGGCATCTCCGAGTTGATCACCATCCCTGGTTTGATCAACCTCGACTTTGCCGATGTCCGCACGATCATGTCTGAAGGCGGCGCGGCATTGATGGCCGTTGGTCGCGGCGCCGGGGAAGACCGCGCAAAGACCGCAGCTGAGCAGGCCATTTCCAGCCAGCTGCTCGACATCACCATCGATGGTGCGCGCGGCGTGCTTTTCAACGTCACCGGCGGATCGAACATGACTCTCTTTGAAGTTAATCAAGCAGCCGCCATCATACGCGAGACTGCCCATCCAGACGTAAACATGATCTTCGGTGCGGTCATCGATCCTGAAATGGGCGACGAGATTCGCGTCACCGTCATCGCCACTGGATTTGAACGCAGCGGAGTCCCGCGCCGCGCGTTGGAACGCCTCCCTCGTAACGAGAAGCCTGTTCCTGTTGCCAACACGCCTTTCTCACGCCCAAGCGAATCCGTCAGCGTCAGCGTGGAGACCCGCTCATCGGCGGATGCGAAATCCGCATCTCAATCTCCCAGCATCAACACGGATGACCTGGATGTCCCGACGTTTTTGAGAAATAGACGTTAAATTTCAATGGACCAAAAGTGACAGCCGCCTTCAAGGTGGCTGTCACTTTTTTGATTCATGCTAAAATAGAAACAATGAAAGCCAAACTCCCCCAGCCCGAACACTACTCTTATCAAACGCATCGCAAGCAGCGTAATACGCAAATTATTTTTCCCATCATTCTCAGCTCGCTTGTGTTCCTCGGCTTGATCGTGTTGATCAGCCTTGCCACCTTCACACAAAGCGGGGACGTGGGCCGCTGGGCGGCGATCTCCACGATGTGGATCATCATCCCGATCATGATCGCGGGGTTGATTCTGCTGGCCGTGTTGATCGGGCTGATCTATCTCATGGCGCGGGCGCTGGGAGCATTGCCGCACTATACGGGCATCGCGCAGGATTACGTCTACAAAGCGCGCGGGTATCTCGTCCGCGCTGCGGATATGGCAGTCAAACCCATCCTGGCATTGGATGGCTGGCTTGAAAGCATCAAAGCATTTTTTGGAAGGATGACACCATGAATAAAACCAGAATCATACTCGGCGGCACGATGGTCGGCGCATTGACAGGTCTCATTGCTGCCATGCTCCTTTCCCGCCGCGCGGAACGGAATCAGCGCGAAACCGCCATCACCACCGGTGAAGGCTTGAAATTGGGAGTGCTGGTCTTCGGTCTGCTGCGGGCAATCGCCTCCCTGAGCGACGATTAATATAAATTTCATGAAGGGACCGATAATCATTACAGATTGTCGGTCTTTTTGTCTTAATGGCATGAATATGTGATATATGGAAGGAGTAGACGAGCATAGGAGAGCTTGATGGTAGAAGAAATATCCGCACAAAACGACGATTCATTCCTTGGCATTTTCAGGAAACATGATGCGGCCATGCTTTTGGTCGAACCGAAATCAGGGCGGATTGTGGATGCAAACCCCTCAGCTGAAAAATTCTATGGATATTCACTGTCCGAATTGCGCGGAAAGGCCATCGGGGAGATCAAGTCTCAGCCCGCCGGGCCATTATCGGCGCGTGAAGAGCGGGGATCGTACGGAGAGGGCGGGAATCTTGTCGAGTCCCATATTCTTGCAGACGGCGAAATCCATACTGTCGAAGTACAATCCTCCCAAATTAACCTAAACGGCCGCGTCCTCCTTTTTTCCATCATCCACGACTTGACCGAACATCAAAAGCGGGCGGAAGAGAAACTGCACGCAGAGGAAATAAAATTCCATGCGCTGGCAGAGAACATCCCCAGCGTAATCTATCAATGCCGCAACGATGAAAAGTTCACGTTCATTTACCTTAACCAGGCTGTGATGGATTTGACCGGATATCCCCCGCAGGCATTTTTGGAAGGGTCTCTTAGTTTTTTCGATCTCTATCATCCGGACGATCTGCCGGTTATTACTGCGCCATTTAGGAAACCCTATCGCATCACATATCGTATTCGGCATAAATCGGGGGAATGGCGCTGGGCGGATGAATGGGGCACCGGCATACGGGACGAGAAGGGCGAAGTTCGGTTTCTGGAAGGCGTTATCATCGACATCACCGAGCGCAAGCGTATGGATGCCATCCTGCTCGAATCGGAAAAACGGTATCGATCCCTGTTCGAGAACATGATCGATGGTATTTATCGCAGCACCCATGATGGGAGATTCATTGATATTAACCCGGCCATGGTGAAGATGTTCGGCTATTCCTCAAGGGAGGAAATGCTGGGAATTGATATCAAGAAGGAGCTTTATTTTGCCCCTGAAGAACGGGGCAGCCACATCCTGGATACGGGAAAGCAGGAGATCGAGGCCTACCGGATGCGGCGCAAGGATGGTTCTGAGATCTGGGTGGAGGATCACGGCTATTATGTCCATGATGAGCAGGGCAACATTATCTACCACGAAGGCATGCTGCGTGACATTACCGGGCGCAGGCAGGTTGAGGAGGCCTTCCGTGAAAGCGAGAGCCTGTTAAAAGAATCACAGATCATTGCCGGACTGGGCAGTTATGTGCTGGATTTTTCCACAGGTTTGTGGAAGAGTTCGGACGTTCTCGATAAGTTATTTGGCATAGATAAATCCTACGTTCGTTCTGTGGAAGGGTGGGCTGATCTTATCCATCCCGACGATAGAATGGAAATGACCGATTACTTTGCCGATGAAGTGATAGGCAAAAGGATTCGTTTCGATAAAGAATACAGGGTCATCCGAAAAAATGACCATGCCGAGCGATGGGTGCATGGCATGGGCGAACTTGAAATCGATGAACAGGGCGTTCTCAGGAAGATGCGGGGAAGTATTCAGGATATTACCGAGCGAAAGCATTCCGAGCAGGTCCTTCGCCAGCATTTGATCGAATTGGAGTCTTTATACAACGTTTTATCCTCCCTGCGGACGGTGCAGACATTCGATGAAGCCCTGCCTATTTTGCTGAACCAAACCCTGGCCGCCCTTGGAACCGAAACAGGCACCATCCTCCTTTATCATCCCCCCAGCGGCGAATTACGGGATACCCTCCCGCGCGGCTGGTTCAAGGAGATTCAAAATATTCCTGCGAAGGCAGGTGAGGGTGTGGCGGGGACGGTTTTTGCCACTGGCCAGCCTTATGTGTCCGTTGAGTTTGCCAAAGACCCGCTTCCCAGCGGGGCGGGACGCAGCTTGATTCCGCCGGGTTGGGGCGGCGCATGTGTGCCTATTCGAGCTGATTCCGAAATTGTGGGGGTAATTTTTGTCTCTGTTAAATTGCCGCGGCAGATCACCCTGGATCAATTGAAACTTCTGAATTCCCTGGCTGAGATTGCAGGTGCTACATTGCACCGCACGAGGCTCTTCGACGAAACCACGCGCCGCGCCCGCGAGTTCGCATCCTTGTATGAGACAAGCCAGGTCCTTTCTGCAGAGACGGAACTGAAAACCATGATGCAGACGGTTGTGGATGTTGCCAAAAGACTCCTGAATGCATCCTCCAGCGGCATGTATTTTTTCATCCCTGCCGAGAATATACTCGAATTGACAGTGGATACTGAGTTGTATGTCCCGCTTGGAACCCGTATGCAGATGGGCGAAGGGGTTGCCGGACGTGTCGCGCAATCCCGCAAACCGATGCGCATCGACGATTATTCAACCTGGGAAAGCCGTTCAAAAATATACGAGGGAATACCCCTGCATGCCGTGCTGGAAGTACCAATGATCTATGGAGGGGAATTGATCGGAGTTCTTTCCGTGGATGAGATCGAAGACTCGGAACGGAAATACACCGAAGCGGATGAACGCCTGCTATCCCTCTTCGCATCCCAGGCTGCGGCAGCCATCCACTCGGCGCGTCTGCGGGAGGATGCGATCAACCGCCTCCAGCACTTGCAAACCCTGCGTACCATCGACAAAGCCATCACCTCCAGCCTTGACATAAACATCACATTAAACATTCTCCTAAATCACGTCCTTTCCCAATTGAATGTGGATGCCGCCGATGTGCTCCTGCTTCATGTTCATGAACAGACCCTCAAATACTCGGCCGGCCGCGGATTCCGCACCCGCATGGTCGAGAAAGCCGATGTTCATTTGAACGATCGGTTCGCCGGGCGTTGTGTGATGGAACGCAGCGTGATCAACGTCTCGGATCCCGCACAGATCATAGACAACCCGCCCTTCGCACGCTTATGGAAGGAGGAGGGATTCCAGATTTATTTTTGTGTCCCGCTTATCGCCAAGGGAGAGGTGAAGGGCGTGTTGGAAGTTTATCGCCGCTCGAAATTTTCCCCAAGCGACGAATGGTTTGATTTTCTTGAAACGCTTGCCAGCCAGGCCGCCATCACGATCGACAACACCCAGATGTTCGACAACGTTCAGCGGGCCAGCCTGGAGCTGGCCATTGCGTATGAAGCCACCATCGAAGGCTGGTCGCACGCACTGGACCTGCGCGACCGGGAGACCGAAGGCCATACCCAGCGTGTGACCGAACTAACCATGACGCTGGCAGGCATGATGGGAATTGAAGCAAACGAACTTCAGCACATTCGCCGCGGTGCACTTTTACATGATATCGGCAAGATGGGTATCTCCGACCGAATCCTGTTGAAAAAAGGAAAGCTCACAAAAAAGGAATGGGAGATCATGCGCACGCATCCCACGCTCGCGTTTCAAATGCTCCAGCCCATCAGCTATCTGCGCCCGGCGTTGGATATTCCCTATTGCCATCACGAAAAATGGGATGGCAGCGGCTACCCGCGCGGGTTGAAAGGGGAGCAGATCCCGCTCATGGCGCGCGTCTTTGCAGTTGTGGATGTTTGGGACGCACTGACAAGTTTGCGTTCCTACCGCAAGGCATGGACAAAAAAGCGGGCATTGACCTACATCAAACAGCAAAGCGGAAAACATTTCGACCCCCGCGCCGTGGAAGTATTCCTGCAGGTGATAAAAAATTATCTGTAATCCCTCAAGAGAAAAGATATCCTCCGCTCTTCTTGACAAGCTGGAACATAAGTTCTAAAATTCGTTCATGGACTCCATCTCAAAACAAACCTATCGCCGCTTCCTGCTCGCCTCGCAGGGACTTTGGCCTGGCCGCCGTTTCGAAGGGCCGCTCGGCGCCGAATCCGCTTTGCGCCAGATGCAGGCGCTCCAGCTCGACCCGCTGGTCATGGTCGCCCGCAGCCAGGACATTGCAATGTACGGCCGCGTGTTGAATTACAAGCCTGAACACCTTTACAAAATGGCGTATGAAAAACGCAAAGCCTTCGATTACGGCGGCTGGCTGATGATGTATCCCATGGGGGATTTTCCGTATTGGCGTTTGCACATGCGGCAACGGAAAGCCCAGGGCTTGAACTACGAATCCTTCAAACATCCCCCGAAGGATTTGTTAAAATTCCTCCTCGATGAATTGCGCGATCGCGGCCCGCTGGGCAACCGCGATTTTGAGGGCACAAAAGTAAAAGCATGGAGTTACCGCGGGCGCAAGGAAACTTCCGTTGCCCTCTTCTACCTCTGGCTGACAGGCGAAGTGATGATCTCGAATCGAAAAGGCTTCGACCGCATCTATGACCTGCGGGAACGGGTGGTGCCGGCCGAATTCGATTATTCGGTAAGTGAAAAAGAAACCATCGACTTTATGAGTAGAAAGATCATTGCCTTTTTGGGAATGATCCGTGAAAACCGATTGGGGACGGAACTCTCCTACTATCTTCACAAGGAAGTTCCACGGGAAAACGCAAGAAAATTAGTCCATCAATTGATCGAAACAGGTGTTGCATCGCGGATTGCGGTGGAGGGCTCAAAGGATGGATTCCTCATCTTGAACAGCGACCAGCCCCATCTGTCCGAATTGGAGGCGGGGCGTCTTCCCAAAGTATGGAAGCCAAAGGGTCCCACAACGGAAGAAGAGGTCACCTTCCTCGCGCCATTGGAAATCGTCAGCGCCAGGGGACGCGCGAAAAAAGTTTTTGATTTTGAATATTTGTGGGAAGTGTACAAACCCGCGCATCAACGCCGCTGGGGATATTACACCCTGCCGATTTTATACGGCGATGACCTTGTGGCACGCCTCGATCCCAAATTGGACCGCGCCACGGGCACACTGCAGATCCTTGGTTTCTGGCTGGAAGATGACGCCCCGAAAGATGAAGCCTTTGCGAATGCGCTTGCTGATGGACTGAAAAGATTCGCCGACATGATCGCCGCAAAGAAAATTGACCTGAGCGGAATCAAGCAGGCGAAACTGCGTTCCTATTTAAAGAAGAAGTTGAAATCATGAAACTAAATAATGCTATCACCGATGTGCGCGGCATCGAAGTTGGGCACGCGCAGGATGACGAAGCCCTGACCGGTTGCACGGTGATCCTCTGCCGCAAAGGCGCAGTGGCTGGCGTGGATGTGCGCGGCGGCGCGCCCGGCACACGCGAGACCGATTTGTTGAATCCCATCAATCTCGTCGAAAAAGTTCATGCCATTGTTTTAGCTGGCGGTTCCGCGTTTGGATTGGATGCGGCCAGCGGCGTGATGCGATATCTTGAAGAAAAGAAAATTGGCTTCAATACCGGCGCCGCCAAAGTGCCGATCGTCCCTTCCGCTATTTTGTATGATTTGAACCTCGGTCGCGCGGACGTTCGGCCTGATTCTGCAATGGGAGCATTGGCCGCCGCCTCAGCAGTGTTTGATCCGCCTGCGGAGGGAAATGCCGGGGCAGGCACTGGCGCATCTGTCGGTAAGATGTTCGGCTTGAAGCTGGCCATGAAGTCCGGGCTGGGCACCGCCAGCATGGACATTGGCGGGGGCGTGATCGTCGGCGCCATTGTCGCGGTCAATGCGTTTGGCGATGTGATTGATCCAACGTCAGGTGAGATCATCGCAGGCCTTCGGTCTGGAAAAGTGGGTCCACTGCGGGTTGGCAAAAAAGGTCAATTTGCAGATACGCTTGCGATGATGAAAACCCCAATCGGACGCGGGATTCTCGGTCTTGCAAGTCGCAGCAACACAGTCATCGGAGCAGTGGCGACAAACGCAAAGTTGACCAAAGCCCAGGCGGCCAAGGTTGCTCAAATGGCACAGGATGGAATCGCGCGGACGATCCGTCCCGCTCACACCATGCTGGATGGCGATGTGATTTTTGCATTATCCACAGGCGCAAAAAAAGCCGATGTCTCGATCATCGGCGCGTTCGCCGCGGAAGTGATGGCGCAGGCAATCGTACGAGCGGTGAAAATGGCAAAGTCTGCTGGGGGATTGCCAGGGTTGAATAACCATTAAAATAAGTTTGAACTATCAACTGATAAGAACTCGAACGCCCTTTGATTACCCAGCAATTTTCAATATGTCGTTGCGAGGAGGGCGCTTGCTCTTTCCGACGAAGCAATCTCCTGTTTTCGGAGACTGCTTCGGCAAAAACCAAGCGTCGCCCTGAGCCTGTCGAAGGGAGCGCCTCGCAGCGACATTATTCATACTGAGAATTGCTGTTGATTACCCCGCTTGACCATGCTCATTGAAAGCCGTACAATCACAAAAGTTTATTGTCTTCCTAAAACCACCGCCTATTGCAGTGGTAGAGTGAGATGATTTTACCGTGAAGAGTATTGTATATATGCAGGAAAAAAGCATAAAACCATGTCAAAGCTGATAGGTCAAAATTTAGGGCGTTACCAAATCCTTGAGCTGATCGGGGAAGGCGGAATGGCAACCGTGTACAAGGCATATGACACGCGCCTTGAACGCAATGTTGCAATAAAAGTAATTCGGCGCGAAGCTTTTCCACCGAACCAGTTGACTACGATCCTCAAACGCTTTGAACGTGAAGCCAAGTCATTGGGCGGGCTTTCGCATCCCAATATCGTCGGCGTGATCGATTATGGCGAACATGAAGGCTCGCCTTATTTGGTGATGGTCTACTTGTCCGGTGGCACGCTCAAAGATCTGCTTGGAAAACCCATGCCCTGGCGGGATGCAGTACGATTGCTCATTCCCATCGCGCACGCGCTGGAATATACCCATGAGCATAATATTATCAACCGAGACGTAAAACCATCCAACATATTAATGACCGAAAGGGGACAGCCTCTGTTGAGCGATTTTGGGTTGGTGAAAATATTTGAGGATAAAGATAAAAGGTCGACAAATTTAACCTCTTCCGGCACGGGTCTTGGCACGCCGGATTATATGGCTCCCGAACAATGGATAGGTGATTCCACGGCACAATCCGATCTGTATTCGTTGGGGGTGGTTCTCTACGAAATGATCACCGGACGCAGGCCCTATGCATCCGATACTCCGGCGGGCATCTTACTTAAACAGGCGAACGAACCTTTGCCGCATCCCAAACAATATGTTCCAGACCTGCCGCAGAATGTGGAATCGGTCCTTCTCAAAGCGCTTGCCAGAAAACCGGATGATCGTTATCCTGATATGCGCTCCTTCACAAATGAATTGCAGGATTTGCTGGATGGCAGAGAAGTTAACGCGACAGCCATAAAAGTCACACTGCTGCGTGAACAAATGACTGGCATGGTGGAAAGACAGCCTCAATCAGATAAAAACAAGGTTGAGCAGATTCCTGTTGAGCCAGGTCGAAACGTGCATGTTGAGCCAGGTCGAAACACCGCGTCTCTGTCTGTTCCCGGAAAAACACAACGTGGAAACAGGTTTTGGATTGTTGCTGGCGGCATTGGCGCTGGTTTGTGTGCCTGCATCGCATTGGTCTCAGTCGGCTTTTTAGCCATGAATGGTTTTAAAAGTCCCCCATCTCAGAACACGAACACTGCCATACCAACGTCAACCGCTTCGGAACTGCCCTTTATTACAGTTTTAGGATGTACCTCAACCGATGATTGCCCCGATGCAGTTCAGGTTGTAGATTTATTCGGGGAAAACGAAACCCTGGGGTACAACACCGAATACAAGGTTTCCATTTCCCATGACAAAAATGTTCATTTTTTCTCTGGATGGTGCGCCATTGACCGGAAAACATTGGACGAGAATCTAAACAATATGCAATTTGTATTTACCATTGACGGAAAATCCTATAGTGAGAACATAGAAAATGAATATTACGACCAGCAAAACGAAACCGATACCACAAAACAGAATTCCTGCTATGGAGTAGGCGGAGTGGCAAGCGGCTGGCAGATGGCTCATACCTATCGGGTGGTGGTTGGCCAAATTTTTGAAAAACAGATATTTGACGGCTGGGATATATATCCACAAGCGGAACAACTATATATTTATTCGATCACCGTTGAATAATGCGCCCATCCACACCATGCTGGATGGTGATGTGATCTTTGCATTATCCACAGGCGCAAAAAAAGCCGATGTCTCGATCATCGGCGCGTTCGCTGCGGAAGTGATGGCGCAGGCAATCGTACAAGCGGTGAAAATGGCAAAGTCAGCTGGGGGATTGCCGGGGGTGGGCAAAATGTAAAAAGATGGAATTGTTATCTCTTCACACAGATCAAACCCTTCAGATACGCACCTTCGGGGAAATGCAAGCTGACCGGGTGATCCCTACCCTGTGACAAATGCTCGATGATCGTCGCTTCTGTACCTGCATCCAATGCGGCGGAGGCGACGATTTTTTGAAAGAGGGCCGCATCCACACCGCCGGAGCAGGAGAAGGTGGCGAGGATGCCGCCATGCCTTAATAACTTGAACGCCAGCAGGTTGATATCTTTGTAGGCGCGCGAGGCTTTCTCTGCATGTGCGGCGGTGGGTGCAAACTTTGGCGGGTCGAGGATGATCATGTCAAAGGAGCGATTTTCGTCGCGGAATTTTCTGAGCAGTTGAAAGACATCGCCTTCGAGCGAAGTGTGACGGTCTGCAGGCAGGTTGTTGAGGGCGATATTTTCTTCGAGCAATGCAAGCGCATCGGCAGATGAATCCACCGAGAGCACGGATTTTGCTCCATTTGCCAAAGCATTAATGGAAAATCCACCCGTATAGCAGAAGCAATTCAACACATCGCGGTCTTTGGCGAGTTCCCCCACACGCTGACGATTTTCACGTTGGTCAAGATAGAAACCTGTCTTGTGGCCGTGTTGAATATCCACTTTAAATTTGAGGTTGTGTTCGGTAATTTGTAATTGGGGATTGGTAATTTTGCCGCGTAGAATTCCTGTGATCGGTTTTAGCCCTTCGAGTTCACGCACGTCTACATCCGAGCGTTCGTAAATAGTCTGAATGCCTGTCTCTTCGATGAGCAGGTCGGCGATGGTTTCCTTCCAGAATTCCGAGCCAGCGGTTGTGGATTGCAGGACAAGCACATCGTTGTAGCGGTCCACGATAATGCCGGGGAGACCGTCCGATTCGGCGTGAATGAGGCGGTAGGAATTTGAAAAACGTTGAACGTCTAATGTTAAACGCTGCGCGATTGCGGATTTAATTTTCCTGCGGAAGAATTCTTTATCCACAGGTTCGTCATCGAACGTCCACACGCGGGCGCGGATTTGGGAAAGGGGCGAGTAGGATGCTTTCGCTAGAAAATGCCCACTGGCATCGAGCAGGTCAACGGTCGAGCCGGAGGCGATGTCTTGAGCTTGTCGAAGGGCGGGTTCTTTATCCAATGATTGAAACGCGCTGGCAAAGACCCAGGGATGCCGTCGCAGCAGGCTTTTTTCACGTCCGGGTTTGAGGGTGAGTTTCATTCTTCACCGGGAAATGGATGCAGGCGCTGCATCCATTTATGGGGATCAGTCAGTTGCTCGAAATCGAATTGTTGATAAAGACCCTGGGCATCATCGGTGGCCAGCAGCCAGCGGCGTACGTTTTTAAGGTCGGGGTGTTCAAGGATGCTTTGCACCAGCCATTTTCCGAGGCCGTGCCCGCGATAATCTTCGTGGATGAATACGTCGCACAGGTAGGCCACAATGGAGAAATCGGTGATGACGCGGCCCATGCCGATCTGACGGCTTCCTTCATACACGCCAAAAACAAGTGAATTTGTAAAAGCGGTTTCGGTGCGCTCCAGGGGGCGGCCTTTGGCCCAATATGCCCGTGCAAGAAATTCATGAACAACGTTCATGTCGAGGCGGGCGGGATCGGTGCTGATGGTGCAGGAGTCTCGGTTGGTTTCAAATATTTGCGGCATGCGGAGAGTCTATCACAGCAGATTATGCTGTGCATGGTATCATCATCGGGTCAAAGGAGATAAATGCTAAAACCAATCCGCTGGAATACATTTTTGCAGGATTTTATCCGCATCGAGATCGGTTTCTTTTTGTTTGGGTTGGCGATCACATTGATGATTCGCGGCAATATCGGCACGAGCGCGTGGGCGGTGTTGGAAGTGGCGCTGGCGCAGCGAATCGGAATCACGATTGGGACGATGACCGTGTTGATGGGTTTTCTGGTGCTTTCAGGCGCGTTGATCATGCGCGAAAAGATCGGGTGGGGCACGCTGGGAAATATTTTATCCATCGGGCCGTGGGAGGATTTCTGGCTTTCGATCATTCCATCGGTGAAGGAGAACCTGCCGTTGCAGATCGGCATGTTATTGCTGGCCATCTTTTTGATGGGTCTGGCCAGCGCGGTCTACATCGGCGTGGATGCGGGCGCAGGTCCGCGCGACAGCATGATGCTGGCGATCAAACGCACCACGGGCATCAGCATCCGCGCGGCGCGCGCGATCATCGAAGTGACCGTCGTAACGCTTGGATGGATGCTGGGTGGGCCGGTGGGTTTTGGCACGCTGGCGTATGCCGTATTAGTCGGGCCGTCGGTGCAGTGGGGGTTTAAAATATTCAAGGTCCAGCCGCACAAGCCGATGGCAGAAGAAGTGGCCGCGGGGGTTGAAGGCGGCGCGGAGTAAATTTAAAGGAGCGAACCATGACCGAGTCAATTGATAACACCCCAATCGTTTCACCGAGAAACAGAAGCACGGCTGCTCTGGTTCTCTTTTTGTTCTTTGCGCTGCCGATGCCGTTGTGTTTGTTCCTCTACCACTTCGTGTTGTGGTCAATGGAACAGAGCGCGATCATCTCGTTGAGTTCGAAAGACTTCGCCTGGGCGGGACCGATTGGGCTCGCGGTGCAGGGAATTGTCATGTCTGCGGCCGCGGGCTTGTTGTGGCGTTTTACAAAAGATGAGCGCTTCAAGCCCGTCTATGCGGGTTTGTTCGGCGCAGCCCTGATGGCATTCCCTGCCCTGTTATTGCGGACGCTTGGCGCAAACAACGATCAGCCTGGCTCGATCATGCAGATCGTAATCGCGCTGGTCGCCATCTTCATTGTGATTCGCATTCGCAAAGATCAAATCGTTTGGGATCGCGGCGCGCTTCCATTTGGATTGGTGGCGGCGGGCATTGGCATCGCGCCGCTGATGATCTACGGCTCATTCGGTTCGTTTGGCGACGCCTTTCTCAGTTTACTGGCGGGGCTGGCATTTGGATTCCTCGCCGCAGTGTTGATGTCTGCCACGACCGAAAATATATTAATGGATGGGATCGGTGTGGGAGCGGTTCTGGCCTTGCTTGCATCCTCGCTGGGGTATGACGGCTCGCAGCTTTTATTGCTGGTGCTGGTCCCCGCTTTTGCATGCACAGTCACTGCCGTTCTGCCCTCGCGAATTGCGGCAGGCGCGGCTTCCGGCATCCTTGCATTTGCGGCGCTGGCATTGTTCGACCCCACGGAATTGACCTTTGTGCTCGGCGATATCGCGGGGCTTGCAAGTAAAGCCTTTGCCATCGCATTGCTGATGGGTTGGGGCACGAGTGTCGTAGCGTTGATTCTCCGTCAGATAAACGTGACAGGCGCGGGCGCGGGTGTGAAGCGTGCGGTTGGCTGGGCAGGAGCGGGCGTGGTCTGGCTTTCTGTCATCGCCATTTTCTTTTTATTCGGCAATCCCGGAAATTATAGCGACAGGCTTTTCGTCATCTTCAAAGATCAGGCGGAACTTTCTGCTGTGACGGAGATCGAAGACCGCGATGAGCGATTGACTGCGGTGTATGAACAATTGACCGAACATGCGAATCGCACACAAGCTGAGCTGCGTCAGTTCTTTGATGCGGTCGGCGTTGAGTACACACCCTATTATTTGGAAAACGCGATGGAGGTGCAGGGCGGGACGCTGGTGCGCCTGTATTTGCTGACCCGCCCCGAAGTAGACCGCGTCATTCCAAGCCCGCGCCTGCGTGCCGCTCCCGAAGATTCTCCTGCGCCTGGATATTTGACCACGGTGGATGGCAGCGTGCAGTGGAATATTTCCATGATCGGCGCGGATAAAGTTTGGGACGAGTTCAATGTGCAAGGGGAAGGCATTGTGGTCGGCCAGTCTGATTCAGGTGTGGACGGGAATCATCCCGCGATTGCGAAACAATATCGCGGCTTCAACACAGGCGGTGAGTACAACTGGTTCGACCCGTGGGATGGAACGACATCCCCGAACGATGAAGGCGGGCATGGCACGCATACAATGGGAACGATTTTGGGTTCGGATGGAATCGGCGTCGCGCCCAAAGCGCAGTGGATCGGCTGTGTGAATTTGGACCGCAATCTTGCCAACCCGGCTTTGTATTTGGATTGCATGCAATTCATGCTGGCTCCGTTCCCATCGGGAGGCGATCCGTTTTTGGATGGTGACCCGACCAAAGCGGCGCATGTTTTGAACAATTCCTGGGGTTGTCCCGGTATCGAAGGCTGTGACCCGAATGCGCTTTTAAATGCCGCGAATAATTTGCGCGATGCGGGCATTTTTGTTGTGGTGTCCACCGGCAATGACGGGCCTGCATGTGAAACGGTTGAATCGCCGCTCTCTTTGTATGATTCTGTTTTCTCAGTCGGCGCAATCGACCAGTTCGGTAATATGGCCCCGTTCAGCAGCCGCGGCCCTGTCACAGCGGATGGTTCGGGCAGGAACAAACCTGATATCGTCGCTCCGGGTGTGGAAATTCTCTCTTCGATGCCCGAAGGAACCTACGCCTCGAACAGCGGCACTTCGATGGCGGGTCCACATTTGGTGGGGGTGGTGGCGTTGATATGGTCGGCTCAGCCCGATTTGATCGGCGACATCGACGCGACAGAACAACTCATCATCGACACCGCCCAACCTTTCACCGGAGACACAACTAATGGGTGTTTTTCAGGGGATACACCGAATAATGCCTATGGCTATGGTGTGGTGGATGTATACGAAGCAGTGAAGCAGGCGTTGGGGCAATGACCTCGGATAGTGTAGGGGCGACCCGCCCATGACGAAGAAGATACTTTGTTATTATTGAAGGTTCGCCCTTACATTCAAAGGAAAAAAAATACATGAACCGTGCCATAAAAATCACTTTAGGCGTAATTGCAGCACTTTTTATTGCTGTCATTGTTGGTCTTTTCGCACGAACCCGCACGGAAGCCTATAACCTGCTCCACTCGCCGGTGGAAACGCGCGAATTGCCCGATGAAACACCCGCCGATTACGGGCTTGAGTTTGAAGACATCACTGTTACCAATCCCGACGGACAAAAACTTGCAGGCTGGTTCATTCCCTCCGAAAACGACGCAGTCCTCATCATGCAGCACGGATATAAATCCACGCGCTCAGAGTTGCTCAACGAAGCGGAAATGATGCATCGTCATGGGTATGGGGTGCTGGTCACTTCCATCCGCGCACATGACTATAGCGAAGGCGACCTTATTACCCTTGGCGTCTACGAAATGGCCGATATGGAAGCCTGGTACCAATACCTGCTCACCCGCGATGACCTTGACCATGAAAAGATCGGTATCATCGGTAATTCCTACGGTGGGATGCTGTCCATTCAATATGCCGCGCAGAATGAAAATATCAAGGCTGTGGTTGCCAACTCGGCGTTTTCATCCATGCCCGATACGGTGGCAACCAGCGTCACGCACTTCACGGGTTTGCCTGAATTCCCGTTTGTGCCCCTCATCGTCTTTTGGGCGGAGGCGGATACAGGCGTCAAAATGGAAGAGATAGATGCCACAAAATGGATCTCAAAAATCAGCCCGCGCCCGGTCTTCCTCATGCAGGGAGGCGCAGATACCGTCATTTCGCCGGACAGCGGTCAGCGTTTGTATGATGCGGCGGGCGAACCGAAGGAATTGTGGTTCGATCCCGAACTCGGTCACGTGGATTTCGATAAGAAACGGGCCGGGGAATATGATGCCAGGGTCTCCGCATTTTTCGACCGATATCTGTTGGATAAATAAAACGATGTGGGTTTACCTTTTACAGGGAATTGGATTCGGCTTCGCCGCCGCCTCACAACCGGGACCGTTTCAGACGTACCTGATTTCACAGGCATTGACTCGCGGCTGGCCGCGGACTCTCCCTGCCGCTCTTGCCCCGCTGATAAGTGATTGGCCGATCATTCTCCTGTCCGTTTTGGTGTTGAGTCAAGTTCCCGATTGGCTGCAAAGAGTCCTCTATTTTGCAGGAGGAATTTTTATTTTATATCTGGCCTACAGCGCATTTCAGTCCTGGAGGAATTTCAATCCTCAAGCCGCCGAATTCAACAGCGAAGGGTCTCAAAGGAGCATCGGAAAAGCGGCCATGGTGAATATACTCAGCCCCGGCCCCTATATTTTTTGGACCCTGGTGACCGGCCCGATTTTGTTGAAAGGCTGGCGAGAGACCCCGCTCCATGCCTTTGGCTTTCTTGCAGGGTTTTATGGAACCTTTATTTTTGCGCTGGCTGCAATCATCTTCATTTTTGGAACAGCGGCAAAACTGGGACCAAAACTCAACCGCGCCTTGCTGGGTATGTCATTCATTGTATTGTTTGGGTTCGGGTTGTATCAGCTTTGGTTGGGAATTGCAGGATAAAAACGTCCGCGTCTCCAAAGAGACGCGGACGTTTTTATTATTCAGCACTCACCATTTTCTTGCGCACTTCCATCACCACGAACACGATCACACCCGCGCCAGCCGCAATGGACAGGTCAACTAATTACTTTCGTTTATCACGCAGCCATTATCGAAGGTGATAGTGACGCTGTAACCATTGGCCTGAAGGTTGTCCTGGAACAGCAACTCAAGAAGTTTGGAATCAGATGCAGCCAATTCGAGGTCACTCTGTGCTCCTGTCCAATTCCTTTCGGCGGGATATTCGCTGGGCGGTTCGGGGTCAGTGGAATTTACAATAGTCACACCGTCAAATTTGACCTCTTTTATATCCTGGGAGATTGGTGTGTCAGGCCAGTTGACGTTGATGGCAGTAATCGTTACCAGAGTATTCCCGTTGTTTGTGATGGTCATGTCAATTTGCTGGGCGGAGATGTTGATGCCATCCGATGTCAACGCACAGATGGGCGTAACCGTTGGCGTGGGCGTATCTGTCGGGGTTGCCGTGACGGTAGGTGTATTCGTCTCGATAGGTGTGGCGGTTGGCGTCAATGTGGGAGTCAGGGTGGGAGTGTAGGTCCCTGTGCTGGTGGCTGTGTTCGTGGGCGTGAATGTTTGGGTGGGAGTGTAGGTCAATGTATGAGTTACCGTATTCGTGGATGTGAATGTTTGGGTGGGAGTGTAGATCAATGTATGAGTGACCGTGTTCGTGGATATAAATTCTGGGGTGGGAGTCAACGCCTTTGTTGGAATAAAGGATTTCGTGGGTGTTAAGATGGAAGTCGGTATCTGCGTTTTTGGCAACGTTGGAATTGAAGCAGGGGTTCGAGAGAAAACCGGTTGAATTGTTTGTGCCGTGGTAATGGTTGCAGGCAAAAAACCGCCAGGTGTCATGGTGGGTACAGGCAAAGAAAGGGCAGCCTGTAAAGTTGACATACGGTCTTGTGGACTGCCTGTGGCGGGCATATCAGCGATGATCTGCTTGAGAATATCCTCGCTGATAATAGGAATGGATAGCGCATACGCATCGCGGCTGTAATCGGCCTGGGAGGCGGCTCGTATTGAGACGGGCAAGCTGTCATGCCCGCTCGCCTTGACATTGAACATCCCGAAGTTCACCAACTGACAGAGAAATAATAAAAATGAAAATAACAGGAGGATTGCTGCAATATTAAACACGCGGCGCGATTTATGCTCGGTGGCCTGGTGTACGGAGGCAGAATGCTTATTCTGCTCGCTCATGCTTTTCCTTTATAGTACGTATTCAAAATACGGAAAAATGCATCTGCAACATTTGGATCGAAATGCTGCCCGCTTTGACTCTTCAGATAAGATATGACTTCCTCCAGTGGCAAGGCCTTTCGATAGGGACGATCATTGGTCATGGCGTCCCACACATCCACGATGGAAAATATTCTGGCCGTGATCGGAATTTCTTCCCCCTTCAAACCGCGAGGATAACCTGTGCCGTCCCACTTCTCATGGTGGCAAAAGGGGATGTCAAGCGCAGCCTGCAAATAATCGATCTCCTTCAACATGTCGTATGCAAATTTTGGGTGCCTGCGGACGATTGCCATCTCTTCTTCAGTCAGGCTTCCTTTCTTGTGCAGAATTGCGTCAGGAACGCCCATCTTGCCGATGTCGTGAAGGAGGGACCCTCTGCGAATGTTTGTCAAAGCCTCCCCATGAATTCCCATTTCAGTGGCCAATTGGATTGTGAGTTCCATGACGCGCTCTGAATGCCCTTCCGTTTCCTTATCACGTAATTCAAGAGCTCTGGCCCATCCTTCAAGAGTATCATCATAGGCGTTGAGCAGTTCCTTTTGAGACTGATTAAGGCTTGCCACCATGGTATTAAATGATTCGGTCAGGACGGAAATTTCATCATTTGTGTTCGAGTTGATCTGAACATCCAAATCGCCTTTGGATACCTGAACTGAAGCCTGTACGAGTCGAATTAACGGACGAGTTATTGTATTTGCCAGATTGATACCGACCAGGATGATCAAAAAGTTTGCAGATACCAGCATAAAAAAGATACGCCAGCGTGAATTGGCAGAGGCTTGCACCACGGCATTCTGACTTAATGCAACTCCCAGGACTCCCAATTCGTGGTTTCCACGCACTTCCCAAACCCCAAGTATTTCTGAAAATGGGATGTTTGCCGCAGTAAAATCGCGCTGATTGGAAATATCGCGCTTCGTGCTGCTGATATCTTTAAACGAAATGGTCAGAGATGCTGTTTCCGAGGCCAAATCTCGTGGGAAAGGGAGGGTGCTGTAGATCACCTGGCCCAGCGCATCATATAAGGTAATCTGCGCAAATGTTTTGGCGCGCATATCTGCCGTCAATGTTGGCAGTGACCTGCCTACCAACACAACACCAGCCAGGCTTCCCTGCCGATCATAAACGGGTCCGGAAATATATAGAAAATCACCCCAATCAGTTTGGATCAGGTCGGCAAATTTATCGCCTGTGACATCATTCTTTTGTGCAAGAATATTTTGCACAATTTCCAGGCTGGTAAATGATGTTTGGGCGCCTGTTGAGAAGTCATACTCCTCCGGATTTGCGCCACGACGATGGTGGACGGAAAGCACATGCGATCCGTGGATATCGAGAAATTCCACTGCTTCCTGTTGATCATTTGCAATGATGCCCAGTGTGAGAGCTCTCAAAGTGTTTGGGTCATTCGATTGAATGGCCGTGGATACCCCTTCTGCATTTGCTAACAGACGTTGAGTTTGCAGTAACTGCGATTCATAATTTACGATCAGTTCGGAGGATATCTTCCCCGCCTCATATAATTGTTTGTTGAAACGTTCCTCCACATTTTCGAGTACTAATTGCGTTATCAGGTACGCAGCTGCCGCCGCCAAAATTAAAGACAGAATTAAATACGGCAGGGTGAGCTTTATCCTTATCGGGACGCGTATCTTGCGGGCGGATATTTGCCGATAAGAAATATCCTTAAAAACAGACATTTTTCCTCAAAGACGAAAAAGAATATGACAGATTTGAATAAAAGGATTATACGTATGAATACGGTTATTCACCTTATCACCCCCGTAAGGTAACGGTTTTGCAAGGCTGCAGGGATGGTCAATAGTCAAAGCAGCATATTCGTGAACAGATTCGCCTGCAACCCGCTTCAGTGCTTCTGCATACACTACCACGGAAGTGACGCCATAACTGTGAGACGGCGCGAGCCAGGATAATAATAGTATCAAGAAGTCCATTATTCACCAAATTCCCGCCTCTACAGATTGGATTAAGGGGGAAGAGTTGGTGAAAGTTTGCAAAAAAGCCAATACGTTGTAGGCTTCTCCTGCGATATTGCTGTTTTCGGTTATATCAATTTTGGGAGAATCTGTTTCTTACGCCTTATTCTCTTACTTAACTCCATCACCGCGAACACGATCACTCCCGCCCCCGCCGCAATGGACAGGTCGCAGCCGCTCAGTGGGATGACTTCAAAGAATTTACTTAATGCGGGAACGTAAAGCACGGCCAATTGCAAGCCCATCACCAGCAACGCCATCCCAGCCAGTAGCGGGTTGCTCATCAACTTCAGCTTGAACAAGGATTCCTTATTCGAGCGGGAGGCCAACGCTTGAAATACCTGCATGAATGCCAATGATGTGAAGATCATTGTCTGCCATTCGGGGCGGCCGCTGAAGAAGTACCAGGAGCCAAGTCCCAATGCGAGGGCGCCGATCAGCACGCCAACCCAAATGGTCTGGGCTCCGGCACCGCGTGAGAACACACCTTCGGTGGGGGAGTAAGGCTTGCGCTTCATCGTATCGGGTTCGGGGTTTTCCACGCCCATGCCGAGTCCAAGCAGGCCGTCGGTCAATAAATTCAACCAAAGCAATTGCAAAGGCAGCAAAGGCAATGGCTTCCCTAAAAATGGAGCGATCAACATCACCAGCACTTTGCCGATATTGCCCGCCACGCTAAAGCGCACAAACTTGCGGATGTTATCGTAAATAGTGCGTCCTTCCTTCACAGCCGCAACGATGGTTGCAAAATTATCGTTAAGCAAAACCAGGTCGGAGGCTTCCTTGGAAACATCTGTGCCGGTGATGCCCATCGCCACGCCGATATCCGCCTTGCGGAGGGCGGGCGCATCGTTCACGCCGTCGCCGGTCATCGCAACGATGTGACCTTTTTCCTGCAGGGCCTGCACGATCCTCAATTTGTGTTCCGGGGCCACTCTCGCAAAGACGTTCACTTCGTCCACAACATTCTTCAATTCCTCGAACGATAAGCTTCCGATCTCTACGCCGGTCAATGCGCGGCCGTTATCGGTAATGCCCAGCTGCCGCGCAATCTCGATCGCGGTCAATGGATGGTCGCCCGTGATCATCACTGGCCGAATGCCGGCCGCGCGGCAGGTTGCCACCGCATCTTTTACTTCGTTGCGCGGCGGGTCGATCATGCCGAACAAACCAACAATGGTTAAATTCTGTTCGAGGTCGGTTTGAATGATTTCAGGGATGGAATTCAACAAACGGAATGCCACGCCAAGGACTCGCATGCCTTTTCTTGCAAGACGGTCATTTGCCGCTTCAATTCTGGACCTCCACTCTGCATCCAGTTTCAGAGATTTCCCCTCCATCCAGACATGGCTTGCCACATCGAGCAGCCCGTCGATGCTGCCTTTCGTGAAGGCGATATATCGTTTGTCGCCGATCTCCAAGCCAGATAACACAGTCGGGTCGTATTGCCCAAGGTGATGGACGGTGGTCATGCGCTTGCGTTCCGAGTCAAATGGAAGTTCTGCTGCGCGCGGGAAGGATGAATCGAGTGTTCCTTTCCAATAACCCATTTTTGCGCCAGCCACAACCATGGCGCCTTCCGTGGGGTCGCCAAGCGTATGGAAACGGTCATCGCCTGTGTCGATCAACTTCGCGTCATTGCAGAGCGCGCCGCCAATCGCTGCCAGCGAAAGAGATGATTGGACCGGCGCACCCAGCCCACGGGTAGCATGAAGCGAGCCTGATCTTTCCATGGTTTCGGTCAGGTCAATCGCATGTTCGGCTACATCCAGCACAATGACGGTCATGCGGTTTTCAGTCAGTGTGCCGGTTTTATCGGAACAGATGACGGTGACGGAGCCGAGCGTTTCCACGGCGGGCAGTTTGCGGATCAATGCTTCGCGTTTTAACATGCGTTGCGCGCCGAGTGCGAGGGTGATGGTGACGACTGCGGGCAGGCCTTCGGGGACGATGGCGACTGCCACGCTGACCGCCGTGAGAAGCATGTGGCGGATATCATCCCCGCGCAGCAAACCCATAACGAAGATGAGCGCCGCAATGGCTATGCCGATCAATGCCAGGTTTTTGCCAAGCGCATCCAGCCTGCGCTGCAGGGGAGTTTGCTCCTGTTTTACCTGTTGAATGAGGTCGGCAATCTTGCCGAGCTCGGTGGTCATGCCTGTGGCAACCACGAGCGCGAGTCCGCGCCCTTGTGTGACGATGGTTCCCATGTAGGCCATATTACGGCGGTCACCGAGCGGAAGCTCTTCGCTGGAAATTGCTGCCGTGTGTTTTTCGATGGGTTCGGATTCGCCTGTGAGCGCGGCTTCCTGAATTCTCAAATTGACGGCTTCGAGCAAACGCAGGTCCGCAGGAATGACATTGCCCGTTTCCAATTGAATAACATCGCCCGGCACCAGTTCACGGGCGGAAAGTTCAAATAACTTTCCATCTCGCAAGACCCGCACATTCGGCACGGACATTTTTTTGAGGGCGGCGATCGCCTGTTCTGCGCGGTATTCCTGTATGAAACCCAGCAGGGCATATAACGTGACAATGGAAAGGATGGCGATTGTATTTTTTGTGTCGCCGAGAAACCCTGCCAAAACCGCCGCCCCGATAAGGATCAGGACCATGGTGGCAGTGACCTGCTCCCATAGAATTTGCAGAGGGGTGCGTCCACCGCGTTCGATGAGTTCGTTTACCCCGTATTTTGTTTTATTTTCCTGGGCATGAGCAGTGCTCAATCCCGCCTCTGAGGAAGAGTGGAGTGCATCGAGCGCGGAGTTCGTTTCGAGAGTGTGCCAGTTCATGTTTTTCCATTTCAGGGCAGACCCTTCAGGTTGCAAAAACCTGAAGGGTCTATTTTTTAGAAACTATTTATACCACTTGCAGCATTTCTCAACGCGGAGCGGATCAATAAATACTCGGTGATATTCTCGGCAGTGACGATGCCGACCAACTGCCCCGCGTGGGTGACTGGCAGGGCAGGGACTCCGGATTCCTGGATTCGCATGAGAGCCGTCTCCACCATATCGTGAGAATCCACTTCGGGTAACCCGCTCTTCATGACAGCGGAGACGGCGGTATTCTGTCCATCGCGGGTGAGGGCGTTAAGAAAATCATCGCGAGTTACAACACCAACCACGCGGTCGTTATCGATGACGGGGAAATCGTGCTGGGAGCCAGCCAGAATCAACTGGGCCATGCGGGAAAGCGGATCGCGCGGCGAGAGACTTTTATAGTCAGTGAGCATGGCCCGCCCGACGGGTATCCCGCTGATAGCGTTCTTCATTTGAGTCGCGCTGGATTCTTGCGAGGCGCCGATCCATACAAAGAAGGCGATGAACAGCAGGGATGGGTTGCCGAATAGCCCGATAAAGCCGAAGAGCAGCGCCAGGCCTTGACCAATATTTGCGGCGATCTGCGTCGCGCGCACATAGTCCATGCGCATGGCAAGCAGAGCGCGCAGCACCCGGCCGCCGTCCATGGGAAAGGCGGGGATCAGGTTGAACAAGACGAGCAAAATGTTCACCGTCATCACGCGTTCGAGGAAACTGCCCGTGGCGATGGTCAACTCACTCAGGGGAATCAGGCTCGAGGTCAGAAAAAGATACGCAAACAAGCCCGCAGCGATCACTACGTTGACGGCGGGTCCCATTAAAGCCACCCACAATTCTTCAATCGGTTTTTCCGGCATTCGCTCCAGCCGGGCCACACCGCCGATGGGATAGATCGTAATGTCGCGGGTTTTGATCCCATATTTACGGGCTGTGAGGGCATGCCCGAATTCATGCAGGATCACACACAGAAAGAGGGTTAGAATAAACCCGATGCCCGCGAGTACCTCACCCCAATTTTGATTCTCCAGCCAGTGGCTATACCCGACCCACCCAATGATCAGCAGGAAAGTGGCGTGGATGTAAACGTCAATCCCTGCAAAAGTTCCAAGTTTCCATTGCCATTTCATAATTCAACTCCTTTTGAAGTTGACGGGATTGTAATATTAATTTGTTAGAAAAATGTTATAAATATTCTATCAGATACTATCAAAATTGGATTCCCGCCTCTTTCTCCGCCTCACCTGGTTTTTCCTCTTTCGCTTTTGCCACACCCATGCAGAGGGAGAAAAAAACTCGCTCCATATTCGGAGCGAGTTCTAAACCTGCTATTTGACCATCCCCATTCGTTTGCCTGCTTCGTAAATAACATCCATCGCGCGCTCGATCTCGCGGGGGTCGTGCGCCGCAGTGACGGTGGCCCGCAGGCGTGACATCCCCTCCTGCACGGCCGGGGAAACGACCGGCAGCACGAAGACATCATTCGCCTGGCATTGTTTGGTGAGTTCGAAGGCGCGTTCATCGGTCCCGCATAGGACTGGCACAATGGCCGTTTCTGTGAGCAATGTGTCGAAGCCCATGCTCTTCAAACCGCCGATGAATTGTTTTGTGTTTTGATTAAGCCTTTCAATGCGCCAGGGCTCATCCAAAATGACCTTGAAGGCTTCATTGGCGGCGGCGGCTTGCGCGGGGGGCAATGCCGCAGAGAAGATATACGCGCGGCTGCCATGACGAAGATAATCGATCAGATCCTTTTTGCCTGCCACATATCCGCCCACCGAAGGGATGGTCTTACTCAGCGTGCCCATCTTGATATCGATCACATCACCCATGCCGAAATGCTCTTCGATGCCCGTCCCTTTTTTACCGAGCACGCCCACCGAATGCGCCTCGTCGATCATCAGCCATGCGTTGTATTTTTTGCTTAATTCCACGATTTTAGGCAGGTCGATGATATCTCCATCCATGCTGAACACCGAGTCTGCAATCACCATTTTGGCAACATCGGCTGGCGCATTTTTGAGCAGACCTTCGAGATGCTCCATGTCATTGTGACGGAAGCGGCGGAACTCTGCGCCGGACATGAGGCAGCCATCCACGATGGATGCATGGTTGATCTTGTCCGAAAATACATAGTCTCCGCGTCCGAGCAAAGTGGAGATTACCGTCAGGTTGGTGACGTACCCGGAAGTGTAGGTGATCGCGGTTTCGGTATGTTTGAAATTCGAAATGGTTTCTTCCAATTCATTGTGCAGGGTCAATGTCCCGGCCAGGGTGCGGACGCCGTTTGTCCCCGTTCCCCACTGGTCAACAGCCTTTTTGGCGGCTTCGTTAATTCTTGGGTGTCCGACCAGACCCAGGTAGGAGTAGGAAGCGTACATTCCCATTATCCGTCCATTCACGCGCACCTTCGCCCCTTCCAGAATCTCCTCCACAGGCTGATTGTAAAAATAATAACCGTGCTCCTTCATGGTATCCACACGCGCCTTCAATGCTTCGATGCGCCTTGTGGTTGCATTGTCAATTTTTTGAAAATCCATTTAATTGCCTCCGAAACAGAATGGCGTAAGTGTAGCCGAGGGGATTATTTCTGTCTACTGCGGAATTACCCGCCTGCCAATTTTCTCAATTCGGCTTCGTCGATCACTTTCACGCCAAGTGATTTTGCCCTCTCGAATTTCGAGCCGGGGTTTTCGCCCAGCACAAGATAGCTGGTTTTCTTGCTCACGCTGTCAATTGCCTTGCCGCCATGTGACTCGATAAATTCTTTCACACCATCACGAGATAATGTCGGAAGCGCGCCGGTTACCACAAAGGTCAGCCCTGAAAGTTTTCCTGAAGACTGGCTTGCTTTTTGTTTGCCAGACGGCCAAACGCCGGCCTTTTTCAATTTCCCAAGCAGCTGCTTGCTTGAAGGCCTTGAAAACCAGTCTACAATGGATTCGGCGATGTTTGGTCCAACGCCTTCAATATTCATTAAATCGTCAATCGATACTTCTGCGAGTTTGTCTAAACCGCCAAAAGTGGCCGATAAATCCTTTGCCATGACTTCGCCTACCCCGTGAATTCCCAACCCAATGATCAATCGATGCAGCGGTTGAGTTTTTGCTTTAGAAATAGCATTGAACAGTTTTTCGGGACGTTTATCGGGAGCTTTCTTGGCAGCGGCTTTGACAGGGGTTTTAGGGGGATTCTTTTCCCTTCGCCGTCTATTAAGTTCTTCATTTATTACTGATAAATCTTTTATGGTCAATGTAAATAGGTCTGCAACGTCACTAACTAAATTGGATTCGACCAATATTTTTACAAGTTCGGTACCTAATCCTTCGATATCCATCGCGCCGCGTGAGACGAAATGCTCCACGTTTCGCAACAACTGCGCCGGGCAAGCGGCATTGACACAGTACCATGCCACTTCACCTTCGAAATGCTCCACCGCCTGTCCACATGCCGGACATTTTGTGGGTGGCTTGTAGGTCTTCTCTTTTCCAGTACGCGCATCCAGCACAGGACCGATGACATACGGAATGACTTCCCCCGCGCGTTTGACCAGCACCCGGTCGCCAACGCGAATATCCTTTTCAGCGATGAAATCAAAATTGTGCAGGGTGGCGCGTTCGACGATCACCCCCCCGATCTCCACGGGTTCGAGCATGGCATAGGGAGTCAGCACACCGGTACGGCCAACGGCTACGCCAATATCATTTAAGGTCGTGGTCACTTCACGGGCCGGGAATTTGAAGGCAATCGCGCCGCGCGGATCCTTCCCCACGAATCCCAGATCGGCGGCAAGAGTTAAGTCATCAATTTTGATGACCATGCCGTCCGCTTCGTAGGGCAGGACATCGCGGCCTTCGTTGAAGGTTTCAGTGTAGGCAATTGCAGAATCCAGATCGTTGAATCTGCGGGCAATGTCAGTGACGGGGAAACCAAGCACCTTGAGATATTCCAAAATTTCCCATTGTGAAG
The DNA here is from genome assembly GCA_014860745.1 of Anaerolineales bacterium. Taxonomy (GTDB): domain Bacteria; phylum Chloroflexota; class Anaerolineae; order Anaerolineales; family Villigracilaceae; genus Villigracilis. The sequence goes on from JACZJC010000070.1 coordinate 43,360, forward strand.
TGGGCACTTTTCCGCCTTCGGAGTGGATGATCTGGTAGACAAGCAGGGTCAACGGGCGCGAGGCGGTCAGTTGTGGGTCGAGCTGGCGCAGGGATCCCGCCGCAGTGTTGCGCGGATTGAGATAGGTCTTTTCACCGGCCTCTTCCAGCTTTTTATTTAATTCATCAAATTCTTTAATTGGAATGAAAGCTTCGCCGCGAACAACGAGATTGGATGGCGGCGTAGGCCCCTTTGCATCGACAGGTATTTTCAAGGGGATCGCCCGTATCGTCCGCAGGTTGGAGGTGATGTCTTCGCCCACTTCACCGTCGCCGCGGGTTGCGCCTTGTGCAAACAGGCCGTCCCGGTAATGCAGGACGATGGATAAACCGTCGATCTTTGGTTCGACGACGAATCTGGCTTTTTCCACGCGGTCATCCAACTTTTTGACTCGTTCGAACCATGCGCGGGCATCGTCCGCTCCGAAGGCATTGGCGAGCGAGAGAATGGCGGCAGGGTGGCGAATTTTCTCGAAACGGTCAGCAGGCCGGGCACCGGCGCGCTGCGTGGGGCTGTCGGGTGTGATCCAATCCGGGCGGTCCGTCTCGATCTTTTTTAGTTCGTTAAGCAGCCGGTCGTATTCCAGATCGCTGATGATGGGCGCGTCCAACACGTGGTACCGGTAATTATGGAAGTTGACCTGCGCCTTGAGTTCTTCATATCGGGTGAGGAGTTTGTCTGCCATATTTGCATTATAGCCGAAATGAAAACCCGCCCTGTTGGGCGGGTGATGGTCAATCAATTTTTTTCCAGATGTCGGATGACGGGCGCGAGAGCGGGCGGGTCATGGCGGAGAGTCGGGATTCGTAGAATGTTTCCTCTGAATTTGTAAATCTCGAAACCACGAAGAGATTCCGCTCCACCAAAAGGTCTGCGATTATTTTCGCATCGTCCCGGGTAAAACCGAGTTTTTCCGCAAACTCGCTCAAGCTGAACCGACCGAGACGGATCACAGCATTCAAGGCGGAGCGCAGGGGCTCGGAAAACAGGACGACATCCGACGGGCGGATATCCTCCTTTCGTTCTTGAAGTTCCTTGACCGCAATTTTAAAATTCGAGTCGCTCATGGCTTTCTCCTTGCGCCAGAGCCTGCCTCAGTCTTTGAGTTGATTCACAAGACTGCGCAGGCCTTTTGTAACAGCATGATCGGGGAATCGGATCGCAAAAATACCGGAACTGGCAAGAGTCATCATTTCATCGGAATGACCCAGAACTGCGCCCACTGTGGCGCCATAGGTCTGTTCCACGCGAGCGCGGACATCTTCAAAGTCAAATGTGGAAGGCACCTTGTTTACCAGGATCAGCATCTTCGGCACATCCAGTTTCTTGGCGACATCCACGGTTACGGCGGTGCCCTGGTAATCCTGCGAATCCGGGCGCAGAATGATGACCAGGGCGTCGGAGATGGCAATGGAGAGCAGGGTTTCTTCGTTCAAGCCCGGATGCGTGTCGATCAAAAGATAATCGAGTTTTAGTTTTTCCACCACATCGCGGAAACCGTCATTCAACAGGCCCACATCGTAGCCTTCGCGCAGGATGCGGGCAATTTCCCCGGCTTTGATGCTGGAGGGGATCAGGAAGACCTGCCCCTTGATCTCGCCGCCGAGGTGGCCGGTCACATCGTGAGCTGCGTCTTCGATCGCGCATTTACCCCACAAATAATCATTCAGAGAATGGACCATTTCTGATTCATCGAGGTTAAAGAGAACATGGATCCCGGGCGATGCAATATCCGTATCCACCACACCCACACGCGCGCCATCCATTGCGAGAAGAGCAGAAATATTTGCAGTCGTGTTCGATTTTCCCGTACCCCCGCGAAACGAGTGAATTGAAATGATCTTGGACATCTTCTCTCTCCAAATTTTTAATGGGTTTTCGTTATTATTTGACCTTTCCTGGATTATAGCCCAACTAATTTGAAAGTCAATTGCCCCTGTTCTATGTTATATTCTGTGAAATTCATCAACCCCTTTTCCCCATCAACCACCACCAAGTATATGGAAAACACCTCCAATTCACCCTTTCAAGGTCCCAGCGACGAGCTTCTCATCCAGCAGTTCAAGGATGGCAGCCAGAGCGCATTCGACCAGTTGTATTACCGCCACCTTCCAAAGGTATTCAAGAGGGTCCGCTATGTGGTTCCAGAAAACGATGTGGAGGATGTAACCCAGGAAATATTCATCGCTGCATTGAACTCGCTTTCCTCTTTCCGAGGCGACGCAAAATTCAGCACCTGGCTGCGAACTTTAACCAATTACAAAGTGGCTGAGTTTTACAGAAGACGCACTCGTAAACAGGAGCCCCTCCTTTCCCCGCTTTCGGATGCATCCGCTCACACCACCGGCAGTTCCTCCAAAACAATGGAGGAAAGGATCTACCTTCAGCGGGCCCTTCAAGACCTGCCCGAAAATTACAGGGAGATCATCATGCTCCGTTTTGCCGAAGACCTCCAGTTCAATGAGATTGCCGAACTGATCAGCCAGAACCTTGAAGCGACCAAATCCCTTTTCCGCAGAGCCATCGCCGCACTCCGCACTCATCTGGATAAATAACATGGACCAAATTAACGAACAATTCAATCCACAACAGGATAACCAACTGGCGGAGTTTGCCGATCAGGTAATGCAGGGAAAGCTCAACCGTCCCGCTTCATCCCTGACCGATGAACTGCTCGGCCTTAAGGAAACAATTCTACGCCTCAGCAATGGCTTCCCTCCCAACCCGCTGGACGATGCCGCCATTAAACAGATGCATGTGCGTCTCAAAGCCCGCATCCGCCGTGAAGAAAAAGCGGCCAAGCCGTCTTTTTGGAAAAAGTGGTTTGGCAGGGATGTCTCCCCCCAGCTTGGCCTGGCATTTACCATCCTCGCCGTTCTGATAGTGGTTTTTGTCAGCACCCCCTCATTGACGGCCCCGGGCTCCACCACCACTGGGACCGCGTCCACACCAGTGAATTTTATAGCGGCTGCCGTGTTGGCAGCGGTTTTATTTGTCGTTTTTTGGGTGACGCGCAGAAAATAAATTCTCGAATTCAACATGCTATGTATGCGGTGACAGGCGAACTGTCACCGTTTTTATTTCCTTGCAGGCCCTATCCAGTTACGGTATTATTCCTTCATGGTCGTCTGGATTGCCCTTACTTTTGCCTTTCTTGCCCCGCTTGCGTTCTTGTGGTTTTTAAGAAAATTCGACCTGTACTCCACTGGTAGATATTTCATAAACATCGTCACCCTGGTTTGTGGGTTGATCGCCTACCAATTTGCGGCGCAGATCAACCCGGCCATTGTCAATGCGGGCTGGGCAACGTGGGATCAGGTTATCCGAGTATATGCCCCGCTCGGTGAGGAAATCCTGAAGAGTTTGATTCTGATTTACCTCGTCCAGCGCGCGGACTTTAATTATGTGGTGGATGGCGCGCTCTATGGCTTTGGCGCGGGAATCGGTTTTGCGATCATTGAGAATTATGAATATGTGACGGGTGACCCGGGGATCGCATTATCAATTGCAGTTGCACGGGTGTTCTCCACCAACCTCGTCCACGCCACGGCAAGCGGATTGATCGGCACGGCACTGGCATATCGCCGTGGTGATCCCAGTTGGCGGGGTTGGGCGGTGGCGGGAGGTGGGTATGTTGTTTCCATCTCGCTGCATATGGCGTTCAATACCATGGTCAGCGCCGGGGCGTTCCTCGTGATTGCGATAATTTTTGGGCTGACCGGCATGACGTTGATCTGGTTTGTGATCAAGCGCGGCATGCACACCCAGAAACAATGGGTGGGTGAAAAGCTTGGCGTTGAAGATCGCGTCACAAAAGCGGAAACAAAGGCTGTTACAAGCATCGATAAGATTATTGATGACTTGTTGAAACCGTTCGAAGACAGGTTTGGAAATGAGAAGGTTCCTGCGGTGAAGGAATTGCTTTCCAAACAGGCGGAAATTGGCATCAAGCGCAAGTTATTGGATGCCACGCCAAGCCCGACGAAGCGTAAGGAAGTTAAAGAAATTGTTCTGCGGCTTGGCAGAGAAATGGAATTGCTGCGCAGCCAGATCGGGATGTACCCGATGATGTTCGTGCGGACGGTCTATCTCGAACAGGATGTGAAGGTTTGGGATGCGATCAATGCCCGGGTGGCAGAGGCAAGCACAGGTCAAAAAGGAGGCGGGTTGTGGGACCGGGTAACTGACCGGGTTAAACAATCCGCTTCACAGGATGATAAGTCATGAAGAGCGATGTTCTTAATCAATTACAAAAGACCACTATTTTCAAGAATGTTTCGGATGATGTGCTGGCTGAAGTCGCTGTAAAAGCATCCACCCGTAAGCTGGCAAAGGATGAAATCTTGATGCGGAAGGGGGAAAAGGGTGATTCCCTTTTTTTGATCCATGACGGCTGGGTAAAGATCGTCACCGTCGACTCAAAAGGCGATGAATTGATCATCAACAAGTGCGGGCCGGGTGAGATGATCGGCGAGATGGCGCTGCTGGACGGAATTCCGCGCTCGGCGACGGTCATCGCATTGAGCGATGCGGAAGTGCTTGAATTGAAACAGGATGTTTTTGAGGAAATTCTCAAGCAGCGTGCGGATGTCTCGCTGGCCATCATCCGCAGTTACTCCGAGCGGCTTCGCTTTTCGACAACCTATATTGAAAAAGCCATCGATTGGTCGCAAAAGACAGCGGAAGGCGATTATTCGTTTGCGGAGCAGGCGCAGCCCTTGATCAACAGCGCCGGTTCGGATGATGATAAAGCCGCGCAGCTTCTCTCTGCCTTCTTTGCAATGGTGCGGAAGGTGAAGGAACGCGAAGATGGCTTGAAGCAACAACTCGAGAAATTAACATTTGAAATCGATCAGGCGCGCCGCAAGCAGGAGTTCGAGGAGATTACCGGCACGGAGTTTTACGCAAACCTGAAGGAACAAGCCAGGGCATTGCGTCAAAAACGCGCGCAGGGATGAATTCACCAGATTTGGAGACGTTATGAACAAAGGCAAAATTGTATCCATTCATTCTTTCCGTGGCGGGACAGGTAAATCAAACACCACGGCCAACCTTGCGGCACAGGTTGCCATGGCAGGCAAACGGGTGGGGGTGGTGGATACGGACATCCAATCTCCGGGCATCCATGTTCTTTTTGGTTTGGATGAAAACAAGATGGGCAAGACCATGAACGATTTCCTGCACGGAAAGGCTACCATTCGTGAGATCGGTTTTTCGATTGGCGATCACTCCAGCGGCGGAGAAGGACGCGCGAAACTCGCCGGGAAAAATCTCTGGCTGTTTCCATCCAGTATTCGCGGGCGGGAGATCAGCCAGATTTTGAAAGAAGGGATTGATTTCAATCTTCTGAATGAAGGGTTGCAAAAAACGATCACAGAGTTTGATCTGGATTATCTTTTTATTGATACGCACCCCGGCTTGAACGAAGAGACTTTGCTTTCGATTGCCACGTCCGATATTTTGATCATCATCCTGCGCCCGGATAACCAGGATCTGCAAGGCACCTCGGTAACTGTGGACATTGCCCGCAGTTTGGACGTGCCGAACCTTTTATTAATGGTGAACAAAGCCCTGCCTAAATATGATTTTGCGGAACTTAAGAAAGAGATCGAAGATAAATTCAATGCCCCTGTCACAGGTATCCTTCCGCTTTCTTTCGACCTCGCGGATAATGCCAGTAATGATCTTTTCTCGCTGCGCTTCCCGGACCATGACTGGTCAAAAGCATTGCGCGGCGTGGCAGAAGCTGTTCTTGCAGTTGAATAGGAGAATGCGATGAAATGCTGGCATTGTGAAGAGGCCGCGCGCGCTTCCTGCGCTTTCTGCGGGCGTTTTGTGTGCAAGGATCATGCGGCGACCATGTCCACTTTTATTACGATGTTCGTGGGTGCAAATAACACGCCCAAGGGACTCGCGGTCGCAAATGTCATCTGGTGCGGGGAGTGTGAGCCGCAGCCGGAACCGATCAGCATGCCCGAACTTTATTGAGATGGAGAGGTTGCCATGCCCGGAGTCTTTGATCGGTTAAATAAAGAGATAAAGGATAAGCAGCAGGAAGGCGGTATTACCGCCCTCGACCTGGCTGACTTGCAGCCTGCCTTGCGCAAGATCATGCGGTTGATGCTGCGCGAATTGCAGATGACCTATCCGCGGCTGTGCGAGGCCATGGATGACACGCCCGAAAAAGATCGCCTCACACGTGACGAGTTGGATGATTCCCTTTCCATGCTGACTCAACAATTCTGGCTGATTCGGATCGGCGAAGGCGAAAAGGCCATTTACAAGGTGAATCTGCGGCGCAAGGAAGGCAGTAAACTTGCGGCTGGAATATGGTCTGCGTTGGATGCGAAATTGAAAGACAAACCCAAAGATGGATGAATAAAAACGACGGGCTGAAAGCCCGTCGTTTTTATTACTGTTCCTTTATTTGTTCCCCCAATTCGAAAAGCTGCATTGGTTTGTTTTTTCCTTTAAGGGAAACTTCACCAAGAGATCTGCATTCATAACTTGATTGGATCGCCTGCTGTACCCGCTCCGAAACGATGATCTGGTTCTTTTCGGCGTGGTTCATCATGCGCGCTGCCGTGTTCACGGTATCTCCCAGCACATTGTATTCCCGACGCCCGCGCGGTTCACCGATCTCGGCCACGAAGGCCGGGCCTGTGTTGATCCCGATCTGGCAAAAGATATCGGGCTGCACATTTCCAATTGTGGGAGCCTTGTGATTGGCATTTTTGATGATATCGCGAATGGCAATCGCTGCGGATGCAGCCCGCAGTTCGTCATTGGTATGGGCATTCGGCACTCCGAAGTAGATCACAATATCCGAGCCTGCCAGGTGGTAGGTGACTTTCTTCAACACGCCGCCGCGCGATTCCACCGCGGCATTGATGAGGGAAAATGCGCGCGAAAAATTAAGCGCCAATTTTGTCTCTTCCCCGGGTAATGCCCGGTCCGCGGATTCGGGCAGGCCGATAAAGTTGACGAACATGATGGTGGGCCGCGGAAAATCGGGCGGTATTTTCCTGTCGGCTGCGCTTTCCACAATCAGCGAAAGCACAGGCGCGGGGATATAGCTTGCCATCGGCTCGATGGTGTTGAGCAGGTCAAGGATATTTAACATGACTTCGTTCTTGTCACGTGTCAGCAAAACATTGGAGGCCATGCGCCGCCCAACAGGGGTGATTTCATATTCGCCGAGCTTATCCTCTGAAAGATCGTCGACCACCAGGAAATAGCCCGGATTACCCTCTTCGAAACGGAAATCATTTGCAACCCGCTCATGTGCTTTTTGCGATAAATTCACCCTCTCATTGCGGCCATTGCTTTCGGTCAGCTTGGCCTGTTGCACATCCTTGCCGAGCAGAACATGCTCCATGCGGCGTGGCGTGCCAATATCCGCAGTGAGGTAACGGCCGCAGTGAATGCCGATGCGCATTTGCAAATTGACGATTCCCGCAGGGGTTTCGATCTCTGCAAATTCCTTCATTGCCCGTTGCATGCGCAGCCCGGCTCGCACCGCTCGCAGGGTATCGTCGTTCTTTTCCGTCTTTCGAAAGACGACCAGCATGGCATCACCGGTGAATTCCACCAGTTCGCCGCCAGACTTGCTGATTACCGAGATCATTTCCGAAAAATATTTTGTCAGTTGTGCCAGCAGGTTTTCCGCGCCGTCGCGCCCCTTGGATGAGTTTGCTTCCATTAATTTTGTAAAACCGGCCAGGTCTGTGAACATCATTGACCCGTGCTGCCATTCAGTCCTCACATCCCCCGGCTTTAATTTATTGATCGAGATCTGTCGAGAAGTGTAATCATGCAGAATTCGCTGCAACGTCCGCAAATGTTTGTGGACGTCGATCATGATCTCCACAGACGGGTTGCCCCACATGGAGGCGTACATTTCCGCCGGAAGCAAATATCGCAGGCGGCTTTCAATTGTGGTAAGCGGCGACTCTGGGAGCATAAATCAAATTATACTTGAAACACCGGGAGGGTTTATTTCACATATTGACTGATGTTTACCTCCCTCTTTGCGTGGTTATTTTTTCTCATCCCTTGAACGCATTTCTTTCGCCTTATCTCGTAAATCTTGAAAAAACCTGGACTCGGTAATTTCTGATACTTGCTTGGCACGCCGGGATTCGTCGATTTCGATCTTGAGCTTGGCGATTTCCTGTCGTAGGGAGGCTTCACGAATATACCCATCCAAAGCAGCGGTTGCCAGCAGCACCAAAGCCTCCAGCACATCATCATCCGCAAATGGGATGATTTCCCCCGTCTCCGCATTTTTTGCATTGATCAATTGAAGCACACCGATCACCTGCCCATCATTGTTCTTGAGCGGAATGGTGAGAAAGGATTTGGAACGGTATTTGGTGCGCGCATCGAAAGCCTTTGTACCGGAGAAATCGAAGCCATCGGCCTGATATGCATCGGCAATGGTGATGCGCTGGTGGGTTAATGCTGCGTGGGAGGCAACATTCGCCCGATTCTCGCTCCCATCCGCATTGTGCAAACGGACCGGATAAAAAGGGATCTCATTCCCGCTTGTTCCGCCCATAGCCATATTCAGGGAAGTATTCCGCAGAATTACAAATTTGAGCTCGTCATTTTCCATTAGATACAGAGTGCCGGCATCTGCATTCGTCACAGCTTGCGCTTCCATCACCAGACTTTCGAGCAGGCGGTTGAAATCCTTTTCAGCCGAAAGGGAAACACCGATTGGAATCACCTTCCTTAATAGGCGTAATTGGTTGTCGCGGAAGACGACACTGCGCGCCATCGCATCCAGCATCCGCGCCAATTGACCGAGATCTCCTGCATCGTTCGCAATGTCGCTCAGGAGGTCGGACGTGTATTCGCCGTTCTCCACAGCTTTCACGGCGTGGATGATGCGTTTCAGCGGGGAGGATGAGCTGATCATAGTAAGGTTGGACATTTCAATTTCCTTCCTCGAAAAGTATACCACCTCGAAAAGGATCGCCTGCGAAAACTTTGCGATATACTACCTGCATGCCACGAGAACATATTGGATACTTTGGCGGCACGTTCGACCCGCCGCATATTGGGCATCTTGTCCTCGCCAGCGAAGCCGCACACCAGTTTAATCTTTCCCGCCTCTATTGGGTACTCACGCCGGAGCCTCCGCACAAACAGGAACAAGCCATCACCCCGCTTGGTCACCGTCTTGCAATGCTGCAAGAGCTGATTGCCAACAACCCGTTGTTCGAAATCTCCCGCCTCGAAATCGATCGGCCCGGACCGCATTACACGGTTGACACCATTCGATTGCTTGCCCAGCAGCAGCCCTCAGCCGAAATTTTCTTTTTGATCGGCGGGGACTCCCTTCGTGACCTGCCCGCCTGGCGCTTCAGTTCAGACCTCGTAGCTGCTGTTTACAAAATAGGCGTGATGCGCCGCCCCGGCGACTTCACCGATCTCTCCCCGTTGGAGCAAACCCTCCCAGGAATTTCCGAAAAGATTATGTTTATTGATACTCTGTTGCAATCCATCTCCTCACGGGAATTGCGCCGTCGTATTGCTGCAGGAGAAACATACCGGTATTACCTGCCTCCCTCCGTCTACAACTATATCGAAAAGAACAATCTCTATCGCGGAAAATGAAAATAGACCATGTCCATATTCCTTGATTCCATTTTCTCATCCATTGCCCTCAGCCATTTGATGGTGGATACCTTCAATGCCAGCCGCCCCGTTCTGCTGACTTATCTTGGACTGAGCGAATGGCAGATTGCCTTGTTCTCCACGATCTATATCTGGACCTCCGCCCTGACGCAACCCTTTTTCGGCTGGGTCTCAGACCGCACCGGTCCGCGCTGGCTGGCGGCGGGAGGGGTGCTATGGATGACGGTTTTTTATTCCGCGGCGCTGTTTATTCCAGGCAACTTTGGCCTGGGTTGTTTGATTGTCGCAGCCTTGGGTTCCTCTGCGTTCCACCCAGTTGGCGCAGTGCAAGCTACTTTGCGCGGGCGCGACCTGATGAAAGGGCGCGAGACAACCGCCACCTCGCTCTTTTTTATGGCCGGTCAGATTGGGCATTTTATCGGCCCCATCATTACGGGCATCATCCTCGCATCATACAAAATCCCCGGCATGTTCATTGTGCCGGTCATTTCCATCCCGATCGGTTTTACCCTGCTTAATCAACTTCGTGAGAATCGCCCGCATCCGCAGCCATCCGCATCGGTAAGCCGGGTCAATCGCGCACAGGTCGGAATCTTCTTTATCGTTGTGCTGGCCCTGGTGGCGGCCATGCAATCCTGGGCACAGGCCAATATGGTCAACCTTATCCCCAAATATATAAAGGATTTGGGGCAGAGCGCAACCATCTACGGAAGCATGGCAGGCTTGTTTATGGGCGGCTCTGCATTGGGCAATGTGGCCGGCGGATATCTCGGAGACCGGTATTCCAAGCGTTTTGTCGCCGCGGGAGTTTTATTTTTCGCCGCCTTTCCGATCTATCTTGTCAGTCTAATTGGATGGTCCTGGTGGCTCTATATCCTTATCCCTCTTGCAGGCGCTTTTACCGGGGCTGTGCACAGCATCATGGTCGTCTTTGCCCAGCGGATCATCCCCGGAGGAATGGCGCTGGCTTCCGGGCTGGCATTGGGCTTTATCTTTTCGTCCGGCGCGCTGGGACTGTTGTACACCGGTCATTTAACGGAGTTGTATGGCTTCCCCTTTGTATTGACCTTGACAACCGGCATGGTGTTGATCGCGGCACCGCTGGCTTTGTTCTTGAAAGAGCCTGAACTAATTGCTGTCCCGGCAGATTAATGAAATAACATGATATCTCGCCCACTAAAAAACCGCCCCGGAGGAATACCGGGGCGGTGAGATTTATCAGGGTAGGTTTTATGAAGCGGGTGGAATCTCTTCCACTTTTTGAATGACCATGCCCGGTGCGCTTCTTGTTCCGAACCAGGTCATACCCACACCGCCAATCGCTGCGAGAGTGATAAGGAAGGATGGCAGCCAGCCTACGCAGGGGATCAAACCCACCAAACCAACTACCAGCATAAGCAGGAAGGTGCCAAAGCCTATGGAAAGGACAGGCGCCCAGGTCTGGTTGATGGCTTTAGTGAAGCGGTCGCCGACTTCCTGGCCGAGTGCAATCATGCCGAACAACCACGCCAGCGGTGCAATGAATGCCACGATCAAGGCGATGGGGATGAGGATGATGGTGACAGCCATGATGAGGATTGCCACAGGAATGACAATGAATGCCAGCAGGCCATACCCCCCAGCAACGAATGGTTGACGCATGATGGCATCGCCGACTCGTTCCATCTGCGGCTGAAGGAAGAGCGCCAGCAGCATGCCAACCAACGCCACCAGCAAGGCTTCCCCGACCCGGCCGGCCACACTCCACAACGGGTTGACATTCATGTTAATTTCCGGTGCTCCGGGAACACCCGGAATGTTTGGTACGTTGGGAACATTCGGCGCATTGGGAACATCAGGCACACTGATGACTGGCGGGGCATTATTTGTGATATTGCCGGTTACTTCCGCGCCGGGCTCCTTTTGCACATTTCCGCCGATGGTGGCAATATCGCCATCCACGAGGGCGGTTTCAGTCAGCAGAACCTGCCCGCCAACAATGACAATGTCGCCGTCGATGGTGCCGGAGATGGTCAGATTGCCGCCGATCAAAGCCACGTCGCCGTTCACATCGCCCAGGATCGAAAGGTTTCCTCCGATGAGCGCAACGTCCCCGTTCACTTTGGCGCCTTCCTCGATACTTGCGTTTCCGCCAAATACCGCCAAGCTTCCGTTCAATTCATCGCCGCTTTCCAACGTGTAATTTTGCCCGAACAGGACCACGTCCCCACCGGGTCCCTGCGCAAACACGCTGCGAGTGGGTAAAAATAATAGTGCCAGTAATAAGATGACGCTGACCAGATTTTTTTTCATTTTCATACCGTTACTCCTTGCGGCTTGTGTGCAAACCGCCAGATGGATACAACCCAGATTAATCCCATGCCGGCCAGTGTGGAGAGCATGACCATCCACGCATAGGGCGGGATGAAATTCGGCGCCATGCGCGCCAGCACCCTTAAGATTTCACTGAAGGCCTGCATGGATGTGAACACGAATAGAAAATAGCCGACCACTGCAGTGAGCCATTCCACTGGCGCAGAGATAAAAGCATACACAACCGGAGCGGCAAACCAACCCAGCAGAGATACCCCGCTCACGATCAACACGATCAGCCCCCACAACCTGCGCCGGCGTTCCGCCACTTTTTGGACGGCCAGCCTGTGCTGGAAGCGCAGGGCGAACCCTGCCGTAGGGGAGGATGCTTTAGCAGAACGCAGAGCAAGCCCGGTCTCGGCAAGAGCCGAACAGGATCTGCAAATCCGCAAATGCGAATCAAGCTCGCGCTTCTCCGCGGCATTCAAAATTTTATCGGCCAACAGCCAGGTTTCAAAAGGCTGGTGATTCATGATGTCTCCTTTCTATTTCGGCAAGCAAGTCGTCTTCCTCTTCCTGCCACATGCCTGCCAGTTCCTTGCGGGCACGATGTAGGCGGCTTTTTACCGCGCTGACTGTCAACCGCAAGGATTCAGCAATTTCCTTTTCTGAATAGTCGTACCAATACCTCATGATGATCGCCGCGCGGTCGGTTGTATCCAGGTCTTTGAGCATCGCATGGACTCTTTCCTGCGTCTGCCCTTTGATGGACTCCGCTTCAGGGTTGGGTGCATCGACGTCGGGCAGTTCGAACGAATTGCCTTCATCGTCTTCCGCATCCATCGAAAACATGAAAAATTTCCTGCGCCGCAATTTGTCGATGCAATAATGCGCCGCAATCGAAAGCAGCCAGGTCGCGAACGGGCGCTTCTGGTCGTAGCGGTGCAAGTGCTGGTAGGCGCGCAAAAACGTTTCCTGCGCGGCATCCTCCGCGAGTTCAGGTTCGCCCAACATGCGATAGCACAGATTGAACACCGGGGTCTGATAGGTTTCGACAAGCCGGGTAAATGCTTCATCGTCGCCCTGTTGCGCCTGGGCAACCCAGGTTTGCTCTTCGTTCACGTTTCTCCTTGGTGGCTTTCTATCTTATCTTACGCAGGAGATGGGGGAAAGGTTGCAAATTACGAATTACGGATTACGAAATACGTGACACCAGCACTTGCGTACGGTGCAAGTGTGCGTAATCCGTAAGGCTAGTGGACATGCCCCTCCCCGCTTCCTTCCGGACCGAGAACCTGCTCCCACCGCCCAAGTGACTCGGCCCTTTGAGCAAGGAAAATGGCGATGGTGGTCGTGAGCGGCACGGCCGCGATCAGCCCCAGCGAGCCGACCAACGTCCGCACAATTTCCTCAGCGATAAACGAAAAGTTGACCAGATAACCATAGTCCCCGCGCCCAAGCGAGAACATCAACAACATTGGAAGAGATGCTCCAGCGTAGGCCAAAACCAGGGTGTTGACCGTGGCCGCCACATGGTCCTGCCCGATGCGCATGGCTGAGTTGTACAGTCCGCGAAAGCCAAGTGATGGGTTCGCATGGTGGAGTTCGAACACCGCCGAGGCTTGAGTCGTTACCAGGTCATCCAGCACGCCGAGCGCGCCAATGATCATTCCGCCGAGCAGCAGTCCGCGCAGGTTGATCGGGGTTTCCATCAATTGCATCAGGAACATCACGTTTTCATCACCCGTCCCATTCAATTTTGCAAAGACTACAAATAATCCTGAAAGCGCGCCTGTCAAAATCAAAACCAAAATCATGCTGAAGACCGCCGCGTGGGTTTTCAACGTCCAGCCGTAGGTCAGGTAAAGCGACACAGCCAGCAAAATGATCGAGCCGATGATGCTGACCCGCAGCGGATCTTCGCCGATGAGGATGTGAGGGATGATGTAACCGATGATGATATACAAACTGAAGGCCATGCTTAGCAATGCGCGTATCCCCTTCCAACTGCTGATGAGGATAATGGCAACTGCAAAAATGACCGTCAACCAAAGGATCGGCGTGGTGCGGACGTAATCCACAAAATAGGCGTTGACCACATTGTCCGGTGTCTTGCTGATGGAAACCAAAATCTTGTCGCCCGGCCCCATCAAATAATCATCCGAGCGGACCTGCCGTTTGCCGTAATCGATTTCCATCGGAATGCCCGCGTATTGGCCTTCCAGAATGTTCACGCGTGCGATTTGATACGTTTGTAAATTCCCTCCTAAATCAATTTCGCCTTCATCGATAATTTGCAGCACCTCCGCACGGACGGTATCTGCGCCAAAGGTGGAGAATCCGTCACCCGGCAGCTGCACCTGCGTGAGGAGAGCGTAGGCGAGGGTTCCCACAAGCAATAAAAAAGGAAAGAGCCATGATCTGTTTTTCATGGCTCTGATTATAAACGGATGGTGGACCGTGGACGATGGCCCACCGCCTATGGGCTATTGCCTATCTTCTGGGTTCGGCATCTGCGATTCTTCGATCAAATTTTTTGGTGTCGCGGCTCCGCAGCTTGGACAGATATATTTATGCTCAATCGGCACATACGACCTCGTACAAAACGGACAGGTAATGGGCATTGGCTCTTTCGGAACTTCCTTCACCACTTCCTTTGTCACTTCGCGGGTTTCGACGCGGGTCCCTCCACCACCAATAAAAATCGGGCCGCCTCCACGGTGAGAACTGCCTCCCGATGAAGAACGTGACGACGATTTATTCGCAAACGCCCCGCCGATGGCTCCGCCAAACGCGCTGCCGCTCTTTGAAGGTTTCGCAGACCCCGAAGACTTCGAGGATGACTTGGATGATGACTTGGATGATTTCGAACCTGACCCGCCTTTCATGTTCCCCAGCACAAAAAACAAAACCGCCACGATCACCACCGCCGCAAGCGTGACGAACACGATGATCGCCGTCAAACGGATGGCGCGCGGGATGTTGTACAACTCATAGCCATAGCTAAAGAGAAATACGCCGCCAACATAAAACGGCGCGAGGATCAAGCACAGGATCGTACCCAATTCCTGGGCAAGGCTTTCCTCCAACCAGGTTTGATAGCCAATAAAAATGATCAGTGCGAGAGATGCTAAAGCGATCAACCCGCCGGGGATGAGGATGTGCAGGGGCTTGCCGGGCTTTTCATCATCGTGGTCATATTCGTATACTTCGTGTGTTTTCGCGCGGACTTGCCGCGCTGTATATTCCGATTGCGGCATTCTCTCTCTCCTTTAATTCTCTCTTCTCCTGCTGTGAGAAGGGATGGGGCCGTTTACTTGCTCAAATCCTTTGCCATCGTTTCCATTTGTGCCAGGATCGCGGCGACCTGTCCGCTGGCGACGTTGACACGGTACATGTGTGCGAACCCGTCACCGAGCATTATTTTAATTGTACGCCACGAAGCCAGTTTAGGTTGCATTTCACCTTCGGGTAAAAGATCCACGGCTTGTTTCCATTGAGGATGAGTCTTCTCGTAATCGCCGAGCAGGTCCAGGGTCGAGGTGCGAAGCGGAAAGAGGTGAGTGGTCTCCACCCAACGGGCATCCTGTTTGTTGTCCAGCAGCCATTTCACAAAAAGCCAGGCAGCCAGTTGTTCCTCCTCCGTTGATTCCAATATGACATACGAGGAGCCGTACACAACCATCAAGCCGTTGTTTTCGGCGGGGAACGGGATGACGCTCCACTTGTCTGTGCTGTTGGCGGCGGCAAATGCACGGGCAACGCCGGGTAAATCGTGCAAACTTGCGGTAATGAATAATGCCTCACGATTTGCGAACGAAGAGAGCGGGTCAGCCGGTGCACTTTGCCATGCACAGCTCGTTTCGGAAAGTTCGCGTAAAAATTTAAAAGCATCGATATTATTCGGCGTGAGGAAGCGGTAATTGCCCTCCTCCAAAACGCCGCCGCCGAAAGCCAGCATCCAGGAATAGGCGGTCATCGAATCCGCGTTTACCAGCCAGCCGCCAAGGGAATCGTTTTCAGCAAATTCATCCGAGAGCATGGATTTTTGTGCGCCGCAGGATTGCTTTTGAAAATCTTCTGACGACGCTGGCATTAAATCAAAGCCAAGCTCCTTCGCCCAGGTTTCATTCCAAAGTAAAAATTGCGCGGTTCGCTGCGCGGGGAATGCCACGCGCACTTCCTCCGCCAGGTCCTGATTCCAAAACACAAATGGAATATCGCTCGAGTCAATTCCATATTTTGAGTCTTCGACATACTCTGTCAGGTCGGTCACCGCGCCGTCGGTGTACCAGCCCTGCGCGTGTTCGGGAAGTGCGATTACCAGGTCGGGTCTGTCATCCGTCGGCAGGGAGGCGGTCACTTTATCGTACATGTTCGAAAAATTAATTTGATTTTCGGCATTCACCCGAATACCCCACTCGTTTTGTGAATTGAATTCGTTGACGAAGGTGTTGAAAAGGTCGGACTCGATTCCATACCAAGGAATCCAGACATCGATCGCCAGTCCGTTCAGCGCCTCTTCATCGACGTTGAGCCTGCTGGCCGTTTCGACAGCAGGCTCCGCCGTTTGAGTTTTTTCACTGCCCTGCGTGGCGGATGGTTCTGCCGTG
The DNA here is from genome assembly GCA_014860745.1 of Anaerolineales bacterium. Taxonomy (GTDB): domain Bacteria; phylum Chloroflexota; class Anaerolineae; order Anaerolineales; family Villigracilaceae; genus Villigracilis. The sequence continues at coordinate 59,949 of JACZJC010000070.1, forward strand.
GCTGTGGTATTTTCTTCCCCGCTGCAGGCGGCAAGGATGATCGAAGCGATAAAGAAGAAAGTGAATATTTTTTTCATGGAGCGAGAGTCATGAATGGGACGGGCATGAAAACCAAAAAGAAGACGAAGATCATTGCAAAGCCGATCAGGCGTCGGGTGGGGTCGAGCGTTGTGATCTGGTCAAGGGGCTGCGCGTGGACGCGCCCGAGCCAGAATAGTATCGCTGCCCACAACCACCATCCGCTCCAGAAGAAGCCGAACATAATCAACAAGCCGACAATGAATGGAAATGCCTTGCGGGCTTTATCCCCAAACAACCCATAGATGACGTGGCCGCCATCCAGTGTGCCAGCGGGGATAAGATTCAACGCGGTGACGAGAATCCCAGCCCAACCTGCGAAGGCGACCGGGTGAATGAACACATCCAAACCGCCAAAGGGAATTGGGCCTCCGGTAAAGAAATATCTCAGCCAATATAAAAATCCCTGCGGCTCAAGGGGGGCGGGCAGCAATTGACCGAAAGTGACATATTTTGCGAAGAGGTAAAGCAGCGAATTGCCTTCCATGAAGCCGTTGGGGTTTGGGTCGATGGTTCCCAATTCGGAAAGCGACAATCCCAAAAACAAAACAGGGATGGCAATCACAAGACCGGCAATGGGGCCTGCAATGCCAATGTCGAACAAGATGCGCTTGTTCTTTGGAATTCCGCGCATGATGATGGCTGCGCCCATGGTGCCCAATGGGCTTAATGGAAATGGGAAGAAATACGGCAAGGTGGCGGGCGTTTTGTGATAGCGGCTCATGAAGTAGTGTCCCAGTTCATGCGCCACCAAAATTCCGAGCAGGCTGAGGGCAAAGGGCCAGCCAGTGAGAATACTTTTTGCGAGCGCCAGCAGCTGCCCTGCGAAGTCGTTCGGGATGGGGCCTTCGGGCTGCGCACCGGCAAGCATCACGCTGAGGACGGTTAATATAAAAAGAATGATATTTGTGGAAATTTTATCTTTGGGCGGTTCGGGTTGTTTCGGCGCAAGGTAAATGATATGCCGTCCCTCTTCCAATCTGAGGAGTGGCGTTACATTGTATTGGCTCAATGATTCCGCCAGCTGGTCGTAGGCGGCGGCGGAATCGTCACCGAGCAATTCCCCGCGATAGCGCAGGAAGAATCCCTTGGAAGGGTCCTGGCTTGTAATGTCGTCGATGCGAAGGACGCGGGAGACAAATCTCGTATATACTTCGGTTTCAGGGAAAGACATCGTTCTCCTTGCAAGAAACCCCAAAGGTCTTTTGTGAGTTGAGGACCCAACTATGCGAGCAGACCTTCAGGGTTTTTTTTATGAAATGGAGCGGGAGTGGATGGGAGTCGAACCCACCGCGACCCGCAACGCGACCCGCCACAGGTTTTGAAGACCAGGAAGCCCACCGGGACCTAACCACTCCCGTTCGCAAGGATAACCGAGAGAAGAGGGATTCGCAAGTTGCAGGTTAATAGCCGCTTATATTTGATGGTTTTATAAGAAGGGGGGCAGCGACTCGGGGGCGACGAGAAACAATGAGACCAATGTGATGACCAGACACAAAACACATAGGAAGACGAATCCACCGCTGAGGATGCCGATCCACGCCATGCGGCGGCCTGATTCATTCCGCACGCGGATTCGGTTCAAAGAGACCATCCCATAGATCAGAGCCAGAATAGCCAGCAGAAAACTCACTGGAGCGCAGATCAAACTCGTAAATGGGACCGGGATGAGGATGCCCCCGCAGAATGTAAAGATGGTTAACAAACCCAGGATCAGGCTGATGATGGAATGTTTATTGATGGGGGATGAGGGAATGCCTTCGTTTATTTCCATGGATTAGTGAGATTTTAAAAATAAAACCATCCTGGTGGCAGGACGGTTTTATTTCCACTGTCGGGGCGAGAGGATTTGCATCGTCCCCCCTGCGGGGAAATCTGCGACCATCTCTTTGTTGATAAACTTTTGTCGGGGCGAGAGGATTTGAACCTCCGACCTCTTGCACCCCATGCAAGCGCGCTAGCCGGACTGCGCCACGCCCCGATTGAGCGAGGCCGATTATAGCCTTGTTTCCCCGTTCTGGCAAATCGAATTTCACTTCCCTATTCTTACCGAAAAGTTCGAACCATCCTGCAACCATATATGCTAAAATAGAAACACTGGAGTTCCTATGTCTGATATGGTTGAAGTGGTTATCGATAGCATTCGCGTGCATTTAATGGCGCCGCAGCGTGTGGTAGTGTTGAAACAGATCAACACTGAACAGTATCTCACCATTTGGGTCGGCCCCTACGAAGCAGAGGCTATCACCGTTGCCCTGCAGGAAGTTGAAATGGTGCGCCCGCTCACCCACGACCTGATCAAAAATATATTCGGCGCCTTCTCCGCGCGTGTTAACCGTGTGGAGATCGTCAGCGTTCAGGATAATATTTTTTACGGAAACATAGTCGCCGAAGCGGATGGACGTGAGATCCACATCGATTCCCGCCCCTCCGACGCCATCGCGATCGCGGTCCGTGCGCATGTGCCTATATTTGTCCACAAAAAAGTGATGGAAGAAGCCGGGATGACACCGGACCAGGATCTGCCCGAAGCGAGCGCCCCTCCGAAAAAGGAACCGCCCACGCCGTTATCAGATGAAGCCAGCGACAGATTATCCGTCTTCAAGGATTTTATCGACAAGCTGGATATGGACGATGCCGACAAAGATAAACCCGATTCAAACTCCACCTGAAGCTGAACCATCCAAATGACAGAATATTTTCCTCCAGAAGAATCCACCGCCCCCGCCAGCCCGATGTCAACGGTAGTCCCGCATAGCCGGGAAGCCGAGGAAGCAGTTGTAGGGGCGGTGCTGATTAACTCCGAAGTGTATTATGACGTTGCCCAGTTTCTGAGCGCGGATGATTTCTACATCCACCGCAACAAATGGATCTGGGAGGCGTTTTCCCGCCTGCACGAACAGCGCATTCCAGTTGACCTGCTGACCTTATCCGAGGAGTTGGAGCGCGCCGGCCAACTGGCTGAAATTGGCGGTTCGGCGTATCTCACTTCGTTGATCAACCAGGTTCCGACGTCGCTGAATGCCGAGGCCTACGGGCGGATCGTGGAGGAAAATTCCATCCGTCGCAAGATGATAAACGCGGCGAATCAGATTGCCTCCCTGGCCTACAAAGGCAGCACCATCGACAATGTCATGAACGAAGCGGAAAAAGCCGTGTTCAACGTCAGTGAGAAGCGTTTGAAACACGACCTGCAGCCGATCCGTAACGTCCTATCAACTTATTATGACCGCATCGATGACCTTTCCAAACGCCCGGATGATTTTCACGGCGTGCCGACAGGTTTCTATGATCTCGATAAATTACTCGGCGGATTGCAGCCTTCCGATCTGTTGATCATTGCTGGCCGCCCGGGTCAGGGTAAGACTGGCTTTCTGCTTTCTATTGCAAAGAACGCAGCGTTGACCCATAAAAAGCATGTCGCCATCTTTTCGTTGGAAATGTCTAACGAACAGGTGGTTCAGCGTCTGATCGCACAGGAAACGGGTATCGACTCGCAGCGGCTGCGCACGGGGAAATTGCTGGAAAACGAATGGCCACTCTTCACCCACGCCATCGAAGTTTTTTCCGACACGCATATTTATCTTGACGATACGCCTGCCATCACACCGTTGCAATTGAGAACCAAATGCCGCCGCCTGCACATGGAATTCGGAATCGATCTGGTCATTGTGGATTATCTTCAATTAATGGGCGGTGACTCTCGCAGTGATAACCGTGTGCAGGAGGTTTCGCATATTTCACGCAGTTTGAAGGTGCTGGCGCGTGAGTTGAATGTGCCTGTTCTTACTGCCGCGCAGTTGAGCCGCGCCGTGGAACAACGCACCGATAAACGCCCCGTCCTTTCGGATTTGAGAGAATCGGGCTCGCTCGAACAGGATGCCGATATCGTCATGTTCATTTATCGTCCCGACCAATACGAAAAGGATTCGGATAAACAGAATGTGGCGCAGATCCTTGTATCCAAACATCGTAACGGCCCCGTGGGTGAAGTGGAATTGATCTTCCGCGGCGCGCTGGCGAAGTTTGAGAATGCGGCCACGAAGGTCTTTAGGCCGAATGAGTAAGGGCGGGGTTACCCCGCCCCTACGAAAATAATATGAATTCCTTTAACGGCTTCACCTCCTCTGAAACATTTACACAGGTTCCCGATTCGTTAATCCGTTTGATGAACGAGATCGAGGATATTGCTGAATTAAAAGTGACTCTGTTCGCCATCTGGCGGATTGAACATATTGAAGGGAATTTCCGCGCGTTGTGTGAAACGGATTTCGAGGCTGAGTCGCTTGGGTTGAGCATGGAGGAGATTCAGCGCGGGCTGGGTAAATGTGTGGAAAGGGGAACCCTGCTCAAGGCGGAGCAGGAGGCGGATGTTTTTTATTTCCTAAACTCACCTCGCGGACGTCTTGCTGCGGAGGCGTTCTCGAAAGGTCAATGGCGTGATGTGGCAAAGACCTATGCGTTGAACAAGTCCAACCTGTTCAAGTTGTACGAAGAGAACATCGGCGCGCTCACGCCTTTATTATCAGAGATGCTGATGGAAGCGGAAAAAAATTATCCGAGCGAATGGTTTGAAGAGGCGATTGAAATTGCGGTGAGCCGCAACATCCGCAATTGGAAATATGTGGAAGCGATCCTGGCGCGCTGGAAGGAAAACGGGAAAGATGAAAGAAAAGATCGAACGGACTCTATCAAAGATGCAAAACGATACACCGACAGCGAGTTCTCCGAATTCCTCAAGCGGGATTAACCTTGTGAAGACTCTCGGCGACCCGAACTGCCCGCATTGCGGGGGAGCCGGCTATGTGCGTTACGACGTGCCGCTTGGGCATGAGAAGTTCGGCAAATTGGAATCGTGCATCTGCCGCGCAAGGGACGTGGCCGAAAGCGCGCGCTCGCGTTTGTTTGCGATGAGCAACTTGAACCGTTTGAGTCATTTGACCTTTGAGAATTTCAATCCATCGGGAAATGACAGGGCCAAGTTCATGTCTGCGCAGGACCGCGAGAATTTACATAAGTCTTTTGAAGCCTGTGAAGAGTTTGCGCGAGTTCCAAAAGGCTGGCTTTTGCTTGAAGGCGGATATGGCTGCGGCAAGACCCATCTTGCGGCGGCGATTGCAAATTTTGCGGTAAATAACGGCACACCCACTTTGTTCATCACCGTGCCGGACCTGCTTGATTCTTTACGCTTTGCATTTGCCGACCCTGAAACCACATTTGAGCAGCGCTTTGAAGAGATCCGCAATGCAGAGTTGTTGATCCTGGATGACTTCGGCACGCAGAATGCCACAGCCTGGGCACAGGAGAAATTATTCCAGATCATTAATTATCGATACATCAACAAGCTGGCCACTGTCATTACCACGAATCTGATGCTGGATGAGATCGAAGGCCGCATCCGCTCGCGTTTGCAGGATGAAGAATTCGTGAACCATCTCATGATCACCGCGCCCGATTACCGCCGCCCCGAAGAGACGAGCAACCCTGGTATTTCGATGCTCCCGCTGCCTGAAATGAAGGCAATGACGTTCAAGACATTTCAAATGCGCGAGGAGGAGATTGGGCATGAGGCAATCACCACCACGATCACGGAGAAAGCCGACAAGTTTGGAAACAAATATAAGGATAAAGAAATCACCCGCATCAAGGTCACAAAAGAGGATGTAAAAACCCTGCACGACGCCTTCAGCGCAGCAGCGGATTTTTCCCAGGAGCCGAACGGCTGGCTTGTGTTGTTGGGTCAATCCTTTTGCGGGAAAACCCACCTTGCTGCCGCCATCGGCAATTACCGAATTGGGCTGGGCGGACAGGCGCTTCTTGTGGAGGTCTCTTCTTTGTTGGATTATTTGCGCCAGACCTTTGGACGCAGTTCCGATGTTTCATTTGACAGACGCTTCCACGAAATCCGTACTACGCCATTATTGATTTTGGATGATCTGAAAGGCAGCGGCGCAAGCTCCGTTTGGGCTGAGGACAAGCTGTATAGTGTTTTGAATTATCGCTACAATGCGCATTTGCCCACGGTGTTAACTTCCACTCTGCGCCTGGATGAATTTGCACTCAGCTATCCAAATTTGTGGAATAAACTGCTCGACCCGACCCGCTGTCAGGTGCTTGCTATCAACATGCCGCCGTACCGCCGTGTAGTGAAAGGCGGCAAATCCGCGGCAAATAAAAAGAAATAGCAGGTGGAAGCAAAACAGGCTTCGAGTTCAATGGGATTCGGAGCCTGTTTTTCGTTACATAGTACCCGCAAGGGTATACTAGGATTATGAGCACATTTCCCATTCCCTCTTTTTTTGACTCAGCCCGCGTGGGCGAAATCTGGAAAGTGGATTATGCCAGCCGTGCCGACCAGGCCCGCGAGTACGCGCTTCAACACGACCTGAAACCTGCTTCAGATTCGAAGAGCAGAATCTCCCTTTTAGTGATCGACGCGCAAAACACCTTCTGCATCCCCGGCTTTGAACTTTTCGTCGGTGGTCGGAGTGGACATGGAGCCGTGGACGACAATATCCGCTTGTGTGAATTCATCTACCGCAACCTCGGCAGCATCGCCCATATCACCGCCACCATGGATACACACATGGCGCAGCAGATTTTCCATCCCATTTTCTTTGTAGACAAAGATGGCAATCACCCCGCCCCATATACCGACATTCACGCCGCCGAACTTCACGAAGGCAAATGGAAATTTAATCATGAGCTTGCCCCCCGTTTTGGAATCGCCCCCGAATACGGCCAGCAAATGATGATCCATTATGCCGAACAATTGGAGAAGAAAGGCAAATACGCGCTCACCATCTGGCCGTATCATGCCATGCTCGGCGGCATCGGTCATGCGCTTGTCCCTGCGTTGGAAGAGGCGATTTTCTTCCATTCGATTGCAAGACTCGCCCAGCCTGATTTCGAAATCAAAGGCGACAAGCCCTTCACCGAAAATTATTCCGTCATCGGGCCCGAAGTGCTGACTGGCCCCATGGGTGAAATGCTTGGCGAGCGCGACCCGATATTTATTCAGCAAGTGCAGGAAGTGGATCGGTTGTATATTGCCGGGCAGGCGAAGAGTCATTGTGTGGCGTGGACAATTTCAGATTTACTCGATGACATTCAGGCAGTGGATCCCGGTCTTTTTAAGAAAGTGTATTTGCTTGAAGACTGTTCCTCAGCGGTGGTGGTGCCCGGGGTGGTGGACCATACCGAGGCGGCGAATGAAGCGTACGCCCGCTTTGCAAGGGCGGGGATGAAGATCGTCAAATCAACAGACCCGATCAAGTAATGAGTAAAGTACGAAAGCCATTTTCCAAAACGAGGCAGCATGTCCATCTTTGACGGTAAACGACTGACGAACGAAACATTTAAATTGGATATCGAACGAATGCGGCGCGGCTGGTATTCGGATAAATATTTCGAGAACATCAACCGCATGCTGATCGCACTCTCGAGGGAGGGATACATATATTCGGGGGAGTATCCCAACCTGCCGCAGGGAATGTCGGCGGATCATATTGCAGTGGGCGATATCGAAGTGGAGATGCAATGGTTCACGCGCAGAATGGTAGAGACGACCGTGGTCGGCGTGGATAAATCTCTTGCGATGCTGAGGCATTGCACGGGATATTTTGAAGGCGACAAATTTATTGATACATCGGAGAAGCTCGAAGTATGGGCTGTACATGATGGAAGTACGGTCAAATATGAAGGCGACCCGACGAAGATCCAACCCGTTATTAAAGTGCGCGGACGCTATCGCGATTTTGCCCTGCTTGAAACGCCCACACTAGGAATCCTCACCCGCTCGAGCCGCGTGTCGACGAATGTCTATGAAACACTGGTGGCGTCGCGCGGCAAGCCCGTGCTTTTTTTCCCGGCGCGGTTTGATGTACATGAAGTGCAGGCCGCCGATGGATATGCCTACAACATTGCCCTGCAAAAATTTAATAAGGATCATACCCATGACCTTGGCGCGTTTGTCTCGACGGATGCTCAGGGTGACTGGTGGGGCGGCGCGGGCGGGGGGACGGTTGCCCATGCTGCGATCGCATCTTTTCTCGGCGACACGGCGGAAGCGATGATGCAGTTCTCGCATATTCTGCCCGCGAGGATTCCGCGCATCGCGCTGGTGGATTTCAACAATGATTCGGTGCGGGATTCCCTGCGGGTTTTGGATGCGATGTTTGCGAAATACCGCGAGTTGATGGATGCGGGCGATAAAGAGGAGGCGGAGAAATATAAACTCTATGGCGTTCGTTTGGATACGAGCGGAAGCCTGCGCGACATCTCGGTACAGCCGTTGGGCGAGCCCGCCCTCGACCTTGGCGTGAATCCGCGGCTGGTCTTCAACGTCCGCATGGGGTTGGATACTGCCTGGGAACGCTGGAGCATTCCCCGGATTTGGAAGGAAGCGGCGATGGAGTTTTGCCGCAGTGTAAAGATCGTCGTTTCGGGTGGATTCAATCCAGAAAAAATCCGTAAGTTTGAAAAGCTGGGAGTCCCCGCAGATATTTATGCAGTCGGCTCGTACCTGTTCAATAATAATGGTACAACAGTGACGGATTTTACGGCGGATGTGGTGCGCGTGAAAATTCACGGCGAGTGGATCGATATGGCGAAGGTGGGGCGCAAGGTGGGCGAGAACGGGAATTTGGAAAGGGTTTGGTAATTCATGTCATTGCGAGGGCGCTCTTGCTCTTTGCTCGAAGCAATCTCCTGTGCGGTGACGGAGATTGCTTCTTCGGGCTAACGCCCTCCTCGCAATGACATGGCTTTAACCGAACCTGCCCATGATGTAATCTTCGGTTTTCTTCTGCTTGGGGGTAGTGAACATTTTTTTTCCATCGTCGTATTCGATCAGTTCACCCTGCAAAAAGAAGGCGGCGTAATCGGCGGTGCGGGCAGCTTGTTGAATGGAATGCGGCACAAGAATGACCGTGTATTCCTTTTTCAACTCCAGCAAGGCAGCTTCCACTTTTCCGGTGGAGATCGGATCAAGGCCAGAGGTGGGTTCATCCAGCAGGATGATTTCAGGCTGAAGCGCGATCACGCGCGCGAGGCAGATGCGCTGCTGCTGTCCGCCGGATAATGCAATGGCGGGTTCGTCGAGTCGGGATTTCACTTCATCCCAAATTGCAGAAAGTTTCAAACTGCGTTCCACGGCTTCATCCAGTTTTGATTTGCGCTTCTCGCCGGCAAGTTCGAGTCCGTAGGTCACATTTTCGCGAATGCTCATCGGCAGCGGGACGGGACGCGCAAAGACCATCCCCACTTTGCGCCGCAGGGCGATCACATCCACTTTCGGGTCGAGGATGTTTTCTCCGTCGATGAGGATTTGACCCAGGCTGGCCTTCACCTCAGTGAGATCATTCAAGCGATTGAGACATCTCAGCAATGTGGATTTCCCGCCTCCCGCCGGACCGAACAAAACGGTCACGGTATTTTGACGAATTCCCATGCTGACGCCGCGCAGGGACTCGGTGCCGTCGGAATATTGTAATGATAAGTTTTCGATGAGGATTTTGTTCATTGTTTTTTACCAAAAGACGATGGACCATTGACGATGGAACTTGTCTAAATCAAATCCTCATCTCCATATGTGGGCGTGTTTTCTCGAACCTGATATTGTCTAACGGTTTTTCGGAAGGCTTGAAGTTTCTTTGCAAGCACTTGAGAGTCTTCGTATACTTTCTTTAGCAGGCTTTCATCCCGAATATAGCCTCTTCGCTGAATGATGTGTTGGCAGGCTACGGTTTCAATCAAGGAGCGAATTGCAAATCCTAAAAATCTTGCCTGTTCCGCATCGGATTGCCCTGTTGAATCTTCGGCAATATTTAGGGAGATGGATGTTGCCGCTCGAACAATCTGAGATTTCAAATTGTGTTCTTCAGTCTTTGGCGACTGTGCCGCAAGAACATAAATCGAGTCAATGTATTCCAAAGAAAGTTTCCAAACGTCCAACTGCTCAAACTTGTAAGCCATCACATCTCCATGGTCAATCGTCTATCGTCCATCGTCTAGAATTACCACTGCCTTCTTGCCCTTGCCCGTGACCGTATCACGGTTGCGATCAAATTCATCGTCAACACAAACACGAGCAGCACAAGTGCCGTGCCATATTGGATTTGGATCGGCATTTCAGGCACTTGGGTGGAAATAACGAAGAGATGATAAGGCAATGCCATGGTCGCATCGAAGGGGGATTGGGGCAGGCGCGGCAGGAAGAAGGCGGCGCCTGTGAAAAGGATGGGAGCGGTTTCGCCTGCGGCTCGTTCCAACCCGAGAATGACGCCTGTCAAAATTCCAGGCAGGGCTTCCTTCAAAACGATGCGACGAATCGTCTGCCAGCGGGTTGCGCCCAGGGAAATGCTCACGGTGCGAAAGGCTTGAGGCACAGCCCGCAAGGACTCCTCCGCGGTGCTGATGATGACAGGCAGGGTCATGATCGAGAGAGTCAACGAAGCGGCGAGAATGGATGTGCCGAATTGCAGGAATAAGACGAAGAGTCCCAGCCCGAACAGGCCATATACGACCGAGGGAATACCTGCCAGGTTGATGATCGCAAGGCGGATGAGGCGAGTCAACCGGGTGTCTTTGGCATATTCGGAAAGATAAACTGCTGCGGCTATGCCAAGCGGAACGGAAAAGACAGCTGTGCCAATGGTGAGATACAAAGTGCCAATAATGGCTGGAAGAATCCCACCGGCGCGCATCCCATCGTACGGGAAGCCTGAGATGAATTCCCATGAAACGGCGGAACCGCCTTTAAAAATGATGAAAATGATTGTGCCGACAATGGGAAGCACGGTCATTATGGCTATGAGTGTGATGAAGCTGAAGCCAAGGCTCTGGACGGTGTGACGATTGCGGGAGAGGAATTTGGTCATCATGAAAGGATTCTCTCCGCTCGTTTCTTTGCGCGGAAAACAACCGATGAGGCGATGATGTTCACGACAAGTGAGATCAGGAACAGAACCATGCCGATGAAGAACAACACATGATAGTGGGTGCTTCCATTTGCAACCTCGCCCATTTCTGCAGCGATGGTGGCCGTCATGGTGCGGACCGGGGAGAAGATGCTTCCCAGTCGGGTCGCAAGGACAGGCGCGTTGCCTGTCACCATCATCACGGTCATCGTTTCGCCGATGGCGCGGCCGACACCCAGCATGACGGCCGTCAGCACGCCGGAGCGGGCGGCGGGAAGGGTCACTCGCCAGATGGTTTGCCATTTGGTTGCGCCCAGCGCCCAGGCGCCTTCACGGTAGGCACGCGGGACAGAATCCAACGCATCCTCGGCAACGGATACGACCGTCGGCACGGCAATCCCGCCCAAAAGCAGGGATCCTGTAAAAGCGGTTAGACCAGTTGGCAGGTCCAGTAAGACGCGCAGATAAGGTGAGACGACAAGAATCCCAAGAAATCCCAGCACCACAGAGGGGAGCCCGCCAAGCAATTCCACCAGCGGTTTGAGAATCTCACGCATCCAGCGCGGAGCGATTTCCGAGATGTAAACCGCGGTTCCGATCCCAAATGGGACGGCGATGAGAGCGGCGCCGAGAGTGATGATGAGCGAGCCGGTGATGAGCGGCAGAATGCCAAAATAATTTTCGATGGGATACCAGCGGATATTGAGAAGCGAGGAGGCTTCCACTTCGCCGAGGGTCGGAAGACCCTCCCGCAGGAGGAAGAAAAAAATAAGCAATACAAAGACGATGGCCGAATAGCCGCTCGCTTTGATGGAACTTGTGATAATGAATTCACGCCAGTTTAAAGATTTTTCCATGCAAGTTCTCCCCCCTCTCCCTTAGGGAGAGGGGCTGGGGGTGAGGGCAGGCACGAACCCAAGTTCTGCCACGATCTCCTGCGCTTCGGCGGAAAGAATCCAATCGAGATAATCTTTAACAATTCCCGTCGGCTCGCCATTGGTATACATATAAAGATCGCGCGCGATGGCATAGGATTTGTCGTTTACGGTTTCGATGGATGGCAGCACATACGGCGCACCTTCCTCAATCGCAATCGCGATCATTTTGACATCATGGGGTACATACCCAAGCCCGTCATATCCAATTGCATTTGGGTTGTCGCGCACTTCCGAGATGATGCCTTCCGAGGATGGTAACAACAAGGTATCCATTGAAAATAAAGTTTTATCCTCGTTGTTTCCGAGTCGCAGTACGGTTTCCAAAAAATAAACATGTGTGCCGGAATTGGTCTCACGCGAGAGTTTGACGATCGGACGGTCTTCGCCGCCAACTCCGCCCCAATTTGTGATCTTGCCGCTGTAAATATCCGAGATTTGTTGCAGGGTTAATTCGCTGACGGGATTGTTGGAATTCACGATCACGGCAATCGCATCGCGCGCAATAATATGTTCAACAGGCTCGATCCCTTTTGATTTTGCTTCCTCAATTTCCTCGGCTTTGATCTGGCGTGAAGCATTCGCCAAATCCACAGTGTTGTTGATGAGCGCCGCAATACCCGTCCCAGATCCGCCGCCCGTCACCGAGATGCGCACATCCGCATGTTCCGCCTGATATCTCTCTGCCCACGCCAGCGCAAGATTGACAATGGTATCGGAACCTTTGTTTTCGATATATATTTTAGGGGAAGTGTTATCGGGTCCCGATGAATTGGAGCCGCAGGATGCGAGGAGGAAGGAGGAAAGCAGAAAGAAGAGGGCGATGCGTTTCATTAGGATGGATTATAGTCGTTGGCAGGCAGGGAAACAAGTACACAAGTTCAATGAACCAGAACGCCGCTTCGGCCTCACTCCAACCTGCTTCCGTTTCGACTAGCTTTCTTCTTTCTGATAAAATAATTCCATGACTCAAGACCAGCCCGCCTTTACCGTCCAGCAATTGGATTTTTACTATGGAAATTCAAAAGCCCTTTCCGGAATTAACTTGGAAATCCAGCCCCAAAAAGTGACCGCGCTTATCGGCCCTTCGGGCTGCGGTAAATCCACATTTTTGCGCTGCTTGAACCGCATGAACGATACCATTGCGGGAACCCGCGTGGAAGGGGAAATCCTGCTCAATGGCGAGGACATTTACAATGAGAGTATGGATGTGGTCAACCTGCGGCAGAGGGTTGGGATGGTCTTCCAAAAACCGAATCCCTTTCCGCAGTCGATTTACGATAATGTGGCTTTTGGTCCGCGTGTGATGGGCATGGATGTTAACATGGACGAGGTGGTGGAAAAAAGCCTGGTCGCTGCCGCGCTTTGGGAT
>JACZJC010000071.1 GCA_014860745.1 Anaerolineales bacterium
GTTAAGTCGGATGCGTTTTTCCACTTCCGCCTTGTCGCCGATCAATGTCAGGCGCAGGGTGTAGATTCCATTAGGCAGGCTCGATAAATTCCATGTGGCGAGTGTCCCATCTTTTATAGGGCTGTCGCTTTCGTTCAAGCCAACCCAAGCGGACGGCTCTTCGCCTAACCCATATTCAAGCACCCATTTTTTGAAGCCTTCACTTGCGTCGGCAGTGCCTTTGATCTCAAGCGCAGGAGTTGTGACCACCTGCCCGTCGGTCAAGTTTAGCTCGGCGATGGGTTGAGGATCGCCCTCTTTGCATTCGCGTTCCGGCGCATAGTATGGATTGTCTGGTAATCCATGGTCTTCGAGCCAGGCTTTGCCATCGCCGGTTTCGAACCATTCACGCGCCCATTTGTCGGTAACATTCAAAACAATTTCTTCCTCGCTTGGGCCGTTGCAGGCTTCGGATGCCTGATAGCCCGTCCACAGGTCGATTTTGATGCGGCGAGCAAGGTCCTGGCTGGCTGGCAGGGGGGGCTGGTCGAAGGCAAAGATCTCGGTGAATTGGCCTTCGCAAAAACTGGAGGGTTCTGTGCCGGACAGGCGGCAGACGATTTTATCGACAATTCCATCCGGGCGGGTGAACGGAGTCGGCGCGCCGTTGGTGACGTATGGCACAGCGAATTCCATAAATTGTGACCAGACCGGTGCGGCACCGCTCAAGCCCGATGAACTGACCATGGGAGTGTAATCTGCATTGCCGACCCACACACCAGTGACGAGGTCGGGGGTATAGCCCATTGTCCAGTTATCGCGAATGTCGTTGGTGGTACCTGTTTTTGCGGCAACTGGGAAGGATAAGTTCAACGCGGAGTTCCGCCCGAAAGTGTAGGAGCGAGCTTCATTGTCCGAAAGGATGGAGGAAATCAGATAGGCATGTTCCGGGCGGATGACTTGCTCTCCTGCTTCCGGTTTGTATTCGAAGATCACGTCACCGGCAAAGTTGGTTATCTTAAGGATGGCTACAGGCGGCATCCGCTCCCCGCCGTTAGCGAAGACCGAAAAAGCAGATGTCATATCGATCAAGCTGACATCACCGCCGCCGAGGGTGAGGGAGAGGCCGTAATCGTTGCGGGTAAAGGTGGTGATGCCAAGTCTTTCCGCCATGCTGATCATGCCCTCTTTTTCGGGCGTGTTCGGGTCATCGTAAATGCCGACGAATTCAAGCGCTTTGACGGCCGGGATGTTGAAGGAGTTGGCAAGCGCCAGGCGGAGCGTTAACCCGCCGTGAAATCTGCCGTCATAATTTCTTGGTTCGTACGGCGGGTTTGCGCCATCGGGGAACTTCGTTGGGACATCCCAAATCAAGGTGGAGGGAGTCCAGCCTTTTTCGAAGGCCGCAACATAGGTGATCGGTTTGATCGAGGAACCAGGCTGGCGCGTGGGGCTGGTGGCCATGTTGATCTGACCGGAGATCGCTGCGTTGTTGAAATCCGGAGAACCGACCATGGCGAGGATCTCTCCGGTGGAGGGACGGATGGCAACCAAAGCTCCATTTTTTGTGTTGTTATCCACCATGGCAGCGACCTGGTTGGTGACCAGTTCCTGCGCGCGGTCTTGCAGGATTGGATCCAGTGTGGTGTATATGACAAAGCCGGAACGATAGATGGTTTGGGCATCGTACTGCTGCTCCAACTGGGCGCGGACGAAGTTAACCCAATGTGGATATTTTGAATCAAACGAGGGCAGGCGGTAGGTATAGGCCTTCATTTCGTTCGCGGCTTGGGTCGCTTGGACCGGGTCCACGCAAATGGGTTCGGGACTATTGCTGACCTTGATACATCCGTCAGTTAAGCTTAGCTCGAACATCAGCACAAGCACCTGCTGCTGGCGGAGGAGTGTGATATCCGGGTTGGTGTAAATATCATACACAGCCGGGGATTGCGGCAGGCCGGCAAGGAAGGAGGCTTCGCCCAGTGTCAGGTCCTTGGCGGTTTTGCCAAAGTAGGTTTCTGCAGCGGCTTCCACGCCATAAGCGAGATTGCCGTAATAGATCTCGTTCAGATATAACTCAATGATCTCATCCTTGGTGTAGCGGCGGGTGATTTCCGCGGCCAGGATGATCTCGCGCGCTTTGCGGGACACCGTGCGTTGACTGCGTTCCTCGGGCGAAAGCAGAAGTGCGCGCGCCAACTGTTGGGTGATGGTGGATGCGCCGCCGCCCTGTCCGCCTGTGACATAGTTCTGCCACAATGCGCGGGTGATGGCGATGGGGTCGAAGCCGGGGTTGTTGTAAAACTCCTTGTCTTCCGTTGCGATGGTTGCTGCGATCAAATTTGGTGAAATATTTGCCAGTGGAATATAGTTTCGGCGCCCTGCTGTCGGGTCAAGGAGTTCGTACAAGACCTGTCCATTCCGGTCGAGGATGCGCGTGGTTTCGAATTTTGATGCGTTTTCGCGCAGAGCGCCTGAATCGGGAAGTGTGCTTGCAATGGAATAGTATTGATAAACGAAATACGATCCTGCGCACAAGCCGAACACGACCAAAGCGAAGGCAGAGATGATCAACGCGCGCAGGAAGCATCCCATGTTTCCTTGAAGAGTGGAGCCAAGGGATGAAAACCTATCCATTATTGATATCTGTGTTGGCGCAGGGGGGGTGTGCTGTGGCTGTTGGTTCGTGTAGCGTGGATTTGCCGAAGGTTGTTGATACCTGGCTGGTTGATATGCTGCCGGGGTGACACGCGTGCCTTCCACGTCCACTTCATCCACGCGGCGGGGCAGGGGCATGTTGTCCTTGTCCAATGCGGGGCGGGTGAAGACCGGGGTGGTGCCATCCGTCTTCGGAGCAGAATCAGGTGTCGGCTTGGATGGAGGCGCGGGCGTTAAATCGGCGCGGGTCTCTTCTTCTGATTTTAAAAGCCGGCGTAATCTATCGTTATCTTCGTTACTCATTTGTACAACCTGTCATCATGTGTAGGGGCGGGGTTACCCTGCTCCTACTGTAATTATTTCGGCTTACTTAGTACCAGTAAATTCAACGTGCCCTTCTGGCAGACTTCGTCCTTCTGATTGCGGACTTCCACCGCTGCGACCAACGCGCCCCCGCCGATGCGCGGCAGGGCTTTGGTTTCTGCAATGGTCAACACGGCATGGACAGTATCGCCGATGAAAAACGGTTTGACGAACTTCCAATCCTGAATTTCGCGAAACGCCAGCACTGTGCCTTCGAGCAGACCCGTGCGCATGATGAGTCCCACGGCAACCGACAAGCCCAATAAGCCGTGCGCGATGCGCTGACCAAATTGAGTCTTGCTGGCAAAGGCGGCGTCGGTATGGATTTGGTTGTAATCGCCGGTCAGGCCGGCAAATGAAAAGATCGCATCTTCACTGATGGTGCGGCCCGTGGTTATTACGCTCTGCCCTACAGTAAATTCTTCAAAGTAAAGTCCTGGCATATAATCTCCTAGTCTCTGATCTCTGACCTTAAACTACCAAACCATATAACTACCAGTCTAAATTATACCCGTTTGACCTTCCGCTCATCTGCCCGTACAATAAGCCCTATGCGCGACTGGTCATTATCTCTTGGCAACCCGCTTCACCTCACCCTGGCGGCGGATGCCCGCCTTTGCAAGCCGGATTACGTCAATGACCACATTTGGGAGGTGGAACCCGGCAGCAGCGACCCCGAACGTTCTGCAATTGCAGTTCACACAACTTTTGGCCTGCGTGCGCGTTCGATGCGCATTTTTTTACGCTTCACCGAAGGCAATCGCACCATCTCAGACCCTAACACCTTTGTTACCAAACCGTCTCTGCGGCGATTCTATCCAAACTTCCTGACCCTCGATTTTGTTCCCCTCGAAAACCTCCATGTAAATACCGATTTTTGGGTTCCCGAATCGCATGCCGTGGCCGGACGTGTGATCCTCACTAATAAAAGCAATGCCGTCCGCCAGATTCAACTTGAAGTCTGCGCCGCGCTTGCTCCGTTGGATGGGCAATCCATCATCCCTACGCAGCAGCAGCTAGTAAATATTCTGGCAGGACAAACCAGCGGCATCGCCCCTGTTCTCTTTATGACCGGCGGTCCCAAGCACGGCCCCGGCCCGCACTCCTCGCTCCTGCTGGACCTGGAACTTGGTCCCGGTTCCACCCGTACATTGTCCTTTGCTGAAGCCGCCCTCGACACCATCCCCGCAGGCTTTGAGCTTGCCCGCAAGACCGCCGCCCGCTCCTGGCAGGCGGAACTCGCCCGCATCGAAATGCTGGATGCCTCGCAAGTCCTGGACATCCGCACCGGTGACGTGGAATGGGATGCCGCGCTTTCATTCAGCCAGAAAGTAGCGCATGCCTTGTTCTTCAATGGCAATGGTCATTTTCCGAATCCATCCTTTGTGAACGCCCGTCACATCGACCACGGCTTCTCGCGCAAAGGCGATGGCACCGATTACCCTCCCGCATGGAATGGACAATTTCCGCTGGACGCTTATTATCTCTCTGGCATTTTGCACGGCTCCCCGCAAGTGACAAAAAACCTGCTGCTCAATTTCCTCTTGACCCAGGATGAAGACGGCGAAGTGGACGGCAAACCCGGCCTCGCAGGCCAGCGCGCTAAATTCTTAGCCGCTCCAATGCTGGCCAGTCTCGCATGGAAATACTTTCAATCCACACAGGATGATGCCTTTCTGGCGGACGCCTTCCCGAAATTAATTAAATTCTTCTGGTCGTGGTTCTCCGGCGCGCACGACCGCAACCGCGACGGCGCTCCCGAATGGGATAATATTTTGCAAACCGGATTTGAAGACAACCCGCTCTTCGATGTCTGGAATCCCTGGTCACAGGGATTGGAAATTTCCCTCGTCCATAGCCCGGCGTTGGAAGCCATGTTATATCGCGAAGCGCAGTTGCTTGCAAAGATCGCGAAACGACTTGGCAAACCGGAAGAAGAAACAGCCCTCGTCACGACCCAGGCTGAAACACTTAAAGCCTCCATTGAAGCAAGTTGGAACCAACGCACCAGTTTTTATTCATATCGGGATCGTGAAACAGGCCAGGTTTCGGTTGGAAAGATCATCGCAAAGAAAAAAGGCGATGGCAATATGAGGCCGAAGTTTGAGTCGGAGATACCGGTTCGCTTGTTGATCGAGATCCAGACCAAAAGTCCCGGTGCGAAGCGGCCGGAAGTGGAGATCAGCGAATACTTCACCAAATCCAAAGGCGAGGTGGAAACCATCCCCGGCCATCAATTCCAATGGCGCACGGGCGGGCTGGTGGCGACGAGTCAAAAAATCTATACCCGCATCGGGCGCGTCAGCGTCAGCGGGCTGGATGAAAAAGACAAGATCAACGTCCGCATTATCGACACAACCGGCGAAGACATCACGCTGGCCCTGCCGCTCTGGGCTGGCGCGCTCGATAAACAACAGGCTTACACGCTGGTCGGACGCAACCTCATGACCGCCGAACGTTTTGACCGCCCGTTTGGGATGCAGTTCCTGCCGCTCTCCCCGGACCCGGAAGCTGAATCGGTTTCGATGAGCGTGAGCCTGCCCTGGAACATGCTCATTGCCGAAGGCTTGCTCGCATACGGATTCCGCGCCGAAGCCACGCGCCTCACCGCGCATTTAATGAATGCCGTCATCCAAAACTTAAAACAGAACCATGCCTTTTACCAGCGTTATCATGCCGAAAAAGGGACAGGCATCGGCGAACGAAATTCATTGCATGGACTCGCGCCCGTCGGTCTTTTTATGCAAGCCCTGGGCGTGACGATTCTTTCATCCACACGTGTAAAGCTGGAAGGTAAAAATCTCTTTCCCTGGCCGGTGACGATTAAATACAAGGGACTCACCGTCGTGCGCGGCATGGAACAGACCACGGTCACCTTCATGAACGGGGAAAGCGTACTCGTGAAGGACGAAGCGCCTTGTATTGTTGAAATATAATTTTGGAAATAATATAAACATGACTCACCCCAAAGTGACAGCCGCCTTTAAAGTGGCTGTCACTTTGGTTTTCCCGGGAATTAATCTTTAACTCAAAAATCATGGTATAAAAATTTAAGGGAATTTCATCACGCGAGCGCAAACATGACAACCACTATTTTCCACTTCGTTGCCGGACTTGTAATCCTGATCCTTGGCGCAGACCTGCTGGTGCGCGGCGCATCACGCCTTGCCGCGGCATTTGGCGTTTCTCCGCTGGTCATTGGTTTAACCATCGTTGCAATTGGAACCGCATCCCCTGAAATTGCTGTGTCGCTGCAAGCGGCCACCAACGGCCAGGGAGATCTAACACTGGGCAATGTGCTCGGCTCCAATATCTTCAACATCCTTTTTATTCTTGGAATCACCGCCATTGTCGCACCGATCGTGATCGCAGAACAGCTTATCCGCAAGGATGCGCCTATCATGCTGGGCATCTCCCTGCTCACCCTGGTACTTGCACTGGACGGCAACCTCAGCATCGCAGATGGGACAATCCTTATATTACTTCTGATCGCGTATATGGTCTTCGCCCTGAAACAAAGCCGCGCAGAAAGCAGGGAAGTGCAAAAAGAATATGCGGAGGAGTATGCGCCGAAGGAAACACGAACGGTAAAAAACACAATCGTCAATGCAGTTTTTATTTTGATCGGATTGGGGCTGCTCGTGTTTGGTTCCAATTGGCTGGTGGAGTCCTCCGTCCAGATAGCTAAAATATTGGGTGTCAGCGAATTGATCATCGGATTAACGATTGTTTCCGTAGGGACATCACTGCCTGAGGTTGCGATATCGGTAATCGCGGCGATCAAGGGAGAAAGTGATATCGCGGTCGGCAATGCCGTGGGAAGCAATATCTTCAACCTGCTTGGCGTGTTGGGACTTGCCGCGCTCGTCTCTCCTTCTGGCATTGCTGTGGCGCAGCGTGTTCTGCAGTTTGACCTGTCCGTCATGGTCTTTGTAGCTTTGGTCACTTTACCCATTTTCTATATTGACAACCGAATTTCGCGTCTTGAGGGCGGATTGCTCCTTTCATACTACGTCACATATGTTATCTTTGTTATTATGCGCGCCACAAATAGTTCCGCCCTGCCCGCCATGCAATCGTTTATTATGTTCTTGGTCCCGATCTCATTTGCTGCGCTGGTTATTCTTGCGTTCCGGCCCATGCGTGCCAAAGGCTAATGAAGGAAATAATCAAACATCTCACCTTTTTGTACGGAAAAGATAAGGCACCACTCCTATATGAGCGAGTGCAAATATTGACGGGGAAGTATGGCGCGCGCATTCCTGCACGCGACGGCGAACTGACCGAACGCGACTCCATCCTCATCACCTATGGGGATCAAATCCAATTGCTAAATAAAAAGCCGCTACAAACTTTAAACGAATTTTGCAGGCAATACGTATCCGATATTGTCAGCGGGATTCACATC
>JACZJC010000072.1 GCA_014860745.1 Anaerolineales bacterium
GCTCCTTGCCTAGGACTTGAACCTAGAACCTAGCGGTTAACAGCCGCTCGCTCTGCCAATTGAGCTAGCAAGGAATGCGAGCGGGATTATATGTATAAGCATTCGGAATGTCAAGTAGAAATTTTTCATGTCATTGCGAGCCGCGAGCGTCCTCGCAATGACATGGTGCTTAATATCGAAGTGCGCTCAGGTTCTCGAGCTTGTCTGTAGTGTGTGTGGCAGTGATCTGGCGGACGGTTCCCGTCAGGCCGCGCACTACGAGCGTGTCCGTGGTGATGTGGTCACCGTAATAGCGAACACCTTTGAGCAGCTCCCCATCGGTGATGCCTGTGGTCGCAAAAAAAACATCCTCAGAGGAAACCAGGTCGTCCATGGTCAAGACCTTGTCAAAGTTGTAGCCCGCTTCGCGCCCGCGGCGCAACTCATCTTCATCGCGCGCATACAACTTCCCCTGGATCTCGCCGCCCATCGCGCGCAAAGCGCAAGCCGTGATCACGCCTTCCGGCGTGCCGCCCACACCGAACAAAACATCCACACCGGAATCAGCCCAGGCGGTCATCAACGCCGCCGCCACGTCACCATCGGGAATTTGCCGAATACGCGCTCCCGCCTTGCGAATCTCCGCTACCATGGCATCGTGACGCGGGCGGTCGAGGATGATGGTGGTCAGGTCTTCAACAGCCTTGTCTTTTGCCTTTGCGATCGCGCGTAAATTTTCGGTAATACTTTTTTCGATATTGATCTTGCCCTTGGCCTGCGGTCCCACCGCGATCTTATTCATGTACACAAAGGGACCGGGGTCAAACATCGTACCACGCGGGGCTACCGCCACCATGGCCAGCGAGTTCGAGCGGCCAAATGCCAAAGGGCGGGTCCCGTCGATGGGGTCCACCGCAACATCCACGTCTGGCTGCGAACCGTTGCCCACTTTCTCGCCATTGAACAACATCGGAGCCTTGTCCTTCTCCCCCTCCCCGATGACGATGATCCCGTTCAAATCAACTGTGCTGAGGATGAGGCGCATCGCATTAACTGCTGCCTGGTCGGCCCCTTCTTTATCGCCTCGTCCCATGAAGCGGCCTGCCATCATCGCCGCCGCTTCGGTCACACGCGCAAGTTCGAGCGCGAGGTTGCGGGTTGGGGTTGCGCCAAGAACATCCATTGTGCCTCCAGAATTTTCGAGTTTATAGTATGAACCAGATGAGGAAGTAATACCCGATCACCGCGCCCCACAACCATGAGTCAACGCGGTCGAAGAAGCCGCCGTGACCGGGAATGATATCGCTCGAGTCCTTGATGCCGGACTGCCGTTTGAACATGCTCTCGCCGAGGTCTCCCAACGGCGGCAGGGCTCCAAGCAAAAATCCCATCATCGCACCCTGCCAGATGGTGATGTCGCTCGTCAGGTTTCCAAAGGTGGTAAATACATATACATAAAAACCGCCGGTGATCGTCGCTGTGAAAACACTGGCCGCATAGCCTTCCCAGCTTTTCTTCGGGCTGAGACGCGGCGCCATTTTGTGTTGGCCATATGCTCTTCCAATCGAGTATGCGCCCGTATCTCCCGACCAAACACAGAACATCACCAGCATGAACCACCAGCCGCCTTCGGGCAGGTTGCGCAATTCAAGCAGATATGCGCCGATCCAACCGATGTACACCAGCCCCCCAACGGTGATGCCAAAATCAAGCGCGGCATGATCTCTGCCGCGCTCGTACGCAAAAAGGTGATAGGCCAAAGCGGCCAGGATGGTCGCCGCAAAGACAGGCATGGCATATTCGGGGAAGAACATACGCGCGATTAAAACGAGCGCCACGCCTCCCACCGTAACCTGCATCTGCGGTTCAAACTTTACGGCACGAAACAGATGTACATATTCCCATGCCGCGCCGACCAGAAAGGTACCCATCAACAGAAAATAAAAGATGCCGCCAAGAAGTATGGCGGGCAATCCTATAAGCGACAAACCGAGAGCTGTAATGAGTCTTCTACGCATTGGATTCCTGAAGCTCCCCCGAGGATACCTTTCCAAAGCGCCTGTCGCGGTGGGCAAAGGTTTCCAGCGCGCGGCGATATTCTTCCTTGTCGAAATCGGGCCAGAAGGTCGGCGTGATATACCACTCCGAATAAGCGGCCTGCCAAATGAGGAAGTTGCTTACCCGCAGTTCTCCCGAAGTGCGAATGATGAGGTCGGGGTCAGGAACGCCGGCGGTGAACAAATACTTGTTCACAAGTTCATCGGTCACTTCCTCGGCTGGTATGCCGTCGTTGATGATCTTTTGAATGGCGCAGACGATCTCGTCCCGCCCGCCGTAATTAAATGCAACGTTCAGGATGAGGCGGTCGTTGTTTTTGGTCAATTCGATTGCGTTCAGAACTTTCTTCTGGATGCCGGGGTCAAGTCTTTCCAGCCGCCCAATATGACGCAGCTGCACGCCTTCCTTGTGAAGCTCGTTTAATTCCCTGTCGATCACGTTCTGAAGGATGAGCATCAATCCGTTAACTTCCTCGGGCGGGCGTCCCCAGTTTTCCGTCGAAAAGGCATAGATCGTCAGGTATTTGACGCCAAACTCGACCGTGGACCGGATGACACGGCGGAGGTTCTCCGTGCCTGCCTTGTGGCCGGCCAAACGCGGCAGGCCGCGTTGAAGCGCCCACCGTCCATTGCCATCCATGATCATGGCAACATGCTGCGGGATTTTTTCAAGAGGAACGGGGGTTGAAGATTCAGCCATTTTAAATGCTCGATCCACTGCCGCAAAAACAGCAGCGAACAAAACTAAACTTCCATGATCTCTTTTTCTTTATGCTGGCCGTGTCTGGCAATGTCTTCCACGTATTTATCGGTCAATTTTTGCAGATCTTCTTCGCCGCGCTTGAGATCATCCTCGGTAATGAGTTTTTCCTTTTCGTAATCGCGGATGTCGTTGTGCAGGTCGCGGCGGATATTGCGGATCGCGATGCGGGCTTCTTCGAGGCGGTGGTGCATGTGCTTGACCAATTCGCGGCGGCGTTCTTCATTAAGCGGGGGCAGGTTCAGGTGTATGACCTTTCCGTCAGAATTGGGATTCAGACCCAATTCCGAGGCGCGAATCGCTTTCTCGATATCCTTGATGGAACCTGCATCAAAGGGTTTGATCATCAAAGCGCGCGGCTCCGGGACACTGATACTTGCTAGCTGCATCAAGGGCGTCGGCGTGCCGTAATATTCAACGGGGAGTTTTTCCACCAAAGCCGGGTTGGCCCTGCCTGTGCGAATGCCGCCAAGGTCATCAACAAGCGACTGGATCGCGCCGCTCATGCGGGATTCAGCATCTTTCAAGAGGTCTTTTACTTCGTCAGTGCTCACTATCTTCCTCCTAAAAAATTATTACGATACAAGGATACCTTAAAACAAGAATTTAGGCTATGGGAGGGTCAAAAAACGGAGAGGATATGGAAAAATTTGAGAGGCTATCAGGAAAATAAAAACTTTCCTCCTTCGTTTTTTCAAAACAAAAGAGGAAAGGATGATTTGAAACCTCCGTTTGAATTACCCGGTGACCAGCGTACCCACCTCTTTGCCGTGCAGGGCATCGATCAGGGCGGACGAATCCCACAAGTTCAGAACGAGGATGGGCATATTATTTTCCATGCAGAGGGTAATGGCGGTGCTGTCCATCACCTCAAGGCGGCGGTTCAGCACATCGATGTAGGTCAGCTTGGTGAATTTTTTTGCGTCCGGGTTTTTCTTCGGGTCTGCGTCGTAAACTCCGTCCACCTTGGTTGCTTTGATGACGACCTGGGCGTCTATCTCAGTGGCGCGAAGGGCTGCTGCGGTATCTGTGGAGAAGAATGGGTTTCCCGTCCCGCCTCCAAAGATGACTACACGGCCTTTCTCGAGGTGGCGTACCGCCCGTCGGCGAATGTAAGGCTCGGCGATGGCACGCATTTCAATGGCAGACATGACGCGGGTGTACACTCCCTGACGCTCGAGAGCGTCCATCAGGGCGATGGCATTCATGACTGTGGCAAGCATGCCCATGTAATCCGCCGTGGAACGGTCCATGCCGCGTTCCAGTCCCTGCTTGCCCCGCCACAGGTTCCCCGCACCGATGACCACCGCCACATCCACGCCCATCTCACGGACGTCTTTTATGCGGTTGGCAATCGACTCGGCCTCATCCACATCGATACCGAAACCAGTTTTGCCGCCAAGCGCTTCGCCGCTCAACTTGAGCAGGATTCGTTTAAATTTCAATTCAGCCATTTATGCCTCCGGATATTATATATATGTCATGACGACAAAAAACGGTTCCAAGCATTTAGAAAAAAAGCCAACCCGAAGGCTGGCTTTTAAAACTTAACCCTTATTTGTGCTTTCGCCCAGTTCCCAACGCTGGAAACGGCGGACAATGACGCTCTCGCCGATGGCAGCCACATTTTGCAAAATGAGCTTTTCAATGGTAAGCGACTCATCGCGAATATAAGCTTGCCGCATCAGGCAGATTTCATCTTTATATTTTTCCACGCGGCCTTCCACGATCTTAGCCAGCACGTTATCAGGCTTGCCTTCCTCTTTGGCGCGGGCGCGGGCGATCTCTTTTTCGTGCTCAAGTTCGTCGGCGGGGATTTCTTCTGCGGTAATGTATCTGGGCGCGCTTGCTGCGATCTGCAAGGCAATCTCATGCGCAAGTGTGCGGAACTGTTCCGCGCGGGCAACAAAGTCCGTTTCGCAGTTAATCTCCACCATCACGCCCACGCGTCCCCCGCCATGGGAATACATTTCCACCACGCCGTTGGATGCTTCGCGGTCGGCGCGCTTGGCGGCGGTTGCCATGCCTTTTTCGCGCAGCCAATCCACGGCCTTGTCGTAATCGCCGTTCGCTTCCTGCAGCGCTTTGCGGCAATCCAACATGGGTGCATTGGTCGCAGCGCGCAGTTTTTTTATCATCTCGGTTGTTATTTCCATTTCACAATCCTTAACCAGATCCTGCTATTCTTATTCTGCCGCAGCTTCCGCGGAGCCTTCTACTTTGGCTTCGGGTTTCTTTTCTTCCGCCGCTTTTTCTTCCACTGGCGCAGCCTCATCCGCCTTGCGGCCAACATTCATTTTGGCAAGCGTGGATTCGCCAAGCAAGACATCGTCACCCACTTCATCCTGTTCGGTCTCAACAACCGCCTTGCGGGACGGGCGCGACTTTGGCTTGCCGTCTGATTTTACATCGGAGGGTTGTTCGGGTTCTTCTTCCTTCCGCATGGCCTTGCCTTCGAGAACGGCATCGGCCATTTTGGCCACCAGCAGTTTGATCGCGCGGATGGCATCGTCATTGGAGGGAATCACATAATCGACATTTTGCGGATTGCAATTAGTATCCACCAGCGCCACAATCGGGATTTTGAGCAGGTTCGCCTCGCGGACAGCGGCATCTTCACGACCCACATCGATAATGAAGAGCAGGTCCGGGCGGCGCTTCATGATGCGCGCGCCGGAGAGGCGTGTGCTCAGGCGGGTGATATCGCGCTGGATCAACAAACCTTCCTTTTTGGTGAGGCGGTTGATCTCATCGCTGTCGCGCACCTTCTCAAGACGCTCAAGCTCCTGAATACGCTTGAACATGGTCGACCAGTTGGTGAGCATACCACCCATCCAGCGCTCGGTGACGTGAGGCATGCCGCAGCGGGCAGCTTCTTCCGCCACGGTTTCCTGCGCCTGGCGTTTGGTGCCGACGAAAAGGACGGTACCACCGTTCGCAACCGCATCGCGAACGACGTTATAACCCTGATTCAACAACTTTACGGTCTGTTGGAGGTCGATAATATGAATCCCGTTACGTTCGGTAAAGATGTACGGTTTCATACGGGGGTCCCACTTGTTAGTGCGATGCCCAAAGTGGACGCCGCTCTCAAGCAGGGCTTTCATGGAAATGACAGCCATATATTACTCCTTAACTTTTGCCGCTCTCCAACGCGCAGTTCATGGACTGGCGCGGAACGGAATGGGTTTAGCGGGGATACGAACCCGCTCAGGGACGCTTATTGCCCGTCCCAAGCAGAATGTGCCTTTTGCAAAGCGGCGGGATTATAACACAGGAATCCTGACGATAAAACCGTAGGCGATTGACTTTTTTCATAGCCCGCGTCCACGGACTCCTGTTCTCTACCCCACGAAATCGCACCACGCTTCATACTTTGCGAGCTTTCCGCGGATTGCATCGTGATACACAGTCTGGATCTCGCGTGTCACCTTGCCCGATTTCCCGTCCCCAATCTTGCGGAAGTCAATCTCGCTTAAGCCAATTACTTCCGCCGCGGTGCCGCACACGAAGACCTCATCCGCGTTGTAAAGCTGGTCGCGCGAAATGGGTATCTCCGATACGCTGTAGCCCAAATCCTTTGCAATCGTATGGATGGAATGACGCGTGATCCCCTCCAGTACAGGCGCGGTGGACGGGGTGAAAATTTTGCCGCGTTTCACGATGAACAGGTTCTCGCCTGTGCATTCGGCAATGTATCCCTGCGGGTCGAGCATGATCGCTTCCTCAAACCCCAGCCGCACGGACTCGGTCTTGGCAAGAATGCTGTTCACATAATTGCCGGCAATCTTTGCCTTGGTCATCATCACGTTCGGATGATGACGCGTGAATGACGAAATGTTCGCGCGGATGCCCTTCGCCAGCGCCTCCTCGCCCAGATAATTCGACCATTCCCAAACGGCGATCATCAAGCCGGGCTTGCCCGCGTCGATGTTCAAGTTCCATGCGCCAGCCGTCAGGTACAGCAAAGGGCGGATGTAACATTCATCGAATCCGTTCGCCTTCACGGTTTCCTTGATCGCCTTCGAGACATCATCTGTAGTGTAGGGCAAATCACGAAACCCAAAGATCTGCGCCGATTTGAGCAGGCGTTCCGAATGTTCCTGCAAGCGAAATACCGCGGGTCCCTTGTCTGTCTTATACGCGCGAATACCTTCGAACACAGCCGCGCCATAATGCAATGCCGCCGTCAACATGTGGACGGTGGCTTTTTCGAACTCCACAAGTTTTCCATCCGACCAGATAAACTTCGACTCCATTCCCATAACTCAATTCTCCTCTATTCGTTTAATAATTTCATCCGTCATCTGACGGGTGGTTAACTTGCCGCCGAGGTCTGCTGTCCGCGCGCCATCGGTGATGGTTCGATACACCGCATCTTCGATTGCACAGGCTTCGGATTCTAACTTAAATGAGTGACGCAGCATCATGGCAGAAGAAAGGATCGTGCCAATCGGATTTGCGATTCCTGTTCCTGCAATGTCTGGCGCAGACCCGTGGATCGGCTCAAACAACCCGACCCCTGCCTCGCCCAAACTGGCAGAAGGCAACATCCCCATCGATCCTGCCAGGACCGACGCCTCGTCTGTCAAAATATCGCCGAACATATTCTCGGTGACGACCACGTCAAAGGAAGCAGGAGCAGTTATCAGCTTCATTGAGGCGGTATCCACGAGCGTATGTTCAAGTTCCACATCAGGATTTTCGTTTCCGATTTGAGTTGCAACCTGCCGCCACAGCCGCGAAGATTCAAGCACATTTGCCTTATCCACTGAGGTGACTTTTTTTCTGCGGCCCTTTGCAAGTTCAAAAGCAAGATTGACAATGCGCCTGATCTCATGGTCATAATATTCGAGCGTATCCACCGCGCGTTCGTGCCCGTCCTTTATCTCACGCATCTTGGGCTGACCAAAATACAATCCGCCAGTGAGTTCGCGGATGACGAGGATATCCACGCCTTTTAGTTTTTCGGGCTTGAGCGGAGAGACATCAACCAATGACGGATGCACTTTGACGGGACGAAGATTGGCAAACACGCCAAGTCCCTTGCGCAAGGCGAGCAATCCGCGCTCGGGGCGGTCTTTGGCTTTGGGGTCATCCCATTTCGGTCCGCCCACTGCACCAAGCAAAACTGAGTCGGAGGCTTTGCAATCGGCAAGCGTTTCATCGGTGAGCGACGAGCCGTATTTATCAATGGAACAGCCGCCCATCAGGCGTTCTTGAAAATTGAACGTATGTTTATATTTGGCGGCAACGGTTTCCAGCACCCGCACAGCTTCGCCGACCACTTCGGGGCCGATGCCGTCGCCAGGTAAGAGAGTTATTTTGAAATTCATTGTTCTCCGTAGGGACACGGCTTGCCCGTGTCCAGGGCGACCGTGAAGGTCGCCCCAACATTAATGCGCCACCATCAGTCCGTACTCCACCGAATCTGCAAGCGCGCGCCAGCTTGCTTCGATGATATTTGTGCCCGCGCCGACGGTACTCCAGCGGCTGGTGGAATTACGCGTGTCGATCAATACGCGGGTGATGGCTTCGGTGCCGTGTTCCGAATCCAATATGCGGACTTTGTAATCGGACAAATGGAAATTCTTGATCTGCGGATAGTAGCCTGTCAGCGCCTTTCGCAAGGCGAGGTCCAACGCGTTGACGGGACCGTTCCCTTCGGCGGCAGTGTGCAGCACCTCGCCCTGCACGCGGACTTTGACGGTCGCTTCGGCAAAGATGCCGCGTTTATCACGATGTTCGACGTTGACAAAAAAATCAATCAATTCAAATGGCGGTCTATAGCCGTATTCCTGCCGTTTCAACATCATCGCCACAGAAGCCTCGGCGGCCTCGAAGGAAAAGCCGCGCGCTTCGAGTTCCTTGATCTCGTTGAGGATGGGAACGACTTCCGTGCCTTCCACTTCGACGCCGTGTTCCTCCGCTTTGCTGAGCAAATTGCCGCGACCAGACAAATCCGAGACGACCACGCGCATTTTATTGCCGACGAGTTCAGGTTCCACATGTTGATAGGATTGCGCAGAGCGCCGCATCGCCGCGACATGCACACCACCTTTGTGTGCGAATGCAGACTTGCCGACAAATGGCAAATGCTCATCGGGAGTGAGATTCGCCACTTCCGCCACGAAATGGGATAAATCATATAAATGCTGGATGCTCCCATTGGGCAGGCAGTGATATCCCATCTTAAGTTCAAGGTCTGCGATGACCGAGCAAAGATTGACATTGCCGCAGCGCTCCCCCACCCCATTGATCGTCCCCTGCACCTGGATAGCTCCCTCGCGCACAGCGACAAGCGAATTCACAACCGCACATTCGGAATCATTGTGCGTGTGAATGCCAAGCGGATGATCGATTGCAGACTTTAATTCGCCGAAGATGCGTTTTACTTCCCACGGGAAAGTCCCGCCGTTGGTATCGCACAGGACGACTGTCTCTGCGCCGCCGCGAATTGCAGCTTGCAAGGTTTCGAGCGCGTAGGATGAATCCGCTTTGTAGCCGTCGAAGAAATGCTCGGCGTCGTAGATGACTCGTTTGCCATTGGCTTTGAGATAGGCAACCGATTGCTCGATGATGCGCAGATTATCTTCACTGGTGGTTTGCAAAACTTCCTTTACATGAAGCGTCCACGTCTTGCCAAAGATGGTGCAGACGGGTGTTTGCGAATCAAGCAAGGCTTTGATGTTGGCATCGTCTTCAGGCCCGCCTTTGACACGGCAGGTGGAGCCAAAGGCGGCGATGAGCGCGTTCTTCCATTGCATGTCACGGGCGCGTTCGAAGAACTCCACATCTTTTGGATTGGAACCAGGCCAGCCGCCTTCGATGAAGGCAACGCCAATGTCATCGAGTTTTTGCGCGATGCGGACTTTGTCATTACTCGAAAGCGTAAAGCCTTCGGACTGTGTCCCGTCGCGCAGGGTGGTGTCGTAGATTTGGATGAGGGGTAAGGTCATAGGTCGTTCCGTGGTGCGTGAGAAAAAGAGATTGAAGACAGGAGACAAGTCTCCAATCGCTAGTCTCTACTCTCGTATGCCGCAATCTCTTTCTCAAAACCGAGTATGTAACCAAGTTCGTCCACGCCGTTCAACAGACAAGTCTTATTGAATGGGTCAATCGGGAAGGTTACCGAACCGCCAGGGTAGGATAATGTTTGGGACGCCAGATTAACTGTCAGCTCGGCGCGAGGCGCTTCTTCCAACAGGTCGAAGAGCAGCTTGTGAGTCTCGTCGTCCACGATGATGGGGATGAGTCCATTCTTCAAAGAGTTGTTGCGGAAGATGTCTGCAAAGGAGGTGGAGATGACAGCGCGGAAGCCGTAGCTGGTGAGCGCCCAAGGCGCATGCTCGCGGCTCGACCCGCAGCCGAAGTTGTCACCTGCTAATAGAATTTGTACACCCTTTGACTCGGGCTTGTTGATGATGAAATCTTGCTTCGGCGATTTGTCGTCGTTGTAGCGCCAGTTGAAGAAGAGCGCGTCGGCGAGACCGTTCTTGTCGGTCACTTTGAGGAACTGCGCGGGGATGATCTGGTCCGTGTCAATGTCGTTGACAGGGAGTGGAAGTACGCGTGAGGTTAGGGATGTGAATTGAGCCATGATTAGGTTCCAAGTTTCAAGTATCAGGTTTCAGGTCGATGAAAACGATATTTGATAATAGATCTTCAAGTATCGAATTATCGAGTATCGAGCACCGTGCGCGGGTCTGTCACTACGCCGTTAATGGCAGTCGCCGCGGCTGTGATGGGGCTTGCCAAAAATGTGCGACCTCCTTTGCCCTGGCGTCCTTCAAAGTTGCGGTTGCTGGTGGAGATGGCGTATTGACCGGGCTGGAGTTGATCGCCGTTCATTGCGATACACATGCTGCAGCCTGCTTCACGCCATTCGGCTCCGGCTTCCTTGAAGACTTTGTCGAGACCTTCCTGTTCGGCTTGCTTCTTGACATCCTGCGAGCCGGGGACGACCATCACACGCGTACCATCGGCAACCTTGCGTCCTTTTAGTATCCCAGCAGCAAGACGTAAATCGGAGATGCGCGAGTTGGTGCAGGAGCCGATGAAGACCACATCCACCTTTTGGCCGAGCAGGGATTGACCCGGCTGGATCCCCATGTAATTCAATGCTTTTTCAAGCGCAGCCTTTTGGGAAGGTTCTGTGAATAATTCGGTGGTAGGGACGCGGTCAGTGATCTTCATTCCCATGCCAGGATTCGTGCCGTAGGTGATCATCGGTTCGAGATCGGCGGCGTTGAGCGTGATGGACTTGTCGTAGACGGCGCCTTCGTCGGAGGGCAGTGACTTCCATTTCGAGACGACTTTGTCCCATTCTTCGCCTTTGGGAGCAAACTCGCGTCCGTGCAGGTATTCAAAGGTCGTGTCGTCGGGAGCGATCATGCCAGCGCGCGCGCCGCCTTCAATGGACATGTTGCAAATGGTCATGCGCTGTTCCATCGTCAGGCCGCGGATGGCTTCGCCTGTGTACTCGAAGACGTGACCCGTCCCGCCGCCGACTCCGATGCGGGCAATGAGCGCGAGGATGATGTCTTTCGCTGAAACACCGTTTGCAAGTTTGCCATCCACGCGGACTTCGTAAGTCCTGGGCTTTTTCTGCAAGAGACATTGAGTCGCGAGAACGTGTTCAACTTCGCTGGTGCCAATGCCAAAAGCAAGCGCACCAAATGCACCGTGCGTGGCGGTGTGACTATCACCGCAGACGATGGTCATACCGGGCTGGGTACGTCCGAGTTCGGGACCGATGACATGGACAATGCCACGGTATGGACTGTCCATGCCATGCAGAGTAATTCCGAATTCCGCCGCGTTGGTTTCCATCTGCTTGATCTGGGCGGCGGCCAATGCGTCCGCAATGGGAACATGGATCGGCGTGGTCGGAATCGAGTGATCCATCGTCGCCAAAGTCTTATCGGGGCGGCGAACCTTCAATCCGCGCTGGCGGAGTCCCGTGAAGGCCTGGGGCGATGTGACTTCGTGGACCAGGTGCAAATCAATATAAAGTACAGCGGGGGATTCGGGCTGTTCAGCGACGACATGTGAGTCCCAGATTTTTTGGAAGAGAGTCTTTGGCATGAAGTTTCCTGTCAAGAAAGATATTCGATATTCGGTACTCGATAATCGTCTCTCGAATATCGAATACCGTTTTTTATCCCAGCATCACACCAAAATCATTCGGCACTTTTTCGGTGCCCTCGGTTTGGGCAATGATGAGTTTGTTCAATGCGTTGATGTAGGCTTTTGCGCTGGCGACGATGATGTCCGTATCTGCACCGTGGCCGCCATATACACGGGCATATTCCACTTCGCTTTGCGCGTCCATCGTGGTGTGACCGTTCGTTCCCTGAATGCGTACGGTCACTTCGCCGAGCGCGTCTATGCCTTCGGTGATGGCGTGGATGTTGAACTCAAGCAGCGTGCACGGGATGCTTACGATGGCGTTGATGGCCTTGTACGTCGCATCCACGGGACCCGTGCCGATCGAGGCTTGCGTGTGAACGACTCCGTCGGGTCCGCGCAATCGGACGGTGGCGGTGGGCATACCCATCGTTCCGCAGGAAACCTGCAAGCCGTTTAACAAATACACATCGCGCGGCTTGTAAAACTCATCCGCGATCACGGCCTCCAGATCCAAATCGGTGATGACCTTCTTGCGGTCGGCGAGTTCCTTAAAACGCGCAAAGGCTTTATCGAGTTCCACATCATCGAGCGAGTGACCCATCTCCGCGAGACGGTTGCGAAGCGCATGGCGTCCCGAATGTTTGCCGAGCACAAGATTCGTCTGATTGACGCCGACATCTTCGGGGCGCATGATCTCGTACGTCGTCTGGTGTTTCAACATGCCGTCCTGATGAATGCCCGCTTCATGCGCGAACGCGTTCGACCCGACAATCGCCTTGTTCGGCTGAACAACAATGCCTGTGTAATTGCTGACCAGTTTGGAAAGACGCGAGAGTTGTTGGGTCTCGATACCGGTATCCAGCCCAAAGACAGGATGACGCGTCTTCAATGCCATTACGACTTCCTCCAGCGAAGTGTTCCCAGCGCGTTCGCCGATTCCGTTGATGGTCACTTCCGCCTGACGCGCGCCCGCACGAATACCCGCCAGCGTGTTCGCGGTCGCCATGCCCAGATCATCATGGCAATGCACCGACACGGTAATGCCTGCGTGCATCCCAGGCGTTTTTTCGATGATACCCTTGATGAGCGCATAAAATTCATCGGGCGTGGTGTAACCCACCGTGTCGGGAATATTCAACGTGGTTGCACCGGACTTGATCGCCTCACCCAAAACCACATACAAAAACTCGGGTTCAGAGCGTCCCGCATCTTCAGGACTAAACTCAACATCATTGCACAACGTCTTTGCGTACGCAACCATCTCCGAAACACATTGGATCACTTCTTCAGGATCCATCTTCAACTTGTGCTTCATATGGATCGGCGACGTGGC
Source organism: Anaerolineales bacterium (assembly GCA_014860745.1). Lineage (GTDB taxonomy): Bacteria > Chloroflexota > Anaerolineae > Anaerolineales > Villigracilaceae > Villigracilis. The sequence goes on from JACZJC010000072.1 coordinate 13,262, forward strand.
AAGGAAGGTATGAATGCGCGGCTTCTTAGCACCTTGTACCGCCTCCCACGCCTTATCAATATCGGATTTATTTGCCCGCGCCAGCCCTGCGATGACGGGAACTTTCGCCTCATTCTCAAGGGAAGCTGGGTTGCCCACTTCGAGCGCAATTCGTCTGACAGCTTCCAGGTCGTCGGGCGAGGCCGCAGGGAATCCCGCTTCGATAATATCCACGCCGAGCCGTGCCAGATTATGCGCCACTTCCAACTTCTCAGCGGAAGTCATCGTCGCGCCGGGAGATTGCTCGCCGTCTCTTAGTGTGGTGTCGAAAATTTTGACGTAGTTTATTTTTGTCATACGGTCTTCCTCTCAGGAGGAGAGACTGGATGACTGGAGATTAGTGACTAGTCTCCAATCTCCAGTCTCTAATCTCTATTTTTTCCAATTCTCCGGCCTCAACGACCGCACCGCCGCGCCTGCGCGCCACATTTCCGAATCACGGATGGCGGCAAGTTCCACTTCGAGTTTGGCGCGGTAATCAGGCTGGCTGTTGGCTTCGAGCGTGATGCGGGCTTCGTTGCCCGAAACCACGCTTTGATACAAATCGCTGAACACAGGCGCAACCGCATCGCGGAATCTATCCTTCCAATCGAGCGCACCGCGCTGGGCAGTGGTGGAGCAGTTCGCATACATCCAGTCCATGCCGTTCTGACCGACGAGGCGAATCAGTGATTGCGTGAGTTCTTCCACAGTTTCATTGAAGGCTTCGGAAGGAGAATGTCCATGCCTGCGGAGCTCGTTGTACTGCGCTTCCATCACGCCCGCGAGGGCGCCCATGAGAATCCCGCGCTCGCCTGTGAGGTCGGAATACACTTCCTTTTCAAACGTGGTCGGGAAGAGATAGCCCGCGCCGATGGCAATCCCCAACGCGATCGTGCGGTCTTTCGCCTTCCCTGTTGCATCCTGATGGACGGCGAAACTGGCATTGATACCTGAACCGTCGAGATAATTCAAGCGGACACTTCGTCCCGATCCCTTCGGCGCGACAAGCGCCACATCCACGTGCGGCGGGGGAATCACACCCGTGTCATCCTTGAATGTGACAGAAAATCCGTGCGAGAAATACAGCATGTCGCCTTCGTTCAGACATTCCACGATCTTCGACCATTGCGAGCGCTGACCCGCATCCGATAACAGATATTGAATGACCGTTCCTTTCTCTGCGGCTTCCTCAACGGGGAACAACGTTTCGCCCGGGACCCAGCCATCTTCCACAGCCTTGTCCCAGTTCTTCGTTCCTTCACGCTGACCGACGATCACGTTGATGCCGTTATCGCGCATGTTCATCGCCTGCGCAGGGCCCTGCACACCGTACCCCAACACCGCCACTACTTCATCCTTAAGAACCTCCCGCGCTTTCTCCAGTGGAAATTCATCACGTGTTACCACTTCTTCTTCCACACCGCCAAAATTTATCTTTGCCATGATTTCAATTTCTCCTTTTTAGGTCATTGCGAGCGGAGCGAAGCAATCTCAACGCACCTGCAATGAATATATTGATGATTAAGTTGGAGGTTGCTTCGGGCTTCGCCGTTTGAGGCTCGCCATCGCAATGACAGACCCACTCTACGGCACCATCGCCGCTACGGGCACTTCCTCATAATGACGATCGCTCATGCCAGGCATACGGCGCACGCCGTCGTTAACGCCGCGCGTCATTGCGACCTGGCCCGTGCGTACCATCTCCACGATGCCGATCGGACGGAGTAGTTCCATCATGCCTTCGATTTTGTCCTCCGTGCCGGTGATTTCGACAATGACCGAATCAGGAGCCACGTCCACGATGCGGGCGCGGAAGATCTCAGCCAGCCCATTGACTTCGGCGCGGCGGTCAGGCGCGACCTTGACCTTGATCAGAGCCAAGTCACGGGTCACCGAAGGCTGATGCGTTACATCCTGCACGTCAATCACGTTGACCAGCTTATACAGGTTCGCTTCGATGCGGTGTGCATCCACATCCCCATTCGGGCAACTCACCACGATGGTCATACGCGACACATCGGGGTTATCCGTCCGCCCGACAGCGAGAGACTCGATATTGAAATTGCGGCGGCGAAACAGCGATGCAACGCGGTTCAACACGCCGGGTTTATTTTCTACTAATGCGATAAAGGTGTAATTCATTTGTACTCCTATCCGTCTTTCATCTTTCATCCTCCGTTGTGTCTCAAACGGAAAGAAGAAAGAGGAAAGAGTTTATTTTTATGCAGCCTGTTTGACTGGTCTTCTTATCATTTCATGCAATGCCGAACCGGCGGGAACCATCGGGTACACGGCATCTTCCTGTTCCACGCGGAACTCCAGTACAACCGGTCCCCTGGTCTTGCGTGCCCATGCGATGGCTTCACCCACTTCTTCACGTTTGGTCACAAGCCGCGCAGGGACTCCATGCGCCTCTGCCAGTTTCACAAAATCTGGCGTGAGCATATTAACTGCGGAATAGCGCTTCTCGAAGAAGAACTCCTGCCATTGGCGCACCATGCCGAGGAAGTTGTTATTCATGATCGCGATTTTCACGTTCGCGCCTTCCTGAACGGCAGTGGTCAACTCGGCAGCGGTCATTTGGAATCCGCCATCACCGGCAATTGCCCATATCTCCTGATCTTTCGCTGCAAACCACGCGCCAATGGCCGAAGGGAGACCAAAGCCCATTGTCCCCGCGCCGCCCGAAGTGATCCAGCGGTTCGGTTTATCCAGTTGATAGTATTGCGCCGTCCACATCTGGTGCTGTCCGACATCCGTTGTCACGATCGCGCCGCCGCCTGTCGCTTTCCAAATGTCACCGATCAGATGCGCCACGTACAACTTGCCGTCATCTTCCCAATTCATGATCGAGCGGGAATCTGCTTCGTTCTTCCAATTATTGATCTCCTCCAGCCATTCATCATGGTCGTATTCATCCACCAGGGGAATCAGATCACTCACGACCGTTTTCACATCGCCGACCAGGGGAACGTCCACAAACACATTTTTATGCACTTCGGACGGGTCAATTTCGATATGGATTTTCTTTGCCTTCGGCGCGTACGTTTTCAATGTACCGGTTACCCGGTCATCGAAGCGCATCCCAAAGGCAAGGATCAGATCGGAATTTTGAATCGCATTGTTCGCATACGCTTCGCCGTGCATCCCCATCATGCCCAGACTCAACGGATGCGACGCGGGAAACGCGCCCAAGCCCAGCAATGTGCTGGTCACAGGCGTTTGAGTCTTCACCGCAAACTGCATCAACTCTTCTTCGGCCTTCGACATCAACACGCCATGTCCACATAGAATGACAGGCTTCTTCGCTTTCTCGATTAACGCCACCGCCTCATCGAGCAGGCTGCGCGGCGACCGCGTCACAGGCTGGTAGCCGGGCAGTTTCACTTCTTCCGGATAAACAAATTCACACGACTCCACCTGTGCGTTCTTGCAAATGTCGACCAACACGGGGCCGGGTCGTCCACTGCGCGCGATATAAAACGCCTCACAGATCGTCTCCGCAATCTGGTCAGCGCGCGTCACAAGATAATTATGTTTCGTAATCGGCAGGGTAATGCCTGTAACATCGGTCTCCTGAAACGCATCGCCGCCGATCAAATGTGCCGCAACCTGTCCCGTAATGAATACGACAGGAACCGAATCCATCATTGCCGTGGCAATACCCGTCACCAAATTCGTTGCGCCAGGTCCCGATGTTGCCATTGCCACTCCCACTTTTCCCGAAACGCGCGCGTATCCATCCGCCATGTGTGCCCCGCCCTGTTCATGCCGCACTAATACATGATGGACGGGATAATTCAACATCGCATCATAGATCGGCATGTTCGCCCCGCCCGGATAGCCGAAGACCACTTCCACGCCTTCACGCATCAGACATTCCCAAACAATCTCTGCACCTTTTAGTTTCATTCTCGCTCCTTGAAATTCGACGATGGACGATTGACCACAGACCATGGTCGATTATCCATGTCAATCGTCTATCGTCAGCCGTCTGTACTTAACACCGCACCCGTATCCGCGCTGGTGACAAAATACGAATACCGTTTTAACCACTTCGATGTGGTCTTGGATTGGAACGGAGGCAGCATATCGAGCCGACTTTGTATCTCTGCCTCGCTCAACCTAACGTCGAGTCTGCGTGCGGCCAAATCAATTTGGACGATGTCCCCAGCCTTGAGCACCGCAATCGGACCGCTTGCCGCCGCCTCAGGTGACACATGACCAATGCACGCGCCGCGCGTCCCGCCGCTAAAGCGGCCATCGGTGATGAGCGCGACCTTGTCGCCGAGTCCCTGCCCCATAATGGCGGACGTGGGTGATAACATCTCCTGCATCCCGGGCCCGCCCTTTGGTCCTTCGTAGCGAACCACAACACAATCCCCGGCTTTGACCTTGCCAGCCAAAATCCCCGCCATCGCCTCATCTTGTGACTCAAAAATGACAGCGGGCCCCTCGAACTTCATCATCGCCTCGCTCACACCACCGACTTTGACAACCGCACCATTTGGAGCAAGATTGCCAAACAGAATGGATAAGCCTCCACGCTTGGAATGAGCGTTGTCATAACGTCGGATTACTTCTTCATCTTTGATATCACAGCCTTGAATTGATTCCCCCAGCGTCTTGCCAGTGACCGTGATGCGGTCAAGATGCAACATCCCCGTCCCCCGTTGGACTTCGTTCAATATCGCAGGGATGCCGCCCGCGCGATGCACGTCTTCCATATGCCATTTGCCAGCTGGACTCACTTTGCAGATATGCGGCACCTTGTCCGCCACCGAGTTGATGCGTTCCAGCGGATAATCCACACCTGCTTCGTTTGCCAATGCCAGCGTATGCAGCACTGTATTCGATGAACCACCCATCGCCATATCCAACGCAAAGGCATCATCAATAGCGTCAGCAGTGACAATGTCTCGCGGTTTGATGTCGCGTTCGATGAGAGTCATCACCTGTGCGGCGGCTTGTTTCGCCAATGTTTCCCGTTCGGGAGTCTTCGCCAAGGCAGAGCCGTTATACGGTAAAGCGAGGCCGAGAACCTCCATCAGGCAGTTCATGGAGTTGGCAGTGAACATGCCAGAACACGAACCGCAGGAAGGACAGGCAAACTTTTCCAAAATGGATAAACGCTTTTCGTCGATCTTTCCTGCTGAGAAAGCCCCCACGCCTTCGAATACTGAGATCAAATCGATCGTCTCGCCGTCAGGAGTCATGCCTGCTTTCATTGCGCCGCCAGAGACAAAGATGGTGGGCACGTCCACGCGCATGGCGGCGAGCAGCATGCCAGGCACGATCTTGTCGCAGTTGGGGATGCAGACCATGGCGTCAAATCTGTGAGCTTCGATCATGGTCTCGACGCAGTCAGCAATTAGTTCACGGGAAGGAAGCGAGTACTTCATCCCCATGTGACCCATCGCGATGCCGTCATCCACACCGATGGTGTTAAACTCGAACGGCACACCGCCCGCCGCACGGACGGCATCCTTCACCAGTTTGCCAAAATCCTGCAAATGCACATGCCCGGGCACCACATCCACATACGAATTGACGATGGCAACGAAGGGCTTGTTGAAATCTTCATCCTGCAGACCGGTGGCGCGTAACAAGGCGCGGTGCGGCGCTTTATCGAATCCTTTTTTCACTGTATCTGATCGCATAACGCTCCTTTGGGTATGTCGTTGCGAGGAGGGCACTTGCTCTTTCCGACGAAGCAATCTCCAATTGTGAGGAGACTGCTTCGGCAAAAACAAGAGCGCCTCGCAGTGACATAATAAAAGAGCCGCCCGTGGTTAGGGCGGCTCTTTTCACTTACTAAGGTGTGTTTTGTTACTTCACTCTCACCGTTGCCATCCTAACCGAAAATTGATCCTTAATAATAAGGACCGCAAGGATGACTACAATAAGGGAGAGGCTGAACAAAGACGGGGTCATTGGCTTGTGATTTCGCCCGATTATAGGCGGAATCGGAAATCCGTCAAGGGGTTATTGTAGGTTTCGGTTGAGCAAAACGATTACATTTTGTCTTTCAGGTATCAACTTTCCAAACCAATCCTTGACATATCTGCGTCCCTGCCATAAAATCCCGCCCAATTATGAACCTTTGCCGCTACTGCATGACCATGACTATGAATACCTCCCGGACCTCCCGTGAGGAATTTGTGCTTGGGCAGAAGTAACCGCAATACAGGTTATCTGAAAACACTCAACGCCTCACGGAAACGTGGGGCGTTTTTGTTTACCTTGACCTCATCAAAGGAGAACACTATGCAAAACACACTCATCATGAAATTTGGAGGAACATCCGTCGGTTCTGCCGATGCGTTGAAAAACTGCACGCAGATCATTCGAGATGCAAAAAAGGATTGGAACCGCGTCGTCGTTGTGACCTCTGCCATGTCCGGCGTGACAAATCTGTTATTGGACTCTGCCGCCTCCGCTTCGCACGGGAAAGTTGATTCACTTTCAGAAACAGAAGCCACGCTGAGAGAAAAACACTTCGCCGTCGCCGCCGCACTCATCAAAGATGAGTCCTTGCGCGAACAAACGAAAGCTGAGATCGACACGCTCATCCAATCCCTCGTCGATCTGTGCAAAGCGATTGCCGTGCTCGGCGAAGCCAGCCCGCGCGCCATGGATGCGGTCGTATCGCTGGGCGAACGGATGAGTGTGCGTTTGTTGGAGGCGGTTGTGAATGACGCAGGCATCAAAGCCCAAGCCATCGAGTCGACCGAATTCATCGTCACCAATGCAAACTATCAGAATGCCCACCCCGACTTCAAAGTCACAACCGAAAAGACACGGGGGATTTTGAATCCATTGATGGATGCAGGCATTGTTCCCATTACCACTGGATTCATCGGCGCAACCCCTGAAGGTGCAATCACCACATTGGGGCGTGGTGGCAGTGACTACTCCGCCGCTATCATTGGCGCCGTCCTCCCCGCCGACAATGTCTGGATCTGGACCGACGTGGACGGCGTGATGACGGCAGATCCGCGCATTGTGAAGGAAGCGCAAACCCTGCCTGAGATCAGTTACAACGAGATTGCCGAACTCGCCTACTACGGCGCGAAAGTATTGCATCCCAAAACCATCCGCCCCGTATTGGACGCAGGCATTGGTTTGCGAATTTGCAACACGTTCAATCCTAGCCACCCCGGCACGCGGTTGATCGCCAGCATCAAAAGCAACGGCAAAGTAAATGGGAAAGTCATCAAAGCTGTGACCGCCATCCGCAAACAGCGCCTGGTCACCATCGAAGGGCGCGGGATGCTGGGCGTGCCCGGTGTGGCGGCGCGCGCGTTTGGAGCAGTGGCATCCACAGGCACAAGCGTCCCGCTCATTACACAGGCATCCTCGGAACAGTCCATTTGTTTCGCAGTGCCATCCGAACTTGCACCTACGGTTTTATCCGCGCTCGAAAAAACATTTTCCAACGAAATCGCGGACGACGATATTGACCGCGCATGGGCAACGGACGATGTGTCCATCATCACTGTGGTTGGTGCAGGGATGCGACACACGCCCGGGGTTTCGGGCAGGGTCTTCACCAAGTTAGGCAATCACGATGTCAACGTGCTCGCCATCGCACAGGGATCTTCGGAAGTGTCCATCAGTTTCGTAGTCGAGGCGGCGGATACGGATAATGCTGTCAAGGCACTGCATGAGTTGATCGTAAGTTAATAACCCGCTGGTTGAGTAGCCGAAGGCGTATCGAAACCAGCAATTACAGACAAGCATAAAATCAAAAATAGATATTCAACTGGTGGTTTCGATACGCCCCTCAAAGAGCATTCGCGGCTACTCAACCACCGAGCATAATTCAAGGAGAAATCATCATGTCCCAATCTAAAATCCCCGTAGCCGTTCTCGGCGCGACAGGTTCCGTCGGTCAGCGGTTTATATCTTTGCTCGAAAATCACCCGTGGTTCAAGGTGGTGGCGCTCGCCGCGTCAGACCGTTCGGCTGGACAGCCCTATGCCAAAGCCACGCGCTGGGTGTTGGATACGCCCATGCCAGAGTATGCGCGCGACATGGTCATTGTCCCTGCCAGCACGGACGCAGTACAGGCAAAGATTGTATTCTCTGCCTTGCATACAGAAGTTGCCAATGAACTTGAGCCTGCCTTCGCAAAAGCAGGCGCGGCAGTCTGCTCGAACGCATCATCCCATCGGCGCGGAGAGGATGTGCCGCTGTTGCTTCCCGAAATCAACGCGGATCATGTTCAACTCGTCAAACAACAACGCAAGAACAAAGGCTGGAGCGGATGCATCGTTACCAACCCGAACTGCACCAGTACAGGTCTCACGATTGCGCTCAAGGTGTTAGATAACGAATTCGGCGTGAAGAAGGTTTTCGCCACATCATTGCAGGCGTTATCGGGCGCGGGGTATCCGGGCGTGTCTTCGCTCGATATCATGGACAATGTCATCCCCAACGTGGGCAACGGCGGCGAAGAAGAAAAAGTGGAATGGGAACCGCGCAAGATGCTCGGCAAATTCAACGAGGGAAAAATTGATATGGCGGATATTCAGTTCAGCGTACACACGAATCGCGTGGCGGTAATCGATGGTCATACCGTGTGTGCGAGCGTGCAGTTAGACAAATCCGTAGTGCCGGAAATGGCTATTCAAGCATTACGCGATTATGCGGCGGCGCCGTCAGCGAGGGAACTGCCTTCGTCGCCGCGACCAGTGATCGAGGTCAGAGATGAAGCGGATCGTCCCCAGCCAAGACTCGACCGAATGACAGGCAAAGGCATGACGACAGTGGTCGGCCGCGTGCGGAGAGATCCAATCCTTGATTTGAAATTTGTTGTTTTATCGCACAATACGATTCGCGGCGCGGCAGGCGCATCCATCTATAATGCAGAGTTGCTGATGAATGAAGGACTATTATGATTTGGGCGAGGAAACCTCGCCCCTTGACAATAAACTGATCGTGGACAGCAGCAAGTTTAAATTGGCTGGCAATGAACGCCACAAGAATTTCAACACGCCTGACCCTTCGTACACGATGTTGTGTACGCCGAAGATTTTTGTCCGTTGGCGTGGACATGCGAACCTGTTATATTCCAACTGGTTGAATTATTATGTTTATCAAGTCACGCCGTATGACATGAACAAAATTCCCAAGTAGAGAATACCCTTGGCAAAGATTCACCTGCGTCCCGTAACCGAAGCGGACCTGTCCATCCTCTTCCAACAGCAACATGACCCCGAAGCGGTTGCCATGTCTGCATACCCATCAAAAGATCGCGGCGAGTTCATGCGTCACTGGGAAGGGATTCTGAAAAATAAAAATGTGACCGCGCGAACCATCATTTATAAAGAAAAGGTCGCGGGTCACATTCTTTTCTGGAAAGAGGGAAAGTACGAGCAGCGAGTCGGTTATTGGGTTGGTAAGGAATTTTGGCGCAGGGGAATCGCCAGCGCGGCGGTGATAGAATTTTTAGCCCAAATCAAAATCCGTCCGCTGTATGCGGAAGTGGCGAATCACAATATTGCATCCAAACGGGTATTGGAGAAGAACGGGTTTGAGCTATTGGACGAAGGAACAAAGATTTCGATTTTCAAACTTAAGTGACGATAGACTACTGCCATTTCTTGATACGTTCCAAAATGCTTTCACTCCCCAACTCCTTGCAGACCTTCTTCAAGCGCGGAATTGCTCCCTGCCATTTCAGGTCGTTGAGCGATTCTTTAAGAGGTACATCTGTTCGCAGCGTGGACAGTTCCCTGAACAGCAAAGCATCTTTATAGTTCTTCTGCAAATTCCCAAGCAGTGTTTCAGCGCGACCAAGGCTCAGCCCTAATGTACCTGGTTCATTCGGAATATTTTCGATATGCTTGTATTTCGCCAACACCGTCGCCGTGGACTTTTCCCCCCAGCCTTGAATGCCCGGGTAGCCATCGGCGGAATCACCCACAAGCGCCAGAAAATCGGGAATGGACTCTGGCGCCACGCCGAATTTTTCGATCACGCCTTTTTCATTCAATAAAATCTCGCGGCGTCTGTCCCAACAGATGACACGGTCACTGCCTACCATTTGCGTCAGGTCTTTATCAACTGAGCAGATGACGATCTGTTCAACCGATTTGGATTTCTTGAATTTCGCAACTGCTGTGGCGATCGCATCGTCCGCTTCAAACTTGACCATGGGCCAGACCACCAGACCCAAAGCGGATACTGCCTTTTCCGCCAGTGGAAATTGATTCAAGATGACAGGGTCAACGCCTGCGCTTGATTTGTAGCCTGCATACATCTTGTTGCGAAACGACTCGATGACATGGTCAAAGGCAACCGCGACATGCGTCACTTCGGGGTCAGAGAGGAGCAAGAGCATACTGCGCAGCAATCCAAGAGTGGCGCCAACTTCCTGTCCGTTTTGGGCCTTCTTGGGCGGTGCGCCAAAATGAGCACGGAATAATTCGTAGGTACCATCTACCAAATGGATCTTCATGCGGACTCCTTGTATGCTCTTGCTCTTTGTTTTTTAAGTAAGTTGAAAACGTTGATACACGACGCCGGTTGGCAGCGCGGAGGATTCTATCAGGTTAAGATTGACGCGTTTTCCATCCGGGAATAAACGCTTACCCATGCCAAGCGCCAGGGGATACACATGCAAGGAAAGCTCATCCACCAAGTCATTCTCTATCAAGGTATGAACCAGAACACTGCTTCCATCCATGATGATGTTCTTGCCGGGCTGGCTCTTCAACTTGCGGATCTCTTCAAGCGCATTTCCGCGAATTAGCGTTGAATCGCGCCATCCATCTGCTGATTTCAATGTATTGGAAACGACATATTTCTTCATGCCGCCAAATGGATCGTTGGCAGGATCAGGCTCGAATGCCTCGCCATGCATCTGCCACGTCTTTCGTCCCAGCAACAACGTGTCAGCTTCGGCAAAAATTTGACCGAAGTGGGCGCCAATATCGTCATGCCAGTATGGAAGCGTCCAGCCGCCGTGGGTAAAACCGCCGTCGGTATCTTCGGTTGGACTGCCTGGCGCTTGAATGACACCATCCAAAGTGACGAACTCGTGAACAATAATTTTTCTCATGGTTTCTCCTGTAATTTGATCAAATCCTTCAGCGCTTTTTCCAGCAACGGCTTCTTCGCCTTCACATCCTGCATATCCGCAAAATATGTCATGCGCCTGTCCTTGTAATTCCCTTCCAATAACTCGCTTTTGACTTTGGGAATCAACGGATTATGAAACACCAGATGAATGCGTTTCATCTCCCGCAAATTAAACGTCACCATGTACTCGCCTTTGTAATTGAACGATGGCGCCTTCCACTTGATCTCTTCATTGATGTCTTTATTAACACTCTTGATGATGGTACGCACCGCTTCCACCTCCGCTTTGAGCGGGTGACCCAGTTCCCGCAGAAATTCCTCCACCTGATCAGTTCGGCTGACAGGCGAGCCTTTCTTTCTCAACTTCTCCCCCGCCTTGCCCTGTTTGAACGATAAGCCTTCTTCCGCCTGCAACGCTTCACGTAGAATGCCAAGCGCCTTTGGTCCCATCCCATGCAACTGAGCAAGATCCGCTTCAGTGGCTTTGGTCAACTGCTTGAGATCCGTATATCCCGCCGCTTCCAAGGCGCGGGTGGCTGGCGAGCCGATTTTGGGGAAATTAGAATTCGTCATACATACTCCTTACGCCAACTCGCTTTCAGGCAAGCTCGCAGCGGGCACATCGTTCATATATCTATTGGACAGCAATTGATAATATTTTGTATTCATGGCCATTACTGTTAGGACTAAACCAATAATACCCGTGACTGTGAATACCAAAGCAATGCCTCGATCTGCGCCTGTGCCAAACCAACCGCCGATTAAGCCAACGCCCGCACCAGTCGTCATAAACGGGATGAAAAAGGTCTCAGCAATGGGACCAATCAAAAACGTCGTCAGAGGCGCGGCGGATTGCTCCACGCTTTGAGCGAAACCGAATACCCGTCCCTGTCTTTCTTGCGGGACAACTTTTTGAAGAATCGTCTGCTCGGCAGCTTCGATAAACGGTACAACACTGATGTAAATTAACATGCCCACCGCAAGCAAGATGATGGACGGTTGAATCGTAAAGACTGCCGAGATGATCCAAATAATGATGTTGGCGGCGAACATCGCCACCAGCGGATTTTTACCCAAACCATATTTGGCGATAAACAACCCGCCAATAATAAAACCGCAGCTGATCACCGCAAAGAGCAAACCCCAGGCTTCTACAGAAACAAGCGATAGACCATACGCATCCATAAGACCCATGAATGTGCCGCCTAAAAAGTTGTTAATGGTGGAGAAAAGGATCAACGCCATTAAACCAGGAATCGCCGCGACCACGGCAAAGGTGCCGCGCAAATCCACTTTGGGTTGATGTTCAAGATGCACGATCTCTTTTTCTGGAATCTCTACAAACCAGATATGAAGAATTGAAAGAAGCATCATCGCGATACCAAGAATCAAAACATAATACATGCCACCCGCGCCAACCAACAAACCACTGATGGCAGAGCAGATTAGGAATGCGATACCAAAGGCGGTGCCAGTGAGTCCATTGGCTTTGGCACGCTCATCTTCGGGAATCAAAATCGTCACCAAGGTTGGCACTGCAATCGAGCGGATGTTCCCTGCAATCACACCAACTAAAAGGAGTACATTAAGAATCCACAACGTAACACTGGTTGGATTTTTCCATTCTTCGGCAGGCGTGCTTACATAAAGCGCAAAACCAATTATATAAATGATTAAAGAAATTACGCCTGAAAGAATCATGACATTCTTTTTCTTGTTATGGTCAACCAAACTGCCAAACCAAATACCCAAGCCAGCCGTCATTACAAGATAAATTCCTGAAACGATCGAAGTAGCAGTGACGGATCTGGTTTCAAGGTAAATAAAAAATATCATCGCAAACCAAACTGTCATATTCGTGACGTTGGCTAGAACGGTATTCGCTAAGATTTGATAAAAGGTTTTCATTAAATATCCTTATCTATTTCTAAAATATTCCATAGTAGATGTTTCGCCGAATAAAACGGAAACGGAGATGCGTTCTGCTGCTGGGCGATATGGTCGTACCTAAAATGACTTTGCCCATGTCAAAGAATCCTATTTGGGAGGAATGTTCTGATTCAATCTGAATAGATTTTTCGGATCGTACTTCTTCTTGATCTCGCTGAGCTTTTTCCACGTATCGCCAGGGTAAGCCGCGCGGACTTGTTTCTTATCCACCGCGCCAAGGAAGTTGACGTATGCGCCTTTGTCGCTTTGGCGCAAGTCTTCTTCATATTTAGAAACCCAGGCTTCGTGATGGTCTTTCTCTTCAGGGTTGGTGTATAACGCTGCCAGGTTTACCATGATCTTTGATTCACGATGGGCGAATGCTGTCGCTTCCGCAGGGACACGTGCCATTGCACCGCCGAGTACACGCAGTTGAGTCACTGCCATCATGGCCGTGGACTTGGCTAAGGTATCAAGAATGAATTGAGCTACTGAACCATCCACATGATCGAGGAACATGGTGCGACCCGCTGCCATGGGATGATAGCCGCCTTCTTCGGGTGGGAAGAGTTCTGAGTAATCCATCGGGTGCAACATGTCTGCATAGGGTGTGGCAATGGCACGGAATTTTGACATAACCTGCTCCCCTGCTTCTGCGTCACCGGCGTAGAACATCATCGCCATCAGAATCAATTTGCCATGCACCTCTTCTGGAAGGAAGGGCATGGGCGGCGCGGTCATCACGTTCAGGATGGCGGAAAGTTCATCGGGAGCAGAATCAGCTTCGGCTAAGAAAGAGGCGATGGCGTCCGCTGTGGCTGGCAGGACCAACATCCCGCCGTAGCCTTTATCCAGTTTATGAAGTTTAAATTTGAAACGAGTTGCCACGCCGAAATTGCCGCCTCCGCCGCGGATCGCCCAGAAGAGATCGGCGTGAGAGTTTTCATCCGCATGCAAGAGTTGAGCATCGGCGGTGACCACTTCTGCCGCGAGCAGGTTATCAATGGTCAGCCCATATTTGCGGACGAGATAACCGACGCCGCCGCCAAGCGTGATGCCGCCCAGACCGACCGAGCCGGTATCTCCAAAGCCGGTGACAAATCCATGCGCGCCGACTGCGGCTGTATATTCGCCTGCGGTCATTCCCGATTCAACCCAGGCAGTTTGATTCTCGTGATCGATCTCCAATTTTTTCATTGTGGAGAGGTCGAGCACAATGCCGCCATCGCTGGTGCAATAACCCGCGTTGCTGTGACCACCGCTGCGAACTGCGAGTTCAAAGCCATGTTCGCGTGCCAATGAAACAAGACGCGACACGTCACCCGCATCTGCCGCGCGGACAATGGCTGCGGGATGTTTCTCCATGCCGCCGTAAAAAGGAGTACGCGCTTCTTCATAACGTGGGTCATCGGATGCGATGACCTTGCCGTTGAAGAGTGCTCTCAATTCTGAAACAGATGGGGGAAGTATTTTTTGCGTCTTCATATTAAAGTCTCCAAATTCTCTAAAAGTCGAAATTCTTTTCTAATTCTTTATGTAAGCCTGCCCACCTTGCTGATAACGAAATGGGTGGGTAAAAGCAAAGTTGCTTTTACCCACCCAAGACAAAGGAACCAATATTTTAGAACATTTTTTCTAGTCAGTCAAGACGCAAATAGTCACTAGCTCACCGCTTTTTTCACGAGCGCGGCGATCTTCGCTTCTTCGGCTGCGGTTATCTTCGCCAGCGCAAAGGAGGTTGCCCACATGTTCCCATCGTCGAGGTTCGCATCATCGTTGAAGCCGAACGTCGCATACCTTGAGTTGAATTTCGACGCAGGTGTGAAGTAGCAGACGACCTTGCTGTCTTTGTTGGCATATGCGGGCATCCCATACCAGGTTTTTGGCGAAAGGGCTGGCGCGCTGGCTTTGACGATCTCATGAATCCGTTTCGCCATGGAGCGATCCGGTTCGGGCAACGCGGCAACCACCGCGAACAAGGCGCTTTCCCCTGCCGCCCTGTCCTTGTTCATGCGCTCTTCCGCCTTCAGCTCTTTGGCGCGCTCCCGCATCGCGGCTTTTTCTTCGTCCGAAAATCCCTTGGCGACGCTCTTCGCAGGCTTCTGGATATCTTTTTTGGGGCTCATAAAAATCTCCTCATCGTGACTGATGGTTGGTATATTTTAGAACAAATTTTCTATACAGTCAAGATAGAATTTGTCCGAATTACTTCCCATCATACGCCTTTTGCAGATCGGCAACGATGATCTTTTTCATCTTCAGCATCGCATCCATCACACGCTTGGATTTAACCGGGTCGGGGTCGCCCATCAACTCGCCCAACTGCTTCGGGACGATCTGCCACCACAGCCCATACTTGTCCTTGCACCAACTACACATCGACTCTTCGCCCCCGTCGGCAGTGAGGGCGTTCCAGAAATAATCCACTTCGGCTTGGTCTTCGCAGTTGACGAACATGGAGACTGCTTCGTTAAACTTGAATTGCGGTCCCGCATTCAACCCAGTGAATTCCTGTCCATCCAACTCAAACGCTACTGTGAACGCTTTGCCATCCGGTCCGCGTGAGACGCTGTTCACCTTTGAATTCTTGAAGAGCGAGACATAAAAGTTCATCGCCTCTTCAGCCTGCGAATCGAACCATAAGAATGGGGTAACTTTTTTCATTTTGATTCTCCTTTTGCTTGCTTCTTGTTCACAGCAAGATGCAATTTAATGACTCTTTCAATCAACTTGATCGGAAGCGGTTCATCGAGCGGAAACTTGACCGTGCCTTTGCCGTCCACATATTTGGATATTTCGGACTCGAACGCTTCATCCCCCGCCGGAACCGGGTACAGCGACACATGCTTTTTCCACCCCGCAAAATGGATCAAGTTCCTGCCGTTCAACTCAAAGCACGCGATCTGATAACTGATCTTCTCTTTCGCCTTAGGCACCAGAGCGCGAATCAGCTTGCGGATCTCCCGCAAATAGGCTTGCGAGTCCTGCGGGCATGCCGCAATATATTCATCCAGAGATTGGAAATTCGTCTTAGCCATTTTGTCCTTCCATGAGTGCCAAAAGTTTGGTGGTCGTGTTCCAGTTGCGGATGGTCATATTCTGATAGACCGGCATGCCAATGATTTTTGTGAGGTGACTTTGCGCAGCGCGGCTGATGAGACGTGAAAAATAAAGCGCCTGTTTGCCTGCATAAGCAGTATCCACATCTTCTCTTGTGCTAACGCTTTTCATCGCTTCCTTTGGCGTAAGCGGTTCCTTCAAAAAGATGACGTCATACCTGAACTTCTTCTCATCTTTACCGAATTCATCTGGCGCATCGCGGATAATGGCAGCGAGTTCCTTTTGAGAGATCACCACCACCTTCGCCTCAAAATTAAATCGCTTGGAAAGTCCCTTTTCGATCTTGTCCGTCAACGACGCCTTATCTTTTTCTTCAGACTGAAACAGGACATTTCCGCTTTGGATGTACGTGATCACATTCGAAAAGCCCATCGCTTCAAAACTGGCTTTCAAGTCTGCCATTTTAATGATGTTCTTTCCGCCGACGTTGATTCCGCGTAACAAGACAAGGTATTGATTCATAGACTTTCCTTCTTACCTGCCAGCCTTTTCATCCACTTCAAAGATGCCAAAGGTATTGCCTTCGGTATCGATAAAATATCCCTGCCAGCATCTGCCCACAATCGGGAACTTTTCCAAGGCCACCTGCCCGCCAAGAGACAGAATCTTCGCGGCAGTCGCATCAAAATTCTCCACTTCCAACGAACAGATGAACGCATTTGTCCCCTGCCCGGGTGCAGGCGCCTTCACTGGGCGCTGAAGCAGCCCCCCGCGTGAATCGCCCGTTTCAATATCGTAATATTCGATGGACACACCGGGGTTGCGACTCATCTTCCAACCAAAGACGGTTTGATAAAAGTGTACAGCACGCTGCATATCATCGACGTGAATTTCAAAAAAGATACTCATGGATTCTCCTATTCCTGATCCTTTAATTTCAAATAATGGTCTCGTTGTTTTTTATCAAAGTGCTCGGTGGCATAGCGCAAGGTGACGCGTGGCATGGTTGCGGCATATTCATCCAAAAACCTCACAAGGCGTTTGCGCTCTTTGTCACCTGCGAAGCGCAATGCCCAGCCGTTCGCCTTGTGGATCAGGTCTTCCTTATCGAACAACATCAACTCGGCAAGTTTGAAGGCATCGTCTACATCGCCTTTGCCGATGAAATAAAGCGTGCTGACAATGGCCGTGCGGCGTTCGGGCATCTTCTTGGATTTCGCCAGTTTATACAAAACCTTGCGCGGCTTGTCAAAGAGATAACTCCCTACCACCCACGGAGCAGACCGATCCACCAGATCCCAGGTGTTGATGCGGTCATGGCGGCGGATATACAAATCAAAGAGTTCTTTTCTTCGTTCCGCAGTTGTCTTTTTGCTGCGTGCCTGAAAATCCATGATACTAACCGCGCCAACTCGCATTTCATGAATGGAGCTTTCGAGCATCTTCTCGATCTCATCCAATGACATGGACATGAATTCTTTCGCCAGCGCAAAGACTTGTCCCATACGAACGCCGAGAATGGCATCATCCCCATTCGACGCAAGATGGCTGTGAGACTTGACCACTGCAGGTGAACGAAGCGCCTTTAATCGCTTAAAGAATTCAGCCGCAACCAACTTTACAGGCATATATTAGAATCCCTTTGCCAGAATATCATCCAGCCGCTCGTAGCCTTCTCTGACCCCCTTCTCCATTCCAGATTGGACAATGCCGTCCCGGTCAGAGACAGATTGAAAGACAGAATGAATCGTTGCCTTCGTTCGATTGCCGGGCAATCTTTCCAGAGTCATGCAATCAAGGGAAACGTGACCGGGGTATCCTTCAAACTCAAAAGTTTAGATCATCACCTCTTCCGACATTTCATGGAAGCAACCGTGAAACCCAAATTCATTTCCAGTCTTGTCCTTGTGGATGTAACGATACTTCCCGCCACTGACAGGCTCGAAGGTTTCGAGGATCATCTCATAGCCATGCGGACCGAGCCATTGAACATATAGTTTCGGGTCAATGTGAGCCTTGTAAACCAACTCACGCGGCGCGTCGAATTCGCGGGTGATGAACAACTCCTGCTTGCCGGGTTCGGCGGTCACAGTCACTTTATTTTTCGAGGGCATATCATTTCTCCTTTTTCATTTGTTCCAATAAATCATCAAGGCGGTTAAACCTGTTTTCCCAAATTTGACGATACTGCTCGATCCAATCGCTTACTTCGCCCAACTTGTCGAAGCGCGCTTCCACAAACCGCTCGCGTCCCTGTGGAATGACGACCACCAAGCCGCACTCTTTCAATATCTTGATGTGACGCGAGACTGCCGGACGGCTGATGCGAAAATTCTCGGCAACACCATTAAGTGTCATTCGTTGGGCGGCAAGCAAACTCAGAATCGCGCGGCGATTGGGGTCTGCGATGGCCTGGAAAACATCTCGTCTCATGGTCTCCTTTATGTAACCGTTTGGTTACTCTTTGTGACGGGATTTTAGAACATAAATTCTGTTTTGTCAAGGCTGAATTTACCCGCGAAATCTTGGATACGAGCCCAGCACCCTCAGCATCACCGCGTATTCCCCCAAATGCTCGAGCGCGTGTTTTGAAACCTCATCTTGCACAGAGCCGATGAAATCAATATAAAAAAGGTACTCCCACGGCTTGCCCTGAAGCGGACGCGATTCGATTTTTGTAAGATCGAGATCGCGTAATGCAAAGACGCTCAACGCTTTGAACAAAGCGCCCGGCTGATTTTTCAATGTGAACACGATGGAAGTCTTCGCTTCATCCTTCGGGACAACTGATTCTCGACTGACAGCGAGAAAACGCGTATAGTTTTCCGCGTCATCCTCGATGCCTTCCTCCAGAATTTGCATTCCGTACAATTCAGCCGCCCGCTTCGACGCAATCGCCGCAATATCCCGCGCGCCTGACTCTTTGAGCATCTTCACGCTCCCTGCTGTGTCGTAGACCTGTTCCGCTTTGATTCCATGCGAACGCAAGTAATTCGCGCACTGTCCCAACGCCTGCGGATGGCTGATGGCCTTTTTGATATCCTCTTTTTTCACACCTGAATTTGTAATCAAACAATGCTGTACGCGCAGGAGGTACTCCCCCACGATATGCAGGTCATGGCGAAGGAGGAGATCATAGTTTTGGTGGATACTGCCCGCCAGCGAATTCTCAATCGGCGCCAGAGCGGCATCGCTCCTGCCCGAAATTACAGAATCAAACATCGTATCGAATGACTCACATGGGATGGTTTCCACATCCCCAAAATAATTGAAAACCGCCTGTTCGGAATATGCGCCGGGTTCGCCCTGGAAGGATACTTTCATACTGTCTCCTTGGTGGTTTCGATACGGCCTCGAAGAACACTCGGCCAACTCAACCACCAACTGGTAACTGTCAACTGATTACTGCTTTTCCGCCCACTCCACGATCTTTCTGAATCCCGCTTCCACATCTTCATCGGAAGCGGCGATGGCCATACGGATGAATCCCTCACCCTGTTCGCCAAAAGCCGAGCCGGGCACAAGCCCTACACCCATTTCGTCCAAAATCCTTTCACACATTTCAACCGAAGCCATCTTCAAAGCGCGCAGGTCAAGGAAGAAATAAAATGCGCCTTGCGGGGGGATCACCTTAATTTTTTCAGCTTCCAATTCATGTGACAGGCGTAAAACCAATTCGCGGCGGTGGGCATACGCACTACGCATTTCCGCAGCGACGTTCTGAATTGCAGGATCGGTCAACGCAAAGGCAGCGGCTTTTTGAATGAAGGGAGCCACACAGGTGATGGAGTTCTGCCCTGCTTTCAAAGCATTTTCGATCACATGTTGAGGTGCAGCAAGGAAGCCAACCCGCCAGCCTGTCATCGCGTAGGATTTGGAAAGGCTGTTGACAAGCAGAGTTCTTTCCTTTGCGCCTTCAATCGCCGCTGCAGAAGTAGGCCTCTCTTCATAATACAAGCTGCCATAGACTTCATCACTCACGATCCACAAATCGTGTTTTGCGGCAAAGTCCTGCAATTTCTGCAGATACTCGCGCGAGGGATATGCGCCTGTCGGGTTGGATGGATAATTCAAGACAATGGCGCGGGTTTTGGGAGTCAGCGCTTTCAGCCAGGAGTCGAAATGGGGAATGAATCCATTGTCAGCGGGGGCAGGGACGCGGTTCACATTTCCGCGCAGCATGATGACCATGTTGGAATGAGTCGCCCACGACGGATCTGGAATCAAAACATCATCGCCCGCTGTGAGAATGGATTGCATGGCAAGGTAATAGGCATGGATGCCGCCATGTGTGATAAGAATTTCGGAGGTTGGATCGTAGGTAACGCCTTCGTCGCGAATCAGTTTTTTTGCAACAGCAGTTCTCAGGTCTGCATAGCCGCGGGATGGGCCATAGTGAGTCAGCCCATCTTGCATGGCTTTGAGGGCCGCATCCACAATCGCGGGATGAGTTCCAAAATCGGGGTCGCCCATCTGCAAGCCGATGATGCTCTTCCCGCTGGCTTTTAGCGCGAGGATTCGGTCTGCCATGGCTACGGTGGCGGATTGGCGAATCAGGTCAAATTGTTGGTTGAGGCGCTGCATGATTTTTTCCAATTCAAGGGGAGATTGCTTCGGACTTCGTCCTCGCAATGACATGAGGTTAATGGGCGTGAGTGTATCAAAGAAACAAAAATCCCGTCAACGAATTGACGGGATGAAAACATTACCCCACAAAGGGCGGCGGGGACTCGGGTTCATTCTTTTTATTGGCAGGCAAAAGGAAGGTGAAGGTGCTGCCAACGCCTTCTTGGCTTTCTGCCCAGATGCGTCCGCCGTGCATCTCGATCATCACCTTGGCTACGGAGAGACCCAGCCCCATGCCGCCATGCCGGCGTGTGAGATGGGACTCAACCTGATAGAAACGGTCGAAGACTCGAGGCAGGTCTTTGGCAGGGATGCCCAAACCATCATCTTTAACGGAGACCACAATATATTCAGGCTGCTGTTCGCCGCGGATGAGAACATGGCCGCCTTCGTTGGTAAAGGTGAGCGCGTTCTTGAGCAGGTTGCTTAGCACAATGGCGATCTTTCCGCCGTCGATATCAACCCACAATTCGCGGCCATCCTTGATCTCTGTCTTGAGGGAAATGCCCTTGCTTTTGGTCATCTCATGAAAAGATGCCGAAACATCTTCGATGATCCGCGCAACCGAGACCCTGCGCGAACGAACGAGGGAGCCGCCTGTTTCATAATTATCCACGCTGGCGAGGCTTTCGATGATCTCCTTCAACCTCGATGCGTTGCGAATGATGGCTTCCACCTGTTCGTGGAATTCGCTGCCGATGAGTTCGCGCAAAAATGTGGCGTGGCCGAGGATCAAACCCAGCGGGGTGCGCAATTCATGCGAGGTGATCGCGATGAATTCATTTTTCAATTTATCCAGTTCGCGCGCCTCTTCCTGGGATGAAAAGATGTTTTTTTCAAGCATATCATTCTGCAGAGCAGTGGTGGCGAGTGAAGCAAGCGTCTCGAGGACGAGGATGTCCTCCCTTGTATACTTGTCTTTTTTGTTGAAGGCTTCGAAGACGCCCACGGGTCGTCCATGAAGAATGAGCGGCACGCCCAAAATGGACCTGGTTTTAAAACCGACGAGGTCGTCGATCTTGCTGTAATGACGGCTGTCTTTTGTCACGTCGTCGATGGCGAGCGGTTTGACATTCAGGAAGATCCAGCCCGCCGCGCTTCCCTCCAGCGGAACCTTTGCGGATTTGACCGCGTCGCGATGGAACCACGGCACAAATTTAAAAGAAAACTCCTGCGAGACCTCGTCATACTCCAGCAGGGAAGCGGTCTCGCTGGCAGTCAATTCGGCGGCGGCGGAAATGATGGATTGAAGATAGGTCTCCGCATCCACGGATGCGCTCAGACCGCGCGTAATTTCAAAGAGACGTTCGAGAAGTTTTACCCGATCAATGGCCATTTTTACCTACAGTAAGATTATACTTCACGGGTATATCTGAGATGAAAGCTGTCCGGAAGATACAAGGAAACTGCAACCAAAATTCAAGGAGAAAAATTCATGGCAAATAAAAAAGTACGAGTCGCCATTATTGGCGTGGGAAATTGCGCCTCGTCCCTCGTTCAGGGCGTGCAATTCTACAAAAATGCAAAAAAGGATGAGACCATCCCCGGTATCATGCATACCCAGTTGGGCGACTATCATGTGCGCGATATCGAGTTCACGCTCGCCATCGACGTGAACGCCACCAAGGTTGGCAAAGACCTTTCCGAAGCCATCTTCGCCGAGCCAAACAACACCTATAAGTTTGCGGATGTCCCCCGCCTCAATGTGCCTGTCGTACGCGGTATGACCCACGATGGGCTGGGCAAATACCTAAGCGAAATCATCCAAAAAGCGCCTGGCTCCACTGCCGATATCGTCAAACTACTGCGTGAAACCAAGACTGACGTCGTCATAAACTTCCTGCCCGTCGGTTCGGAGATGGCCACCAAATGGTATGTGGAACAGATCCTCGAAGCGGGCTGCGCCTTCGTGAACGGTATTCCCGTTTTCATCGCTTCCTCTGAATACTGGGGCAAACGCTTTGCCGATGCAGGCCTGCCCATCCTCGGCGACGATATCAAGAGTCAAGTCGGGGCGACGATTGTCCATCGTGTATTGACCAGCTTGTTCGTAGATCGAGGCGTGAAGATCGACCGCACCTATCAACTTAACTTCGGCGGCAATACCGACTTCCTCAACATGCTCGAGCGTGAACGTCTCGAAAGCAAAAAGATTTCCAAAACCAATGCCGTCACCAGCATGGTTCCATACGACATGGGCAAGGATAATGTCCATGTCGGCCCAAGCGATCACGTCCCCTGGCTCACTGACCGCAAGTGGTGCTACATCCGCATGGAGGGCACCACCTTCGGCAACGTGCCGCTCAACCTCGAACTCAAGCTTGAAGTGTGGGACAGCCCCAACTCCGCCGGTGT
The DNA here is from genome assembly GCA_014860745.1 of Anaerolineales bacterium. Classification (GTDB taxonomy): domain Bacteria; phylum Chloroflexota; class Anaerolineae; order Anaerolineales; family Villigracilaceae; genus Villigracilis. The sequence continues at coordinate 36,341 of JACZJC010000072.1, forward strand.
GATAATCGACGCCGTGCGCTGCGCCAAGATCGCGCTCGACCGCGAACTTGCAGGTCCCATCGTTGGCCCGTCATCCTATTTTTTCAAGACGCCCCCCAAACAATTCAAGGATGAGGTCGCCCACCAAAAAGTGGAAGATTTCATTGCGGGCAGGTCGGATGAATAAACCTGAGATTAGAGTTTAGCGATTAGAGAGACGTTTGCATTGGCAGACGTCTCTCTTTTTCAGGTAGAATTCGCCGCATGACAAAACCTCGCTTCATCCTTACCCTCAGCCTGTTTGCCCTGCTATTGGCAGGCTGCCAACCCGCAGCTGTTACCGCCGACCCGGCCGTCGTTCAAACCGCCGCGTTCGAAACCGCATTGGCACAGATTAGCATCCCTACTGAAACCCCTGCTCCAACCGAAACACCAATTCCAACTGCAACCATCCAGCGCACACCGCCCGCCTTACCCGGAACGTATCAAACTTCCATTTTGAAATCACACGACATCCCGCGTACCTATGTAGCGGATGCCTGTCAGTACCTCAAAAACAAATGGGACCCGAACAACTCCATCCCGGGGACGGTGGTGATGACCATCATGATACATCGCATCGATAAAGACGCCACCACATCCGATTTTGGAAGTTTAACGATTGCAAGCAAGGATCTCAAACGATTAATGAACGACCTGCATGACGCTGGCTTTGAAGCAATCAATATGCAGCAAATGTCGGATTTTATGTATACTAATGCAAGAATACCCCAGCTCTCTGTTTTATTGATTGTAGACGACCGCGCGGGAAGCTCTTCAAAATACAACGACCATTTCCGAACCTATTACGAAAAATGGGGCTGGCCTGTGATCAATGCATATATTGGGATGGACGAGAGGCCTGATCTTTGGGCAGAACATGCCGTGCTTTCTGCCGAAGGCTGGGTGGATTTTCAAGCTCATGGGTATATTCACAACATCCCCATTAGCGAAGGTTCAACAGATGAGTTTATTACATCCGAGATGAGCGGCGTAATCTCAACTTTTCAAAAATACTTCAACAAAACACCCATCGCCTACATCTGGCCCGGCGGCGGATTCACCAAACGAGCCGTGGAGATCGGAACCCAGCTGGGCTACAAACTCGGGTTCACCGTCAACCCGCGCGGACCCGTGATGTATAACTGGGTTCCCCAAGCCGATACGGTCAATGCGGATAACCCCTTCGCCATCCCTGAAACGCCGGCCGGCAACCCATTGATGACCCTGCCGCGCTATACAGATATCAACGCCCGCGATAATATCGACTCCGTCCGCGTCATAGGACAGGAAGCTGCGGCATTTGCAGAGCAGAACAAGGCCATCGAACTCGAATATTACGATATCATCTGCGCCCCCGCCTATGGGCCAATTCCATCCAATCCTTAGAAATAAATAATAGATCAATGACAAAAAGCAGGGTAACTAGCGCTGTTGGTTACCCTTTTATTTCATTCCCTGAAATTCGTTTACAATGTGGTATCTATGAATAAGCAAACGAACAATATTAAACACATCCTTTACCAATTCATTCTCATCCTCTTAATCGTAATGATCCTGGCTTCCTGCGAGCCTTTCGCTTCAAACTCCGCCGTTCCAACGGAGGACCCATCCATCACCGACGCCACCCTGGCAGAATCGCCTGAGATTTTTTCCGCCACTATACCCGCACTGCCCCCGACATTTCAGACCACCTTTTTAAATCCGCTCGACAGCCCGCATACCTATGTGGATAAAACCTGCAGGTACTTAAGGAACAAATGGAATCCGTCAAACGCCGAACCGGGCACCGTAGTCATGATCATCCGCGTTGGAGGGATCCAAACCGGTACAGCCCTTGAACCGAATGGAATCCAGGTGGGTGATTTTATGAGAACCATGGAACTGTTAAAATCTCAGGGCTTCGAAGCGATCAACATGAAGCAATTCCTCTTCTTCATCGAGCGCAATATCATCATTCCTCCGCGCTCGGTCTTGATCATTCAGGATGGAAATTACGAAGAGGAATATTATTACAAGTACTACCGCGAATATTGGGAGAACTGGGGCTGGCCTGTCGTCAACGGCTGGCAAAGTGACCCGGAGATCCCGGAACTGCTCTGGCAGGAAAATATCGAAATGGAATATGAGGGTTGGGTGGACCACCAGGCACAGGGAGTAACTGCGGAAACCATCCTCTCCGACGAATCCGCAAAATCGGTCATCGCGCGCGAATTGCAAGGATCACTCGATGCCTTTGCAAATAAATACGCGAAAACCCCCATTGGCTTCATCTGGCCCAATGGCGGATTTGGGTTGCGGCCGGTGGAAGCCGCACGCCTGCTCAAGTACCAGCTTGGATTCACTACCAACCCGCGCGGACCAGTTATGTATAACTGGATTCCACTGGCAGATGTGTTCGACCCCGAACGCCCGGGCTACCTGCCCGAAGGCCAGATCAATGACCCGCTGATGACCCTCCCGCGTTATGATATCAATGATATTTTCACCGCCATCGACCAGGTCCGCGGCATTGGCAAGGAAGCCGCGGCGTATGCGCAAGCCAACAAAGAAGTTGAACATACTTACTATGATATTGTGTGCAGCGACACCTACGGCCCCATGCCGACCCCATAATTTTCAGGAGGCTTCAAATGACTGACTGTCTCTTCTGTAAGATCATCAAAGGGGACATCCCCGGCAATATCGTCTATCGCGATGAACAGGCAACCGCCTTCCGCGATATTAACCCTGCCGCCCCCACCCATATCCTGATCGTGCCAAACAAGCACATCGATTCGGTCAACATGCTGATTCTCGACGATGAACCGTTGATTGGTCATCTAATCACAACCGCAAAAGTCATCGCCGCTCAGGAAGGCATTGCCGAGAGCGGCTATCGACTCATTATCAACACAAACGCAGGCGCCGGTCAGACCGTCTTTCACATCCACCTGCACCTGTTGGGCGGCAGGCAAATGAAGGCGCTCGGATAGCCATGCCACAAAGAGATATTTACCTGCTCTCACCGCGCGCGCTCAGCCCGGAGACCATTGCCGTGGCATTCGCAAAAACATCCCGCGCGCCTGAATCCTTCCGTGAGATCGCCACAGAATTGAGCGAAGAAAAGTCTGCTCAGTTTCACGAAAAATGGGTCGTCGGCTATGGTCACGCCTCGGTCGCCGAACATGCCGTTTTACACCTCGCCTTTGAAAACGTTTCGCGCGTCGCCATCGAAACCATCGAGAGCAGCCGTCTCGCCTCGTACACCGAAAAATCGACACGGTACCAAAAATGGGGAGCGGACGACTTCACGATTCCTCCTGAACTGGATGGACATCCCCTGCGGGATGAATTCATCCAATCCGTTCGCCTCCTTTTCTCGACCTATGCTGAATCGCTCGACCCGGTCAAGAATCTCATCCTCGAAAGAACCCCGCGCCGCGAAAATGAATCCGATGAAGCCTACGACCGCCGAATCCGTTCCCAATATGTGGATAGATGCCGCTTCATCCTGCCCGCCGCCGCAAATGCCAACGTGGGCATGACAGCCAACGCCCGCGTGATCGAAATGATGATCCGCAAAATGCTCTCGCACCCATTGGAAGAAGTCCGTCAGATCGGCCAAACGGTAAAGGAGGTATCCAAAGCCGAAACCCCCACACTGGTGAAATATGCCGAGGCTGTTCCCTATTTAGTTGAAACAACAACAGAAATCACAAACCATAGATCGCAAATACCCTTAGGGCACGATGACGTAAATCCAAAACCCGAATGGTGCAGCCTGATTGACCACGACAAAGACGGCGAAAAGAAAATCCTTGCCGCGGCCCTGTATCGTTTCAACGAAATGCCGTATGCCAATGCGCTGGCGTATGTCAAATCCTTGAAAAAGAAAGAGCGCGAAAGACTTGCGGAGTCTTTGCTTGGGAAGCTCGGCAAATATGACATCCCCCTGCGCGAACTGGAATATTCCACCTATACCTTCGACCTTGTCATGGATCAGGGCGCATTCGCCGAATTCAAACGTCACCGCATGATGACTCAGACGCCACAACGGCTGACAACAAGGCTCGGGTATACGATTCCGCTTCTCGTAACAGAGGCAGGTTTCGGGTCCAAGTATGAGGCGGCGATGAAAGCCGCGATCCAGATGTACGAAAAGTTATATGACTTCAACCCGGATGTCGCGCAATATATCGTTCCAAATGGATTCAAGCGCCGCGTGCTGGCTCAATTCAACCTGCGCGAAGCGTATGCGTTTTGCCAGCTCCGCACGGCGGCGAATGCGCATTTCTCGATCCGCAGGGTGGCACAAAAAATCCATGAGGAATTGTCACGCGTGCACCCAATGCTGACGAAGTACATGAAACTGCGCGATGAAACCTGGCAGCAGGTGGAGGAAAATTATTTTACAAAGGTATAAAAAATCGGGACACGTCACTGTGTCCCGATTTTTTATTTAATCGTCGTCTTCCTCTTTTTTGATCTCGAAGATCACATCGATTTTTTCCATGATTTCCGCCGTGATCTGATCCGCCACATCGACAGCTTTCATATTTTCATGAATCTGCTCCACGCGGCTTGCGCCGGTGATGACCGTGCTCACGAACGGATTCTTCAAGCACCAGGCCAGGGCCAGCTGTGAAAGCGTGCAACCAAGCTCCTTTGCAATCGGCTCGAGTGCGGCGACTTTCGCAAGCCTCTCCTTGTCCTTCATGCGAGACTCGAGCCAGTCATATCCTTTGAGGGCGGCGCGGCTGTCTTTGGGGATGCCGCCCTGATATTTGCCCGAAAGAAAACCCGATGCCAGCGGACTCCATACCGTTGTGCCGTATCCATATTCCTTGTAAAAGCGGATGTACTCGCCTTCGAACCGTTTGCGTTCGAACATATTGTATTGCGGCTGTTCCACCACCGGCTTGTGCAGGTGATGGCGCTCTGCAATTTGAATCGCTTCGACGATTTCCGCCGCAGCCCACTCAGAGGTTCCCCAATACAAGGCTTTGCCCCTTTCGATGATGTTGTGCATGGCCCACACGGTCTCTTCGATGGGGGTCGTTGAGTCGGGGCGGTGGCAGTAGATCAAATCCACATAATCGAGCTGCAGGCGTTCGAGCGAACCATGGATGCCTTCGATGAGGCGTTTTCGATTCAACGTATTCTTTTCGTTGACATAGTCATGCAGGCCCCAATAGAATTTCGTGGAAACGAGATAGCTTCCGCGGCGCCACTTCAATTTCTTGAGCACATCCCCCATCACCTGTTCCGATTTGCCGCCCGCGTAGACTTCGGCGTTGTCAAAAAAATTCACGCCCATATCATACGCCGCAGCCATCATGTTCATGGCCTGGTTCACATCTGCCTGGTTATGAAACGAAACCCACGAGCCAAAGGACAATTCGCTTACCCGAATTCCCGTCCTGCCGAGATGACGATACTTCATTGTTCCTCCAAAAATTTTCAGGTGACAGTCAACTTACGGATGAGTGTCACTGCTTCACTCCATTATAATCATCCCATGCGAAAAAACCCGCTTCTTCTGGCCTTGCTGATCTCCGCATGTGCCTCCGCAAATGTCCGGCCTTCAGACGCTCCACTCCAGCCCTACCAAACCGCAACCTCTGCTCCCAGCTCCACACCCGATGTTGTTGTCATCCTCGAAACACCCCTGCCAACTTCCACACCCTTTCTTTACATCGTTCAAGCAGGCGATACGATCAGTGAGATCGCCGAAAAATTCAAGATTTCGCAGGAGGAATTGCGGGCTGCGAATCCGGATGTCAGCCCGAACAGCATGTCCATTGGGATGACTCTCATCATTCCAGACCCATCCTCCGCGACGACAGGCGCCTCGACCCCCACGCCCATGCCTGTTCCAATTACCCAAACCGTTTGCCACCCTACGGCAGATGGCGGCTTGGGGTGTTTCGCCTTGATCCAAAACGACTCCCCCGCTCTATTGGAAAATATCTCCGCACAGATCACCTTGTTCGATGAAAACAATAATATGCTCGCCAGCCAGACCGCCTTCCCGCCGTTGGACATTCTCCCGTCAAATACATCCCTGCCTGTTTATGTGTTTTTTCCAGATTCGCCTGCAACGGTACATGTGCAAGTCCAATTATTGAGCGCGATTCAATCCGATACCTCTCGTTATCTGCCAGCGACTTTAAACAACACCATCGCCCAAATCAGCTGGGATGGCAAATCTGCACAACTGAGCGGGCAGGTGTACTTGCCCGCAGAATCACAAGCTGCAGCCCGGGTTTGGGTGGCAGCGGTGGCATATGATAGAAATGGGACAGTCGTGGGTGTAAAACGCTGGGAAGGCGGAGCGGTCGAGCCGGGGGCGAGTATCGCTTTCAGTTTTTCAGTGGCAAACCTCGGGTTAGCGATTGAGGCGGTGGAATTCGTCGTGCAGGCAAACCCATAGCGGACTCAAAGTCTATCCTCCGTGCTCCCCGAGCGGCGGGCTGCAATCCCCAAAACGAATACTCCAATAAGCAATAAAAGGACAATGCAAAAGCACAGCAGGGAAAGAGTTAAGCTCAGGGGCGGGCCGCTCGCTGCGGTTTCGTTGATTGGCAGGGATGGGGTGGGAG
>JACZJC010000073.1 GCA_014860745.1 Anaerolineales bacterium
GATCATGTTCGCCAGATGTTGTCCCCTTTTCCAACGCGCGCCGACAATGTTCATACAGCGAAAAATCTTTATCACCGATCACAAACTGAGTGTAATGTTCCATCTCATTGGGCTTGAGCGTTTCACCGATCAGAAAAGGAATGTTCTCGTGCAAAATGGATTCATCGCCAGTCACAGAAACATATTCAGCAGTGACGTAAGGCAGCCAGAGCAGGTCATCTGAAAAACGCGTACGCACTCCCCGACCCGCTGGCGGATTCCACCAATGCAATACATCGCCCGCATCAAATTGATGCCGCGCTGCTTCCAGGATTTGCGCGCGCGCAATATCAGGGCGGGTTTGCAGAAGCGCCATTGCATCTTGAAGTTGATCGCGGAAACCAAACGCTCCGCTCGATTGATACAGCGCAGTGCGTCCCCACATGCGGCAAGTGAGCGTCTGATACAGCATCCAACGATTGAGCATCAAATCCATACTGGGATCAGGAGTTTCAACCGTGATGGTATCCAGGATCTCATCCCAGTGATGTTGGACGGATTGCCAAACCGCCTCAACCTCCGCCGATGATTGGATCTGCCCGATCAGGTGCAGGCTTTCATCCCGGCTTTTTCCTTCCCCGATCAAGAAAAAGACTTCCTCAGTCTCACCTGGTGCAAGGTCAACATGTAATTGGATGACAGCGCACGGGTCGAGCCCGGCGTTGACTGCGCTTTCCAACCCGATGCGCTTGAGTGCGGCTGGAAATCGCATACTTCCCATGCGTCCTAAAAACTCGGTGCGGTCTGCGGTGACACCGTGTGGCTTTTTATTGGACGCTAGAAATGCCACACGTTCGCCGAACTCGCTGTTGAAGCGATTGGACGCGAGTAAGGCATTCTTGTCGGAGTCGAATTCTGGCATAACATAAGCTTGTTGTGTATTGCGGGTTGTGCCAAGCACCCATTCCGCATAATAGGTGACAGTAACACGACGCGGACGATCTGTCAGATTCTGCAAACGCAGGTGCGCAATTTTGACTGGTGCATCCGGCGCGGCGAATAGCCGCAGTTTTTGATTCAAGCCATGACTCTGGCTCTCAAAGATGGAATAGCCCGCGCCATGTCGAATCACATGTGTTGTATCTGCACCGGCAGGCATGGGTGTAGGTGACCAGACCTGCCCGGTCTCTTCGTCACGCAGGTAGATCGCTTCGCTCGGCATATCGGTGACCGGGTCATTGCGCCAGGGAGTTAATCGATTCTCGCCGCTGTTCTCTGCCCAGGTGCTGCCCAAACCTGATTCGGAAACCAGAAACCCAAACTGCGGGTTGGCGATCACATTGATCCACGGATGTGGGGTGTGCTGTCCTGATTTGAGATGGATGATATATTCTTTTCCGTCGTGACTAAAGCCGCCAAGACCGTTGTCCATTTTTAGATCCGTTGGCAGGGAGAGTGAAGCTGTCGAAACAGGATCAATTGTCGGGGAGAGTGAAGCGGTGAACTGCGGCAGGCGAGTCAGTTGTGAATTTAATCGCCGGGCATGTTCGGCAAGCGTCCCGTTCTTTTCATCCAAAATGACGCCTGCTACTGTTTCAAATAGAATCTTGTCAGCTTGCCCAAGTTGGTCGGTGTGCAGGACGAAAATCCCATCGCGTTGGTTGAGCGAAGAATCGACTCCCATGCGTTGAATGCGGCGTTGGATGGCGTTGTGTAGTTCGAGTGCGTAGCCGGTATCCTGATCGTTGAGGATAACGAGGTTGATGGTGATGTGGCGGCTGCGCCAATACACAAAGGCTTGCAAGGCTTCACGCAAGAGCGGCGTTTCACCATCGGAGATACGCACCAGCAAGATCGGGAAATCGCCAGAGATGCCGAACGCCCACAAACCGGATTGTCCCTTTTCATTTTGTGCCAGAATATGCGGCGCAGCACGTAACGTCCCAACCGGGTAAAGCAGCGCGGATAGGATGCGCTGGATATTTTCGACGGCGTAGGCGTTCAGCCCGAGTTCGAGCAGTTCACGTTCACAGTAAGCACGCGACTCGTTGAAGGCACGATAGACGGATTGACCGGTTCTGTAGCGGGATAATTTTTCCAATGCCTCGGCTCGGGAGGCGGCTGCCAGAGTGATAAATGTGATTCTGGTTTTTGCATGCGGGGACAAATTGATCTCCTGCACCAACGACATGATCGGATCCAGTGTTCCGCCTGTTGTACCCGTGAGGCGGCTATTTGGATCTTGGACTGCTTGCGGTGAATGCATCGTCTGCGATCTACCCAGGAATTTGGCGCGGTCGCTTTCGTGGCCGCCGGTCACTTTGCGCCCGGCTTCGACGATCAGTGCATGGATCAATACGACCGTCTTTTCATCCGCAGAGCGTGGACGGCGTTTGAATAACAGCGCGTTCTCTTTGGGAAGATATTCGCTCTCAATGAACAACTTGTTAAATGCAGGATGCCGCCTATCGGCTACCTGTGTGGAAAGGACCACTTCGCCATAGCTGGTCAATTTCAACTTCCGTGGATGGTCGGTATCGTTCAGGATGTTCACCCGCCGAAGCTCGACCCCGTCTGTGCTGATGGTGATTCCGGTTCGCATGGAAATGCCATGATCGGATCGCTGGAACTCAGCCTTATGCGGATAGAACATGACTTCTTGATTGTCGTGGGCACATCCGGCAGGCTGGCAGGTGACGGACCAACGTGCGCCGGTCTCGCGATCCTGCAAATAGATCCACGTGCCCCACGCATCCAACGTCGGGTCGGCATGCCAGCGTGTCAACGCGAATTCGCGCCACTGACTGAATCCACCGCCTGCATTGGTGATCAGCAAACTCGCATCTCCCTGTGCAAGGACATGCACCTGCGGAATGGCGCTGCCCACCGGGTTACGCCAGGGTCTGCTGTTGACAACACGCACAGCCTCAGCCTCATTGGGTAAATTCGCCGGTTCTTCCGGGTGCGGATATTCGATAGGCGGGTTTTGCGGTATCTTCTCCTGAAGAAGCAGTTCCACGCTCTTGATACGCTCATCCGCATGGAACCGCCGCACGATGACATCTTCCAAAAGATAATTGCTCGCCGCCATTAGGATCATGCCCTGATGATGCGCCATATAGGATTGTACGATCGCCTGAGTCTGATACTTGGGCATGCGCGTTTTGGTGTAATCGAGCGCTTCATAAAAGCCAAAGCGTCCGAGCATATTCAACTGCTCCAGATGGGCCATGTTCTCCATAACTTTATGAGGTTGAAGCGAAAGTCCCATCAGTGAGGCATACGGAGTAACGACCAGATCTTCGTGCAGTTCGCGTTTGTACCCCAACTCAGGCACGCCAAAGGCACGATACTGGTAGTTTAAATTAAGATCGAAAGCATAGTAACCCGATTCCGAATTGCCCCAGGGAATCTGTTGTTCCTGTCCGTAACTTATCTGTGCATCAAGTGCGGCATAACAGCTATCTGACAGGAACGTACCGGCATAATTTCTGATAAACAAGGTCGGCATGAGGTATTCGAACATGGTTCCGCTCCAGGAGAGCAGGACCTGTTTACCGTTCACCACCGTCACCGGGCGCCCCAAATGCTGCCAGTGACTTTGCGGCACATCTCCCTTTGCGATCGCAACCAGGCTGGCAATGCGGGCTTCAGATGCCAGCAGGTCGTAATAACTTGGGTCAAGTTGTTCGGTGCTGGCGTTGTAACCAATATGAAAAACCTGGCGGCGTTCATGGAACAAAAAGCGGAAATCCATGTCAGCTACAGCAGCGTCTGCCAGCTCTGCCAGTTCCTGAAATCCGATAATCAAAGGCGATACCCGCAAGTGCGCTGTTGATAGATCGTCGCTTAAATTTTCACACCACGCAAGCGCCGCCTTGTCACTTATCTGCGATTTAAATTCATTCAACGAACTTTTGATATGCTCATAGACCGCCCCTGCTTCACTCAATGCGGGTAGTTCAACGGGCAGACTATTACGAAAATTCTGCCATACAGCCGTTCTCGCTATGTCACCCAACTCAGGCGGCACATCTGGACGGTTCAGCCAGGGGGCGAATAGATCCAAACTGCGCTGCATATCCTGCAGGTGATGCTGCATCAGATCAAGATAAAGCTGAAGATCGCTCAGTGATTCAGGATTGAGATTGAGATGACTCTTGAGCAGGTCCATCAAGCGATACGAGACTCTTTCCCAGCCTTCGCCTGACAGCCAGTCGAGGGTCATTTTCCACGTGGATGGCTGGTTCTGGGCAGTGCTCACGCGTTCGTAAATACTGGTCAGTTCTTCTTCAAATGATTCAATGGAAGGATGCGGGTTGTTCTTCTCAAGAGTTTCCAGCACTTCTGCCAGAATATCCATGATGGCAAGTAACCCCTGCCAGCGTTTGCCGTCCAGCAAAGACTCATTTGTCATAGTTAGGCAAGCCTGTCTAAGCGTGATCAAACAGGCTGCCAGGTTGCCGCTATCCACTGTTGAAATGTAACGAGGCGGGAGCGCGGTTAGTGTTTGTGAGTCGTACCAATTCAGTAAATGTCCACGGTAATGTTCCAGCTCGTCCATGGTTTCAAAGGTCGAGCGCAAACGCAGCGCCAGCTCAACCAATCCCATATAACCCAGATCATAGGCTGACAAAGTGGATACCAGGAACATGCCGATGTTGGTCGGCGTGGTGTAGTGCGCCACACTTCCACGCGGCGACTCTTGAAAGTGATCAGGCGGCAGCCAGTGATCATTGGGGCCGGCAAATTTTTCGAAAAATGCCCAGGTGCGCCGCGCAAGCCGAAGAACTTTCCTACGCTCAGGTTCCGAGAGTGGAGTGGTGACGCGGATGGCAGGTTTGCTGATCACATAAGCGATCTGGGGTGCAATCAACCAGAGGATCAATAAAGGCGCTGCAAGCCACAGTGCATTCGGGTTAAGAATGAACACCGATACTGCTAATGCCATGCTGAAAACCAAATGCGGAGCCATCTCACGCAAGGTTTCGTTTTTTGGATTCGACCGAAACAAGCGAGCTGCTTTTGCCGCGGTTGTCCATTGAAGTAGATTTTTACGTGCGATTAGCAGTCGAGTCAGTGTTGTGCGGATCGCACCGAGCATAAGTAATGCTTCGTACGGCAGAAAAATAATGTAGAGCGCCCACCGCATGAGCGGGAGTTGGGTCGGTTTGATAAGTTGTTTGACGGTCAGTTTGCTGTGAATCGTGTATTGAACGCGCTGGATCGTTTGTACCATAATGGGCAAAGCAGAAGGCAGGAAGACTAGCAAGGTCCACACCAGAGGCGAGCCGGGCAGGAATAACCAGCCCGCGGCCAGAAGTACCAGCAGCATGGGCGGCAACAGACTGCGGCGCAGGTTATCGAAAATCTTCCAGACATTGATAACGGATAACCGATTCCGCACCAGCCCATTTTCATTTTTTACGATCGGGAAGAGCCACGGCAGTAACTGCCAGTCGCCGCGAATCCAGCGCCGCAAACGCTGGGCGTAGACCACATAGCGCCAGGGATGTTCCTCGTATAGCACGATGTCTGTGACCAGTGCCGCGCGTCCATGGATGCCTTCAAACAGGTCATGGCTGAGCAATGTGTTCTGACGCACATGACCCGCCAGACTGTGTTCAAAGGCTGCGACATCATAGATGCCCTTGCCAACATAACTGCCTTCGCCAAATAGATCCTGATACACATCGGAAACGGCAAAGGAGTACAGGTCAAACCCGGGGGTGCCTGCAAATATCTGCGAAAAGATGGAACGGTTCGCACTGGTCGGCTTGATCGCTACGCGTGGTTGAAGTACGGTATACCCGGCGATCACAGAGCGGCCATCCGCTGAAAACTCGGCATGGTTGAGTGGATGCGCCAGAGTGGCAATCAATTGATTAGCGCTGCCCTGCGGCAGGGAGGTGTCTGCGTCGAGCGTGATCACATATTTTATGTGAGGCAGAATGCTTTCATCTCCCACCCGGGTTGTGTAGTGTGCTTGAGGAGTTCGCCGCTCAAATCTTAATTCCTTCGACATCGCCTGTTTATCCGCATACTCTACTGCGTGGTCTTTTTCACCCAGGTTCAAAAGCAGACGATTGAAATCCGCCAGTTTGCCGCGCTTGCGCTCCCAGCCCATCCAAACCCCTTCGGATGGATTCCACTGGCGATGACGGTGGAATAAATAAAAAGGTGTTGTTGCATACTTCTGATTTAGGTTCTCAATGCCATCAGTTGCCAGAGCAAGCAATGGCTCATCCTCTGGCATGTTCTCCGTCTTTGCATCGCTGAAATCGGTCAGCAATGCATACGTCAACTGCGGGTCTGGGTTGGACAGGTAATACAGTTCCAATTCCTGCAAGAGATGATTGAGTTCAGCCGTGCTGTCTAATATGGTTGGAATCACCACCATCGTACGGTTGTCGGGCGGGATGCCTTCTGAAAAATCCATGCGCGGTAAGCTTTGCGGCGCGATGCGGTGGGTTACATTCCAATTCACAAGCTGGATAGCAAATTCCAGCGCCAGCCCAAACCCCAGCACGCCAACGGTAACAAGTTGGGCGGTTGAGCCGCCCGAATAGATCGCATATACGATCATCCCAAGTACGAACAGCACAGAAAGGAAAGCTATACTTCCAAGATACGTGAGGGTGGGAAGCGCAAGCAATGCGCGCCGCATACGGACCCCGAACTCCAACTGGTATCCGATACTTTTTTCAAGTCTGGCACGACCTTTATCGATGAGATAAAAACCGATATGTGATTCGCGGGGGGAGGTATGTTCATCCACGCGGCGGGAAAAATCAACCACAGCAAGCGCGACTTCCTCTTCGCTAAAGGTTGAGTGGCGCGCCAGATCCTCAATGGCACTACGGTAACTGTTGCGGGTTTTGAAATCCATGCCTGCATAGATCTGCGTTGGGTCGCCACGCAAGATATTCTCCACCCGGCTGGTTTGTTCAAAAAAATCCTTCCAGTCTGTAGAGGCAAGCAGGCGTAGACTAATAAAGCAACTGGCGACAATGGTTTCATTCGCTGGCGCAAGCGATGCCGACTCGTTCGCGACCTGTAACATACCTTGTGGTATGTCCATTCCTGTCAGTTCGGCCGCGGCATAAAGAAGCTGCTCGAGAATACCGATCCGCAGCATGATCGGCAGCGCCCACAGTTCGCCGATCGTCAATGGCGTAACCTGCTGATAGTTCAGAATAAAAGCCGCAGTTTGAGTCAGATCGATCTGACTTTGGTTGTAATCGATCCATTCGCGTGCCAACGCAAAGATCCGTGTATGTCCCAACAGGGGGGTGCCATCCAGCTTTGGTAACTGGTTGAGAAAGCTTTCCGGCAGGTCCTCTTTGATTTGGCGAAAGGTTTTTTTGACGACGTAATAATTATCGAGCATCCACTCACCAGCATGGGAAACCGGCAGATCATCCGCCGGTGCAATCTTGAATAGTGCATTGGCATTGCCCAACGCCTGCTCCCAGTTTTTTAGATGTTCCAACAGGTCGGATTTTTTAGAATTAAATATTTCCAGGGTGTCCCATGCGGGGATCGAGACTACACCTACGCTGTGAGTTTTCGCCAATCGATGTGCGAACTCTCTCAGCCGGATGTCTGCATCGGAATTGTTCGGTACGGATGAAGTAATCTGCGATGAAATTTGCATAGGTTTAATACTCTATGCGTTTAAAGGTGGATAGTTCCGGTGAGATCGGTTCTTGTCTGAAGGGCAGATCCTGTACGATCAAAAGCGGAGCTCTGCCGTACAGAATGAAATGGTTGACCATGCTGCCGTACGGCCATTGATGATGCCCCGAATAGCCGTGCGCGTTAAACGTAACGATATCGATCTGCTCCTGTTCCTCGAGCTGATGCAGCGCGACGGTTGCATTCTCACTGGTGATGAGATGTGTTCGAACATCAATGTCTTTCAGATAGGAGCGCGACTTCAAGTGCTCGAGATAATGCTCAGCTTCTTCACGATTTCGTTCAACAACACGATTGGCAAGTTCAATATCTTCCGAAGCCGGAGGCATTTGACGTGCCATTTCCGGCGTCTCTACCACGTGGACGAGATGTACCTGCGACTTATGAAACTGTGCCAATTGTGTGACGACAGGCAATACATTCTCCGCCCGCTGGGAACCGTCCAAGGGCACCAGGATGTTCTTATAAAGTGGGGCAGTAGATAATTTATCCGAGTAGTTTCCATATTGATGCGCCCGGACAATCAGCAGAGAGGTTTGAGCGATCAGGATGATCTTTTGTGTAATGCTGCTGATACCCCATTGTGTCAGTCCGCTCCGCCCATGGCTGCTCAGAACGATCAGTTTCATTCCCTGTTGCTGGGCATATTCCGCGATGCCTTCTGCTACCAGCCCTTCCAATACAAGCGTGTGTGTTCGGATACCGGTCTCTTGAAAGAGCGCCTTTATCTTTTCCAAATAGAGGGCGGACCTTGTCTTATTGATCTGCCAATTCAGCAGGTCGAATAACTGAGCTGACGGGACTGTCTGATTTTTTTCCAACATACGGAGCAAAGTGACTTCTGCGTTGAAGGGACCGGCGATGGCGGCAACATGCGGCAGAACACAGTCAGCCATTTGGGAACCGTCCAATGGGACAAGAATGGTATCGAACATGGTTTATCCTTTACACCAGGCAAAACCTGGTGGAATGAGTGATTAATAACTTCTCGTTTTTAAAGAACTGTGAGGTATTACCAATATCTTCAAAGCGGATTCTCTGTCACGCACTTCCTTTGAGAACCCCGCCCTGACACTGCAAACAAACCTGCATACTATATAGTATACCGGCATTTTATTATATTAAAAAAACCTCCTATTCGCATCCGCCAGCTATATGAAATTCATATCCGCCACTTGGGGGAGATAACAATGGGTATGAAAAACCACCCCTTCGCCCCCTTCACTAACATCGTCTGCGACACGGACATGCGTATCAAGGAGGTAAGGCAATTTTGCCAGTTGCAACCCGAAGGTCAGAGCTTGATGCGAGCGGCGACATCGTACTGTGCATGAGTCAACTCAATTTGTCGGCGCGCACCTATCATCGCATCCTCAAACTCGCGCACACCATTGCGGATTTGGCTGGGAGTGAAGAGATACAATCCCCGCATTTGGCAGAGGCGTTACAATACCGTCCGAAGATCATGCACAGCACAATGTGATGGGGTAGAAATTCGATCAAGATTAAAAGGATGCATGATGTGGATAAAATATCCAATCCTAATAATGGTTAGCATTCCTGGCTTACATCTACGGTCGTATTTATTCATGGGATGCTGTATTCCTTTACTGGTCTATCTCACATCAAGACCTGTTCTCGAACTTTAGCCGCGATCTGCTTATCTGTCATTTTATCTACAGTCTCAATGGCAAGAATGCGCGCTTTGAGTCCTTCGTGCTCGATGCGTTTTTCCAGCTCGCCTTTCGCCTCGCCAGGGCCAAATATTTGTATAGAGTCCGCGTCACGAATAAATGCTATGACCTCATCGTAGTAGCTATTGAGATGATTCCCAAATTGACGATCTCGCACATCTTCTGACGAACCTTCTTCCGATCCGTCGCCACCCGTAAAGCGGACATGTTTTTCCATGCCGGATACAATTTTCTTTATTTCTTCGCCTTCGTCGGTAATCAGCACAATAACAGCCTTCCGATGGTCGATCCATAAACCTACCTGCTTTTTCATAAGATTTCTCCTCTTAATAACCACTATTCCGTTGTTTTACCATCGAAGTGTTCGTTATCTTTCTCAGCTTCGACGCGGGTGTGATGGACAATGCCGTCTTTATGATTCGGCGGTGAATAGAGCGTATAGAGCTTCATTGGAAAACTGCCCGTATTGATGATATTGTGATTCGTTCCAGCTGGGACAAGCACGGCAAAGCCTGCACTGATGGTTCTGTGAATACCATCGAGAATGGCCTCGCCTGTCCCCTCCTCCACGCGAAAGAACTGATCGAGTTTGTGTACTTCCATCCCGATTTCCTCTTTGGGCTTCAACGCCATGACAACGAGCTGACAGTTTTTTGCCGTATAAAGCACCTGGCGAAAATCTTCATTCTTAATCGCGATGTCTTCGATGTTTTGTATAAAACCTTTCATGGCAACTCCTCCAGTTGACGACTTTAACCTCGCCGATAGTTAGTTTATCTTAATGTTTTGATGAACTGACTTTTTTGAAATCAATAAATCCTTGCTGAACGTCAACAGATGTTAACTTCACGCGAATGCGATCGCCAACATCCATGTCCTCAAACCCTTGTACGAGTTTGCCTTCAACAGGCACAGTAAGCAGCCTGACCCATGTCCCTTTCTCGGAAGCACCTGTGACAATCGAATCAAACTGCTCTCCGATCCTCGATTCAAGCAGGAGTGCGGCAGCGGATTTATCAACCTGCCGTTCGACTTTTTTCGCTGCATCTTCCGCTTCGGTACAATGAACCGCCAGAACATCCAGCTCATCTTTACCATACGGCACAGGTTCACCTTCCAGAGCAGCTTTCAACAAACGTTGTGTAAGCAGATCAGGATAGCGACGATTCGGAGCTGTCGAGTGAGCATAGTCTTTTACTGCCAGACCAAAATGCCCTGGGACATCACCATCAGGAAGTTCAGCAACATATTCGCCAGCACCTAAAAGCTTGATCACAGCCAGAGATAGATCTGGGAAACGCAATGGGTCCGCGGCTTTTTGCTTGATGAGAAACTCCTCCAACGCCTTTGAATTAGGGTTTTCTGGAAGATTGAACTTGTAGCTCGCGGCAATTTCGACAATCCTCTCCCATCGTTTTGGAACGCGGACCACCCGTCGAATCGAAGGGAATTTACCAGCCGTAAGATAGCGTGCAGTCACGCCATTCGCCGCGATCATAAAATCTTCAATGAGCGCCTTGGCGCGGTTCTTTTCCTCAGTCTCGAGGGTGCGAATTTGATCGCCGTCAAATACCAATTTTGCTTCAATGGTTTCAAGACTAAGCGCTCCTTGGATATGACGGAAATTTTTCATGCGCTGTGCCGCCCGGTCTTGCAGTTGCAAATTCTCAGCCAATCCCTGAACAGCAGCAATCGTTTCGGGTATCGCACCATTTCCTTCCAGCCAGGCCGCCACATTGTTATAAGCAAGCTTCGCGTGATTACATACCCACGCTCGATAGATAGTAGAATCTAAAAGAGATCCGTCCGCACCAATTACCATTTCAACAACAATCGCAAGGCGATCCTCATCGAAGTTCAGAGATGAGGCGTCGGTGGATACTTTTTCTGGAAGCATGGGGAATATCTCGGCAGCCGTATAGACCGACGTGGTATTATGGCGCGCATGTCCGTCTATTGCCGACCCGTCTTTAATGAATGTGTCGACATCCGCGATGGCAACCATGATCTTTATATTGTCTCCTGGTACCGCCTCAGCAAGAGTAAGTTGATCCAAATCGCGCGAGTCATCATTGTCAATGGATGCCCATAAAAGAGAACGCATATCACGAACTGTTTGGCCATTGTTTGGAGAAGGTATTTGAAGTCTTTCCAGTTCGGCAAGCGCTTGATTCGAAAAAACAGGAAGCAAGCCGCGCTCAAGCATGGCCCTATGGGCAATGTTTCGCAAAATTGTACGGTGATTTTTTTCATTTATATTCATGGGATATCTTTCTCACAGTCAAATTACATTCACGAGACATATTTTCAACCAGTCTTTTTTCGTTTGCATGATCAACTGACATGCAGGGCAATTACCTGACGGAAATGAAATCCATAAATGGCGAATGTGATTGCCAGTGGGAATAAGCGTGGACGCCGGAACAAAGTCCAGAAAAACAACCGCCAGTAGTGAGCACGTTCAACGCCATGGATACCCAAATGGTAAATTGACCGCCACAGAGCCAGGATATATTGTGGCTCAAACTGAAACTTGATCTTGGGCGGCGGGTACTCACGGAGGAACGTCAAAACGCGTTCGTAATAGAATTTGGGCGCGTAGATATGGCTAAGAATCTCACGGTAGCCTTCCCGCAGCGGTTCCAATCCCATCCTGGGGATGATGTTGGTCGAACCATCCACGTTATCGCCTGAAAATTCATTAACCAGGCGGCCTTCTTTTTGCATACGCTCATACAGGCGTGTTCCTAAAGGGGCTTGCAATAACCCGACCATGGCCGTCACAATGCCGCTCTTTTGAATAAAATCGATCTGCTGTTGGAAGATCGATGGGGAATCATTGTCGAACCCTACGATGAAACCGCCCTGTACCTGTAGTCCTGCACGCTGGAGCCGCTTGACGCTCTCCACCAGATCGCGGCCTTTGTTTTGGTTCTTACCGCACTCGGCCAGGCTGTCTTCATTGGGCGTTTCGATTCCAACAAATACAGTTTCGAATCCCGCTTCGACCATTAACTTCAACAGTTCCAAATCATCAGCCAGATTAATGGAAGCTTCCGTGCTGAACGACATGCCGATCTTGCCCTTGCGCCATTCAATCAAGGCTGGAAGTACTTCGGACTTAATTTGTTTTTTATTTCCAATAAAGTTGTCGTCTACAAAGAAGACGCTTTTGCGCCAACCCAGTGCGTAGAGGCTGTCCAACTCGGCAATGATCTGCGCGGCAGTCTTGGTGCGCGGGCGATGCCCCAACAAGGTTGTCACATTGCAAAAGTCGCAATTGAAGGGACAGCCGCGTGAAAATTGAATGCTGATCGTGTCATAGTGTTTAAGATCCGCCATCTGCCAAAGCGGGACTGGGGTTTGGTGAATATCGGGGAATTTATCAGACGAGTACACGCGTCTAGCCCGACCCTGTAACAGGTCCAACAAGAACGGCGCTAACGTCTCCTCAGCCTCGTTCAAGACAAAATAATCCACATCCGGGAATTGCTCGTATTCCATCGTGAAAAGCGGGCCGCCTGCCACCACTTTTACGCCGGCGGTCTTACAGCGATGGATGACAGCGCGCGCCGATTCACGCTGTACGACCATGGCGCTAATGAAGACATAATCAGCCCATGCCATATCTTGATCCGTGAGATTGGTTACGTTGAGATCAACCAGCTGTTTTTCCCACTTGGCAGGCAGCATGGCCGCAACAGTTAATAGACCCAACGGAGGTGCACCAGCTTTCTTTTTGATAAATTTAAGCGCATGTTTGAAACTCCAAAAGGTATCCGGAAATTCCGGATATACAAATAGAATTTTCATCCCTATCTCCTTGCGAATCTAATTTTCCTTTTTAGTGATTTTGAATGCCGATACAGCCTCTTGAAGTAATCGATATGATTGAATTCATCTCAAAATAAATTACGCGATACTTATAAAAGATGGGGACAATACGATTCATTCATTGACCGCCAGCAACGCTTGAACAACCTCAACAATCCGTTGCTCAGCATCCGCCGGGACGATGGTGATCAATTTGTGCCGATCGGGCTGTCTTGATAATTCATCCGCCAAACGTCCTGTGCGTCTCAAAGCGACAACCGGACGGCCATGTTCCAAACTTAATTCAATATCCTTCCGGGATATATCGCCGCCGTTGATCAAGACGGTTACGGATTGATGCGCTTTGGATAATTGGGTTGCCGCATCGACGATCCACGGAGATTCATCCCCATATTGGCTGCCGGGCACGAGAATGAAATGGGAATAATGGGGGTCCAATTGCCAACGTTGTTTTCCCCACCATAAGAATCTAGTGCTGCGCGGACCACCCGGCCAGGTTACCAACTCCTCCGGTGCGATCCCAATCAAGGGGAATTGGTAATGGTTTTGCAGGCGGACCTTGCCAATTTCCGCCATGACACCCATACGCGTTCCTCCGCTGATGACCAGGGCTTTTATTTCTTCCGCAATCCTGGATATGGTTTGAACGGCTTTCAGGGTCTCAATTGCCTGTTGCTTTTCGATCTCACCGCCGATCAGTACGATAACGGGATAGCCATCATCCTTTAACCGCAAACTGGTGATAGCCTGCGGCAGATCCAAACGTTTGTCAGGGAACACACAAAGCGCTTGCTGCTGTGGAAAGGAGATATTTTGAATACGCATAAAGCCTGTCTTTCTTGCTCGCTGCAATTTATAGACTACTCACTTCGCTGTTGATACACCGGGTCAATGTCCAGTCAACTCAACGGCAGGGTAGCTTCCTTTGAAAACTGACGTATCTTCCTCTGTGCAAATACGATCGGATAAACAAGCAGGGTAAGCACATCCAAAACAATAAACAGTAAATTCAGTTTCATTATCTTCTCTCCTTTTAATATATGACAAAACCCGGTGCATCTTTTTTTCGTTCCGACGCTTATTTATCCCTTCTGTTTTTCTTGTTTGAGTCGGCGGGGTTTGCCCTGCCATTGTTGGGAACCGCTTCATTATTTTTCACTAATGACTGGACCGGCGAGTTTGCTTTTACCGGCCCATTGACAGGGCTGCCAAAATTACCCACAGATAATTTTTTGTCTTTCTTCGGCTTGCGCTTGCTGACACCTTTACGTCCCATTTTTTCTCCTCGTGGTTTGTTTTATTTAAAATTAACGAATTGACTCATCCAAAAAATCCTTGATATGTTTAACTTTCTGCCGATTGACTTCATGCTCCGTCACCCGTTTATTGAATTCGTCTTCATCTATGATCTCGATATCCGGCGGATCTTGAGCAGAAAGAAGCAGGGCCGCATCGTCCCTGAGTTTTATATCGTCAAAAACCTTCAGAAAAGCCCCCGCAACCTGGCGCACAAATCTGTGATCCTCGATCATTGTGTCATCTTCAGGCGGGGTTGGCATGGATTGAGGGCTATCGCCGAAAACTACCCTGACCAGAAGTTTGCCATTTTCAATAAATGGGAAGTCTATATGTGTCGGTAATTTGCCTAGCTGGCCGCGTTCCAGAATGAAGGCATAGCGGAGGCCATCGCTGTTGCAGGATACAACCTGCAAGTGCAGCTCATTTGCAAGATCGCGCAATACGCGCGGATCGAAATAGTCGCCAAAGGGAGTCGCCGTATGTCTGGCAATATAGTCATTGTTAAGAACACCAAACAGCACGACCATTCCGGTTTCCGGGTCCTGCGTTAAACGCCAGCGTTTGAAACGTGGCAGCAATCCCCATTTATTCAAGACCGTTGAAACCTGTGCCCTGATCTCCCGTGTTTTTCGATCGAAATGACGTGGATCAATTGTCTGGGTTGTCATCATCATCCTTCTTTTCACTATCGAGCAGTGTGTTTTTGACATCATCAAGCCATGCGTGCACTTCATCATCCGGTGTTGTAACCTGGGAGACACTCTCGATAATCTCACTTTCAAGGTAGGGCAATATATGACGGTGGTCCGCGGTTTCAGCCGTAAGGGCGGGCAGCTTTTCAACCGGGCTTTCGAGTATTCGTTGATTCGCCTGTTGAATTTTTAACCAGCGCCAGAATCCCCAAAGGACAAAACCCGCCAGCAGCACACCAAAAATCGGAAGGCACCACATCCATAGAAAGTCAATCGGTCCCTGTCTTTGTTCATCACGTTGGCGTTCCTGGTCGGCATACCATTGTGAAGTTGCAGCCCCCGCCTGGGTCTGAGTGGCAATGATATTGGCAACCGATGTCTGGGTGCCTGCAGCGAGGTCATTCTTGTTTTGCTGGGTACTCATGGCGCCCGCGCTCTGCGTACCAGCGGCAATGGTTCCCTGCAGGTTGTATTGTGACTGGGTCAGTGCGGCGACCTGTGTCGATGAGGCTGAGTTTAACGTCGCCTGCGCATTTGCACGTACAATTTCTGCAGTACCAGCCAATTGTGCTGCAATGAGATTGGCGTTATTTTGATCCTGGGTCTGCGCCGCGCTCAACGTTGTGTTGGCTGAATTCAAGGTCGCCTGGGCGTTGGCACGTACGATTTCAGCGGTGCCCGCGGCCTGGTTGTTGGCGTTATTTTTTTCCTGGGTTTGTAGGACTGCCATTGTCGCCTGGTCACAAACCGCGCAAGGCTCGCTTATTTGCGTGGACATGGGCAAAGATAAGCCGTCATTTACGGCATTTGGAGTCGTTGCCGCTCCATCACATGAAGTCAGGGTCAGCAAAACTATTGTCAGGATCCAGGCAAAAGCAGCATGTGGATAACGGTGATTTGCAGTCATGTTAATTTTCTGATTTCGATTAACCTGAAACTCCACAGCCAACACGCTGGCCGGTGGGAGCTTATACGGAGTCTCTCAGCGCTTTGAGAAGTTTTACTCTTACGACTTTATGGGCTGCTTTCGCTTTAAAGGTCATCGGCTCTTTGGTAAAAGGGTTGACACCTTCGTGCTGGCGCGTCGCCGGCTTTTCAACGACTTTCAATTTAAGCAGCCCCGGAATAAGGACTTCACCCGGCCCTCGTTTGCCAAGCTCCTCGATAACCATCGCGTTGATGGTTTTCATTACAGAGGTGGCCTGCTTCTTATTGAGGCCGCTTTTCTCAGCCAGTGTAGCCATGAACATGGTCTGGCTCATCTTTTTGTTAGACATTTCAATTCCTCATTTCACTATCTGCCGTTCTTTACTGCAAAAAACCGACAGGACTTCCATTCCACCTGCCACGATACCGATGGTTTTCCAAACCCCTCGGTATCAATGACAGATGTTGAACCGCCCTATCTACAATTCATCAATCCAACTGCATTTGACACACAGGTTATTTGCCAAACCGCAGATGATTATTCTTGATTCAGCACGTTTCTTGATAGGATGCTTTGTCAAGGTTTGTATTCCTGATTACTGGACTAGCGCAAGTAACCAATTAGAAACAACACGATGAGGACTACGATGACTGTATATAACATTGTAAATTCCTTTCTTTTTTAGATTTGGAGGGATGCCCGCCTGGTCATCTCGCTATCACCAACGAAATGTGGATCTACATGATCCCCAACAGTTTCAAAATGATGAGGATAACAACGATGACGAGCAGGACATGAACAACATTACCCGACCGTGGAATGCCAGAGTACACATTCGGGCCGAAATAGCCAAGCACCCATAAAATGAGCAGAATTACGATAATCCAGGTAAGCATGAGATTTCTCCTTTTGAATGGTTTGTATTACACTTCCATCGTACAACAAACACACCCCAGCCACATCCTTCGGCCGGGGTGTGTTGCTCTCCGCCACTTGGGGGAGACGGTGGCAGGATTGATCCTATTCACCAAGCTCAACAAAGGCGGCAGGGACGCAAGTAAAGCCCAGCCCTATCGAATAGGAGTCTTTCACGCCGTCCTGGCCCGGATTGAATTTGCCGGATGAGTCCAGCAGGTCCAGGTCGGGGGAGACTGCGATCATCAAGAGGGGATTCTTCTCAAGTTCCGTGGCGGTAATAGCCCCATCGTTGTCTGAGTCGAAGGCCTGCAGGAGCGGGGTTGCGGCAGTTTTGTTTGTTTCGATAACTTGATTGAGTCCATCTGCAATGGCGGGAAGGAGCCTGCCGCGGAACTCTTCGTCGGTCACACCGCCGCCGAGTTTTCCGTCGGCGCAGCCCTGCGCGCTGAAGTCTGCTTCGAGGCGAACGCCGATCAAATCCACCTCAACCTGCTGGCCCAGCAGAAGCATTCGGACTTTCGTCGCGCCCGGTCCACCTGCGAAGTGGCCATTCGTAAGCGAACCAATTATCGGCGAGTTGGGAGGCGTGGCTGAATCGAGTGTGAATTTGTCAGAGCCGTCAAATTTTGGCGCTGCCGGATTTCTTTGTCCCAAAAAAATAGACCATGAAACATTCGGGTCGTTCAAGAAATCATCTGCCTTCACCATGTGAAGCGTGACCAGTTGACCGGTATTCACAGCCTGATCCAGAGTGGACTGCAATTCAAGGTTTGGAGCCGCAGAGGTCAGCAACGTAAGCAACTGTCCGAACTTGTTATCGGGTTTTTGCTGCGAATCATTATCTACATTCAGCCCAAAAGCCTGTGTCTGTTCTTTCGTAACAGGCAGCAGCAACTTGTTGGTAACAAATTGATATTGCACGCCCGTAACAGGAATTAACACAGTAGTCGGGGTCGGTACTTGTTGGGTGGGCGTCGGGCGGATGGCGCTGCAGGCCGTGAGAAGCAATAAAATCAGGCCGGTATTTAAAACAAAAATATTTTTCATTTTCATGGTTGATCTCCATTTTGTTCGTTCATATTTCTTGCTGGTGTCTTCCCGGATCTCGGACGAGAATCCATTCCCTTCTCAAATAAAGCGCAAAAGGCCTATAACCAGGGTTTGAAGTTATAACTCAAGCATATTCAAAAACCTCGCAAACCGCACCCATCCACTGGGGAGTATTTTTCTCCGCTGGTTGGGGGATGTAGTCGTTATCTATCTTTCAAGATATTCATTTTTCCTCATGGCAAAGATGATTTGGATGGGTCAACTGGCAACGATACAGACAGGATTGGTTCTGCTTTCTCCAGCAATACGGCGAGTCGCTCCATGCTGCTCGTCACCAATGGGGGTGGCAGTTCCTTCATCTCGCTCATGACTGTAAACAATCGTGCCTGCCGTTCCTTCAGATCTGAAATCTCGACTGCGGCCCCGGTTGTTAAGCGGTTGCTAACCAGTAGACTCCAAAGTATTTGACACACCAATGAGAGAGGCGGCGCGATCAGGATGCCGAGCAGGCCAAACGCATCTGCCATAACCAACAGAATGATCAAGGTTAGGATCGGGTTATTCCACTTACTTCTGAACAGGCGTGGCTCGACCCAAACTTGCAGGGATATTAAGACAACGAGCGTGTAGAGAACTGTAAAAAGGCTGAGTTGCACGCCGGTCAACAATCCCATTAACAGGGGCATAAGGGTCGCAAGAGGCGCACCCACGACAGGGATCAGCCATGCCAACGCACCGACCAGTGCCAGAAACATCGGGTATTCGGATCCCAGCAGCCAGTAACCTAGCGCCAACAAGATTCCCGCCAGCAGGCTTTGAATGATCTCGCTGCGGATGTAAGCACCCAGATCAGGCTCGATCGTTCGCCAAATTTCGCGGGCATGTTTGCGTTGTTCGGAGGGAAGCAGGGAAAGCCAAAGTCTTTCAAAATGTATTTGATTGATGCTCCAATAGACGCTCAAGAAAAGAATGAGAAGAACGGCGCTCACAAATCCGCCAAACCCCTTCGAAAGACTGAGCATGGCCGGAAGAACAAGCTGACCTTGTTCGCCAATAAGGACTTCAAAAACTTTCTCCGGCGGTGGAAGCCAAATAACCAGCGTCCGTTGAAAAGAACTGCCCTCCAGCCAATTTGGAAATATCCAGGTTCCCCGCGCCGAGAGTATTCCAGTAAATTGTTGAATATCGTCGATCGCATGCCTGCCAACAATAAAGATAAAAAAGCCGAAACCGCCCAGGACAACCAGATAGAGAACGATCAAGATCAAACGCATTACCAAGCTGCGCCTTTTCCAGTCCATTACCAAAGGACGGACAGTTGCCGCCAATGCAAGCGATATAACAATATAAATTACTACAATACGGAACTGCCACAGCGCCGCAAGCGCAAGCAGTGTGGTCATAACCGCGGCAGCAAACACCACCAATTGTTTTGTCATAGCTCAACCGCTGGATTTGCCTGAGCCAATAAAGCATCAAGGTCAGTCGTGATTGTTTCGATCTCATCCATGACTTGATCGATCTGCTTAACCCTTAAATCTGTACCTCTTTTTTTGAGCCGTGCCTGTTTGCGCAGATCCTTCGCCAGGTCCTGTGCTTCATAACGCAGGCGACTGGTGTAATCACGCCCAGCCGAGACCTCCGGTTCCAGCGTAGTGGATTGGAAGACAAAGTGATTGAGTGCCAACTGAATGATGGCAGCCATGGGAATTGCCATCAACGCCCCAGCAATACCGAAGAAAGAACTAAATGCAAAAAGAGCAAGCAGCGTGACAAATGGATTGACCCCCACCGCCTTACTCATGACACGCGGCACCAACAAGCTGTTTTCCAGTTGCTGAATAATCACGGTCGCAACGATGACCCAGATCAGCTTATCAGGCCCGATCGATAGCGCAACTAGTGCTGCGGGAACGGCCCCCAGCATGGGACCAATCATCGGGACAGCCTCGAGCAAACCTGCCACAAGCGCCAGGACCAGCGCATTTGGTAAACCGATCAGCAGGTAGGCAATCAATGCCAGGATGCCTATCACGAGACAAAGGAAACCTTGCCCGGCGATGTAATAGCCGACCTTAGCTTCCATGGCCGAGATTAAATCCCCTATGTTCTCGCGGTGATCTTGTGGAATCAGCATTAAGAATGACTGAATGATCCGGGGCCCATCAAGCGTCCAGTAAAAGGCCAGCAAAAAAACAACCAGGACGATTAGAGCAAATTGAGCCACCAATGAGATATATCCCAGCACCTGCCCCGCGGAAACCATCATATCCTGTCCTGTTTGCTGGACTGGTTTTAAATCCGGCAATACTGCGGGAAGAAATTCACTTAACCGCACAATGAATGAATTGGGATAATTTATGATCCCCGCGCGCAGGCTTTGGTAATAGCCCGGCACGGCGGCGACAATCGTTGTGCTTTGTTCAATGATCAACGGGGACAGCAATACCATGAACCCCGCGAACAGGATCATCATCAAAAGATAGATAAGAATGACCCCCGCATTTCGGGGAATGCCATGCTGATGCAGCCAGGCAACTGCCGGCCGGATGACTGTGCCCATCACAAGGGCGATAAATAAAATGAAGACAACCTGGTTAAACCTATAGAGCAGCCAGAAAGCCAGGACAACGGACAGCAGCACCAATGTCGCCCCCATGACCCGGCGGAACGTCCACTCATAAGGCAGGGGGGTTGACTTAAGCACCATGAGCAGCCTGCTTTGTGCGGATTAACCTGTCAATCGCGGCGATGTACTTCCTCTGAGTAAAAAGGTCAGCACAAATCCTGCGACAAATCCGCCGATGTGTGCCATATAGGCCACGCCGCCAGTATCTGCTGTTTGAGCAATGGAACCAATGCCGCTAAATAACTGCAAAACGATCCAGAATCCAATGACCATCAACGCGGGCGCCTGAACGACTTGTTGGCCCTGTAATACTCGAATCCTTCCCTTTGGGAACATCAGGATATAAGCGCCAAGCACTCCGGCAATTGCTCCCGATGCGCCAAGATTCGGTATGTCCGATCCGAGGCTAAATGCCAATTGTGCAAACGTTGCCCCAAGTCCGCAGAGCAGGTAAAAGATTAAGAATGTTGCATGCCCAAAACGGTCTTCTACATTATCGCCGAAGATCCACAAGTAAAGCATGTTGCCGCCCAGGTGAAGCCATCCCGCATGCATGAACATCGAGGTGAAGAGGGTTGGGAAATCACCCAATGGATTGGCAAGGAATCGGCTGGGGACAAATGCCCATTTCATAATAAACGCATCGCCGCCGGTCATCTCAACAAGGAAAAACAGGACGTTAAGAACGATCAAGGCATACGCCACCAGCGGTACCGTCCTGCGGGAGGAATTATCATCACCGATTGGAAGCATTAGATTTATCTCCTTTTGCGTTTGAGATCACAAGATCTCCTGCAACGGATCCTTCTCAGCCGCCGGGTCGATTGGGTCGTCAACCTCAACGACAGGTCCGCCATCATCCTGCCAGCGGAGATTATTTTCAACTACAACTTTGTTTTTTACCGCTGCAGATTTCGTATCCGGGTACTCGTTGGTAATAAGCTGCCTGAGATAATCGAACAACTTGACGTTAAATATGGAAAATTTGTTTTTCATATCAGACCTTATTTATCTCCTGCATTACATGGAAGGGGCTGTTGCAATTTCGATCATGGTTAATATCCGTCTTTTATTAATATACGATGCAAAGGCACAAGGCAACACGGTTTTGCGCGGGTTATTTTCTGTTACTACCCGTCAGGGCTTCCGTTTGCGAAAAATTGTTCCTTGAACGTTGCACCATTGAGGTTCTCTTCAAAATGAGGCGGCGAAGTTTTATCTGTGATTTGACGCTCTGTTGTTCGATATCGGACGGGAAACAAAACGTTTTCAGGACAATAGGGATAAGGGGGAGTCCACTCATTCTCTGGAGCAAAGAAGGCTTCCGAATCGAAATCCATATATCGATTACTTTCGTAGCTGTGGATACGGAGAAACCCTGAGGTTTTAGTCATATAACGGACTGCTTCCATCGGCACGGTAATAAGCTGCTCGGGTGGGCGGACTTCTCCAGTATTCATGGAATTGAGCTCCTGGTCCGGATTGTCAAACCGCCCCAGAATGTTCATGGCGGTTACCCGCCGATTATTCGGATTCATAACCACTTGTTTTACAACTCCGGAGACCCCATCCAGGAAATAGATCATCTCCCCGATGGTCGGTTGCAGGAATGTTTGATCCTGGGGTATGTGGCCATTCGTGGAAACCTTAATATTATTGATCACACCGCGGACATTAGGGTTGCCAGCCGCACACTTTTCCGCCAACAGTTTCACATTCGCATGATTCACCTTGCCGTTCAGGGATACCACCCCATGGGACGACCCCGTAAAAAACTTGCAGCCATACGCATGCTCCAGAGCTCCCAATGAGGATGCAATTTCGAGTGTGAGTTTATCGTCTAAGATGAGATTATTCTTTATTTCCATAATACCGGAAACGGATCGGAGGGCATTTTCAATCCGGTACTCGCTGGTCGAACCGACGATGTGACCATTCAAGTGGACGACACCATTTTTTACATGGATATCGATCTCATAATATTCCAGCGATCGGATGACATCATCCTTCCATAAGGCCTGGTAAATATTTTCCTTTATCTCCGCATCCGCCCTTTGGGCGGGGCCAGGGGTTTTCCCATGATGTGTTACCCGCCTTCGTTCTTCACACCTGGAATATTCGCCGGCATTTGTTTTGGATGTTTGTAATTTTAACATAGGTGGGCCTTTCATTTGCCGGCCCGGACTCTTAAATCCCAGACCGTCATACAGCTATTGGGGAAGGTATTTTATGGAGGTACTCATTAAGTTATAAAGCGAATAAAAATCAGGGTAATAATGACAACTGCCAGCATGTCGATGAAACCGCTGGGTCGTGGGATTCCGTTAACGATGGACTGACCGAAGAAACTGAACAGCCATCGGACGGTCAATATCAGGATGATCGCCTCAAGCAAGGGAGCCTCGATTAATCAATCCGCAACAACACTCAAAAGGAGCAGGGTCCCTGCACGCTTGACCCTGCTCCAGAATGAGGTTGAGATTTAGCGGTTGATCAGGAACAAAATACCGGCAATCAAAGCACAGATTCCAGCAATGACGCTCAATACCCCGCCAAGACCGACGCCCAACAGGCTCAGGCCGGTGATGATCAGAAAGATCCCAAGCAAGATCCACTTCAATTTATCCATATTCATTTGAATTCTCCTTTGAGTTAATTCGAAACGGGATTATTGATCAACAAAGACCGTGAGCTGACCCGTTTCGTTTGATAATCTTGCTTCGGCTAGGAACCTTGAATGGCCTTTTTACCAGCTTGCGCAGCTTCGGATACGCGGTCCAGCTGCTCGACGACCAGCGTTTGACCCTGGCGCATGATTTCCTTGGCTTTCTGGCGTCCGCTTAAGGAGAGCTTGTTACGATCCAAACGCACCTGCGCCATGGCATCTTCCACCATTTCGGAGGTTCGGTCGCGCAGTTCGATGCCTTTTTCCTGGATCTGAAGTCGGGTGGCCTTTCCAGATTGCGGGGCCAGCAGGAGCATGGTGATTGCGCCAGCCATTCCACCTACCAGTAAACTGACCAGTATGCTGAAAAAATTATTGTGATAAACGGGTTCTTGATTTTCATTGTTCATTGTGTGTTCTCCTTATTGTCTAAATTACTTTCAAACCTGTCATGTTGATGACGGAGGTAGATACCGGCCTCCGCTTCCTCTTCATCCGTCATGCGGATCAGACCAGCCAGCCAGTCCAGGATGCCGTCAAAAAATGTATAAACTGATAAAAAGCCGCCCGGGCTTTGGGTATCGGACTCTTTTTGAGGGAAGGAATTATCCATTTTGTCTCTTCAAGTTAAGGGCTGGGATGTTGTTCGCCTGTCGTGGTTTCCGATACATTGGATACCGGGCTGCGCGGCCGGGGGAAAAAGAGTGTGATTATCTTTTCAACCATCAGAGCGGTCAAAGCATAGACCACGATCGCAAACATCGAAGAAATTTCGAGCACCATGCCATCCGTTGCAGGTGAGCGGATCAGCCCCGCGAATGGGACGAGGAACAGGGTGGTGATGCCATAGATCAAAGAAACGACCGGGCTGAGGGGGTTGGCCCCGATTAACTTCAGCAGGATGCGCAGCGCAATCAACCCTTCAAGCACGCTGAAGAACAACAGGATGATTTGAGTGGCTTTAAACGGGAAGAGAGGACGGCGTCCGGGCCTTGGTATTCTTTGGATTTTCGGATGATCTGTGGTCCTGCCGTCATTTGACATCTGGACTCTCTTCTCGAATAAAAATCGGGTTACCGGTTCGTATGACTTTCACTGCTGCTGGTTTCCGTCACTGCCACCACAGGTCCGCGCGGACGGTAAAATGCCAGCCAGACCATTCTTTCGGCAGCCCAGCCCAACAGGCCGTAGATCAACATGGCGAACATGGAGGAAAGTTCCAGCACCATGCTGCCGGCAGTCGGAGAGGCAACCAATCCCTCAAAGAGGAAGAGGAAGAGGTAGGTAAAGCCGTAGATCAGGGCCACGATCGGGCTCTCGGGATTGGCCCCGATCAGCTTAAGCCCGATGCGCAGCGCGATCAGCGCTTCGAGAATTCCAAGCAATAGCCAGATCAATTGAGTGGCTTTGAAGGTGAAGATGCGTTGCTCTCGTTCCGGTTCGTTTTGTGACGATCTGGTTTCTGATACTCTATTTTCATTTGACATGTTGACGCTTCTTTCCGAGCCTGAGCCTGGTTCGAAAAAACGAGAGGCTCATCCTCGCTAACAGAAATACATTTTTATTACCGATAATTTTTCGAGCAGGGATGTGCCGCACCCCTGCTCGTCCTATTTACCAATTACTACATCGGTCACTAGCGGCGGACCTGCTTGAAAATCCAAAGTAATACGACGGAGCCAAGCAGGGTGACCAGCATGGTTGGGAGGGTGATGGCATCGTTGATCGTTCCAATGCCCAACAGCGGGCTGATGAAGTAACCGGCCAGGAAGGCGCCAATGACGCCAACCACGATATCCAGCAGCAGTCCCTGCTGTGAATTGGTGCGCATGATCCTGCTGGCGACATAACCGACGATCGCTCCAGCGATCAAATAGATGATGAGGTTCATTTTTATTCTCCTTTTTGTGGAGGGGTGCCCTTCAGGATTTTTCGAAATACCTTGTTCTCACTGGCGGGGCGCCCCAATGCTTGATACAGCGGGTTATTTGACAACGGCGGGTTGAGTTTTAGTTTTCAGGCTGTCCTCGAACTCCGTCACGCGTTTGTCGATTTCGTTGGCTGCTTTCTCGCGGGAATAACCATATTTTTCCTGCAGCAGTCCTGCAAGGACTTCGAACTTGCCGGCGGCACGGTCGAGATCGTCGTCGGTGAGTTTGCCCCACCATGCCCTGGCCTCGCCTCGCATTTGTTTCCACTTGCCTTCAATGATGTCCTGGTTCATTTTTTTCTCCTTGGATCGTTAATAGTAAACTGCCTCACTGTATGCCGACGCTCGAGGCAGCGTGGCGCGTCGGATTTCCAATCCCTCATTCAGCCCTTGCCGTCATAAATTTCGAATGCCTGCGGCAACAGAACGCAGGCGCTCGGCTACCCGCTCCGGAGATTCGCCTTTGCTGATAAACGCATCGGCTCCCGCGGAAAGCGCGGCCTGCTGACGGGCATTCATATGGCTGATGAGAATAATGACCAGCGCGGCCGGGCAGGCTTTTCGAAGTTCATCCAGAGCCGCAGTCGGCGAGTTGGGCAGCAAACCCCAATCGATCAACAGCATATCCGTATGAGTGGTTGGCGCATATG
>JACZJC010000074.1 GCA_014860745.1 Anaerolineales bacterium
TTGCGTTCCTTCCCAACCTTGAATGCATAATCAGGCGCTTTCTTCGCGCCCTCGATCTCCAGTGAATCTTCGTGAATGACGTGCTTGTTCTCCTCGGAATATCCCAGCCTGTTGAACACGTCCCAGCCCAACGCCTCGAAGAACGGGTCTAAAAATTCCCGCCGCAACTGCGTCTCGTTATACTTCCCCGCGCGATAGGCATCACGGTGCTGTTCAAATCGTTCCACAAGTTGTCGAATGGATTCAGGAGCAGGCATGGGTTGTCCCCTTTTAGGGAATTGGATTTTTCAATTATATAGCAAAAAACTGGTCTCTGATTGCTGATTTATGACCCCTATAAATTCATCGATAAAAAATCCCTTTGAATAACGAATATGACCCGCTCCGTGCGCGTGATGATGATTTTGATTTCAATTTGACACTACAATAAAGAATATTCATTGTCTTAAAAGATTGACACTCCGCCGCATCATAGTATAAATGCGCACAATAGAGTCTGCTTGGGAACAGTTTCACTCGTTACGCAAGGACAACATCTTGCGGATCGTTTTGAAATGGAAAAGTTGGAGTTCCCGGCGGGTTCTTTCATTTTTTAACCCTGGAGGTGTGAGTGAACGCGACTTTGAAATTGGGAGAGCATTTTATCTTTGATCTCTCCGACTGCAACCATGAGATTCTCATGGATGGCGAGCGGGCTTATTCGCTGTTTGCGCAGGCCGTGCGTGAAAGCGGCTTGACGGTTGTGGATGAGGGCTTTTACAAGTTCAGCCCGCATGGCTTTACCTGTTTTTTGCTTCTCGCAGAGTCGCATGCAAGTCTGCATGCATGGCCCGAACATAATTACTGCGCCATCGACCTGTTTACCTGTGCCATCGGCATGGATATGATGCCGCTGCTGATGCGCATCAAACAGGCCTTCGGCGCGGATGATTTCTCGATGCGCAAGCTGGACCGCGAAGCATCCGTCGAAACCAGAATGCCAATAGCCATATGAGCATTTGGTTTACCGAAGAACTACATCCCTACTATCGCAAGGGGATTCGCGTCAAAAAGATCCTCGCCGATGAACAGACTCAGTTTCAACATTTGCAGATCGTTGAAACTGAGTTTTTCGGCAAGGCCATGATTCTGGATGGCATTATCCAACTGACCGAGCGTGACAACATCGGTTATCACGAGATGATCGTGCATGTGCCCATGCTTGCGGTTGGGAATCCCAAACGGGTTCTAATCGTTGGCGGCGGGGATGGCGGTTCGTTGCAGCAGGTGCTGCGATATCCTTCCGTGGAGGAAGCCGTCGTCTGTGAATTGGATGAGCGTGTGGTGGAACTCTCACGCGAACACTTCGCCTCTTTTGGCGACCCGTGGGCTGATCCTCGCGCCACATTATTAGTCCGCGACGCTTTTGGCTTTCTCGAAGAAAACCCCGGTCAATTCGATGTCATCATCTCGGATACCACCGACCCCATCGGCATGGCGGAGCGACTGTTTTCTGATGAGTTTTACAAGCTCATGGTGCGTGCTTTGACTCCCAACGGAGCCGCTGCCACCCAGTGCGAACAGCCTTTCTTCGACACCGAATTGATCAAGCAGATCTATCATTCCGCAAAAGCGTTGACGAAAAACCCTGCGTATTACTATGCCAATATCCCAACCTATCCCGGCGGCGGGATTGGCTTCATGTACGTCTCGAATACTCCTTGGGAAAATGGGTTGAAGACTCCGTTCCCTGCGGGGGTGAATAATTATATAAACCCTGATGTTCACAAGGCAGCGTTTGCCTTGCCAGAGTTTTTTAGAAAAGAGTTATACGGATGAACGTTTTACAAAATGAAGAAATTAGTAAAGAAGAGACGACCAGGTATTGGGGCGTGTCCTCTGCCATTGACCTGTATGATTGTGATCTGTCCCTCATGCAAAACGCGGATGCCATCCGCGAGTTTGTGAAAATCCTGTGCGACCGCATCAAAATGCGCCGATACGGAGAGACGCAAGTGGTCTTCTTCGGTGATGAGCCGCGCGTGCAGGGATTCAGTATGACAAAACTTATCGAGACTTCGCTTATCTCCGCCCACTTTGCGGATGCCAGCCGTACCATTTATCTTGATGTGTTCAGCTGCGCGCCATATGAGCCTGAGGATGCTGCAAAATTTGCGGCAGAATATTTCAAGGCCTCCCGCCACCTTGTGAGTGTCGTCTACCGCAAGTAATCCGAGTTGTTTTATCCAGGTCTTCGAAAATGAAGAGTCTCCGGGCGTTTATGCCCGGGGGCTTTTTTCTAATTGTCATGCTTTAAGAATAGTAAATCCGCCACTCTGTGCTATATTAATATTGGCAGACGGTTCTCCCGAATCGCTGTAAATGTTGATCAAAATGAACACTTCATCTAATTTTCATCGTTTGACTTTGCTTGTTGTGATTGCGGCGATACTATCTTCCGCTTTCGCTCCAAAGCAGCTAATTGACACAATTCCAGTAAAGGCAAATGTTGCTCCCTCATTCAGCCAGCTGAATTTATATCCCAACATCGAAACTGCAGGAGTCGCGGCAAGCGGCTCAAACCTGCCGAAAACCGCCCAACTTTTTTACCGCCAGACCGGCGAAGTTAACTGGCGTACAGGCCATAACCTTATGCGGATCGATGATGGCCGTTTGGTTGGGAGTCTGTTCGGGCTTGCGCCATCCACTTCTTATGAAGTGAAAGTGGTCGATGGCGTAAATGAGATCGCAGGATCATTGACCACCCAGCCGGATGAACTTCAATTCACGCCAACGTCCGTCCTGCGCGTGGACGATAATGCCCAACCCGGGGGAGACGGCTCCGCTTTGATGCCTTTCAAATCCATACAGGAGGCGGTCAACCGTGCATTGCCCGGAACCCAGGTTCTGGTTGCGGACGGGGTCTATCATGAAACGGTCACGTTCCCGGCTTCCGGCACTGCCGGGAATTGGATTCAGGTCAAAGCGGAGGGTAGCGGCGCGATCCTCGACGGTTCGGAATCCATTCCGCCGGAGAGTTGGAAACCATACGAATCAAAGACAAATGTTTGGTTCACAAAGATCGGCCCGGGGATCAAATATCTTGGGAGGAATCAACAGCGTTTCTATCAATATGATGACCTCAACGGCCTGCTGGATGGCCGCGGCCACAACAAAGTCCCAATGAACGAAGGCTGGTTTTACGACCCGCTCAACACAAGGCTTTACATCCGCATCCAACAGGACCCGATTGATTATTCCTGGCAGCTGCCCCGTTACAATCAGGCCTTTTTTGTGGATGGCCGCGATTGGGTCTGGATTGAAGGTTTTGAAATGCGGTTCTACGGCACGGAATATGGCTGCGGCGTCTGTGCGAAAGATTCCTCGCATATTGTGATTCGCAAAAACAGGATTCATAATCTGCAAAATGGAGTCTTCATTTCATGGACGGGGGGCGAGGAGCGCGGCAACGACACCCGCATCGAATACAACGAGATCTCCGACCCGCCGTTGAACGAATGGCCCTGGAAGGCGGTGAAAGCGACATCCATGGAAGCCACGGCCATTGTCCTGCGCGGGCATATCGGTGCGATCGTGCGCGGCAATCATATCCATCATTATTTCAACGGCATTTACACCAGCTCGTCCGCGGCGCTGGATAACCCCGGTGTCGCCTTCGACGCGGATATTTACAACAACAATCTCCACCACATCAGCGACGATGCCCTTGAGCCGGAAGGCACCTGCGTCAATCATCGTTTTCGGAATAACACCATCGATACGGTGCTGGTGGGCGTTTCGCTGGCGCCGGTCACCATGGGCCCCGTTTGGGTAATGCGTTCCACCATTACGAACTTTACGGGAAGAAGCATCAAATGGGATAGAAACTCGGACGGCTGGGTCTTGATCTACCACAACACGAGCTGGACAAATCTGGCGAACATGAATTTGATGGAGATGATCAGCCCGGTCCATCACTCCGTGATGCGAAACAATATTTTCCAGGGGAACGGATACGCGATCGAGGAACAGCAGCTCGGCTCAACGGATCATGACTGGAACAACGACAACTGGAGCACCACACGCAGACCCTATCGTTTCAAATGGGAAAATGTAGAATACGCCGCCATTAATGAATTGTGCAGGGCCACCGGGCTTGAATGCAATGGACACGAAGAATCGCCCGGCCTAGTGAACCCCGCAGGAGGGAATTTTTCACTTTCGCCGACCAGCCCAAACGTAGATCGAGGCGCGCTCATCCCCGGCATCAACGACAGCTACATCGGTTCCGCTCCCGATATCGGCGCGTTTGAATACGCGGTGGATATCCCACCAGGCGTTTCTTCCATCACCCGCGCCGATGCAGACCCCACGAATTCCGCTCTTGTAAATTTTATAGTAACTTTTTCCGAACCCGTCACGGGTGTGGACGCGATGGATTTCAGCCTTTCCGCCAGCTCAGGTGTTGTCAATCCGACGATCGCCAGTATTACTCCAATTTCAGGAACGACATATCGAGTGGGCGTGACAACTGAATCCGGGAACGGCACAGTTCATTTGGATGTTATCGACGATGACTCGATTCGCGATTCGGCAAACAATCCATTGGGCGGGGCGGATGCGGGAAATGGAAATTTCACAACGGGTGAATTTTATACGATTGACAGAACGCTCCTGACCGTGACCTCCATCCTGCGTACGGATCCGACTCCGACCTCGGCGGATACTGTCCATTTTGCAGTAACCTTCTCTGAGGCAGTCACCGGCGTGGACGCGAGCGATTTTACCCTTGCCCCAACTGGCAATATTGCAGGTGCGGGAATTGTGGAAGTCAGCGGCTCCGACTCGATCTATTCTGTAAGCGTCAACACCGGCATCGGCGATGGCACCCTGCAATTAAATCTCGTGGACGATGATAGCATTCTCGACTCTCTTAACCGCCCGTTGAATGGTTTGGGTGTTGGGAACGGCAGCTACAATTCTGGAGAAGTTTATACGGTGGATAAAAGCACTCCTATCGTCGCGAGTATTCTACGGACGGATGCAGACCCAACCAGCGCCGACCTGGTGGGGTTCACGGTGATTTTCTCCGAATCTGTCAGCGGTGTGGACGCGGGCGACTTTGTTTTGACGACTACCGGGAATATCTCAAACGCAATTGTGGCGGCGGTCGGCGGCTCGAATAATATCTATCATGTTATCGCGGCGACCGGTCAAGGAAACGGAACCCTTCGGCTCGATGTGGTGGACAATGAAAGCATTCTGGATGGCAGCAATCAACCCCTGGGCGGAGTTGGCGCGGGGAATGGTAATTTCACCGCAGGGGAGGTTTATACGGTAAACAAATCGGTTGCTGTAATTCGTACAGAGACCTTTACATCCGCGGGAGCGAACGATGGTTGGGTGTTGGAGTCCAGCGAGGGCAGTAATCTGGGTGGGACAAAAAACTCCACGGAAACCACCTTTGTCCTTGGCGACGATAAACAAGACCGCCAATACCGGGCGATTTTGCATTTCCCCACAGACTCGCTTCCGGATAATGCCTTTATCACCCTGGCGATATTGATGATTCGCCGCCAGGGGCTGATCGGATCCGATCCTTTCCCGACTCACAAAAATATTTTGATCGATATCAAGTACGGGGCTTTCGGTCCAGCCGGTCTTTTTGGAACCAATTCGCTTCAGATCGCAGATTTTCAATCCACTGCCAGCAGGAATGCAGTTGGCACGATTCAGAATAATCCGGTGGGAGGCTGGTACTGGTCAAACCTTGATTCAACCGCGTATCCATATATCAATTTGACAGGACCCACCCAATTCCGCCTGCGATTTTCACTGGACGATAACGACGACCGCGGCGCGGATTACCTAAAATTCTTCAGCGGGAATTTCAACGCCTTGTCCGACCGCCCGCACCTGCGCATCGAATACTACATCCCATAGGATTGAGTAATTCCAAAAAAGGTGAAGAAAAATAGTTCGATTTTTTAGATGAGATTAGGGTGGATATTTGGAATGAAATTGAAACACAATCTTTGCACTCCTCATTTGTATGATGAAATTGTGGGAAACAGACGGGGCGATACCACGCAGTGAAGGAGTTAAATATGAATCCCAAATTTCTCAAAAATTTCTGGAGGGGTACGTTTTCGTTTCTCCTCCCGCTGATGTTGGCATTTCCATATACCTTTTCCGATGCCCGCGCAGCGCCCGGGAGTGTGACGCGCGTCTCTGTCGATTCGAGCGGTGTTCAAGGGAACGCTATTTCCTATTCCGGCCAGATCTCTGCAGATGGGCGTTTTGTGACAATTGATTCGGATGCAAGCAACCTTGTGGCGGACGATACGAACGGACAGACCGACGTTTTTCTGCGCAACCTGCAGCTTGGTACAACCGTCCGCGTTTCGGTGGACGCAAGCGGGGGGCAGGCCAATGGCGGCTCGGGCACTTCCGCCGTTTCAGCGGATGGCCGCTATGTGGTTTTTGAATCCAGCGCCAGCAATCTGGTGGCGGACGACAACAATAATTTTATAGACATCTACGTGAAAGACATGCAAAGCGGAGCTGTCACCAGGGTTTCCGTGGATTCGAGTGGAGCACAAGCCAACGGCAATTCTTCGTATCCTTCCATTTCCGGGGATGGGCGTTTTGTTGCCTTCAGTTCCGAAGCGAGCAACCTTGTGCCCAATGACCTGAATGGAGCGGGGGATATCTTCGTCCATGACCTTCAAACAGGCGCGACTCTGTGGGCTTCCACGAATGCGAATGCCGGTGCGTTTGATGCGTCCATATCTTTGGATGGTCGTTTTGTTGTCTTTAATTCCGGGGCGACCAACCTGGTTGCAAATGACACGAACGGCAGGCGCGATGTCTTCGTGTTTGCCGTTCAAACAGGTCAAATTACCAGAGCTTCGGTCAGTTCGAGCGGGATGGAGGGAGACAGGGATTCTCTGGATTCGTCCATTTCCGGTGATGGACGGTATGTAAGTTTTTCTTCAGCTTCCAATACCTTTATGACCAATGATACCTTTGGCTTTACTCACGCCTATGTTCACGACACGCAAACAGGAACCACCTCCCTTGTTTCAGTCATCAACGGAGAAATGATGATCGGCTGGTCTGACGCCACAACCATGTCTGCGGATGGCCGTTACATCGCCTTCAGTTTTGACGATAAAGGAGACGGTTATCCGACGCGTTGGATTTACATCCACGACCGGGTGGCGAACCAGGCTTACTTAGCTGCATCCGGCAGTGGGACCGATGGCGCAGGAAATCCCGTCCTGGCATCCATCTCCGCTGATGGGCGTCTCCTTGCATTTGCGTCCGGGTCCGCCTCACTCGTCGCTGGCGATACAAATGGCGTGCGCGATATTTTCGTAAAAGAAATTTCCTATGCGCCGGACCTGAATCCCACGGTAACTTCGGTGGCACACGGCTGCCCGAACGGCTGTGTCAATGCTGCCGATCAAGTGGTGGATTTTTTGGTTAAGTTTTCCGAGCCAGTGACGGGGGTCGACGCGAGCGACTTTGTACTGACCCTCAACGGAGGAATTGCCGGAGCAGCGGTAACAACTGTCAGCGGGGAGAGAAGCGATTACATTGTCCGCGTGGATACCGGCACTGGTGATGGTACGCTGCGCCTCGATATTGTCGACGATGACAGCATCAAGGATTTTTCGCTCAATCCATTGGGCGGCGCGGGCGCTGGCAACGGCGGTTTCACGGCGGGCGAAATTTATAAAGTGGATAAAAACGTTGTGGCAGTTGCAAGCATCCTGCGTCTCGACCCGAGCCCATCGCCGGCCGCGAGCGTTCGTTTTGCTGTGAATTTTTCCGAGCCGGTAACCGGTGTGGATGTAAGCGATTTTATGCCGGTGACAACGGGTTCGATGAGCGGCGTGACAGTTACCGAAGTGAGCGGATCCGGCAGCATATACACCATCACCGTGAATACCGGCGCGGGCGAGGGAACACTGCGGCTTGATTTGCTGGATGATGACAGCATTCTGGATTTCATATCCATACCGCTTGGCGGGTTCGGCGTAAGCACTGGGAATTACAGTTCCGGCGAGACATATACAATCGACCGGTATGTTCCGTTTGTGGTGAGTATTTTGCGGATGGACCCGCATCCCACCGCGGCGGCGGTTGTTCATTTCAGCGTGACATTTTCCGAGCCTGTGAGCGGAGTGGACGGCAGTGATTTCATGCTGACGACCGGCGGTGTTACGGGCGCAGCCATGACCGAACTCTTTGTGTCCGGTAACACCTATTACGTGACCGTGAATACCGGCAGCGGTAACGGCTCCGTCCGCCTCGATGTTGTGGATAACGACAGCATTCTTGATGCGGCCGGGTATCCACTGGGCGGTGTGGGAGCGGGTAATGGGAGTTTCGTTTTTGGTGAAACGTACACGATTACCAAAATAACCTACATTATGCATACCGAGAGATACCGTTCCAATGGTTCGAATGACGGCTGGATTCTCGAATCGAAGGAGGATAGTAATCAGGGGTATGCTAAAAATTCCACAGCATCCACCTTCAACCTCGGTGATAACGCCACTGACCGTCAATACCGGGCGATATTGAGCTTCCCCACTGCCTCCCTGCCGGATGATGCGATAATCACCAAAGTAATTCTTATGCTGCGGGCGCAAGGCGTGGTTGGAACAGACCCCTTCACGACGCACGGCAATATCACCATCGATATTCGCACAGGTCCATTTAGTTCCTTTGGGCCGTTTCGTGTGAAAGCTCTGCAGCCCTCTGATTTTCAAGCGACGGCCAGCAGGACTTCCGTTGGAATAATTCAAAACAATCCTGTTGACGGCTGGTATTGGGCCTTGTTGGATAGTTCTGCCTTCCCGTATGTCAATGTGGCCGGCGTTACCCAGTTCCGCCTTGCCTTCCAATTGGATGACAACGACGATTTTGAAGACGATTACATAATGTTCTTCAGCGGAGATTACAAAGGACAGGCGATCCGCCCCCATTTGGTGATCGAGTATAACTTGAAGAAATAGCGTTGGTAATCAAAAGCCTCCGAGCTGATTGTGGCTCGGAGGTTTTCGATTCATACCGGAATCACAAAATCATTCCCTCGGGGGTTTCGATGCCTGATCTTTCATATTCGATGGATTTCGCCACAGTGCGTATCCATTCGTAATACAAGCTTTTTGCGCTGACGATAATCCCGCCTGCGCTGCGGATTCGGTCGAGACCAATTTGATGCGCGCCGCCCGGTGAGCCGGTTGCATCTGCCACCACCACAACCCGATAACCCAAATCCATCAGTCCCAGGGCGGATTGAGAGATGCACACATCGGTTTCATAACCGATGAGGACAACAGTTTTAAGTCCGCTCGCTTCTACCGCTTCGAGAATTTCCGCCTGTGCCGCGAGACCAAAAGACATTTTATTGTACACATTCGTACCGGGCGGCAGGAGTTGCGCCACCTCATCCGAGATGTTTCCAGTTTTTGGAATATCCTCCGCCGTTACCACCAGCGGAATATTCAGCCAGTTCGCAACTTTGATGACCCAGCACATCCGTTGCAGGAGTGCATTATTTCCTGTTTGGTTTTCTTTTTTCACAAACGAAGGCTGAATGTCGATGACGATAAGAAGTGAGTCGTTGACCTGGAGGAGGGAAGAATTGGTCATTTGCTGCTGTCCTTGATGTTGGTCTTTAGTCAGGCGATGGTGGAATGTTGGGTAAAAAATTCAGGAACCATGTGACTGTTGGAGATGAGGACTT
Source organism: Anaerolineales bacterium (assembly GCA_014860745.1). Classification (GTDB taxonomy): domain Bacteria; phylum Chloroflexota; class Anaerolineae; order Anaerolineales; family Villigracilaceae; genus Villigracilis. The sequence continues at coordinate 9,743 of JACZJC010000074.1, forward strand.
CAGGGTGCGCATGCATGAAGGCACGCAACAATGGGTCATGTGGGCCGAGCACGAATTTGATTAACCATTCAGGTGTCTCATTGTTATAGACTGCACCCGCATCCGCTGCGTGAAAGAACCAGCCAGTGGATGTTTTTATGGCAAGGCCGCAATGTCCGCGTGAATGACCGAAGAGAGGGATGAAATACATTTCTGGTTCAAAGGGCAGGCGAATGGCGTCAAAGTCATACCATTTATCAGTTATATTTTCGTATAGGACAAATTTGGGTTGATGAGCGATGTAGCGCGGAATATAGGCGTATTCATCCCAATGCAGAATCTTATTGTCTGTGAAGGCCTCGTATTCACGCTTGTGAACATGAACCCTGGCATGTGGAAAATCGGGCAGGCCGCTGCAATGATCGAAGTGCATATGGGTGAGGATGATGTGTTTTACGTCATTGGGGTTGTATCCCAGCTTTTTGGCTTGATTAAAGGCCGCTTCAGCTGGGCTGAAGGGCATGATTGTAATGCTGCGGAATAATCGAGTCATCCAGGTTGGCTTAATGTATTCTTCAAGGCCGAGGCCCGTATCCACAAGGGTCAGCCCCTGGTCGGTTTCCATCAACAGGCAAACCATGCCCGTTTTCAAGTTGCTGGGCCAGCGGGCATTGCAGGTGAAGCAATTGAGCAGATGAATGGCCATGAGGATATTTAACCAGAGATGAACAAGGATGAACAGAGACAAAAATATCCGCAGCGGCATCGTTCTTTGGCGCTTTGGATGTTTTCTTTTTATACCAACATCCTCGCGGGATTTACCTGGAGCCTTGCCGAATTGTACCGGTACAGCCTGAGAGTGCTTGTAAGAATTTCTCTACCTCGAATTTATTATTGTTGTGGCAGTCAACGAAGGTGATGCGGACGGGTGTATCAAAGTGACTGTGGTTGGATTGTTTCCCTTTTGGGGGTATGTTATATTGTCTCATCAAAAAATTCGGAGGTTATCATGAAAATCCTGCCTTTTATTCTCCTCCCTCTGCTGATTGCATCGTTGACCGCCTGTAACCTTCCCAGGGAAACCGAACAAACAAGTACACTGATTCCGCCGCAACCCTCACCTGCAAACATTATTACAAATATACCAATTCCGCCCCCCGAACACCACATTGGAGTCCGCGTGGCGAATGGCGTTGGCGAGTTTTACCTCCGCACTACAGGCGTGAAATTCATCCCACGCGGCATGAACTATGTGCGGCTCGCGTCACAGACCAAAATGGATGGCTCGACCACGATTGGACATTCCCTGTTCGACCCCGGAAAATATGACTCTGCAATAGTCGGAGCTGATCTGCAGAAAATGCGCGCAGACGGCTACAACGTCATCCGCGTATTTCTCAGTCCCGACACGATGGGAACAGCCAGCGGAGGTTTCTCGCCCGAATACATGAATAATATCGTTGACCTGTTGAGACATGCCAAACAGAATCAAATCTATGTCATGTTCACGTTGGATTGGATCCCCGGCGGAAAGTACGGAACGATTTTGAACGAAGACTGTTGTTCCACCTTTGCTTTAATGAATGCAAATTTCCTTCCGCCTGCGGGGTTGAGAGCGAACAAGATCTTCTTCCAGGATTTGGCGCAAGAGTTGATCAAGTCAGGCGCTCCGACGGAATATATCTTTTCCTACCAATTGAGAAATGAAATGTTTTATGACACCGACCAGCCGCCGCTTTCATTCAACTCAGGCACGGTAACCACGGCAAACGGAAAATCGTACGATATGGCGAGCGCGGCAGATAAAAAAAAGATGATCGAAGAAAACAATGTTTACTGGCTCGATTCTATCCGTACCGCAATCCTGGAAATTGACCCAACTGCACTCATCAGTGTGGGATTTTTTGTTCCGCAAGAGCCAAATTCGGCACGGATCGGTGACCCGCGTTACGTGGTCAGCGCCCCGGCCATCTGGCAATCACAAATGGATTTCATTGACCTGCATGCCTACCCAGGCTTTGAGTTGAACTTAAAACAGCATGTTGAGAATTTCGGGGTCAATGGGATGCAGGAAAAACCCATTGTCATGGGAGAATTCGGCGGGGAAGTATCACGGTTCTCCTCCATCGAGGACGCGGCGCATACATTTATAGATTGGCAGGTTGAATCCTGTACGCATGGTTTTGACGGGTGGATCTTTTGGACGTGGGATTTGAATGAACAGCCCGATTTTTTTAACGCGCTGATGCAGGAAGGTGCGATTAACGGCGTACTCGCCCCGGTGATCAGGCCTGACCCCTGCCTGCCATAACAAAAAACCCCGAGTTCTTCGAGAACTCGGGGTTTTACTTTACACCAACATTCTGACTGGATTTTCCAGGAACCCTGCCAGCGCTTGCATGAATTGTGCCGCTTCGGCACCGTCACTGACTCGGTGGTCAACGGAGATGGTGGCTTTCATTCTCCAGCCCGCTTTTACCATGCCATTTTCCACGACGGGAACTTCTCTTGCGGATGAGATTGCCAGAATCGCGGCTTCAGGCGGGTTGACGATGGCGATGAAATCTTCGACATCGTACATGCCAAGGTTGGAAGTAGAGAAGGTCGAGCCGTCCACATCCTCAGTCTTGACCTTTCCTTCGCGGGCGCGTGCTGCCATCGACTTGACTTCGCCTGAGATCTGGCGCAATGCCTTTTGATCGGTGTCTTTGACAACGACGGTCATCAAGCCACCAGGCACGGTGACCGCCACGCCGACGTTGACGTGGCCAAATTGGATCACCTCATTGCCCTTGATGGTTGCGTTGAGGTTGGGGAACTGGCGCAGCGACAACGCCACGGCTTTTAGAATAAAGTCGTTGACGGAAAGTTTTTCATTATCTGGCAAATACGCATTGGCCTGCTTGCGCATCTCCATAAGCGCTTCCATTTTGTATTCGTGGGTCACATAAAAATGCGGGATGGTCTGTTTCGACTCGACGAGTCTGCGACCAATGGCCTGGCGGAGTTTTGTGGTGGGGATGACTTTGTCTTCGGTGGAGATTGGCAATTGGTAATTGGTAATTGGGGTAACAGGAGTCGAAGGTCGAACGTCGAAGGTCGCTCCGCTTGATAGTGCTGCCTCTACATCCTTGCGGACGATACGACCATTGGGTCCACTTCCCTGAAGTTGAGCAAGATTGATGTTTTTGTCACGGGCGATCTTGCGCGCGAGTGGACTTGCTTTTACAAGACCATCGTCAGCGGAGGCAGAGGCTTGGATAACAGAAGCAGCCGTCGGCTGAGTCAGAGGCGCAGGTTTTTCCTCCGACTTTGGACTTTCGACCTTCGACGGTGCCGCCGCAGCCACATCCACTTTTTCCCCTTCCGCACCCACAACCGCAATCGGCGCATTGACAGGAACCATCGTGCCTTGGTCGACAATTAGTTGCAGCACAACACCGCTGGCGGAAGATTCAACTTCGACGGTGGCTTTGTCGGTTTCGATCTCGGCGAGCACATCACCTTTGTTAATGGTTTCGCCCACCTGCTTCACCCAGCGGACGAGCAAGCCTTCCGCCATGTCGAAGCCGAGTTTGGGCATTGAAATTGTTTCAGCCATTATTTCAAGACCTCCTTTGCCGCGGCGACGATGTCATGGACTTGCGGGAGGGCGGCTTGTTCGAGGGTGCGGTTATAGGGCAGAGGCACTTCTTTTTGTGCTACGCGGATGATGGGCGCATCAACATAGTCGAAGGCTTCTTCGTAAATACGGCTGACAATTTCGGAGCCAACACCGTACGACTTCCAACCTTCTTCGACAACAATGGCGCGGTTGGTTTTCTTGAACGATTCGAGCACGGGTTCCATGTCGAGCGGGCGCAGGGTGCGCAGATCCACGATCTCGGCTTGAATGCCTTCCTTCGCGAGTTCATCTGCTGCTTTCATGGATAACTCAAGTCCCTTGCAGTAGGTGACGATGGTGAGATCGCTTCCTTCGCGCTGGATCTTGGATTTTCCAATCGGAATCGTGTACTCACCTTCGGGCACTTCACCGCGCACTTGATACATGGTGGCGTGTTCGATAAAGAGGATTGGGTCATTCGACCGAATGGCGGATTTGAGCAGACCCTTGGCGTCTTCGGGCGTGCCAGGGCTGACAACTTTTAGTCCCGGGAAGTGCGCGAAGATGGCGTCGGGAGTCTGTGAGTGGGTGGCGCCGAGTTGGCGTCCGCCACCGCCGACAGCGCGGATGACGAGCGGAAGCATGAACTGTCCGCCGAACATATAGCGCAACTTTGGTGCCTGATTGACGATGTAGTCCATTGCCGAGAAGGCGAAGTTAATCGTCATTAATTCGGCAATGGGACGCTGACCGACCATCGCCGCACCGATTGCGCCGCCAATGATGGCGTTTTCTGCGATAGGGGTGTCTTTGATGCGGTCAGGTCCGTACTTGTCGTAAAAACCTTTGGTGACGGCGTAGGTTCCGCCCCAAACACCAACTTCCTCGCCCATGATAAAGACCGCAGGGTCGCGATCCATTTCTTCCATTAAAGCTTGCGAGATCGCCTCGCGCATGGTTATCTTAGCCATAGTATGTTCGTTTCCTTGTAAATTGATATTCGTTATTCGATACTATTTCCGAATATCTAATTATCGAATATCGTTCTTAATCCGCGTAAATATCCGCGTATAAATCTTCCATCGTGGGTTCGGGGGAGGCTTCGGCAAATTCGACCGCCTTGACCACTTCCTCATCCACGCGGGCTTCGATCTCGTCCAGCGCCTTGCGGGTGGCGACTTTCTTTTCAAGCAGGTACTTGTTGAAGATACCGATGGGATCGTTCTCCTGCCACTTTTTCACTTCTTCGGCTTTGCGGTAACGTTCGGGGTCGCCCATGGAGTGACCTCGGAAGCGGTAGGTATCGATCTCAAGGAAATATGGCTGACCTTCCTTGCGGACGAAGTCCATCGCTTCCTTCGCGGCTTCGTAGACTTTTGTGACATCCATTCCGTCCACCTGGCTGTTCTTCATGCCATAGCCTTCGGCTTTCTGGCGGATCTCGTTTACAGCCGAAGCACGTTCCACTGAAGTGCCCATGCCGTACTGGTTGTTTTCACAGACCCACAGCACGCGCAAGCCCCAGGTCTTGGCAAGGTTCAACGCTTCATGGAAGTAGCCGATGTTGGTCGCGCCGTCACCAAACATGCAGATGGTGATGTTGTCGTTCTTGGCGTATTGATCGCCGATTGCGAATCCCGCTGCAATGGGCAAATGCCCGCCGACGATGGCATGCCCGCCCCACATGTTCTTGGACGTATCCGCCATGTGCATCGAGCCGCCCTTACCCTTGGACATACCCGTTGCCTTGCCGAGCAGTTCCGCCATCACTTCATTGGCAGAGATGCCGCAGTTCAACGCCACGCCGTGGTCGCGGTAGGCGGTGATGACCCGGTCGCGAGGTTCACGCGCCGCGATCAGACCGGTCGAAACGGCTTCCTGCCCGATATACAGGTGCATGAAACCGCCGATCTTGCCAGCCTGGTACAGTTCCGCGCCGCGTTCTTCCACACGGCGGATGAGTACCATCTGGTAATACAAATCAAGTAATTGTTCTTTCTTCATTAGTATGGAAACTCCGATAAGGGATTCGCACGCCAGGGGCATGACTTAAATTAAATGGATGCTTAGGGAAAAAACACCAAAATTCTTTCGTGGTTATGCTTCCCGTCAACCGAGTCGGGGATTATATCAGATAAAATTTGCCAAAATTTCGGGTCTGGTAGGTTTTGAAAGGGTAAAAATTATGATTTTCTTCATATTGACAGATCTTCCCCGGGTGCTATAAATAACATGTCCGCCAGAGCGATTTCGTTTTGTTATTAAACAAGGAGAATGAGATGAAGCTTACTCCCCCTAAGACCATCACGTTTTGGGTCGCAGTTGTTCTCGGTTTGGCCGGCCTGCTTGGATATGTCAATATCCTAGCTTTCCTCGCGCCCTTTGCATTCTGGCTCGTGTTCGTAGGTTTGGTCCTGCTTGTCCTCAGCCTTCTGATTAAAGGCCTCTAATTTATTTCACTGGCGGATGGACGATCCTCCCCGCATCTTTGCGGGGAGGTTTTGTTTTAATGGCGGGCAAACATAGTATTGACTATATGCTTATCCATGCCTCCCCCAAGTGGACTAGATACAAATCCTCCAGTTGGGGGAGAGGTTTGGAATGTATCCATAATAAAATGAGCATATCATTCGCGTGATAATTAAAAGTACAACGCCAAAACAGGCAGCGCGAAAGATCTTAATCTATTAATCCGCCCTATCCACCCATAATGATCTCAAGGAGAATGAACATGAATCTTAAACTAACCCCGCCCAAGGAAATTACTTTCTGGATCGCTGTTGCGCTGGGACTGCTCGGTCTATTCAGTTTTCTCGGTGTTTTCACCCTGCTTCCGATTGAAGCCTTCTGGCTTTTATTCATCGGCTTTGCGCTGCTGGTGGTGGCTCTTTTGGTTAAGGGCTTGTAAAAAACCTCTGGCGAGTGATTACAATCCAACTTTAAAAATGATCGGTCCAGCCTAGGTTCCATAAGGAGGTTGTAGACTATCTACGATCATCCCCGCGCAATTGCGCGGGGATGATCGTTTTAATTAACGTCTGGGTGGAAAAACGATGTTCATTTACAAAACGGCACGATCTGGATCGCCTTCTCCGAGGTGCCGTTTTCGTTCACAGATTCGATCTCATAGGTGATGTTTTTATTGTATGGAGCGGAAGGGTCTCTGTAACTGTATTTGGTGGCCTTCAACTCGGCAATCCGATTCCCATCTCGGTAAAGGCGGAAGGCGGTCTCACCGCCGCCGCTCGACCAGCTTAAGGAAACCGTGAATTTCTTCGGCCCCGGCTGGCAGACCTGATTGGTCACAAAAAAATTCTGCGGTATCCCCGGCAGAGGCGGAGCATTACCAACTTGCAGCCCGCTGAAATCCGTGTTGGGCGAGGCATTTTCATTGAAGATCCAGCATTCCCTTTTTGTGGCATTGACAACCTGCCACCAGGTATTATCGTCGTTGCGGCTGATCACAGGTAACAAGGCCTGATTCGCGATCTGGTCGACGATGTTGTAATAGGTACTCGGTCCAAGCCGGCAATTGGAATTCTGGGTCAGGGTGATCTCCGGGGATATGGATGGTGTGGAGGTCGGCGTATCCACTGGGGCAATCGTGGCAGTGTTTTCGACAATTACCAAGACAGTTTCGACGGGTGCAACCGGTGACAGCGGCGTAGCAACCGGTTCTGTACCCCCGGAACCGGCGCCTGGCAAATTACATGCGAGGATCGATAAAACCAAAATAGCGCTGGCAAACGAAATTTCTTTTTTTGCCTTCATGGCATTCTCCTCCGGTGAACGGATAAATTTCGCCGCATTATATACCCTTTACTTTTAATGTAAAATAGCCCAATGGATTGGTTACTAGGTTCGAAACAAAGCCAGGCCAAAAAATTGATTTCCCAGCTTGCGGATGCAGCCAAACGCGACCAGGCCGCGCGCGAGTTGATTAAATTAGGGGTGGATGCCGTGCCCCCTCTGATCGATGCGCTTCAGACTCAAGACTTGAACTTGCTCCCAGTCTACCAGCATCTCCTCGCCCGAATCCCCTCCGCTTTGCCGCAACTGATAAAGTCTCTTGCAACCGCGCATCCGCTCGTCCGTGCGCGCGTGGCGGAAATATTTGGAATCAGCAGGGACAAATCCGCCATCCCTGCTTTGCTCGATGCAGCGAAAGGGGAATTCTTCACTGTCCGCTCACGTGCAGCACTGGCATTGAGTCAAATCGGTGACGGATCGGTCATCCCGGCGTTATTTCCCCTGCTAAAAGATAAAGAGGATGAAGTCCGCATTGCGGCTTGCACTGCCATTGGCAGTTTCCGCGACCCATCCACATTTGATGAGCTGACAAACGTGTTGCTGGACGACTCGAAGATCGAAGTGCGGCAGGCGGCTGCGAAAACATTGGGCGAGACGAGACATCCAGCTGCGATTCCATTTTTGATGGAGGCTCTGCGCGATTCGTATTGGTGGTATGAAAAAGAACAGGCTGCGCAGGTCTTATTGAACGCCATCGAAAACATGGGTTCCGCTGTTGTGCAACCTTTAATCGAGGCATTGGGGGATCGGGAGGTGACCGTCCGCAAATTTGCGGCAATAATTTTGGGGAATCTGCGCGATGCCCGTGCTATGGAGGAATTGGGCATGGCGGTCTATGACCTGCACCATGAGGTGAGTCAGACCGCAGCGGAAGCGCTCGCCAAATTTGGCGCACCAGCTGTCGGCGTGTTGAGTGAGGCGCTTCGTCACCCGGAAGCCGCGGTCCGCGAGCATGCCGTCATCGGGCTGAGTCAAATCAAGGATACGCGCGTCACCCCTTTGCTGGTCGAAAAGTTGCGCGACCCCGACCGAACGGTACGAAAGCAGACCATAATCTCTCTTGCAAATTTGCATGATTCGCGGGCCGAATCGGCCTTGAAGGAAATTGCCAACAATCGAACCGACCGTGAGCTTTCCGCGCTGGCGAAACAACTTATCGAAACAAATAAAGCATAGCAGTTTGTGTTTTTATCGGTAGGAGTTAAATATGATACGCATTCACACTTTATTGGCTGTGCAATCTGTGGTTGCGATTCTGGTTTCCATCAACCGCCTGGGTATATGGACGTTGGGTTATGTTCTGCCGAATGAATTTCTTCGCTGGGTGGATTTCAACAACATGCTCGTCCTTCCGCTGATCAGCCTCGTGGCTTTTTATCTTCTCAAGAAAACAATCGAATACGACTCTCCGGCGCGGGAAAGCCGCGCACACCTGGGAATCAACCTTGTTTTTATCATCGGGGTATATCTGCTGGCAGCCAGTTATGGGGGCCACGAAGTAACAAATTATCTGCACGTTCGCTTCTGTCTCCAGGACCCATCCAGCGATTTATGCCGCATTGTCATCTTCAACGACGATGAGTTCAGCCACTGGATTTTCTTTACAGGCTTTGTGATGATGAATGCAGCACTGTTGTTTTTGCAGGTTTTATTTCCCCAAAAAGAACAACTTGCCGGCAAGGATGTTGCTCTTCTGTTGGTCAATTCATTTTTTCTTGGCGCGGGTGTGCTGGCGAATTTGGGTTTTGAAGAGATCGGATTGGATTTGTACATCGTTTTCGCGCTTGCCATTCTTTCGGTTTATTTGCTTTGGAAGCGCGGAAGACAACCGTTGTTTGTCTATTACACGGCAGCATATTGGCTGGGGCTGGTCGGCAGTTTATTTGCCCAAATGATAAGATAATCGTCAAACCCTAGCGAAGGGTTAGATAGTTCGCGATGGCGGGTTCGATTTCAGTTAGTTGGGTGATCTCAGAAAAACCACGACGGGCATTGGAATCCCCAATAACCAGAAGAGGTACTTTGGCATCCGTGTGCTTTCTTGTCGATAGATCTTCCATATTCCCATGGTCGGACGTGACCACGATCAGGCCTTCTTCCGCTTGCCACGCTTCGAGCAGCCCTTTCAACACTGAATCAAATGTCTCCAATTGTCGGGTGGCCCAATCCATATCCTGTTTGTGGCCGGCGTAATCGCTGGCCCAGTATTCGAAGAAGGAAAAATCATATTGCCCGGCGAGTTCACCAAGCTTGTTCCCTGCAGCCTCAGGCTTAAAGACAGGGGCATCGGGAATGCCGAGAAATTCACGCCAGCCTTCGCCCGTGAAATCTGCGGCGAGAGCTTTGCCTTCGTAATAATCTTTGTCGGTGAAAAGGGAGATTCCCGCGTTCGTCAACGCGAGGGGAATGGATGAATACAAGCGTTTGCCTGAATCGATTCCATCAAAGTAGCGCGGGGGATAGGCATTAAGCAGGGCAGCTTTTTTGCCGGCCTTGACCGTCTTGGAAAATAATGTGGCTCCGTTCAAATACTTTGCAACTTCCGGGTTGGGTTTCGGCCCATAGTGGTAGCCGAGCTCGGCAGGGATGTTGATTCCTGTGAGCAAAACGGCTTGACCTGTGGCGGATTGCGGCAAGCCTTTTACGCCAAGATTGGGGTCTGCTGCAATCAATGAAAGATGTTCATTTTCAAAAGGCGCAGTTTCGTTGATTAGTTTTTTACCGCCAAGCAAAGATTCCAGATATGGCATGTTCGCGCGCGCGAAAGGATTGGTCTCCGTGTTGTTTTCGCCGAGGCCGATGCCGTCAAGGAAGAGGAAGAGGATTTTCATAAATGGAAAGGTGAATCAAAAAAACCTGTAGAGATGTCATGATTAAAGAATACGGGTGAAGGTATTTTTGAACCCCAAAAGGCGTCACGAATTTTTTTGGTAAAGGAACCATGCCGAAGGACGATCTTGTTTATCGAAACCATCTTTGCGGGAGATCAGGGTCAAGCCGCGGGTTGGGATCATGTCGATTTCGGAGTGGGCAAGCCCGGGTCCGGGAAGAAGCGGGTCAGGCTTGAAGAACCCGTACATGAGCCAGAATCCGCCGGGGACGAGGATGCGGGTCAGTTGAGTCAAATAATCCGCTTTGTTTTGAATACCATGAAAACAACCGATGTCCAATGCCAGCTCAAATGGACCGGATACTTTTTTCATGCGAGTTGCGTCGTCGGTGAAAACATCGGCCTGAATGCCGGCCTGTCTTATTTTCCGTTTTGCAATTTGAACAGCGCGGAAGGCGAAATCAAAACCCGTCACTTGCCAGCCTGCATTTGCAAGCGTGATTAGGTTCGTGCCGGTGCCGCAGCCGATATCGATGGCGCGCGCGGCGGGGTGGCTTGAGATAAAGTCGTAAAGCTCCGGCGGGCTCATGCCGCTGTCCCAGGGCGCTTTCTTAAAATAAGAGAGGTTGAATTTTAGACGACGGAGGAGATTCATTGAATTGAGTCGCGCACCTTTTGCGGGTCGAGTCCGCCAATGTCGCGCCAGAGTTCATTTCCCTGCGCATCGAAGAAGATGAAGGTAGGCGTAAATTCAAAACCATAAACCGGGGCAAGTTCCATGCCGGTTGTTTCCTGAATGTTCAGGCGGATGATGTGGATCTGACCGCCAAGTTCTTTTTCGAGCTCGTCAACGACGGGCTTAATCGCGGTGCAGCCAATTCAATAGGGCGATTGAAATTCCAGCAGAACCGGCGTACCCGCGCCGATCATCGCTCTTACTTTTTTGGCATCGTCCATGAGGGGCGTCTGGCGCGGATGCAGGATGCCCCAGGCGGTAAAGAGCGCCGCGACGATCACTCCGAAAGCAAGATAGTCGTTCCATCTTGGTTTGTTGGTCAGCAGGATGAAGCCCGCCACGAGTGCCAATCCGACCGCGACCGTGAGGAACGAATATTGGTTGGTGATTAAGTTCAATCTATCCTCGTTGACGTTTTTTAGGAATTAACTGGGGCATGTACGACTGTCGCAGGCAGAGCATGCTGAAAATGTCATGTTTTATCCGTGACGCTTCACACTTTGACAATTCAATTGAGTTCTTTTACAATCGTGCAACGCTTTACATCCTACATCTTATAGGAAGGGCTTTTTCGATGAAAGAGTATACCACCGAGTTTCTTCGCAACGTTGCGCTTGTGTCGCACGGAGGGGCAGGCAAGACGATGTTGGCGGAGGCATTCCTTCACGCAACGGGGGCAACCACCCGCCTCGGCAAGGTTGAGGACGGAACGACGGTTTCTGACTATGATGATGAGGAAAACCGTCGAAAAATATCCATCTATTCCAGTGTCATTCCCATTGAGCATCGCGATCACAAAATAAACGTAATCGACGCGCCAGGCTACACCGATTTTGTAGGCGAGATGATCTCCGCCTTGAGTGTGGCGGATGGCGCGATCCTTTTAGTGGATGCGGTGGCCGGCATCGAGGTCGGCACAGAGGTTGCCTGGCTCCATGCCGACGAATTCAATCTGCCCCGCTTCGTGGTCATCAACAAGATGGACCGCGATAATGCCGATTTCGAAAAAACCTATGCGGCCATCGAAGAATTTGTGCGTTCGCACGGCAAGCGCGCTTTACAGGTCCACCTGCCAATTGGCTCGAAACATGAATTCAAAGGTGTGGTGGATATCATTGGCATGAAAGCCTATATGGGAGACGGCAAGACCACGGCGGAAATCCCTGCTGACTTAAAAGATGCCGCAGAAAAAGCCCACTTTGCACTTGTGGAAGCGGCGGCTGAGGGCGAAGACGAGTTGATGGAAAAATACCTCGAGAACGGCTCTCTCACGGACGATGAGATGGTGCGCGGATTGGAAGATGTCGTCTACGCTGGATCATTTGTCCCTGTGTTCTGCGCCGCGGGCGGACGTGAAATCGGTACAATCGCCCTGCTCAACGATATCATCGACTTGCTGCCCTCTCCATTAAATGCTCCGAAACGCAAAGCTCAGGGGAAAAACGGTGAAGAAGAATTGAAACCCTCGGATACTGAGCCTTTGGCCGCTTATACCTGGAAGACCACCGCAGATCCATTCGTCGGCAAAATGACCTACTTCCGTATATTCTCCGGTTCCATCCAGTCGGATGCGCATGTGTGGAATCAAAATAAAAGCGCCGATGAGCGTATGGCTGGCCTGCATTTTCAGCGTGGCAAGGAAGTGATTCCCACGAAGATCGTCCATGCCGGTGATATTGCGGCTGTTTCAAAGTTGAATGCCACCGCCACCGGCGATACCTTTTGCGAGAAGAATCATCCGCTTACGATTGCGCCGCCGAATTTCCCCGCTGCGCTATACCGCGTTGCGATCACACCCAAAACCCAGGCCGATGCCGCCAAGATCACCCCGACCCTGACCCGCCTGTGCGAAGAAGATATGACCCTCTCATGGCAGAATGACCACATCACGCACGAGACGGTGTTACAAGGCATGGGAGACCAGCACATTGATGTGGCGTTGCATCGCGCGCAGGCGAAATTTCAGGTAGGTCTGGTTACGCACGAACCGAAGGTCCCATACCGGGAGGGGATTACCCGCAAAGCCTCTGCCCAATACCGTCACAAGAAACAATCCGGCGGAGCAGGCCAGTTCGGCGAAGTCCACCTCCGCATCGAGCCCCTGCCCGGTGGAGAATTTGAATTCGCCGACGAGCTGGTGGGCATGAACCTGTCCCGTTCCTATCTGGCTCCCATCGAAAAAAGCATCCGCGCTACCATGGAGCGCGGTGCATTTGCCGGCTATCCCATGAGTAATGTAAAAATCATCGTCTTTGACGGCAAGGAACACGAGGTGGATTCGAAACCGGTCGCATTTGAAATTGCTGGAAGGGAAGCTTTCAAGCTCGCCGTGCAGGATGCTGGCCCCGTCTTGTTTGAACCGATCATGAACGTGCGCGTCACCATCCCGGATGCGAACATGGGCGACGTGATGAGCGACATCAACACCCGCCGCGGAAGGGTGCAAGGCACGGATTCCGAGCATGGCAGCACGGTCATAGTGGCGCATGTGCCCATGGCTGAAATGCTGCGCTACACCACCCAACTCCGCTCCATCACCGGTGGACGGGGCTACTTCACAATGGAATTCGACCATTATGAAACCGTTCCCAATCATATCGCCGGGGCGATCATCGAAGCGCATAAAAAGGAAATGGAAGCCAAGAAGGAAGAGTAAATTCACATTTTGGATTGCGTGATTCCAAAAGCCCCGAGGCGGATAACTTCGGGGCTTTTATTCTTCTCGAAGAATCTCCATGATAAAATCTCACTTATGAATCGAACTCTCCTTTTAATCGCACTTTTGATTGGAATTTCACTCGCCTGCGCCTTGAGCCCTTCTACAGTTACCGAACCAACAACCCTGCCTTCCGGCAGTGTTTTGTTTCAGGATGATTTTTCCCGCAACACATCGGGCTGGGACCGCATGCTGGCGAACGAAGGCATCATGGATTACGACGCAGGCGGATACCGCATCCTCGTCAATGCCCTGCAAACCAACTTCTGGACGACGCCGCGCCAGAATTTTACAAACGTGCGCATCGAGGTGGATACCGGCAAACTGGCCGGACCCGATGAGAACCGAATTGGTTTGGTTTGTCGATTCAATGGGACTGATTATTATTTCTTTATCATGTCATCCGACGGTTTTTACGGCCTGGGTCTGTTTTCTGAAGGAAAAGCCGCCTTGCTTGGGCAGGCTGAAATGCAATCCTCCGAAAACATCAACAAGGGGCTTGCAGTCAACCACCTTCGCGCTGATTGCAACGGGGATACCCTTACATTTTTTATCAATGGGTTTCAGGTGGCGCAGGCACAGGACGCCACTTTGAATTCCGGTGACGTTGGAATTCTGGCGGGCACGTTTGGTGTACCTGGAGTGGATATTGTCTTTGATAATTTTGTGGTGTTACAACCGTAACAATATGTCATTGCGAGGGCGAGCCTTAAGCGGCGAAGCCCGAAGCAATTTCCAACTCAATGAGGAGATTGCTTACCCTTACGGGTACGATGTCGTCGGGAAAAGCGCCTTCCTCGCAATAACATGAAATAATAATCATGAAAATCTTTCTTGATACCATCGGCTGCCGCCTTAATCAGGCGGAAATTGAACAAATGGCGCGCCAGTTCCGAGCAGCAGGGCATGAGATTGTGGCTGCAGCCGAACATGCGGAATTGGCTGTCGTCAACACCTGCGCCGTTACCACGCAGGCTGCTTCGGATTCACGCAGCAAGATTCGCAGCATTGCACGGGCGGGCGTGGAACAAATTGTCCCCACCGGGTGTTGGACAACCCTTCAACCCAAAGAAGCTGCCGCACTACCAAATGTCTTGCGCGTAGTCACAAACGACCAAAAAGATTTTCTTGTTGCCAAAACTTTAAACCTTGAACCCTCAAATTTCGATCTTGAACCCATCGAGCGGGCTCCTATCCCAGGTTTGCACCGCCGCACACGCGCCTTCATCAAAGTGCAGGATGGTTGTGATAATAAATGTACATTTTGCATCACTACTGTTGCGCGCGGCGAAGGACGGAGTCGTCCGTTGGCCGAAGTGATTCGCGATATCAATTCCGCGCTGGCTGGCGATTCAAAAGAGATCGTCCTGACCGGCGTTCATCTCGGTTCATGGGGGCAGGATTTTGCGCATCATCTTCGCGACCTGGTCAAAACCATTTTGCGCGAAACAGATGTGAAACGATTAAGACTTTCTTCCCTCGAGCCTTGGGATCTGGATGCGGATTTCTTTCAGCTTTGGCAGGATAAGCGCCTCATGCCTCACCTTCACCTGCCTCTGCAATCCGGCAGTGAATCCACGCTGCGGCGGATGGCCCGCAAGACCACCCCCGATTCGTTCCGCGAGTTGATAAAGGCTGCGAGGAAGGTAGTTCCAGAAATTGCGATTACCACCGATATCATTACAGGTTTTCCTGGCGAAACGGAGGATGAATTTTCGGAAACGCTGGATTTCGTCAAAGAGATTCAATTTACCGGCGGGCATGTCTTTTCGTATTCGCCGCGTCCCGGCACAGGGGCGGCGAAGATGAAGGGGCAGGTCAGGCACGAGTTAAGAAAGAAGCGGAATCACATCATCCAGGAGGCAATGGAAGAGTCTGCAGATTCCTATCGTGGAAAATTCATCGGGCAGAAAATGTCCGTGCTGTGGGAATCCATTACCGAGTTTGGCGAATATGGCTGGCGCATGGAAGGCTGGACGGGGAATTATTTGCGAGTGAGCGCCTTCGCGCCTTCACCACGCTGGAATGAAATGGATGACGTGGTGTTGGGCGAAGCAGGGGATGGAGTTGTGAAAGGAGAAATTGTCTGAGCCAAAAGACACGCTCTCTATTTCCAAATATGAAATCACTGTATCGCCTTAAACCCGCGCACGTCTTGTTTGCACTGATTGCCGTCCATCTGATTCTTGCATTCCTTATCGGTGATGGGTATGGGCAGGCATGGGATGAGCCATCCTTTTACCTTTTTGGCGAGCGGTCCCTCGATGCCTATTTGCGCGGGCTTGCCGGTCTGCCTTTAATACCCGAAAAGCATATTTTTTTCCTGGACCTGCGATATTACGGGGCTTTTTATACGGCGATTGGATGGAAAATAGTAGATGCTCTCCAGCCCTTCCTGAGTAGTTGGGGTTATGTTGATGTTTGGCATTTTGTAAATTTTATCTTTTTTCAGATAGCCCTGATCTCTTTATATGTTCTTGCAAAGCGTTACGTCAACCCGTGGACAGCTGTCCTTGTAGTTTTTCTTTTTTACACCCAGCCGCTTCTTTTTGGCCATGCATTTATAAACCCCAAGGATGTTCCATTCCTTTCATTTTTTTTGGCAAGCGTAACGGTTGGCCTTTTAATGGCGGACGCCATAAAAAAGAATGAAGTGGATAACAATGAATTGGCTGGAAAATCTTTTTCGACTTTTAACCTGCTGCTTGCCGCCCTGTTTGGTTTGTTCGTATTTACATTTATCGGCAAGGATTTGATCTCTTCGGCGATCGGGTGGGCGGTTTCGGCGATCTACAATTCCCCGTCTGACTCATTATTCGGTCAAATCTTTTCCATGCTTGCTGGAAATTCAAACCGCCTTCCTTTGGAAAGCTATATTCATAAAGCTGTGGCCGCGCACCTTGAACGAAAGATCATTTATCTGCTTTTCTTTTTTTTGATAGGCAGGAAGTTCTTGGCTGACTTTTCTCGAAACAAAAATATGAATATTCGCTTCCGGGCGGATTTTCGGTTATGGGGTTTGGTTCTTGGGGCTGGGATTCTACTTGGGCTGACAACCTCCATCCGTTTGCTTGCGCCTTTGGCGGGTTTTTTGATTGCAGGGTACGCGCTTTGGACGAAAAAACACAATTCTCTTCCCGCCATAATTTATTATTTTTCGATTGCCGCTGTTGTATCCTACCTGACCTGGCCTTTTTTATGGAACTCTCCATCTTATAATTTTCTTGAGGCGCTGCAGGTTATGAGGGATTTTCCGTACAACGCTGAAGTTCGGTTTATGGGTGACAATATACAGCCATCTAATTTACCGTGGTACTTTGTCCCTTTCCTTGTTTCCGTCCAGATTACTGAACCGATGGTGATCCTTGCCTGGATCGGTTTTTTTATTCTACTAAGGAAAATAGGAGATCGAAATTCGTTTATCCCCCTCGTCTGGCTTATTTTGCCGGTCGGATTGCAAATCCTTTTAAAATCAAATGTGTATGATAACTTTCGACAGTTTCTTTTTGTGTTACCGCCTATGTTCATCCTGGCAGGGGTGGGGTTTGAATCGCTGATAAAGCGGGTGACAAATCGGGTTTGGGAAATTTTATTTATTGTAATTTGCATGGCGCCGGGGTTGATTGGCGTTGTGTCGCTTCATCCCTACCAATATATTTATTACAACAGTTTTGTGGGCGGGGTCTCTGGTGCAGAGGGGAAGTTTGAATTGGATTACTGGCTGACTTCCTATCGCGAAGCAGGCGCGTTTATTAATGGGGTCGCCTCGCCGGATGCGAACATTTTGGCATGGGGCTCGGGATACAATGGCGCGCGCAAGGATCTGACGGTTTTCGCCTTCGGTTCGGAAGATGAAATTGAAAATTCAGGTGAAATATTCGAATATGCTGTGATAACTTCACGTTACTCCATGCATCAGGGCATCCTTCAAGATGCGGAAGTCGTTTACGAAGTCAGAAAAAACGGAGCCTTGCTGGCTGTTGTCAAGAAGATGACAAAGTAGCTGCGAGTCGTTGCCTCATTTGAAAAACAGGATCCCGAAGGGAGGCGATTAGTGAAATAATGACGAGAAACAGATAAGAACGCGTTTTATGATAAAAAATATTGCCATTGTGTCTATAGCTCTGACTGATGCTATTGAGTTACTTGTTACAAATGTCACTTTTGGGATTTGAAGAGTACCCTTATAATTTTTGTAGAAAATCATTGTGAAAAGGAGCAAAAAATGACGGCTCAGTTAATTGACGGAAAACTAATTGCCCAGCAAGTACGGGATGAAGTGGCGGCAAATGTAGCCAAACGGGTGGCGGCGGGGAAATCCAAACCCACTCTTGCCGCGGTGCTTGTGGGTGAAAGGGTGGACTCGGCAACCTATGTGCGAGCCAAGGGCAAGGCTTGCGAGGAATTAGGCATGGGTTCGGTCAGCCATCACCTGGCTGCGGATATTTCGCAGGAGGAGTTGGAGAAGCTGATCAAGAGTTTGAACGAGGATAAAACCGTGAACGGCATTCTCGTCCAGCTGCCCTTGCCTGATCATTTGAATGAAGAGCGTGTACTCCAACTCATCAGTATTGAAAAAGACGTGGATGGTTTCTCGCCGCTGAACATCGGCCGCCTGGCCCAAAAAGGCCGGGAACCTTTGTTTGTGCCTTGCACGCCGTATGGCTGCATTTATTTGCTTGAAAAAGCAGGCGTGAAAATAGAAGGAGCAAATGCGGTTGTGTTAGGGCGTTCGAACATTGTGGGAATGCCTGCCGCATTGCTATTGATTGGTAAAAACGCGACCGTGACAGTCTGTCACTCGCGGACGAAGGACATTGCGGGAGTTGTCCGTCAGGCGGATATTTTAATCGCTGCCATCGGCAAGACTGAGTTCGTGCGAGGCGACTGGGTCAAACCTGGTGCGGCAATCATAGATGTAGGCATCAATTCCAAACCAGATGCGACCAAGAAAAGCGGTTATCGTTTGGTGGGTGACGTTAACTTTGATGAGGCCAAGGAAGTGGCTGGGTTTATCACTCCCGTTCCTGGCGGAGTGGGACCGATGACCATCGCAATGCTGATGAATAATACATATCGGGCGGCGGAAATTCAAGATAAGTAAATCAAATATTCCGCTGTTTGAACGTGAGGTGAGTCCCGTCAAAAGACGGGACTTTCTCTATTAAAAACCTTGACATATTGCCAATTTCATACTATAAACTACTTATTAGTAGTAAGTAAATGGTAGTATTGGAAGGAGCAGGAATGGCTGGAATTACCGCACAGACTAAAAAGTTTCAAAAGGAATTGAACTCGGGAACCTCGTCTCTCGTGCTGCTAAGTGTGTTGAGTCGCAGCAAGGAACCTATGTATGGATATCAGATCGCAAAACTACTCGAAGAGAGCGGCCCCGAGATTTTGATGATGAAGCAGGGAACGTTGTATCCGGTGTTGCGCTCGCTGGAGGAGAACGGTTTGCTTGAAAGCACGGTGGAGCCTTCGGTTTCCGGGCCGCCGCGCAGATATTATAAAATCACAAGTGTTGGGAGTGCTGTTTTAGGGGAGTGGCTTGAAATTTGGAAACAAACAAAAAAATTCGTAGATACAATTTTGAAAGGGTAACGACATGAATAAAACAATCGATGAATATCTTGATGCTTTGAAAAACGAAATGAAGGACACCGACCCGGCTGTGGTACAGGATGCATTGGCTGATGCACGTGAGCATTTGTCCGCCGCGCTGGCGGTCGTGCGGGATACAAGCCCCGAAACCAGCAAGGTTGATGCCCTCGGTAAGATCATCGAAGAGTATGGATCGCCTGAAGAAACTGCGTCAGCTTATAGGGAGGTCGAGCGCCGCACTTCGCCCGCACTAAACCAAGCTATCAAACCACGATCACTGCTGGGACGCTTTTTCGGTGTGTATACCGATCCGCGTGCCTGGGGCGCATTGCTTTATATGTTCATTGCTTTTGTTACGGGCATCTTCTACTTCAGCTGGGCGGTGACCGGCGTTTCAGTTTCTGTATCTTTCTTGATTTTCATTTTCGGATTCCCGATTGCCCTCTTATTCCTGCTTTCTGTGCGCGGACTAGCCCTGTTGGAAGGCCGGCTTGTGGAAGCATTGCTCGGGGTGCGAATGCCGCGACGACCGTTATTCTCCCACCAGGAAATGAAGTGGTTTGACAGGCTCAAAGCGCTCCTGACCGACAAGGCAACATGGTTAATGCTCGTTTACATGGTTTTGCAATTTGTTTTGGGAATTGTGTATTTCGTTTTGATCGTAACTGTATTCAGTTTGTCGGTCTCGCTTATTGCAATCCCGATCATGCAGGAATGGTTGGGGCAGGGAGCGATATATGTCACCAATGTACGATATTTCTTTCCGACATGGTCGTATCCACTTTTGGTTTTAGGCGGTATTCTGTTGTGGACGACTTTCATGAATATGGCGCAAGGGATCGGTAAATTGCATGGTAAATTGGCGAAGGGATTGTTGGTTTCTGAATAGCGCGGAAGAAAAAACAGCCCAGTTTTGGCTGGGCTGTTTTTGTATCCTTTGTTATGGCCGGATGAACAAACCAAGGTGGTTTGCCACCGCACGTTCCCGTCCGGGTTTTGCCATATCGACGGGGGAATTCAAGATGCGGGCTTTGCCATCAATCCCCTTGATGGCCATTGTGGAAGATCCACCGCCATCCATGTTTACGCCTGTGTGTACACCAAACGAGATAAGAATCTCACCCAATTCCGGGAAGGTGACTCCTTCGCTGTAACCGGGCAGGCGGCCATCCACCACCATCAGGGTTAACCAGCGGGCGTTTTTATTTAATCCAACCGCAGTGCGTGGATTGGGTGCATTGGCTGCCAGGTTTTTTACCACGGCGCCGCCGTTAACCACGATGCGGTCGCCTGCGATCGCATTGAACACCCTGCCCTGCTCCTTGTTCACTGTCACTTGATTCTTTTGCCCGATGTAAATAACAGGCTGGGCAGTCTTTTGCGGCGAATATATTTTTCCACGGGAAGCAGCATAATCACTCACACGGACTGGAAGGCCGCCATTTGGGCAATATGTGGCCGGGTCGATGGAGGCATCCATGTAACTGAAATATCCTCCATTGATAGCGACATGCAATTTGAATTCTTCAAGGAAGGCCGAGGTGACCCGCGTGCATAGTACATTGCTAGTATTTGGAGAAGGCGTGACCAGGAATTCCAGTTTGGCGGTTTGCAGGTCGATTGCAATGACATGCACCACGTTGGGGCGCGGGGTGGTCAAGTCTTTTCGCAGGTAGGTGACGCCGCTGACCAGGCTCTGGCGGATTGACGTGGGACGTCCATTGCCGAGCAGGACAAGATAACTTTTGGAGCACCAGCCGGTCAAGCCATCGAGCCGCTGAACCTTTACCCAACTCGGGTCGCTCGCATCGTCCAGGGCGGGAATGGTATCGTTTTTCAACACTGTCCCCAAAATTTTTGCGGAGGTACTGGCGGTTTCGCGCATATTCAAGGTTACGGTATTAACTCGATACCAATTCCTGTCGCTATGGTCTGGAACCGGAGTGGTTGCAGGCGGTTCTTCTGGAACTGGGGAATGGACACTGATCAGATATTCGCTTGCGCTCCAGCCCGTCAGCGTGCCATTCGTGTTGCGAATATTCAACCACGTGCCGTCTGAAGTGGCTCCTATCTTTTCAACCAGTTCGCCAAAATAAACAAGGCCGATTGAATCAAAGGTCAACCCTGGGCCTTCGCGCACTTTGAGCGAAGAAGCAGTAACACGATACCAATTCTCATCTTCTTCGTCCGGTGGGGGCTCAGGTGTTGGTTCAGGTTCCGGCTCCGGTTCGGGGGTTGGCGTCGGAGTCGTGCCGCTGATCCTTTGGAGATATGCGCTGAAACTCCAGCCCGTTAGGCTGCCATCCAGTTTGCGGACATTGAGCCAGGTGCGGCCTGGGTTTGCGCCAATTTCTTCAACAACTTCATTGAGCAGAATGCTGCCGATTTGCGGCGCCGTCAGGCTTGGCGCATTTCGTACCTTCAGGGAAGGGACGGTGACGCGGAACATGCCGCTCTCAGGCTGGGTGTCCGGGTCCGGGATCGGTATCTCGCTCAACCCGAACCGTTGTCTAAACGCAGCTTCATCGCCGTTGAAATAGTTCAGGTCTATATTTCCGCTTTCCACACCATAGATTCCGCCGTTTCCGTTATCCGTGAATTGCCAAAGCATCCATTCATTGGCTGTCCAGGGCTTGGGGACGAGCGGGGAATTCGTTCCGTAATTTGCTATCCACAGGGGGAATTGCTTGAAATAATTAACACTGGCTGTAGGCACGCCTGCCATGTTTTCGAGCCAGTAATAATACGCGGTGTAAACCCCGATCTCTTTGTTTGGGGTAAGGGCTTTCAAACGCTCGATGAAGTTATACCAATGCTTCCAACCTCGAAAGGAACCACCGTAATTGTCTTCGAAATCACACCACAAAGGGAGTTCGCCGAAATCACCGTCGAACAACGAGACCCATAATTCCGCCTGTTTCTTCGGGTCGGCACGGCTGTCATAAAACCAGTAGGAACCGCGCGGCAGGCCTGCCAGTTTTGATTCGCGCCAATTCGCCTTGAAATCCCGGTCTGCCCAAAGATTCTGGCCTGCGCGAATGATGATGTAACCCGCGCCTGCCTTGCGCATTTTAATAAAGTCAATGCCCTGCGGGGTCTGGGGGTCATCCTGGTAAAAACTAACATCGGGTCCGATAACATATGCCATAATAATCTCCTTGTTGCCCTGCGCTTCCTTTAGATTTTAATGAGTGCGCAGGGTTGTTAGCTGACTATAAAATTATACAGGATTTACAAGGCGTTTTCAAAATGGGTGACAAGAGGTTCCGTGCCGGGTCTGCCTTCAATGGCAATCACATCGATCTGCCAATGGTCGATTTCATGCTCGGCGGCATAATGCTGGGCGGCGTTGAGCATGTGCTCGCGTTTTCGCGCGGTAATGTTGTGTTCGGGATAAAAATTCATGCTCGAGGTAAGGGTTTTCACCTCGACAAAAATGGTTACGTCTTCGAACTTTGCGATGATGTCGATCTCGCCGTAGGGTGTTCGCACGTTGCGGGCGACGATTTCACAACCCCGCTTCGTCATATAACCGACGGCTGATTCTTCACCCCAGGCACCCACCCGCTGATTATGATTCGTCATGAATTGAATTGTTCCACAAACCCGCGCAGACGGGTGCGCCAGTTGCTTTTCCGCGGCCTGGACTCTGCGACCAGCCTTTCATAATGCTTGAGCATGATCCTGGTGGTGTGCTCGATGGCGTAGACGGAGGATGCCTTTCGCGCCGAGTCGCTCATTTGCCTGCGCAGGTTCAGGTCAAGACAGAGGCGGGTGAGTTTGGCGGTGAATGCGGGCAGGTCGTGAGTCGCGAGAAAGCCGGTCACTCCATCTTCCACAGTATCTCCCACGCCGACGGATTCGATACCCATGATGGGAAGCCCCGCGCCCATGGCTTCGATGACGGAGAGCGGATGTACCTCGGTGACCGATGCTGTGACAAAAATATTGCACATCGCTAGATAAGCGGGGAGTTGATCGTAGGATATTCGGCCTGTAAAGCGGACGCGCTGATCGAGGTTCATTTCGCTGACGAGGGATCGAATTTCATCATCGAATTGTTGAACCCCGCTGCCGATCAGAAGCAGATGGATATTTGGAACTGCCTGCGAAATTCCCTTGAACGATTCCAACAGGAATGGTAGATTTTTTTCAAGCGCAAGGCGGCCCGCATAAACGAGCAGGATGTCATCAGCGTTGTAACCGAACTGGTCACGCGGGAGCGGGGCGGCGGAATGGAAGGCTTTCAAGTCCACTCCGTTTGGCACTACTTCTATCGGGACTTCCACATTAAGTTGACGCAGGATTTTTTCCATGCCTGCCGAAGGGGTGATGACTAGTTCGACGGCTTTGCAGAATGTGGGCATGTAGGCTTGCAGGAGGCCCGTGCTGACCTCATCGGGCATCATGGGGAGGTAAGCCTGGGCGTAAAGATCGTAGCGGGTGTGATTGGTGTAGATGACGGGGATCTGCAATGGGCGGCAGTATCTCAAAGCGAGTCTTCCGCTCAGGAAAGGATGATGCACGTGAACCACGTCCATGGTTTGGAGTACCTTTTTCGCCGTGCGGGAATACCGCATGGATAGATAAAACCCCGAATCAGCCAGCGGTAATCCCTTGCTTCGGATCACGCGCGGCTCTCCATCTTTTAGTTCTGTGTCTCCAAAAGTGAAGACGAAAACATCATGCCCGGCCAACTCGAGATGGCGTTTATTGATCTCGACATAATTTGTGATGCCGCTGATATACGGTTTGTAGCTGTCGACCATCATCCCTATTCGCATGGAATTATGCTACGGCATGCGCGGATGAATGTCAAGTGGGGAATTCAGCGTGGTAGAATGAAAATTCTCAGGAGAAAAATGCCGGCGAAATTGATTTTACGTGACAAGGAATTCGAGGTGAAGGCGGGAATGACCCTGCTGGATGCCTTGAAAAAAAGCAACATCGTTCCCGAGTCAGTGATCGCCACCCGCAACGGTGAAATGATCACGGACGATGAAGTGCTAAGAAACGGGGATGTGATTAAATTGATCGCTGTGATTTCAGGCGGTAAAAAATAAACACAAAGATCACAGAGCAACACAAAGGTTTGTAATCCTTAAGAATTCCTTCGTGACCTTTGTGTCCTTCGTGTTTGAAAAGAGAATTTTATGAAATGCCGTAAATGTGAAAATAAAGCTTCCGTCCACATGCGCCAGCACAAACTGGCTTTATGCCGGGAGCATTATCTGCAATGGGTTCCCGAGCAGACCGAGCGTTTCATCATTAAGTACCAAATGTTCACGAAGGGTGAAAAAATTCTGGTAGCGGTTTCGGGCGGCAAGGATTCTCTTTCGCTGTGGGATATTCTTGTGCGCCTTGGTTATCAGGCCGATGGGTTGTATCTCGGTCTTGGCATCGATGGCGGAATCGATTATTCCCACGAATCACAACGGTTGAGTGAAAAGTTCGCAGACGAACACAACCTCAAGCTGCATGTGGTGGATATCGAAAAGGAATACGGCCAGTCGATTCCCATGCTGGCGGAATCCAGTCACCGCGGATACGGCAAGCCGTGCGCTGTGTGCGGACTTGCCAAGCGCCATGAAATGAACCGCATCGCCCGCGACCTCGGATATGATGTGCTCGCGACAGGCCATAACCTCGACGATGAAGCGGCTGTGTTATTTGGCAATACCCTGAACTGGTCTAGCGAATATCTTTTGCGGCAGGGGCCGGTCCTGCCCGAAGCCGAGGGACTGGCTCGCAAGGTTAAGCCGTTGTGCCGATTCTACGAGCGTGAAATGACGGCATATGCCCTGTTGAGCGGGATCGAGTACATCTACGAGGAATGTCCCTTCGCGGAGGGATCTCAATCCATTTTTTACAAGGAAACCCTCAACCAACTGGAGACGACCCGCCCGGGCGTTAAGCTGACTTTTTATCTGAGATTTTTAGAAGCAAGAAAAAGCGGGGAATTGTTCATCGAGAAGAATGTGAGACTGGGCGACTTGCATCCGTGCCCAAAATGCGGGCAGCCCACCTCCACCTCCGATCTTTGCACATTTTGCCGGATGATCGAAAAGGCGAATATTGAGGCTGAATAGTTTATCTCAATAATGTTGTGATCAGCCCGATCAGGAACAACCCAATTGCGGTATAGCCTGCGATCTGTTCCGGCGTGAAGATTGTTATATGAGGCGTGTCAAAGCTGGAACGATCGAGCGCGGGTTTGGTGGGCGTTTCTATTTTGCCGAGCAAAGCATCACGAAAATCAGTCACAGCGCCGGGGCGGTTATCCGGGTGAAGAGACATGGCCCACAGGATGGCTTTTTCAACATGACTGCTGATGTGAGGATTGAACTCTCGAGGCGGAATCAGGCTGCGGGTATCCAGGAAGCGTTTACGTGCTTCGGTGGGTGGTTCGTTGGTTAGCAGGTGATATAGAGTCGCGCCGAATGAAAAAATATCCGCGCGCGGGTCGGTGTGGGTGTCATCCCCGCCATATTGTTCAAGGGGAGTGTAGTGCGCCGTGCCCTGTCCCTGGATGATGGTGATGGTCACTTCATCGGGTGCCATGATCTTTACGAGGCCGAAGTCTACAAGTTTGATCAATCCGCTGGGTGTGATCTTAAGATTGCTGGGTTTGATATCGCGGTGAATGATGGGGGGAGCCTGATGATGAAGATAACTCAATGCATCGGCAATTTGCACCGCCCAGCGCAGGACCTCTTTTTCCGAAAGAAAGGATTTGTTGCGGCGCGCTTCCTGCATTCGCTCGCGCAGGTCTTTGCCGGGCACATAATCCATTACAAGATAATCGCGCGGACCTTCCGAAAAGAAATCGGAAACCTTCGGCAGATTGGGGTGGTCGAGGCGCGCAAGCACAGAAGCCTCGCGAAAGAATTGTTCGCGTGCCTGTTTGAATACATCTGGTGGGAGTGCCTGGTTGTGCTCAACTTCCTTGAGCGCACAGAGCCGGCCCTGCAGGCGGGTATCTTCTGCAAGGTAAATACTGCCCGTGCCGCCCTGACCGATTTGTTCGCGGATCTTGTAGCGGTCACGCAGGACTTCCCCAATGACCAATGCTTGGGGCAAACCTTCTCCTTATGTGTGGGTTCTGTTTTCTCAGTGATCTTTTCGGCGTGTATCACTGTTCATTTCGCAAAGCTCCAAGATCGTTCGAAATACCGGGAAATTTTGCTCGGAGCGGTGGGAACATGAAATTTACAATATAATCATGCACAGAAATCCACTTTTCTGCTATATTATAAACGGCTTTGTTATTATCGAGCACTTTTCTTGCGAATGTCGTCCCAGGCGATACCCGTATAATGCAGAGCGAAATGCGGTGCGGGTGAGCACAGGATCGCCGCTGAAATTATCAACGCAATTTGCGCATTTGAGGAACATATGGAACACGAAGAGGATTACCCAATTCTGGTTGCCCAGGATGGTCCGCTTAAGGGGCAGCGGTGGGCATTGAGCCGCACGTTGATGGTGGGGCGCGACCCAACCTGCGATATCAATGTTCAGGATCGGCAGGTTTCCCGTTTTCATGCGCGAGTCACTCCCACACCGGAGGGTGTCACCATCGAGGATCTCGGCAGCAAGAACGGCACCAATCATAATGGCACAGAAATCTCCGCGCCTGTCATGCTGCAGGATGGCGACCTGCTTGGAATTGCGCTCGCCCAGCAGTTTATCTTCCTGACCTCTGATGCCACCATGCCGCTCGCGGAAGGCGGTGCACGCCAGGGGCGGTTGTTGATCGACCAGAAATCCCGCCAGGTTTGGGTGCATCAGCAGCAGGTGGTGCCGCCGTTATCTGCCCAGCAATTTAAATTATTATGGCTGCTCTACGAAAAGCAGGGACAGGTCATCAGTCGCAGCGACCTTGTTGCCGTGGTGTGGGGGGAGGAACAAATGGCAGGCGTTTCCGACCAGGCGCTCGATGCCCTTATCCGCCGCCTGCGTGACCGGCTTGCCGTGCTCGACCCTGGACATCAATATATCGATACAGTGCGCGGACATGGTCTGCGGTTGGATAACCCGCCGAACGGCGAATGAAATTAATATGGATGCTCAATCGGAAAAACTTTTAGCACACATTATTCGTACGGCGCGCGTTGCGGCTCTCGCTACCCTGCGCGATGAAGCGCCGCAAGTCTCCATGGTGGCTTACGTTGCCATGGCTGACTTTTCATTATTCTATATTCTCGTTAGCCGCCTCGCCCAGCATACTATGGAAATGCAAAGGGACAAACGGGTTGCCTTGTTGATCGCCGAACCCGATGACGGCCGAAGCGACCCGCAGACTCTGGCGCGCGTGTCCATTCGCGCGAGCGCGGAAATGATCCAAAATGGGGAACCGGGTTACACCCCGCTCAAGGAAATGTACCTCGCGCGTTTTCCCGAAGCGGAACAATTATTCAAACTGGCCGATTTCAATTTTTGGCGGATCAAACCCAAGGGCGGACGATATGTGGCGGGATTTGCAAAAGCATACAACATCACAGCGGACACGCTCAGAAAAGTCTCCGCGCGATAATCACACGAATCACAGTCACCCTGAAGGTGACTGTGACTTTAGGAGTTGGCATGTTAACTTTAAAACTGCTTGCTGTTTTTGCACATCCGGATGACGAATCGATGGGAATGGGCGGCACGTTTGCGAAATATTCTGCCGAAGGGGTGGAGACACACCTCGTCTGTGCTTCACGCGGAGAGAGAGGCTGGTCGGGTCCCGAAGAGCAGGATCCAGGCCCGGAAAGACTCGGCCAAATCCGAACCGCGGAATTGGAAAATGCGGTCAAGGTGCTTGGCATCAAGAGTCTCTCCTTCCTCGGCTACATCGACGGGGACGTGGACCAGGCCGACCCTGCCGAAGCCATCGAAAGAATCGTTACACACATCCGCAAGATAAATCCGCAGGTGGTTGTCACTTTTTCCCCTGATGGAAGTTACGGTCATCCCGACCACATCGCCATTGGGCAGTTTACCTCCGCCGCCCTCGTCTGCGCTGCGGACTCAAGGTACAACGACCCGGAGAACCTCCCATCTCATCGAGTCTCGAAATTCTATTACATGGTGGATGGCGAGAATTTTGTCAACACCATCATGCCGTATTTTGGCGAGATCACCTTCCCAGTGGGCGAACAGATTCGCGGAGAAGTTCCGTGGGCGGAGTGGATGATCACCACCCGCATTGACACAGCAGAATATTCGCGCACAGCGTGGAAGGCCATCAAGTGCCATGCCAGCCAACAGTCTTCCCTCGGCGGCCTTGCCGAATTGGACGAAGACGCAGCCGCTGCGGTTCTCGCCATGCAGGGAACGTTTTATCGCGCCTTTAGTTTGGTGAATGGAGGAAGAAGAGTCGAAACCGATTTTTTTGAAGGATTGAGATAAATTTTATCAATAGGAGAATCAAAATGCTTTATCAATGGATGGTTTGGCTGCATGTGTTATCTGCGATCCTGTTTTTCTTTGTGCATGGAATTTCCATGGCGACGGCCTTTCTGCTCCCCAAAGAAAAGGATGCGAAACGCATGTCCATGCTCCTGGATATGGCCGGCGTCACCATCGCCCCGATGGGAATCAGCATGCTAGGCTTGCTCGTCACAAGCATCTATATGGGAATCTCAGCAAACTGGTGGGCGAGAGGCTGGTGGGGAACTTCCTTCCTGCTCTTCATGCTCATGATCGTGTGGATGACGTGGTATGGACGAAAATATTACAGCCCCATACGCAAAGCGCTGGGTTTGGATTACATGACAGGCTTTGGCACTCAAAACCCTGCCATCGAGCCTGCCGGTATGGACGAGGTGCAGAAGTTGATTGCCAAAACCAGCCCGCACTTGCTGGCGACAGTCGGGTTCCTCGTCACTGCGATGTTGTTGTGGTTGATGAGGTTCAAGCCGTTTTAGATAAAAAGAGGCGGCCACTTTAATGTGGCCGCCTCTTTTTTATCCCATGTTCTTCTTCATCACCCGCTTCAACGCTACTCTGTAAATCTCCGTAAGTTTTTCGCCCATGGCTTTCGCCTCGGGGTTATCGGGCTGCGACTCCATTTGGGCGACCAACCCGCTGAGCGCATCCACGAATTGCTGGTTGACCATCGCATCGTTGTCCGTGAGCATCTTTTCCATGCCCGCTTCATCTGGAGCCTGGAGTAATTGCTCAATGAAGGCCACTTCGGGCGGCGGGGCGCTGGCGGCTTGCAGCACCTGCACCATCTTTTGCAATTTGCCCATGCGGGTGTAATCATTCTTTTCAGAAGCCTGCCGCAGCAACTGGTTGACCACTTCTACAGCATCCTGTGTGAAGTTATCCAGGTTGGCCTGCGTGGCCTTTTCGATATCTTCCTGTTCGAGCAGGGTTTCCACAAATTTTTGCGCCTGTTTCAAACGCGCTTCCATCTGCTTATCGGCTTCATTCGTGAAGAACAGCAATTTCTCGCGAATGCCTTCCAGCCTGGCTTTTTCCTCACCCGGTGCCTTCTCGATCTTCTCGGTCAAATTCTGGAAGAAGACATAATCCATTCCTGCGCGCGCCAGTGAGACGTAGGCGCGGATGCGTGAATCGCTCTTTGATTCGAGGACGAAGTCCAGCAGCTTTTCGCGCGTGAGACTTTGCCCCGCCTCTTGCAGGACCTGTTGGGCTGCTTCCAATTCCCCGACGGATTCCTTCAGCTGACGGCCATACTCGGTCTCTTCCAACAACATGGTTTGAATTTCGATCATTGTGCGGGCAACGGGTTCCTGTCCGCTTTGCATGGCATTCTGGGCGATGCGGCTGAACAAGGCAAAGAACTGCTCGTCGATGATTTTTTCGTTCTGCTTGATCAACTCCAGACGCACATCCTTCGATGTGACCTGCATCAACTTCTCCATGAACTGGACGCGTTCCTGTTGTCCCTTGATCATTTCGGGCGTGATGCCGTCCTTGCCTAAAATGGTTTCCATCATGGACTCGAAAGTCAGGTTGGCTTGCGGGCTGAATAAATAGCCCTTGCGTTTCTCGGCAGGCAAACGATCCACAACCTGCTTGATTAACGGCCCTATCATTTTTTCCTGTTCGTTGAGCGGCAATCCCAATTCGGGTGGAAAATAGGTCAACAGCAGTTCCTTGTCATTGTCGTGATAGACGATGGGAGTTGCGAGACGACCTTCGTATCCACAAAACTGGCAGCGGGCGAAGTTGGATTGTCCGCTCAGCAAGCGCTGTTTGGATGCGGGTTCATGTGCCACATCGAACAACTGCTCGACGTTGGCGGGGATCATTTGTCTACAGCGGGGACATGCAATTTGTGTTTGAGGCATTTACTATTTCCGATTTATGATTTTGGATTTACGATTTTGTAACTACTGGTGGTCGAGTAGCCCTGAGCTTTCTATGCGAAGGGCGTATCAAGACCACATTTAGGTTATGTCGTTGCGACGAAGCAATCTCCAATGAGGAGGAGGTTGCTTCGTTGGTGAGAAGACTCTCCTCGCAATGACATGATATTTATAAACTACCCAACCAATTCTTCCAACCGATCGATGTAACTTTCCATTACCGCGAAGGTTTCTTCAACGGCTTTGGGTGTAGTCAAGTCCACGCCTGCGCGTTTCAGTACATCCAGCGGATAAAGGGACGAGCCAGATTTAAGGAAGCCGAGATAATCTTCCGCCGCGTTGGGTTTGCCGCGCAAGATTCTTCCTGCAAGTGCGTGCGCGCCTGAAATGCCCGTAGCGTACGCGTAGACGTAATAGTCCGAGAAGAGGTGGCCAAACGTGGACCAGACCATGCCCACACGGGGACGATCCACTTTTACCCTGGGACCAAATCCCTCGGTAAACAGGTCAGCCATCAGATTTTGCATTGAATCGGCCGTCAGGGGTTCGCCGCGTTCCGCGCGTTGATGCGTCTCAAGCTCAAAACGCGCCAGGGTCGGCATCTGAAAGAAATACCGAAAAAAGTTACCGCCCACAGCTTCTTCGATCAGCGAAATCAGGAAGTTCTTGTCGGTGATGGTCTTGAGTAAATGTCCACGCATCATGGCCTGGTTGAAATTCGAAGCGACCTCCGCGACGAAAAGTGAATAGCCCGAGTAGGCGAAGGGCTGGTTCTTCCAGGTGAGGTACGAATGCATGGAGTGGCCAAGCTCATGCGCCAATGTGCTCATGCTGCCGATGTCGTCCGTATAGGACATCATAATGAATGGGTGGGTGCCCGGCGAACCATAGGAAAATGCGCCGTTCATCTTGCCCTGGTTCTGGGTCGAATCAACCCAGCGGTCTTTGAGACAGCCCTTGCGCACGGTATCCACGTATTCCTTCCCGAGCGGAGCGAGGCTTTCGCAAATCAGGTCAACTGCTTTTTCATAGGGAACCCTCGTCTTCTTTTTAGCAATTGGCGCCCACATGTCGAAGTATTGGATTTCCTTCAACTTCAAGGCTTTGCGGCGGATCTCAAAATAGCGGTGCCAGACCGGCAATTTTTTCTTGAAGGTGTTAATGAGGTTATGAAATACCTCTTCGGGGATATTGTTGTTGAACAGGGAAGCGGAAAGGGTTGTATCAAACTTGCGCGCCCGCATGTTAAAAACATTGGCGCTGATGGAGGTGGATAGGTTTGTGGCAAGCGTGTTCTTGAATTCAAGATGCTTGTCGTGATAACTTTCAAAGGCGCTTCGGCGCACGGTTCGATCGGGATCTTCCATCAAAGCAGAATGATAGTTACCCTGCGTGACCTCCACCTTTTTGCCCTTGCTGTTTTTGGCGGGAGCAAATTTGAAATCGGCGTTTACCAGCATGCTGGTGCTTGTAGACGGTCCACCAAACGGATCCGCCAGCATGCCGAGGATTTCCTCCACCTCGGCGGAGCGCACATGCGCCTGCTGGCGCAAGAGATCATCTATTGCCTGACGGTATACGGCAAGCTTTTCATTCTCCTTCATCCACGCTTCCAGTTTTTCCCGGCCAATTCGGAGCAATTCCGGGTTTAGGAAGGAAACAGCCGCAGCTACTTGACCATACATACCTTGAGCCTTGCCGACCAGGGCCCCTGCGGATTGGTTCATTGTATCCACAGCATAAGAGAATTGCGCATACATGTATAGTGTTTGCGCGCGATGGAGCAGGTTTTCGATTGCGGAATATCCCTCCAGCAGGGAGGAGGGACTATCACCGAGTCTTCCTTCGAATTTTTTCACGCTTGGGATATCGTTCAGAACACTCTTTAATGCGGCTTCCCAATCCTTTACTGATTTATAGACACTTTCGGCGTTCCAGGTGTATTTCTTGTTGACCTTTTTCCTTGGGGGTATTGTCGTTGCCATGTTTTATCCTTTTGTGAGTTTGCTGTTTGATTTTACCATTTGGAGTTATGGCCTGACATGTTTCCAGGATACCTCATACCTCGATGGTTTGTGATTCTTGTCCGTATAAAGCAGGTGAAACATGTCAGGTCTGAATTAACGTGCAAGTGAAAAACAGATCCTCGCACCAGAATCAGGTTTCGGGTCCGCCCAGATGCGACCGCCGTGCGCTTCGATAATGGCGCGCGCAAGATAAAGTCCCAGCCCTGCGCCCTTGGTCTGCTTGACGGCATTCGTTGAACGATAGAATCGGTCGAAGATGTGCGGGATATCCTTGGCGTCGATACCGGGTCCCTCATCGCTGACACAGACGACGACCTGATCAGGGCGCAGGGTGCCGCTGATTTTGATTTCGCCAGCGGATGCGTATTTCATCGCGTTCGATACGAGATTGGAAATGACCTGCTCCAATCGATTTTCGTCGCCGAGAATGACCGGGAAATTTGCAGGGAAGTCAGTGATGAGGCGATGTTTAGGCGACTGCGACGCGAAACGTTCGGTCACTCTTAACGCAAGGCTGGGGAGTGCGACATCGGCATGGCTCAAGCTGAGACCGCCTGCCTGTAGTCGTGAAGCATCCAGAAGATCGTCGATCATTTTGGAGAGACGGTCCGCCTCTTCTTCGATGACAGCCAGCGAATCGCTAATGGTGTGCTTGTCCCATTTTGCATCGCCGCGGCGCAACGTGGAGGCATAGCCTTTGATCAAAGCAACCGGCGTCCGCAGTTCGTGGCTGACCACAGAGATGAAGGTGGCTTTGAGTTCATCGGCAGTTCGAAAATGGGTGATATCCCTGATGCTGACGATGACATTGAGGAGTTTATTTTCTTCCGAAAGCAGGGGCGCATACGTGATGCCGACAGGGAGCGGCGGTGGGAGCGGCCGTTCGAGGTCGCCTTCCACATAGAGGGTGGCGTTGGGAGTTAAAGGCCAGCCGTTCGCGATTGATTCTTCGAGAGTTCTGCCTTGCGGCTCCCTCTTCCATTTGATGATCTCGCTGTGCTCGCGCCCTGTAATTTCTTCACGCGACTTGCCAAGCAATTTTTCGAACGCTTCATTGCTGCGTTCGATATTGAATTTTGCATCCAGAATGAGGATGCCATCCGCGGCGGAATCCAAAAGTGCATCGAGACGTTTCTTTTCATAAGTGACCTGCCCGTACAGTTGGGCGTTGAAAACAGCAATGGCAGCCTGGTCTGCAAATGATTGCAGGAGCACCCGGTCGTTAGGGGTGAACAGGTCTGCATAATTGCGGAAAATGAAAATGACACCAATCACCTGTCCATGGGCGGCAAGAGGTAAGCCAGTGCCGTTTAGCAAGCCCATGCTGGCGGTGTAGGTCAATTCCTTTAACATGCGGTTGAGTTCGCGCACGTCCAACTCGCGGACTTTTTCCTCGGCTAGGAGGGGGGTCAAGTAAGAGAGAAATGCCGGGGCGATGCCATGTGCTGTGGCCACGCGCCAGCCGTCGGGTAGTTTGAGCGCGATGAGTCCGGCTTGCCCGGCCAGCATTTCAATCGAAATACGCAAAATGCGCGCCAGCAACTTTTCCAGGTCAAGTTCCTGGGTGAGGGCGCGCGAGATTTCGAGCAGGTAATCCCGTTGGCGGACGCGAAAGTCTGGAAGCATGGAGGGGATAATGGACATGGATTTCAAGTATTTTATCACCGCGCCTAAGGGGCCGGTATATGAGTTCTGTAAGCGGGCTGGAAAGGTTCGACTCTCCTCGCCAAAATTAACGATTTTGTCATTATTGGAGGTTGACCCCCGTACCAATTCCCCATAAAATATAGGGAAGTTCTTATTTTACGGATGCCATGACCCAATACCATCAATTGGTCGCTTTCCCTCGCGGGGTTTACCAGGGTAGGTGTTGGCGAGTAAAGCAGCGAAACCGGCCGTAAGTCGATTTGCTGCTTTTTTAATTTAGACCTTGGTATTGCTTCATGACAGAAACTTGGATTTTATTTTTTCTAAATCTTACAAAGGACTATTGCTCATGTTGAGATCATTGCGTTTTGTGTTCCTGATCCTTGTTACGATTGCTTCGCTGGTCCTCGGGCCGGTGACCCCGGCCCGGGCTGCAACCCTGCCGGCTGAAATCAACAAGCAGTTTACTCCTCTGCAAATCGACGCGGGCGGCACATCGGTCTTGAGAATATCCATTTTCAATCCGAATACCTTCCAATTAACCAATGTGGCTTTCACCGACAACCTTGTCCGTGTGCAGCCCGGCCTTTTTATCGATACTCCCAACGGTTTGGTGAACACTTGCAATGGCACAGTAACAGCCTTGCCAAATTCATCAACGATTTCGCTGGCCAATGGGATGGTTCCTGCCCAGACGGGTTCAACTCCGGGGCAATGCTATATTGAAGTCAACGTCTCCTCCATTACTTCAGGAAATATAATAAATACAATTCCGGCGCATAATCCCCCGGCGGATATTGGCCTCACGGCGAATGGTATCGACGGTGTTACTCCGGTAACTGTTACAAATACTTCTCCCGCCAGCGCTACGATTACGGTCATTGCGGTTTCTCCGCCTTCTCTTACCAAATCCTTTGCGCCAAATACAATTTTTGTAGGGGATGTGAGCGTGTTGACGATCCGTATTAATAACAATGATGTGGATACGAATTTGACCGGGGCAACTTATACCGATACACTACCCACTGGTTTGCAGGTTTCAACACCGGCCAACATCACCCGCACGAACTGCGGTGCTGGAAATGTGGTCAATGCGCCATCAGGCGGCACGACCATCACGCTTACGAATGCAACGATCACGCCCAGCCAGGATTGTGTTGTCACTTTGGACGTGCGCGGGGTGACGTATGGCCAATATACCAATACCATCCCGGCGGGTCCCGCCAATCCGGGTTCACTGCAAACAGACCAGGGTGTCACCAATGGCAGCCCGGCAAACGCCAACCTGAATGTTCAGCCGGTTGGGGTTACCAAATTATTTTCTCCAACGACCATCGACGCCGGGGATACCACCACGTTGACAATTACCCTGGAAAACCCGACCAACACCCCGCAAGTTGT
The DNA here is from genome assembly GCA_014860745.1 of Anaerolineales bacterium. Classification (GTDB taxonomy): domain Bacteria; phylum Chloroflexota; class Anaerolineae; order Anaerolineales; family Villigracilaceae; genus Villigracilis. Next base: position 45,421 of record JACZJC010000074.1, read on the forward strand.
TACTAGTGTGTTGGATACCTTGCCGGCAAACTTAACAATCGTCGGTTCCCCCACCACTACATGTGGCGGAACGGTTTCCTATGATCCTACGCCTCCGGCGAGCTGGGTTTTCACTGGCGCGACGATTCCTGCCAGTGCCAGCCCACCTACTCCAAATACCTGTACTATCACTGCTGACCTCCAGGCGGATTTGACTGCCAGCGGTAACCGTACGAATACGATCCCTGCCAACTCGGTGATCACTGGCACACCCGGTTTCACAAATTATCTGGCAACCTCCAGTACGGTTACGATCAATCCGGCGCTGACCGGGTCAAAGGCATACGCTTCACCGTTTGCCATTGCATTAGGCGGCACAAACCTGGTGACGATCACGTTGAATAACAACAGCTCCACGGCTTTCACCGATGTTGATTTTACTGATACTTTGCCGGGGGCAACACTAGGTGATTTGACAGTCTCCAACACACCAGCGCCACCAGCTACCACCTGCGGAACCGGTACGGTTTCTAATACGGCCACAACGGTAACCCTTACAAACGGGACCATCGCAGCAAATTCCTCCTGTACCATTACTTTTTATGTAACGAGCACGGTTCCCGGTAGCGGGTCGACCTATGAAAATGTGATCCCCGCCAATGATATTACTGCATGTACGGCGGCCTTGGGTTGTGTAGGAAATGGTTCAAACATAACCACCGGCACCGATTTGACCGTGGTCAACGCTCCGCAGTTACCAGTTACGGTGGCCAAATCATTCAGCCCTGCTACAGTGGCGCCGGGACAGGCCAGCCGTCTCCGTCTTACTATCACTGCGCCACTGGATATAGCGGTTTCTCAAATTAGCATAACAGATGTGTTGCCAACTGGGATGGTGGTTGCTCCAAATACTCCTCCGATTCCTGCCCCAACCGATAACTGTCCAGGCGGAACCCTGGTCGCCAACCCAGGTGATACTTCGATTACTTTTTCGAACCTGGTGGGGAATGTCCTGAATGCCGGCGCTTCATGTAATATCGATGTCTATGTGGTCGTTGCTAACCCAGGTAGTTATGACAACCTTGTCCCCGCAAATACCGTGACCACCTCGCAGGGGCGGACAAACTCGTTTGACAGCAACACGGCCACCCTGCGTGTGACCAACATGAACATGAGCAAGGCATTCTATCCGACACTTGTGCAGGCAAATGGCGTTTCCACGCTCACGATCACATTGGAAAATACATTCACGCAAGCGTTGACAAATGTTTCAGTGACTGACGATCTTCCAGCCACTAATGCCAACAATCGTCTCATTGTCGCGCCTACTCCCAATGCTTCCACCACCTGCGGTGGCACGTTTATACCAAACGCCGGTGATGCCACTCTCACTTTGACTGGAGGTACCATCCCTGCCCAAAGCGGCGGTGTTCCCGGGATTTGTACGATCAATGTGGATGTGCAAGGCCTGGATTCCTCCCCAGCTTCACAAAGCACTCAAACCAATACAATTCCGATTACAAGTGCAAGTGGATTTATCGCCAGCCTCGGTATCACCGTCAATCCCACCCTTCCCGCTCAGGCGGTGTTGACGATCCGTAACTTAAGCATTGGCGTAGTAAAGGGGTTTAATCCTGTGCTTGTTTATGGTGGTGCCACCTCAACCATGACGGTGCAATTAATCAACCCTGAAAGTACCACATTAACCGGTGTAATGTTTACAGACAATATGGCATTACTCAGTTCGGGCATCATCCTCGCGAACCCGCCTGATTTCAATACAGGCACCTGTGGCGGTACACTGACCGGCAACCCGGGTGATTCCTCCTTCTCCTTCAGCGGCGGGACGATCCTGCCCAATTCCAGTTGCACTTTGACGTTATCTGTAGTGATGAATGTCAACGGCAATCGTACCAACCGCATTCCTGCGGGTGCGGTAACAACCCTGAGTGGCGTTAGCAGCACCCAGGCAACGGAGGCATCGCTAACCAACCTGCCCGGTGTAAGTGTAAACAAGGTGTTCAATCCCAATCCTGTTCAAATTAACCAGGTTTCCACGCTCACGATCAATATCACCAATACAAGCAGTATTCCAGTGGTCAACATGAGGGTGGAAGATAATCTTCCCGGCACACTCCCTGATGGTGTGGAAGTGGCAAACCCACCGAATGCAACTACAACCTGCGGAACGCCTCCGACCACCACCTTGAGCGCAGTGCCAGGCTCACAATCCATCGTACTCACAGGTGGCAATATCGCAGGGAATGCATCCTGCCAGATTTCTGTGGATGTTGTCAGTACTCGCGCAGGACTTTATGTCAATACGATTCCGGCGGGCGCTCTGACGGCGGATGGCGGCATTTCCAATAATAACCCTGCGACTGATTCACTTACCGTTGGAACTCTCTTCAGCCTTGGGAATCGCGTCTGGTTTGATACAAACAATAACAGTCTGATCAGTTTGGGCGAATTGGGCGCGGATGGAGTGGTTGTACAGTTGTATGCCGCTGACGGAGGCGGGCTTCCGACAGGACCGGTGCTCGGCACACAGACCACCAGTTTTGGCGGTTATTACCGCTTCGATAACCTGCCCGAAGGCGATTATGTAGTCGTTATCCCGGCCGATAATTTCCGTAATGTGGGTCCCGGTGACCTCGCTCCAAGCAACCCGTTGGCTGGTTACTGGAGCAGTGGCACGATCCTCTCTGGAGGTTCCACCACCGAACCCCCTGCTCCTGACCCCGATGATGATCTCGATAATACAGATAATGGAACCCTGCAAACCGGTCCAGCATTTACCGGCGCAGTGATAAGTGGCGCAATTACGCTTGGCACAAATGCCGTACCCGCCGAGCCGACCGATGATGACGATGCGCCGGTTCCCAACCCGTTCGGTGAAGCGGTCGACAACCGCAGTAACCGCACGGTTGATTTCGGCTTCTATCAAACGGCAATTGGCAACCTGGTCTTTGTGGATGCAAACTCAAACAACACATACGGTGGCGCTGATACCCTGCTTCCGGGAGCAATCGTCCAATTGTTTGCCAGCGATGGGACAACAGAGATCAATGTCGGGCCGGACGGCATATTTGGCACAGATGACGATCAACCCGGCGGCGTGGTAACTGGCTCCGACGGCCTTTATGCACTCTCTGGCTTGCCCGAAGGTGACTACATCGTTCGGGTTACGCCTCCGGCGGGATATCAAAGCACCGGCGACAGCAGCCCCAGCGATGTAAATGATCCTGACTTTAACATTGACAACAATGACAATGGCATTGGCAATGCCATTGGCCCGTTAAGCAGCAGCAGCGGCGTGTTGACCATGGATGCAGGTGAAACAGGCACGAACATCATAGTGACGAACAGCACCGGAACAACCAATGATCTTAGTGTCGACTTTGGTTTCGTTTCTATTTCCTACAGCCTGGGTAACCGTGTTTGGTTCGATGACGGTACGGGCGGCGGCATACCAAGTGATGGCATCCGCAACGGCGGTGAACCCGGCATTGATGGCGTTACTGTCAATCTGTACCGCGACTCGGATAATAATGGCACCCCTGATGGAGGGGTCATCGCTACAATGCCCACTTCGGGCGGCGGCTACTATCGCTTTGACAATCTCACTGCAGATACCTATATCGTCGAAGTCGTTCCTCCTACAGGCTATGTCAGCACGGTGGATGCGGGTGACCCGGATACCGATGTCGATGACAATGATGATAACGGCGTGGTTATCTCTGGTGCCAACATTCGCAGCAACCCGGTCACACTCGGGCCGGGCAGCGCTGAACCCACTGGCGAAACCGATCCAACTACCAACCCGGAAGCAGGGGAGGCGCCCGATAATCGCAGCAATCGCACCGTCGACTTTGGCTTTGTAACGGTTTACAGCCTTGGCAACCGCGTCTGGTTGGACGATGGCTCAGGCGGTGGCGGAGCCAATGATGGCGTGCGCAACGGCAGCGAACCCGGCATTGACGGTATCACGGTCAACCTGTATCGTGATTCAGACAATAACGGCATACCGGATGGCGGGGTCATTGCCACGATGCCGACTGCAGGCGGAGGATATTATCGATTCGATAATCTAGTCCCCGGAACCTATATTGTGGAAGTTGTTCCCCCGGCAGGTTATGGAAGCAGTACTGTGGATGCTGGAGACCCGGATATCGACGCAGATGACAACGATGACAATGGTGTCGTGATCTCCGGTACGAATATTCGCAGCAACCCGGTCACACTCGGGCCGGGAGGTTCTGAACCCACTGGCGAGACCGACCCGCTGACTAACCCTGAACCTGGAGAAGCTGCCGACAATCAATCCAATCGCACGGTGGACTTTGGCTTTGTAACGATTTACAGCCTTGGAAACCGCGTCTGGTTCGACACGAACAATAATGGTAGTGTCGATGTGGGCGAGGTGGGCGTTCCAAATGTGCGCGTGGAACTCTACCGCGACACCGGCACGACCCCCGGCATCTACGATGCGGGTGATGCCTTTGTGGGTTTCAGCAACACGAACGGAACAGGTTATTACCGCTTTGATGGACTTGTGGCCGGTGAATACGTTGTCGTCATTCCGCCGGATAACTTCCGGGACCTGGGTCTGGGCGATACAGTCCTCGGGGATCCGCTCGCTGGATATTTGAGCAGCGGTTCATCCATCGCCGGAAATGGTTCTGTCACTGATAGTTTTGGTCCAGACCCGGACACCACAGTGCTGGATAATGATGATAATGGGGTGTCCACCTTCGTTAGCAACATCCTCGATTATGTATCAGCGCAGGCAGTGACTCTCGGACCCGGATCAGCCGAACCGACGGGCGAAGCGGATCCAACACCGAACCCGGGTGCCGGCGAATCGGTCGATAATCAAAGCGACCGCACCGTGGATTTCGGCTTTTATCGCCAGCAATTAAGCAACCAGATCTTCCTGGATTTGGATTCAGACGGCGTATTTACCGGAGCTGATACCCCACTGGCTGGTGCTATTGTGCAATTGTATGCCAGCAATGGAACAACGGAAATTTTGGTTGGAACAGATGGCATTTTGGGAACATCGGATGATGGGCCAGGTGGTGTAACCACTTTAGCGGGCGGTACCTACCTGTTCAGCGGCCTGCCTGCAGGCGATTACGTTGTCCAGGTGACGCCTCCGGCCGGGATCAGCACGATCGACAGCGCCGATACAGCCACACCAAATAATAATGTGGATAATAACGATAACGGCGTGGGGACCGCTGCCGGGCAAGCCTCCAGCAATCCAGTGACTCTCACGCCCGGCATTACCGGAGTCAGCACCACCGTAAATAACAGCAACGGTACCACTCTCAACCCGTCGCTCGATTTTGGCTTCAATCCCTTGTTCAGCCTGGGCAACCGTGTCTGGTTCGATACCGATAACAGCAGTACGATCAACGGAGCTGAAGTCGGCATTGATAATGTCCGCGTGGAGTTGTACCGCGACGATGGTTCCACGCCCGGCGTCTGGGACTCGCTGGATACCCCGGCCGGTTTTGATCTCACCGACGCGAACGGTTATTATCGCTTCGATGGATTGGATGCGGATGATTACGTGGTTGTCATTCCTTCAAGCCAGTTTGGCGCGGGTGGTCCTTTGGATCGATACTGGAGCAGCGGCACAAACATTGCCAATAACGGCACGGTGACCGACAGCACTTCCAACGACCCGGATAACGATACAGACAGCGACGATAACGGGATCACGACCTTTGCTGGCAATAATATTAACTATGTCTCATCCCAGGCTGTCACCCTTGGCCCGGGTTTGAGCGAACCGATCAACGACAACGACCCCACGACCAACCCGGAACCGGGCGAAGCGCCAAATGATCGGAGCAATCGCACCCTGGACTTTGGTTTCTATCGTGCAGAGTTGGGGAACCAGGTGTTCTGGGATATTAATACCGATGGCTTGTACGATGCTGGCGATGTGGTGATCCCAGATGCGGAAGTTCGCTTGTTCACCGGGGATGGCGTCACAGAAATCCTCGTTGGCCTGGATGGTGTTTTAGGCACCGCGGATGATGGCGCTGGCGTGGTAACCACTGCCCCGGATGGAACCTACCTCTTTGGAGGTTTGCCAGCCGGCAACTTCATCGTACGGGTGACGCCCCCTGCCGGGTTCGCCAGCACTGTGGATGTCAACGCCGATACCACCACCCCGAACAACAATATTGATAATAATGATAACGGCGTGGGCACCGCAGCCGGGCAAGCCTCCAGTAATGTGGCCGCCCTAACACCGGGAAGTGTAAATGTAAGCAATATTGTCACCAATAGCACGGGTACCACACGCAATCCGTCGCTCGATTTTGGCTTTGTCCCCGACTCGAATCTCGAATTCAGCCTTGGGAACCGCGTCTGGTTTGACACGGATAACAGCGGCGCGATCAATGGCTCCGAGATCGGCGTTGGAAATGTGCGCGTGGAGTTATACCGGGATAATGGAGGCACACCCGGCTTGTTTGATGCCGGGGATGCATTCGTCAACTTTACAACCACGGATGCAAACGGCTACTATCGCTTTGATAACCTGCCTGCCGGGAATTATGTGGTGGTGATCCCACCGAGCCAGTTCGGTTCCGGCGGAGCGTTGGATGGGTATTGGAATAGCGGCACCAGTATTTCCGCAAGCGGCGCCATAACAGATAGCATCAGCCCAGATCCCGATTCCAATGCAACAGATAGTGATGATAATGGCGTCACCACCCTCGCAGGCAGCGTTCTGGATTATGTTTCATCAAGAGCTGTAACGCTTGGCCCGACCATCACAGAACCCACCGGTGAGACTGATGCATTACCCAACCCGGCTCCCGGTGAAGAACCGGATAATCAAAGCAACCGTACTGTGGACTTTGGGTTTTATCGGCTTGAACTGAGCAACCAGATTTTTGTGGATGTGAACAACGATGGAATCTTCAACGCTGGAGATTTGGACCTGGCCGGTGCCCGTGTACAATTGTTTGCAAGCAATGGAACCACCGAGATCAATGTCGGTGTTGATGGAATTTTAGGCACTGGCGATGACGGCACCGGCGGCATGGTGACAGGACCCGCGGGAACATACCTGTTCAGCGGTTTGCCCGCCGGGGACTATATCGTCCGCGTGACACCCCCAGCCGGTTACTTCAGTACTGTGGATGTAAACCCCGATACAGATACTCCCAATAACAACGTCAACGACAATGATAACGGCGTTGGCATCGGAAGCGGGCAGGTTTCCAGCAATATTTTCTCGCTCGTTCCCGGAGTTGCAGGCCCAAGCACAACGGTTATAAACAGCACCGGAACCACACTTAACCCGTCGCTGGATTTCGGGTTCAATACGACAAATGGTTTCCTTAAAACCATCGCCGGTACGAGCGAAACGTTTACAGGGGGTGCAAACGTGGCGATTGGAGAAATCGTCACCTACCAGATCACAATTGACCTTGCCGCCGGCGTGCCGGTCAACAATGTTGTTGTCACCGACCGGATGGATAAAGGCCTCGCGTTTGTAGATTGTCTCCTTGTGCAGGTAGATGGTACGGATGTGACGGGCACGGTTTGCCCACCCGCCGTTTCATCAATAACCGATCCCGGCGATTTGGCAGGAAACCCGGCCAACCCGGGCAGGCAAGTCGTCTTTAACGTTGGGAACGTTGCAGCTCCAACTGCCGCCTCGAGCATTGTCATCCGCTACCGCGCGATCGTACTGGATGTAATCGAAAACCAGGACGGTATTTCCCTGAACAATGCCGCCACCGTTACTTCATCTGCGGGCACACTCTCTTCCAGCGCTCCAAACGTAAATATCGTGGAGCCTGACCTCGCCATCGACAAATCCGCAATTCCGCAAAACAGTGTGCCAATCGGCACACCCATCCAATTTACATTGGAGATCAATCATACATCCCCGCAAAGTACGGCAGATGCCTTTGACGTAGTCTTGACGGATGTCTTACCGCCCACACTTGAGTATATTCCGTGCAGTGTTACTTATAGTGGCCTGCCGCCAACAAGCCCCGCAACTCCTGCCTATTGCCCCGGAACGACAAACACCCTGACGTTCACCTGGGATGTCTTCCCGCGGGGTCAATCCGCGATGATCACATTTAGCGCGCGCCTCGTAGGCTCGCCGGCGACCAACGTCGCTTCCGTTTCGTGGACTTCACTTCCCATCGACCCCGGCATTACCGGTCTTCCTGTTCAACTCTCAATCCATAATTCCGAATCCACAGAACGTTGGTATGACCCATTGGATGATGTTAATATTTACGCAACCCGGGACAGTGTCACGATCAATGACACAGATGCTGTCTTGGATGATGCGGGAGAATCTGTAAAACTACCCACCACATTACCCGCTACAGGCTTTGCTCCCGGTGTGGTCACCACTTTGCCGGAACAGCCTGCGGACCTGGCCTATACAACCACCGGTGTGTGGCTTGAAATTCCAAGCATCGGCGTGACCATGCCGATTGTGGGAGTTCCCCTGGCAGACGGAGATTGGAATGTGTCCTGGCTGGCATCGGAGGCGGGTTGGTTGAATGGAACTGCATTCCCCGGCTGGAATGGAAACAGCGGCTTGACTGGTCATGTAACCCTGCCAAACGGCAAACCCGGGCCATTTACTAAATTAGGCAACCTCCAATGGGGCGACAAGATCATTGTCCATGCCTTTGGAGAGATCTATATTTACGAAGTACGCGAAAACCGTACGATCAAACCGTACAGCACCTCCGTGCTGCAGCATGAAGAAGAGGCCTGGCTGACGCTCATCACGTGCAAATCGTATAACGAATCCACGAATACCTATGCTGACAGGATTGCCGTCCGAGCCGTGCTTGTAAAAGTACAAACGGAGACCACATCCAACCCTGTGGAAAAGCGATAACCTTGATTCAAAAAGACGGCGTCCCCAAAACGCCGTCTTTTTTGATTGTGCAATTGGAGCTTCCTATGCCGTTTGCCCGCCGTCTAAAAATATTTCTTTGCCATTCCTCCAAAGACAAGCCGCAGGTGGCAAAATTATACGATACCCTTTTAAAAAAAGGTGCCGACCCCTGGCTTGATTCCGAGAAGCTTCTGCCCGGCCAGGATTGGAATTTCGAGATCAATAAAGCCCTGGATGATTCAGATGTCATCCTCGTCTGCCTGTCAAAAGGATCCGTCGATAAGGAAGGCTATGTTCAAAGGGAGATCCGCCTCGCCCTCGACCGAGCGCTCGAGATGCCCGAAGGACGCATTTTCCTCATCCCCGGCAAGCTCGAAGAATGCGACCTGCCCCGCCGCCTGCACGCCTATCAATGGGTGGATTTATTTACCCAACACGGCATCGAAAAATTAACCCAAGCCCTCAACCTGCGCGCAGGGCAGGTAGGTGCAGGCCTGTTGTCAACCTAACGCAAACCAACTCTTTGCCACTAAATAGAAAGTCCTTTGAGTCTTCCGCTCAAAGGACTTCTTGCTATTTATATAAGCTTCGGCTTTTTTACATCATTTCCTTTTCCGCAACGGTAACCGCTTCCTCGAACAACTTTAAGCCTTCATCGATCTCTGTTTTTGTGATAGCCAGCGGGGGCGCAATGCGGATCACGCTTTTGCCACAGGAAAGCATCAGTAAACCGCGCTCAAACCCGAGGTCCACGATGCGATCCGTCATCTCTTTGGCGGGTTCCTTCGTCTCGCGGTCGGTCACAAATTCCACGCCAATCATTAATCCCTTGCCGCGGACTTCCCCAATGCTGGGATGGCGCGCCTGGATCTCCTCCAAAGCATCGATTGTATATTGACCAACTTCCTTGGCGTTCTGCATGTATTCTTCTTCGATCAGTTCCATTGTCGCAAGCGAAGCCGCACAGGAGATGGGATTGCCGCCGTAGGTATTGCCGTGCGTACCGATCTCCCAGTCCATCACCGATTTGCGAGCAACACACGCGCCTAACGGCATGCCAGAGGCAATGCCTTTAGCAGCGGTGATAATATCGGGTTCCACGCCGAAATGTTCGATTGCCCACCACTTGCCGGTGCGCCCCATGCCCGATTGCACTTCGTCGAGGATCATCAATATCCCGTGTTGGTCGCATAGTTTGCGTAACGCAGGATAGAAGCCGTCGGGAGGGACGATGTATCCTCCCTCACCCTGAATGGTTTCCACCAAAATGCCCGCCACATCTTTCGGAGGCAAAATTTGAGCGAGGATTTCTTCTTCAATGTAACGTACCACAGCCTCACCGTAATCTTCACCTTTGCGCCGTTCCAGCACCGGGCGGTACGGATTCGGGAAGGGAGCATGAGTCACACCGTTCATCAGCGGATAAAACCCGCCATGGTATTTTGCCTTGCTCGCCGTAAAGGTCACCGCTCCCATCGTGCGGCCATGGAATGCGCCGGTAAACCCGATGAAGTTGGAGCGCTTGGTGTGGTAACGCGCGAGTTTTATCGCGGTTTCAACGGCTTCGGTCCCGGAATTGGTCATAAACGAAAGAGCATCCTCTTTGAAAGGTGCAATTTCATCCAACTTCTCAGCCAGGCGGATCCAATTCTCGTGATAGAAATCTGATGAAATGTGAATGAATTTCTCAGCCTGCTCCTGGATCGCCTTTACAACTTTCGGGTGGGAATAGCCCGTGGCTACCACGGCAATTCCCCCCATAAAATCGAGATAACGATTACCGTCCACATCCCACACTTCACTGCCTTTTCCATGATCCATCACGAACGGATATCCCCTCGGATAAGAGGGCGAGATTACCTTATGATCCCGCTCTATCATTGCCCTGGCCTTTGGGCCAGGAAGATTGGATTTTGTCATACATTCTCCTTATGATTATTTATAGCGAATTTAATTTCATCTCCGCTAAAGCTCGCGCGCCAAGCAGGCCCGCGTTATCTCCCAATTTCGCTTTTGTGATCACAAGCCCCTCAAGATAGCGGGGATGGAACACATGCTTTTTCAAACTTTCGTGAAAGGTATCGAACAATAAATTGCCAACCTGCGAAACCCCTCCGCCAAAAATGACGATGGACGGGTCGAACGCATGCAGCATGGAAGCCACCCCGATACCAAGATATTCCCCTGCGCGTTGATACGCCTTGATCGCAAGCGCATCCCCCTTGTGAGCGGCATCCGCGACCTCCCGCGCTGTTAGATTAACCTCCCGCCTCATGCTCGACCCGACGCCTGATTCCAATTCACCGAGCACGTACCTCACAATGGCAGGACCGGATGAAAACGATTCAAGATGCCCGTTGAAACCGCATGAACAAGGCGGGCCGTTCGGGTCGATGATGATGTGACCTAACTCCGCTGCGAGACCATGATACCCCTGTAAAAGCCTGTCATCGATAATAACGCCGGCCCCAATCCCAGTGCTGACAGTGAAATACAAAACATTGTGATGGTTTTTCCCTGCCCCAAAGCGGTATTCCGCCAGCCCGGCCAGGTTGGCGTCGTTGTCGAGATAGGCATTCACGCCAAAATGCCTCGAAACATTTGGCGCAAGTGGAAAATTATGCCATTCCGGGTTGTTGGGTGGAGCAAGCAGATAGCCTGTGTGCGGGTCCAGTGGACCAGGCGAACCCAGGCCGATTGCCTCCACTTTATCGCCATCCGGCCAGACTTCGTCGATCACCCGTATCAGGCGTTCAAAACCGCCTGGTTCGGATGCAAGTGTGGCAATCTTTTTTTGTTTTATGGGTTCGAGTTTCTCAGAAGTATAGGAAGCGGCGCGCATTTGGGTGCCGCCGATATCGACAGCAATGATTGTGGGCATAAGCACAATTATACCGTATGGCTTTCTTCCGAGCTTTTTATGTGGTTTGACTGATTAATCCTTCCCTGCTATCATCTTTTCATGCCAAATAATATCTTGTCGCAATTCTGGCAAACCTTGCGCGGCCTTCCGCGCTGGCTCCGTCCCGGTCTCGGGATTAAACGTTGGTTCGTTTTTGTGATGGTGGGCATCACACTCTTGGGGCTCGGCTTTGCTGTTATTTTGATCGATCTATATCGCACCGACTCGGCCAACCCAACCCTGCTAACTATTCTATCCTATGCATCCTTGCGATTTATCCCGCGCATCTGGCGCGCCGTCATTTTTGGGGGATTGGGAGTCTGGCTTGTCGTGTTCGGCATTTTGCAGCTTAATCGTTCTCTGCTTCGGCCATTCATCCGTCCCGGCTCCGACGTATTCAACCAGTTGACGGGCTACCAACGCCGCGAACGCGGCCCGCGCATCGTTGCCATTGGCGGCGGGCACGGACTGTCCACATTGCTGCGCGGTTTGAAGGCGCATACCGGCAACCTCACTGCTGTGGTCACCGTGGCGGATGATGGCGGTTCCTCCGGGCGCTTGCGTGAATCCTTTGGGATTCTTCCCCCAGGCGATATTCGCAATTGCCTTGCCGCCCTTTCCAATGACGAAGACATGCTGGCGCAATTATTTCAGTATCGGTTTAGCGGCTCGGCGGATCTCGAAGGCCATTCCTTTGGCAATCTCTTTATCACAGCGTTGGCGGATATTACGGGCAGTTTCGAATCAGCTGTCGTTGAGTCTGGACGCGTGCTCTCTGTCAATGGAAGGGTGCTCCCATCAACGCTGCATGATGTCAAACTGGTCGCAAGCATGGAACTTCCGCATTCACTGAACGAGGTCCGTGTGGAAGGGGAGAGCAAGATTCCCGAAATGGCGGGGCGTGTCCGCCGTGTGTGGCTGGAACCGGACGATGCGCCCGCCTTCCCGCCGGTGATCAAGGAACTATTAAACGCGGACATTGTTGTGGTAGGGCCTGGAAGTCTTTACACAAGCATTTTGCCGAACTTGCTTGTTAAGGATCTGCTCGCGAGTCTCCACGTCAGCCGGGCCATCAAAATTTACGTATGCAACATCGCCACCCAGATCGGTGAAACAGATGCCTACTCCTGCTACGACCATATCTGCGCATTGGATAGCCACATTGGCAATGATTTGTTCGATGTGATTCTATGCAATGATAATTACGAGGGAGATCTGGGTCTTTCTTCCCGATGGGTAATGGCGGATGAGAAAACACGCTCCGATTTCCGTGCCTATTGCACCGACCTGGTAGATGCCAGCCATCCCTGGCGGCATGACCCAACAAAACTGGCACAAGTGGTTGTTGACATTTTTTATGAACGTACGGGGCCATTAATTTAGCACTTTTGTTCAAGGTAATCGATTACATTTGTCATAAAAAACTTGGACGTACAAAAATTCACAAATTTGACTTAACGCAGTAAAATCAGGTCCGTGGCAAGACCATACTAAAGTGAAATATCACTATTTTCTCTTGTAATTTCATTCTTTGGAGGATGATTCCATGTCAGTAAAAGTTGGTATAAATGGATTTGGCCGTATCGGCCGATTGGTACTACGCACGATTAAACAGCGTCACCCGAACGATATCGAAGTGGTGGCTGTTAATGATCTTTTCGATGCGCAAACAAATGCCCATCTGTTGAAATATGATTCGACCTACGGCCCCTATGAGGGTACGGTCGAGGCGAAGGATGGCCATCTTGTGATCGATGGAAAAAAGGTCACCGTCACCGCCGAGAAGGATCCAGGCGCGATCAAGTGGAAGGAAATGGGCGTGGAAGTGGTACTCGAATGTACCGGCCTGTTTACCGATGCCACCAAAGCCAAGGCGCATATTGAATCCGGCGGCGCGAAAAAAGTGATTATTTCCGCCCCGGCAAAGAACGAAGATATCACCCTTGTGCTGGGTGTAAACGACGAAAAATACGATCCCAAGAAACATAACATTGTTTCTAACGCTTCCTGCACTACGAACGGACTTGCGCCTGTGGCAAAAGTGTTGAACGATAAATTTGGTATTGACAAAGGTATGTTGACCACGGTCCATGCGTATACTAATTCGCAAAAATTGCAGGATGTGGGCGCGAAGGATCTGCGCGATGCGCGCGCTGCGGCGCAGAATATCGTCCCTTCAGCAACCGGCGCAGCCAAGGCTGTCGGCCTGGTCATTCCCGAGCTCAAGGGCAAATTCGGCGGAATGGCCTTCCGCGTTCCCACCCCAACCGTTTCGGTCGTCGATTTCACGGCAATTCTTAATAAGGAAGCCTCCATCGAGGACATCCGCGCCGCCATGCTGGAATATGCAAACGGCTCGATGAAGGGCATCCTGGATGTTACCGATGAGCCGCTTGTATCCACGGATTTACGCGGCACCAATTTCTCGTCAGTGTTCAGTTCAATGGATACACTTGTGATCGGAAACATGGTCAAGGTGGTTGCCTGGTACGACAATGAGTGGGGGTACGCCTGCCGCACCGCCGACCTGACCGCGAAGATTGCGAAATCACTTTAAATAATTACAGGGACACAGCACGCTGTGTCCCTGTTCTCTAAAAATCATGAATAAGAAAACTGTAAAAGATATCGATATCAAAGGCAAACGCGTCCTCATGCGGGTCGACTTCAACGTCCCAATGGCGGACGGAAAAGTGACCGACGACAAGCGCATTAAGGCCGCCATGCCGACAATCCAGTATGTTCTTGATCAGGGCGCATCCCTGATTTTGATGAGTCATCTTGGCCGGCCGAAAGGCGGCTCGGACCCTGAATTCAGCCTGCGTGCTGCTTCGGAGACATTGGCTTCGCTGTTGGATCGCCCCGTGCAAATGGCTTCCGACTGTGTCGGCCCCGAAGTGGAAAAACTTGCAAAGGCCATGAAACCCGGCGACGTATTGATGCTTGAGAATACACGCTTTCACGCAGGCGAAGAAAAAAACGATCTTAACCTTGCAAAACAGATGGCTGCTTTGGGCGAAGTCTATGTTAACGATGCATTTGGTTCGGCGCATCGTGCGCATTCGTCCACGGAAGGTGTGACGAGATATCTGCCCGCCGTCTCCGGCTTTCTGATGGAGCAGGAATTGGAATACCTCGGGCGTGCCATTGCCAACCCCGAACATCCCTACATAGCCATTCTCGGCGGCGCAAAGATCAGTGACAAGATTCTGGTGGTTGAAACCCTGCTCTCCAAATGCGATCAGTTGATCGTCGGCGGCGGCATGGCAAATACCTTTCTCACAGCAAAAGGGTTGAATATGCAGGACAGCCTGGTGGAATTGGATTCCATCGAGACCGCAAAAAGCCTGATTGCCAAATTTAATGATAAGTTGATCCTGCCCGTGGATGCGGTCATTGCCGATAAATTTGATGCCGAAGCAAACTCCCAGATCGTTGACGTGGATAAGATCCCCGCTGGTTGGCGCATGTTGGATGTGGGTCCAAAGACAATCGAGGCATACAAAACCGTCTTGGGTACAGCCAGACTGGTTGTGTGGAATGGCCCGGTGGGCGTATTTGAGATGCCGAAATTCGCCGAGGGCACCTTCGCCATTGCCCGGCTTCTTGCCGAATCAAAAGCTACAACTGTAATTGGCGGCGGCGACTCGGCTAGCGCGGTCAAGAAGGCGGGCGTGGCCAAACAAATGACCCATGTTTCCACAGGCGGCGGCGCATCGCTGGAATTCCTCGAAGGAAAAGTGCTGCCCGGTGTGGCGGCATTGCTGGATAAATAGATAACATATCGCTAGGACTAATGGAGCAGAAAGATTTGCGTCTTTCTGCTCCATTCTTTCATATAATGCGCCAATCAAAATCACAGGAGATTTTTTATGGAATCAAACTCGTCTATTAATTCATCACCCGAAGCGCCGAAATCGAACCGCAATTTGATTATCGGCATTGTTATTGCTGTTGTATTGTGCTGCTGCTGTGTAGTTACGGCTGCCGGCGGTTATTATGGTTACCAGGCCTACGTCGCCGCCCAGCAAGCGGTTCAGCAGTTCGACGATATCGAAATCCCGACCGGTATTCCCTTCGACCCGAATCAACTCCCCGAAGTAACAGGTGAAGTGCCGCAAGGCGGCCTGGCGGATGAGTCGACTCGGTACACCGCCTGGCTGTCCGTTCAACTCGTGGGTATGATTTCAGGATGTGAGACTCCCACCGCGCAGGGAACGACCATTAGCGTTGTTCAACAGCCCGATGGGAGCGGTGAATGGGTTGAAGACTGGAATGTAGATTGCGGCAACGGTTCTTCCCAATCCTACAAGGTGACCTTCACCCCGGAAAACGGAGTCGTAAATGTGAATGTCGCCTTGCCGTAACAGGAGGTCTTAAAATTCTGGCTGCAATGGTTTGACAGCGCGGCGACTATTTTACATGGACGGGAATTTCCCCGTCCATGTTTTATTTCAGTTTGCAAACAGTTTACATGGCAATAACCTAAATTAATCGCCGTGGACTATAATCGGGGGAAATTGCAAGCGGAGTTGTGTATGACATTCAACATTGGCGAAAATATTGGGCCGTATCGCATCATCGAGCAATTGGGGCAGGGCGGTATGGCGACAGTTTACAAGGCCTACCATGCGGCTCTCGACCGTTATGTTGCCCTTAAAGTTTTACATGCGGCCTTTCACGAAGACCAGACCTTCACTGCCCGTTTTCAGCGGGAGGCGCGGGTTGTGGCTCGTTTGGAACACCCCCATATCGTCCCTGTCTATGATTATTCTGAACACCAGACGCGCCCCTATCTCGTCATGAAATATATCGAAGGGGATACCCTCAAGGCGCGTTTAAATAAAGGACCGCTTTCATCCCGAGAGATCGAACAGGTTGTCGATTCAGTTGGCTCCGCACTGGCGTACGCACACAAGCAGGGAATTTTGCATCGCGATATCAAGCCTTCCAATGTTTTGATCGCGAATGACGGGGTGATGTACCTGGCCGATTTCGGCCTGGCGCGGATCGCGGCGGCGGGGGAGTCCACATTTTCCTCCGATTCAATTATGGGTACACCCCAATACATTTCGCCGGAACAGGCCATGGGCAGAAAAGACCTCGACTCCGGAACGGATATTTATTCCTTTGCAGTCATGTTATACGAAATGGTGGTAGGTCAGGTTCCGTTCAGCGCGGATACACCCTTCTCCATTATTCACGATCATATTTATACGCCGCTGCCGCTTCCAATGGATATCAATCCCAAAGTGCCGGAATCGGTTCAGCGGGTTTTGTTGAAAGCCCTTGCAAAAGACCGCGACGACCGCTATGAAACAGTGGAGGATATGATCCAGGCATTTAAACATTCCTGGGAGGAGGCAGGCATCCCCATGCAGGGCACCGCTATCACCATGCGCCCGGGCAGCCTGAAAACCCAAGCCAAAAGCCAGCCGCCATTCAAAAGCGTGGAACCTGCTGCGAAAACAGTGGCAGTTCAAAGTCCGATTGCGAAGCGATCCTATTCCTGGATGTGGATCAGCGTTGGCGTGGTCGCTTTCCTGTGTGTGGGAGTCGCTTTCCTTGCAGTCTTAAGAAATCGTCCTGCGCGTCAAACCCAGCCGACAGCTGTTCTGCAAACCCCGGCACCCCCTTCGCTGACGTCGCTTCCAGTTACCGGTGCGCCGCCCCCAACAATGGAAAATCTATCGCCGGAAGTGGCTGCGGCCAGCGACGCAGTATCAAAAAATCCCGGTGACCCGCATGCCCACTTATCTCTCTCTCTTGCCCTTTGGGACGCAGACCAGCCAGCCGCATCCATGCAGGAATTGGCGCAGGCTGCCAACCTTGCCGGGCCTGCCAACAAAGATTTTTTTCTCAAGGCCGCTGAAGAATTTAAAGCTCGCGAGGCATGGGTCCCAACTGCTGGAATGTACCTGCGGCTGGCGCCGATCTCCCAGGATGGGAAGCTGACCGTTGAGCAGGAAGAGGCCTTGCACGAAGCGATCTATAAAGCCGCTGAAAAGAAAGACATGCCGCTTTTCGTTTTTTTTGAACGGATCGACAACCTTGACCTCGCTCTCGGTTCCATCGCACGCGGACGCTATGCCTTACATAACGGCAGCCTCGACGATGCCAGACTGCACCTTGCAAACGCCGAAAAGGTAAAACCCGATATGTTCGAAGTGTTTTTATTGAAAGCTGAAGTTGAAATGAAATCTGGTAATAATAATATTGTCAAACCTATCCTGCTTTCGCTATCGTCAGACCTGGGCGCTCCCGAATGGATCCGCCTCATGGCTGACACATTTTTGAAGACAATGGAGTAGAAAATTCATGCGAACACCTTTCGTGGCCGGCAACTGGAAGATGAACAAGACCATATCAGAAACGCGCGAGCTTGTTACTGCGCTGACCTTAAAATTAAAAGAGATCGGCGGTGTTGAAAAAGTATTGTGCCCTCCGTTTATATCGCTGGCCGCCGCCGCCGCCTTGCTGGAGGGTTCAGGCATTGGGCTTGGTGCGCAGAATATGCACTGGGAGGAGAAAGGCGCATACACAGGTGAAGTTGCCCCGGCGATGGTGAAGGAGTTGTGCGGCTATGTAATTCTTGGCCACTCCGAGCGTCGGGCATATTTTAGCGAATCAGACGAGATCGTAAATCGAAAATTGCATGCCGCCCAAAAGGTAAACCTGACTCCCATCGTCTGTGTTGGAGAAACGCTGGAACAGTACGAATCTAACCAGACCCGTGAAGTTGTCTCGCGCCAAACCAGCCAGGGGCTTAAGGGTGTTACTTCCGAATTTGCGCCTCAGATTGTCGTTGCGTATGAACCGGTCTGGGCTATCGGGACAGGCAAGGCATCCACGGGTGAGGCGGCGAATGTCGTCGTCCGTGATTTTATCCGCCCTGCAATCGCCGAGTTGTACGGTCAGCAGACTGCACAGGCCATCCGCGTTTTGTATGGCGGCTCCGTCACTGGAGCCAACGCCGAGGAATTTTTCTCCCAGCCCGATATCGATGGGGCTTTGGTGGGCGGGGCAAGTTTGAAAGTTGACGATTTTTATGCGATTACAAAAGCCGCAGCAAGGTAGTATGTCATTGCGGGGCGTTCCCTTCAAAACAATTTCACACTAACTTAAATTTTTCAGACATGCTGTTCTCTGGCTTCCTCTGGTTTCTTTCGATGCTGCTGCCGCTGGTCATTCTCCAGCGGCTTTTGCATCGTGAGATACAGGCAGTCCTCCTTTTGATCACCCGCAATGTGCCGGTGACCATTGGCTTGTTTTCCATCTTGTTTTTTCCCGGTGTGTTCCTGCACGAACTCAGTCATTTTCTCATGGCAAAACTTTTGCAGGTACGTACGCGCGGTTTTTCGCTGATTCCGCAATCGCTTTCTGATGGAAGATTACAGATGGGATATGTTGAAATCGAACACACGGATATCATCCGTGATTCGTTTATCGGCCTGGCTCCATTGATCGCTGGCTCCATGTTCGTCGCCTACGCTGGCGTATATCAAATGCAAGTGCATACTTTGTGGAACGTGCTGCGAAACGGACAGATCGAATTATTCTGGATGGGTCTTGGCCTGCTTCCTTCGGCGCGGGATTTTTACCTTTGGTTTTATCTCACCTTTGCAATTTCCAGCACCATGCTGCCTTCAGACTCAGACCGCCACGCCTGGCTTCCGCTCGGCATCTGGCTGGCGGCTTTAGTAGCGCTGGTAATTTTTTCCGGCGCAGGCACATGGATGATTGAAAACCTTGCCCCGCTCTTCAACAATTTTTTGAATTCGGTGGCCTTGCTTTTTGGGCTGAGCAACATTTTGCATCTGGTTTTGCTTTTCCCTTTTTTTGTATTTCACCGCTTGCTGGTCTTCATTATGCAGGTGGATACCGCTTGATTCATTCGAGCGTCAGGATCCACTCTTCGGACACTTTGCCTTCCATGCCGATGACTTCAAAGCCGCATTTTTCCAATACTTTTTTGGAGGCGACATTGTTCCGGGCGACATGCGCAAACAAGGGCCGCCTCTTTTCACCACCGAGAAACTGTCTCAGTGATTCTGACGCAATTCCCTTTCCCCAAAATTCCCTTCCCACCCAATAGCCGACCTCCCTTCGCCCATCCATTTCAAAGCTGACGATATTCCCTGCCACCTGCCCATCGAAAAGAATGGTCTTGATGATGACTTCAGCGTTTTTCATGATCTTTGCCCAATGTGCCATGAAGGCCTCCCGGTCTCTGGAGGGAAAAGCCGCCATTTCGGTCGCAACCGGGTCAAGTTGATGCTCGAAAAAAACAGGCAGGTCCTCCTGAATAACATCGCGAAGAGTTATAGGCATTGCTATTTCTTTCGTCCCACTGCCAGCATTTTGTTGCGGATGGGGAAAACGATAAAAAAGAGGTGAACGAATGGCAAAAGTAGTTTTACAAATAATTCCGACTTGACCAGTTTTTTCAAGTAAAAACCGTAGGGGAAGGATAATTCATGGAATCGCTTCAGCTCGATCACTTCCAATCCCGCGGCTTCCAATGCGGATTTCATCTCAGCCAGAGAAAAAATTTGCTTGTGGCCGAATGGTTTCGCGGAATACATGGTATTCAAAAAAGTGGGGAATTTCCCACGGGAAAGCCAGTAGGTGAACTCCCCAAAACGGTGGTAAAAGGCATCGCGGCAGGGCGTATCGATTAGAAGGATGCCGCCGCTTTTTAGCATATTTGCCGCGGATTTTAGCGTGGCTTGCGGGTAATTGACGTGCTCGATCACATCCCAGAGGGTGACAATATCAAATGTCTCGTGATGCGCGAACCAATATTCATCCTCGATGGTGCGCTTGACGACTTCAATTCCATGTTTGGTTTTGGCGTAAAAAGCCCTCGTATCGCTCAACTCGATGCCAAGCACATCCGCGCCTTCCTGCTTCATTTTGGAGAGGAATAACCCGCCGCCGCAGCCAATATCCAGCGCCATTTTGCCATTGACCTTGCTGTGCCGCCTGACAGCATGGATCTGATGAGCGAGCCGCTCCGGGTTCGATTGCAGGGATTTTTCGATGTAGTCGATTTCTTCATCGGTAAGCGCGCCCCCGTCAATGACGGGGGAGATATCTTCCACCGCATCGAGATGGTCGATAAAATGAAAGCCCCCTTTCGAAACAAAAACATTTGCATTCGATAATTTATATTTCGGGGAACCGGGCGGGTTGTGTTTCAGCGAATCAAAATTTTCCATTCAAAGGTCGCAGTTCTCTGCTTTATTCGCTTTTTGCGGAGATTTGAAATAACGTGATCTGCATGCCGTCGGGATCCTGAAGCCGAACGTTATGGTCGCCCCAGGGTGTGATGACTGGCGGGTGAACCAGGATGGCGCCATTGGCAAGAAGGCGTTCCATGGCTGCCTTCAAGTCAGGGACCTGGAGCGCAAACCGAATCTGCCCGGTGACTCGTTTACCGGCTTCCAGTTGATCGATGGTTTCCGCCTGCGCTTCGTCGAAAATCTCCAGAGTGGCATTGCCCATATTAAGCATGAGCGCCTTTCCATCGCCGTTGTTCCAAATTGCCGCAGGCTCGATGCCGAGACCGTCGCAATAGAACTTTACCAGGCGTTCATAGTCGCTGGTTGTGATGGCCACGCGCAATTCATGGATGGGATAGTTTTGGTCTCGTGTCATTATTTATCAGCCTTCAATCCTCAGCCCTGTCTTATTGTTAAACCCATTCCACGCCATCGTATGAAGGAGATTTTTTTTGGCTGGTACTTTTTCCACACGCTCGAGCCATTCGGCTTCGGCGGCTGCGGCTTCCGCCAGGCACTGATTTGTAAAATTCGCGCGCTCCCTTGCCTTGGCATTTTGAAGTTCCAATGCGCCTGCAATGAATTTCTTTTCCAGGGCGTCGCGGTCAGCTGCGTACGTTTGGATCCGTTCGGGGTAATTAAGCAGGGTGGCGCGGTGCAGTTTTTCGTGAGCCCAATAAAGGGTGGAAAAATCAGCCTGGTGGGTGGGAACAGCTCCCAGATTAAGACCGGAGGCGGCGTCCATCCAAAAGGGTTTGAAAATACTCGTGCACGGGGCTGATGTTCCGGTGGCGAAAATGATTGGGTTGTATTTGTCCAGATAAACGACGAGAGAAGCGGTGCTTTGGCTGATGCGGATGGGGCCGAAACCCGCATGCATGCAGATGTCGATCCCAGTGATGCCGTTCTGCGCGTTGAAATTTTCATCTTTGTGATGTCGAAGGGTGGACATCATTGTCTCTACGCCGATATTTCCCTTTTGTTCACCCAGGGTTTTAAATGTGGTTTCGCGGCGGATTAACCCGCGGCCAAATTTTGTGTAGAGGAAGTCATTGAAATCACGCGCAAGATGGAATTGATTTTTCGATTTGGAAAAGCCTTTTTGAATCGCGAGATCAACCAGCCCGGGCGAAGCCAGGTCATATTCCGCGCCAAGGGTAAGGCAATTGGAGATGGAATAAACATCCTTGATCTGACGCGCCGCCCATTGTTTGTCCACAGTTTCCAGCACCCAGGCATCGTCTGCATTGGCAATGAGGAAACTGTTGTGATAATACATGGAATTGCCGTGAGAGGCGCAGTTGCCGCCCTGCCCGAATTCCTCCAGCAGGTCAATGATCACTTGCACAGCTTCACGCGGGGTAATGGCACGTTCGAGCGCGGCGCGCAGCATGTCCATGCCGAGCAAAGCGAGTTCTTTGTTGGCAGGGATTTTGGAATAAATGGCTTCGTTGCCGATGACCAGCCCATGTTCGTTGACGCCCATTTCCGCGCCCCACATCCAAAACGGCTTGGAGAGAAATACCGCGTGCGTTTTTTCCGCTTGAGGTATATCGATGTAGGTGCATTTCACCCGGCTTCCCGGGCCGTATGAAGCCGCAGGAAAATAAACCATCGATTGGCCCTCATTGGGTGGACGGTCGGAGTTCTTTCCGAAGATTGCGATTCCGTTGGATGTGGCGAGCCTGGTAGCAATAAGAGTGTCACACATGGGTTTGCCTTAGTCCTTTTTGGATTTGAACCGTCAAAATTATAACTGGTTCTTAAGATTATTTCTTCTTTTTCGACTTTGCTTCTGCCTTTTTTAAATTTTCCGCCACTCGAAACTTGACGATTCTTTTTACCAAACCCAGCGGCAGGGGCTTATCAATGGGAAATTGCACCGAACCTTTTGCCCCTTGGTAAATGGCAAGTTCCTTTTTGAATTTCTCCATCCCTGACGGCGTGGGATAAAACCCGATGTGCTGTTTGAACCCTGCAAAGTGCACCAAATTGCCGTTTAAGGTAAAGGTCGGGATTTGATAATTGATCGTCTCCTCCGCTTCTGGCGCAGCCTCGCGGATCGCTGCGCGAAGTTTGTTCAGAATCTCTTGAACCTCTTTTGGAAATGCTGCGATGTATTTGTCAATTTCATTGGGTGTAGTCTTTGCCATGACATCATCCTTTCGCAAAAGGTGTCGTGCCTTGCTCAGCGGCCATTCTTTTGCCATTTCGTGATCAACATTTTTACCCGCACGCGTACGCGCGCATCTGCATTGGCAGAGGCCCACAGCGAATTGGTCCTTCGGAAAACATCGTCGTCGAGTTTTTCAAAGTCCTCCCACTCCTCTTCCATGAATTCCTTCATCTCGGAGGGCGTGTCCCAATAATAGAAGAAGGCAAACTCCTCTTCTTTTTCTCTGATGAACCACCCGTTGGATTCAACCTCCCGCATGGCTTTGAACGCGGCTTCATCATCCGCCACGCCAATCGGTTGATCGATCAACCTACCCGATACCTGCCAGCCCGCCGATGAAACCCGCTGGGTTGAGCTTGTCGAAACCACTTCCACCGACCAATTTTCCTCAACGGGACGCAAGTCGATGAGAATTCCGTTCGGCTTGAGTGTTCTGTGAATTTCATTCAGAGCATGGACCATGCTCTCGTGTTCCATTCATCAGAGCGACCACGCCAGGATGGCGATATCGAAGGTCTCTTTGGAGAAGGGGATGTGGTTCGCGCTTGCGTCTGCAAAATGGACTTCCTTGTGCAGGTCATGCGGCATATCCGCCCGGGCGATGCGCAATGCTGAATGGTCAGGGTCAAACCCAACGGTTAAGGAAGAGGCGGCGGCGTATTTCCAAGTCAGACGGCCTTCGCCGCATCCGATTTCCAGAACACGCGCGTTCGTAAAATCCACAAATTTGTGGATTGTCTTTTTCTCGAATCCTTCAGGGTCTTTTTGCAGGGTGGTCATCACCAGATTCCGGGGAAGAGACGGTAGCGAGTTTTTTGCATGTATTCACGGTAGCCTGTCAGTTCGTCCACGAGGAGTTCCTCTTCGTTTTTGGCGCGGGCCGCGAGCAGGAAGATGAAGGGAATGTTGGGAAGTACACCCCAGGTTGACCCAAGCGCAATGGGCGTGGCCAGCATGATGAGGATGATGGATGTATACATGGGGTGACGGACAAGCGCGTATGGCCCCGTAGTGATGACTTTCTGGCCTTCCTGAATCTCAACGACGCGCGAGGCGTAACTGTTGACGCGGATGACGAGGAAGTTGAGCAGGAAGGCGGCCAGCACGAACACGTCCGCAAGGAGGATGAGCCAGACTGGAACGCTTGACCAGCCGAAGCGTTTATCGAAGCCTGGGACGAGGAAGATGAAGATCAGGTAGAGACTGGAGAGGGCAATGATCCGTCGTTGCTCGGGGCGGGTTTCGCCCGTGCGGACGCGGCGTTCAAGCAGGGCTGGATCGCGCTTGATAAGGTAAAGGAACATGCCCATCAGCGGGAGAAATAGGATCGCCAGCCAAAGCCAGGCTTGCCAGTAATTGAACGTGCCGGCCGGCCAGAAGAAAAGCAAACCGATGACGGGCATTCCGATCACGAGGCGCAGGGTGGCGGTGAGGATCGGCTTGAGTGAAGATTCCTTGGACATGTTTCCGACTTTCTTACTTGTTACTTGCCTTCATTACCTTCACAGATGCAGTGACCAATTCCTTTAGTACCTTTTTATCCACATCGTCCAGCTTCTTGATATACAAACACCCGACGCTGGTTTTGAATTTGCCGAGTTTTTTCAGTAAATCTTTGTGCAAGTCAAAACCACCCATAAGATATAAGGTTAAGTTTTGTTTGCGGGGGGAGAAGCCTGTCAGGAACCAATCGCCTTCCTGCCTGCTTCTCTCGCTTTTGTAATGATAACTGCCAAAGCCGACGATGCTTGCGCCCCACATTTTCGGCTTCTCTTTGGTGGCCTGCTCCATTATCTTTAGAATTTCAAGACAATCCCGCCTTTTTTCTTCATCCGTAACACTGTTCAGAAAATCTTCCACGCTTGCTTCCGTTTGTTTGGTCTTCAACTCAGCCATGGCATTCTCCTTTTTGAACAATAAATCAGAGTAATTTTAGCATATTTGTTCTAGCTTGTGAAAGGTTTAATCTTTTGTGCATGGAGAACAGAGATCGGAAGAATATATTCCACTCACACAAAAAGAATCTGAGTCTTCCGTCCATACCGTGTACAAAAAAGAAGCTACATTATCTTGAAATGTACCTGCGGCGCTTTGCGTTCCACAACCTGCTCGGCGGCGAGGGCCATCCTCAACAAAGTGGACTCGTCCCAGGCTTTGCCCATTACTTGCAAGCCAATGGGCAGTCCCTTTTGAGTATAGCCGACAGGGAAGGAGATGGCGGGCAGGCCAGTCATGTTCGCGGCGGTGACGAAGCGCATGATCTCGATGGTGGTGCTCAAATCAGAATCGCCATCGGGCAAGGCGCCTTTTTTGATCTCCGGCGCAGGAATGGCGGTGGTGGGGGTGAGGATCACGTCCACCTGCTTAAAGGCGTTGTTGAAGTGGTTGATGATGCGCGTGCGGATGCGCTGGGATTGGACGTAGTCCTTGGCCGAGAATTGACGTGCAAGGGCGAGGTTGGTGCGCACGTCCAGGCCGTGTTCTTTGTGATGTTCATCGTACATGGCGTTCAGGGATTGCACCATTTCGCTGGTGATGGTGACGATGTGCGCCACACGATTCGCTTCGAGGTCGGGGATGGTGATCTCCACGATCTCGCATCCCATTTTTTCGTATTCCTTGAGCATGGACTCACAGGCGGCAACGACTTCCACATCCGCGTGACGGAACCAGGGCCGGTACACGCCGATCTTGAGTCCTTTGAGTTTGAGATTATCCCAGCTTTTTATGGATGGCAATGGCTGGTGCAAGGACATGGGGTCTTTTGGGTCTGGGCCAGCGATGGCAGCGTAGGTCAATGCCGCATCGGTGGCAGACCAGGCCAACGGTCCGACATGAGCGATGCTCCAACACAGCGGATATGCGCCGTATTCGCTGATCCTTCCAAATGTGGCTTTCAATCCGACGAGTCCGCAAAACGCAGAAGGGATGCGAATCGAGCCGCCTCCATCCGCGCCGATAGCGACTGGCACAAGTCCCGCGGCGACAGCTGCGCCAGGGCCGCTTGAACTGCCGCCCGTGTAATGGTTTGTATTGTATGGGTTGCGGGTCGAGCCGTGGTGCGGATTCAACCCCGTCACGTTGATGCCAATCTCGTGCATGTTGGCCTTGCCGACAAGCAATGCGCCTGCGCTTCGCAAACGCGCCACCACGGTGGCATCTTCGATGGCGGGGATTTTCCCCAGAAAGGACGTGCCCGCCGTGGTTGGATAGGGCGTCATGTCCAATTCGTCTTTGATGGCAACGGGCACGCCGTCGAAAACGCTGAGGCCTTTACGCGCCTTGATCCTTTGCGTGGCTTCACGCGCCTGCCGCATCACATCCTCGCGGTTGACAGCGATGAACGCTCGTAACGGGGCATTGCCTGAATCGCTGGCTTCGATAGAGTCCAATACTTCTTGGGCAACTTCTTCTGGCGTGGTTTTTCCATCGCGGTAGGCTTTGGCGTAGTCATACACGCTTGCGAATTGAAACCCTTTTGTGCTGGAGGCTTTGCGCGGCCATTCCGTTTCGGGGACGGCGGATGCTTTCTTTTGTAACTCCCCCGCGTAGTGGATCGGATGATAGGTGGGCGCTTCATCGAAGGTTTGTTTTCTCAGCCAGGTCACGCCCGCGCTTTCAAACAGACTTGGGATGAGCAATCCGCGCAATGACCCTTCGACAAGGGAAGTAAAAAGTTTCAACATCCCACCCGCCAGATATGGAAGTTTTACTGATTTGAGATCATAGACATCTTTCATAGTTCACCTCTTTTTATTGGAACATTCTCTCCGTGAAGCAAACCTAAAGGTCTGTTTGGCCTTCACGGAAACCCGATAACGAAGAAGACCTTTAGGGTTTTTGTAAAGGATATGCGCGGCGGCAAAGCGAAAAATCAAACCTTGAAGATCAAATCCAGATACTTCTTGAGCATATCACCGACCAGTCCGCGCATGGGCATGGTGGCGGCCATCCCGTAGACTGGAGCCATCTCGCCTTTCTCTTCAGGATGTGCCTTGACATACTCCACTGCTTCCTTAAGGTCTCTTATGAATCTCTCTGCAACACCAGCTTGTGTGTGTCGCAGCGTGACACATAAGTGCACACAGGATGGTTTATGCAAACCGTTCAGGCTCCATTTATTGCGCGTCATCTGGTCGAGCACTTTATAGATGTCGAGTGTGTCTGATGCAAAGGCGACAACAAACAACGGGTCACCAAGGATGCGTAATTCGGGAATTCGACGGATTTCCTTTTTGATCACATCCGCCGTTTCAAGGATTTTTTTCGCCGCATTCATGTACCCTTGCGCGCCGATGGATGTCAGTGCAGCCCAACATGCCGCGCTCAATGCTCCGGGACGGCTGCCCGCAAAAGTGGGTGAAAAATACAATCCGCCGGGCCAGTCTGAGGCTGTGTAGTATTGGTAATGGCGTAGTCCCTGCCCGCGGTACAAAATGACCGAAGTACCTTTCGCGGCGTACCCAAATTTGTGCGTGTCCGCTGATATGGATGTCACGCCGGGCAGGCGAAAATCAAATTTGGGAACGTTGTAGCCGAGCTTCTCCGCCCACGGAAGAACAAAGCCGCCGAGACAGGCGTCGGTGTGGAAGCCGATATTGTGTTCGCGCGCAAGTTCGGATAATTCTTCAATCGGATCAATCGCCCCGTGAGGGAAGGAAGGGGCTGACCCCACAATGACAATCGTATTTCGGTTGACGGCTTTCCGTGCAGCATTAACGTCTGCGCGAAAATTGGCATCCACCGCGATGTGGACCATTTTGATTCCAAAATACTTGCTTGCTTTGTCGAACGCGGCATGGGCGGTGACAGGCGCAACCATCTCGGGTTTGGTGATGCCTTTCGTGTCACGCGCCCAATCGCGATAGGTTTTCATCGCCAGCAGGATACTTTCCGTACCGCCAGATGAGACGGTCCCGCAGACGTTTTGATCTTCGCCTCCGAGCATGTTTGCCGTCATGGATACAATTTCCGCTTCGAATTTGGTCGCGCTTGGCCATACATCCGCATGCAGGGGATTACTCTGTGAGTTGATCGCGTATACCTGATTCAGAAAATCTATGTGTTCTGTGTCGCCATGATAGACCGCGCCAGAAACATAACCATCCTTCCAGTGAGATTCCTCCTGCGCGCGCATGGCTTCCATGTCACGTAGGATTTCCTTGTGGTCGCGGCCCGCTTCGGGGAGCTTTGCAAACGTTGGGAACGTATCTTTGTAAGGTTTCAGGGACGCCTCAAGCCCGCCCATCATTTCGTCATACTCCTTTTCGATCTTCTGGCTGATGGACGGAATCTTCTTTAGGCGCTTTTCGATCCACGCCACGATGCGCGGATGCAGCCTTCCCATGTTTTTCATTAACAATTCTTCGAAGTCCATATTTCTCCACTATGTCCTTGCGGGGGCGCTCTTGTTATTTGCCCGAAGCAATCCCCTCGCACTGGGAGATTGCTTTGCCGCTAAACCCAAGGCCGCGGCTCGCAATGACAATTTAATTTTTGTTCAACCTTGCGTACATCTTTCGGTTGTTTTCATAGATCGCAAGGAATTCCTTGAATAATTCATCATAGATTTTTCGGTGATCCGGGTTCGGGGTGTACGTCTTAGCCACCGGCACCCGTGATGCAATATCTTCATAACGGATATGTCCCAGCGCTGCACCAGCCAGTAAGGCCGCCCCGCGCACGTTGACCTCAATTGGGTCTTTCATCTGGCGGATGGGGCGGTTCAATACGTCCGCATGGATCTGGCACCAGATATCCGACCTCGCGCCCCCGCCGACCAGGTTGATTGCCCCGACAGGCTTTTTGATGAAAAGTTCGATGTATTTCAAAAGCCAGCGCGCGTTGTAGGCCACCCCTTCGAACACGGAACGGATCATATGCTCGCGGGTCATTTGCAGTGACTGGTTGAAGAAGCCTCCGCGCACATACCGGTCCTCAACGGGTGTACGCTCGCCATACAGCCAGGGCGTAAAGATTAACTTGCCGCTTCCGGCGGGAGTCCGTTCGGCGATCTGGTCGAATATTTTGTAGGCATTATCGGGCTTTTTGGTTGCGAGTTCATCCTGATGAAAGAAAATGTTATCGCGCAAATATTGCAGGTTCACACCCGCGCAGTCCTGTTCGTTGGTCAGCAAATACCTGCCGGGAATGGCGGATGGCAAGGCGGCAATATTGTGGAATATATCCGTTTTTTTGAACGGCAAATGACAGGTCATCCAGCCTGATGTACCGATGTAAAGATGGGTATCATAATCCGCCACCGCTCCCGAACCGACCGATGCGGAATGCACATCCGGCGAACCAATGATGACCTGCACATCATCGCGCAATCCCCATTCCCTGGCGGTCTTTGGATTCAATCTGCCAAGCACCTCATTTGCCTGTTTCAGGTCCGGCAGTTTGGCGCGGTCGATTTTGGAAAGCCTGATCAGGCTTTCGTCGTAAACAATGTTATTGACATTTCGATTATCCGTCACCCAATGCAGCACAATTGAGTTGACCGAAGCTGCGAACTTCCCAGTCAATAACAGGCCGATGTAGTCGATCGGTTCGAGGAACTTGTATGCGCGTTCATAGATTTCGGGATGTACATATTTGAAATACAGAATGTGGGCGATGGGATCCTTGCCTGCATACCCCGGCACCCCGCCGGTGGATTGGATCCATTTCAAAAGTTTTCCAATCGCATAACCCTCCACTTTGAACACACCATCCATGATTTTTCGCAAGTACGGCTCGCCGCGCGAATCCATCCAGATGATCGCGTTCGACAGGGCATTGCCTTCCTTGTCCACTGCAACTGTGCCAGACCATTGACCGGTCGTGCCTATCGCAACGATATCTTCGCTGGATACAAGCTTCCTGCCGAGCAATCGTTTAACCACGGCATTGATCGAATCCCACCACTCTGCCGGGGATTGCTCCGCGCCGCCGTCCGGCAACAACATCACTCGGTTCTCCTCAAAATCACTGCCGATCAATTCCCCCTGCGATGAAAAAAGTGCAACTTTTGGTCCTGATGTCCCCAGATCGATCGTAAGAATATATTTTTGAACTGACATGCCCTCTCCTCGGTTAGATGATGGCCAGTACCTTTGCGCCACGAATTTTACCCTGCTTCATTTCGATCAATGCCCGGTTGGCATCCTTCAATGGGTACTCCTGAAATTCAGGTTTGATCCCCGCCTCGGCGGCGATCTCTAAAAACTCGCGCACATCATCGCGGGTTACATTCGCCACCGATTTAATCTCCTTTTCCATCCACATTTGTGCGGGATAGCTTAATTGGAGAAGAACATCCTTATCCTTTTCCTCTTTGCGGATGGCATTGATGACCAGCCTTCCACCCGCCTTTAGAAATTTCAACGCCTCCAAATCCGCGCCCCAAATTGGTGTGGTGTCGATGACAGCATCCAACGCCTTAGGCGGACTCTGATCAATCTTCCCCGCCCAGGCTGCTCCCAGGGATAAAGCGAACTCACGCTCTTCGGGGTTTCTGCTGAACACAAATACCTGTGCACGTGGGTACTTGTTTACGACCATTTTCAACACCAGATGATTCGACCCGCCGAATCCCATTAGCCCAAGCGATTGTCCGTCCCGCAAATTGCTCAAGCGCAGTGACCTGTATCCAATCGCGCCTGCACACAACAAAGGCGCGGCTTCTGAGTCTGAAAGCGATTCGGGGATGGGGTGCACAAAGTCCGCGCGGACTTTCATGTATTCGGCATAGCCGCCGTCCATATCGCGTCCCGTTGCCTTGAATTGCGGGCAAAGATTCTCACGACCCGTATTGCAAAAGTCGCACTCGCCACAGGCGGATGCGATCCACGCAACGCCAACGCGCTGACCCGTAGTAACGACTAAGCCCTGTGGGTCAGTCGTTACAGAGCGACTAAAGTCGCTACTACATTTTTCTATTATTCCCACCACTTGATGTCCTAAAATAACGGGCAAGCGCGGCGGGGGAGTGCGGCCTTCGATCTCATCCAATTCCGTGTGACAGACTCCGCAGCGGGAGACTTTGATGAGCACTTCGCCCGAAGTGAGAATCGGTTCGGGATGTTGAACCAGCTTCAAAGGGGGATGAAGCGGTGTCACATCGCCGATTGATCCCAGCAACATAGCTTTCATTTTGTCGGAAGGGTCAACGCGAATTCGATCCCTTCTTTAACCCAGGTGCTCAGTTGCCTGGCGGGTTTGCATCCAGCGGGTTCAACCATCAGCCAGCCTTTCATCGGCTTGCCGGTGATGTTGAAAACTTTAGCGTGCGGCTTTTTCAGGAGCGTTACATGTTTCTGCGGGTCGACCCGCACTCGCTCTGCCAACTTAATATCATAAGCCATGCCAGCCTCCAATCACCCCGTCCCAAACTGCCTGTCGCCCGCGTCGCCCAGCCCGGGGACGATGTAGGCGTGTTCGTTGAGATGATCGTCAATACCCGCCAGATAAATGTCGATATCCGCATGTGCGGTTTGCATGGCCTTGATTCCTTCCGGCGCACCGATGAGGCCGACGTACTTGATCTTCTTTACGCCCCAGCGTTTGAGAATACCGGCGGTGGCAGTGGCGGACCCTCCCGTGGCTAGCATGGGATCCAATATGAGGCAAACGGAAACGCGCGGGTCAACGGGGAGTTTGTTGTAATACTCCACAGGCTTTAGTGTTTTTTCATCACGATATAAACCGATATGCCAGACCTCGGCTGAGGGCATCAGTTCCCAAATGCCTTCCACCATGCCAAGCCCCGCGCGCAGGATGGGAACCAGGCCGATCTTTTCCTTTAATTCCTGCGCCTTCATTTTTTCCAGCGGGGTTTCGATCTCAACTTCCATGGTTTGCAGGTCGGCGGTGGCTTCATATGCCAAAAGTCCCGCTATCTCTCGAACGAGTTCGCGGAACTTCTTGGGTTCGGTGTTTTTGTCTCTCAATCGTGAAAGTTTGTGGGCGACGAGCGGGTGTTTGGATTCATGGACAGTGGACATGGGATTCTCCTGAAGGGTGGTTATGTCTATTATAGCGTGAAGGTGATTTTTGACCCATGACTCTCCAGTAAATTATGGCTACACTGAAACTGACAAAAGGAGAAGCCATGAAACTCTCGGGCCTTCACATCCTGTTGACCTACCAATGTACTTACGAGTGCGATCACTGTTTTGTATGGGGAAGCCCGTGGCAGAGCGGCACACTCACGTATGAACAGATCGAGAAAATTCTTTTACAGGCAAAAGAGGCAGGCGTCACCTCGATTTATTTTGAGGGCGGCGAACCGTTCCTGTATTACGCTGTTTTGGTCAAGGCGGTCCGCAAGGCTGCGGGGATGGGCTTTTCGGTCGGCATTGTTTCAAACGCCTATTGGGCAAATTCCGTGGCCGATGCCGAGGAATGGCTGCGTCCATTTGCGGGGCGGGTGGATGACCTCACCGTGAGCAGCGATTTGTTCCATTGCAATGAATGCCTGGGCGAACGTCCGCAAAATGCGATCGTTGCGGCCAAGTGGTTGGGAATTCCGACGGGGATGATCAGCATTGCCCAGCCTGATGCAGAAGCGAAACAAACGCATGGTCAGATCGAAGATGAAGGCGCGGTGATGTATCGCGGGCGGGCGGCGAAAATGCTTGCCGAAAAAGCAGCCAGCCATCCCTGGGAGAGATTCGATTCCTGTCCGCATGAGGATCTGCGCGAGCCGGGCCGCGTCCATCTTGACCCGCTTGGCAATATTCATATCTGCCAGGGATTGGTAATTGGTAATTTGTTTGAAAAGCCGTTGAAGCAGATTTGCGAAGAATATGATGCGGATGCCCATCCGATTTGCGGACCCCTGCTCGAAGGCGGACCTGCCGCCCTGGTAACGGAATATAACATCCCCCACGCCTCATCCTACGCCGATGCCTGTCACCTGTGCAATGAGGCGCGGACTTCACTGCGAGAGCGCTTTCCTGAATTGCTCACGCCCGATCAAATGTATGGAGCGATGAAATGAACGGAAATGATTTTATGTCCGCTGTTTTGCGTTCGCCGCTGCATGGTATGTTGAGCAATGGCATGATGTTGATCACGATCACCGGGCGCAAAACGGGCAGACAATACACGACCCCCGTTGGTTATTATGAAGAAGGCGGCTATCTCTGGGTGCTCACCAGCCGCGAGCGGACATGGTGGAGGAATTTACAAGGCGGCGCAAGTGTTGACCTGCTGTTGAAGCGCAGGCTGGTAAAAGGGTTTGCTGAAACCGAGTTGGATGAAGAATCTGTCAAAAAACATATGTACGAATATATTTGCCATGTTCCTCAGGCCGCGAAACCGATGGGCATCCGCATGGAGAATAAAACACCGAATCCGGAGGACATTGCGCGAACTGCAAAGGAAAGGTTGTTCGTGAAAGTCAACGTAGCGCGGTAATTCCCGGTTTAGAACGAACTGAAGACGGCCCAAAGGCTGGCGAACACCCCGATCAAAATCGGCAGGACAGTGATGACGATGATGAACATCACGAAAGCCGTAATTCCGCACCCCAGCCACATGGACCATTTCGTGACCGACTTGGCCGTGTCGGCATAGCTTGCCATGATCGGGGCGATCTGAACGGAGGTGTAAGCGGAGCCCGGGGTGAATTCATAAGTTTGCGCGCCAGCCAGGGCTTCCACGGTATACCGCGCATCCGATTCTCTCACGCTGGCAAAACTCATATACTTCTTGATGGCTTCGTCTTTTTTTTCACTTTGAGCCAGCTGCACGACCTCGGACCATTGCGATCCATACCCCATCACTGCGCTCATGTCCATGCCGTTCAACAAACCTCCCTGCATTTGCTTCTGGTTTGGATCTGGTTTGCGCAAGCTTTCAGGAATCATCACAGCATTCCCACAATAAGGACACTTGATCGTGCTTTCCCCGCCGGGCGGGTCGATGGGGCCGCCGCAAGCCGGGCATTTCAATAATCTCATTGTATAACTGGACATAACTCCTCCGATTTGGCAATGGGCGCATTATACGCCTGATGGCGGCTCTTTGCAGGGTTCCCATTCGTACTACTTTTTGACGATTACCGATACACCTGCTTGGTGTAGAATCAAACTCACCAACCCAAGAGGAGAAACTTCATGACCGAGCAATTTTCATTCGGCGGTGAGATCGTTTGGAAGCCAACCCCGGAGCACATTGAACACGCAAACCTGACAGCCTTCATGCGCTTGCATGGAATCGAGGATTTCGATGAGCTCATGCGCAGGTCAACAAGCGATGTGGCCTGGTTTACAGATGCAGTCTTTAAATTTCTCGACATCCAATTCCATGAACCATACATGGATATTGTCGACCTCTCCGAAGGTATTCAATTCCCAAAGTGGTGCGTGAATGGCAAAATGAATATCGTCCATAATTGCGTGGATAAATGGGTAGGGACAGGGTTTACCCCCGTCCAACTTGCCCCTGCCCGGAAAGCAATCGTCTTCGAGGGCGAAGAAGGAATCACAAAAACACTCACCTACGAAGAACTTTATAAAGAAGTGAATAAAACCGCAAACGCGCTTCGCTCGCTTGGGCTGGGTAAGGGTGATGCCATCGGCATCTTCATGCCGATGACCCCGGAGATCGTAATCGCCCTGCTCGCCATTGCAAAGATTGGCGGAATCATCCTTCCGCTTTTTTCAGGTTATGGCGCGGGTGCCATCGTCTCGCGTATGGTGGATGCGGACGCGAAGGCACTCTTCGCCGCAGACGGTGCCTTTCGGCGGGGCAAAGCCGTGGAGATGAAATCCATTGCAGACGAAGCCGCCGAACAAATCCCCACGTTGGAACATATGATCGTTTTGAAACGCACCGGGCAGGATGTGAACATGAAAGAAGGACGCGATCATTGGTGGTCGCTTCTGACCGCGCCCCAGCCTGATTCTGCGACGACGGAGATCACCTCCGCTGAAGACCCGTTGATGATCATCTACACTTCTGGAACGACAGGCAAACCAAAAGGCGCATTGCACACGCACTGCGGATTCCCGGTCAAAGCTGCGCAGGATATGGCCTTTGGCACGGATGTCCATTCCGGTGATGTCATTTACTGGATGACCGATATGGGCTGGATGATGGGACCGTGGCAGGTCTTTGGCAGTCTGTTGCTGGGGGCGACGATGTTCATTTACGACGGCGCACCAGATTTTCCTTCGCCGAGTCGATTGTGGGAATTGGTGGAGAAGCATAAGATCAATCAAATGGGTGTTTCGCCGACCTTGATCCGTTCCTTGATTCCGCATGGCGATGAGCATTTCAAGAAGCATGATCTTTCCTCGTTGAAATGCTTCGCATCCACCGGCGAACCGTGGAATCCAGATCCCTGGCTGTGGCTCTTCGAGAGAGTGGGCGAGGGTAGGCGGCCCATCATCAATTATTCCGGTGGGACGGAAATCTCCGGCGGTATCGTAATGGGCAATCCGCTATTGCCTTTGAAACCATGTGCATTTTCAGCGGCGTGCCCCGGTATGGATGCGGATGTGGTGGATGAAAATGGAAAACCCGTGCGGAATGCCGTTGGTGAACTGGTCATCAAAGCGCCATGGATCGGGATGACGCGCGGATTTTGGAAGGATAACTCACGCTATCTGGATGTGTATTGGTCGCGCTGGGAGAATATCTGGGTGCATGGCGATTTTGCCGCAATTGACAATGATGGGCTGTGGTACATTCTTGGCCGCTCGGACGATACGATAAAGATCGCGGGGAAGCGGCTGGGTCCTGCCGAGGTGGAGTCCATTTTGGTGAGGCATGCAGATATTGTCGAAGCGGCGGCCATCGGGGTTCCGCACGATGTCAAAGGGAGTGAATTGGTCCTTTTCGCAGTGACCAGGCCCGGGGTGGAACGAAGCGATGCGCTTCGTCGACAACTGCATGAGATGGTCGTCGCTGAAATGGGCAAGCCGCTCGCCCCGAAATCCATCCTGTTCGTTTCGGACCTGCCGAAAACCCGCAACGCCAAGGTGATGCGGCGCATGATCCGCGCGGCGTATTTGGGTTTGGAACTTGGTGATACTTCATCACTGGTTAATCCACAGGCGGTGGATGAAATAAAAGGGTTGGGATAGGTTGGCCGCCCCGGGAACTTCGAAAATCTGCGGCGCGTTTTTCTTTTATAATAAAAGGGACTTGTTTTTGCAGGAAAAGGAGATTGAATGAAAAAAGCTCGATATGTGATGTTTGCATCCATGCTGATACTGACTTTTATAATAACGGCATGCGGTGCAACGCCCACCCCACAATTGGTCGTCGTGACGGCAACTTCGCTGCCGCCCACGGAGGCGCCCGCTGCGGCCCCAACCCCGACCCTCGAACCGATCGATCTATCCGGGCCGAAAAGCGGGTCAGCGATGAAGTGGGTGGATGGAAGTACTCTGGTCTATATCCCGGCAGGAGACTTCACCATGGGGGATGGGGTTAATGCGCTGGCCCATAATGTGACTTTGGATGAATACTGGATCCAGCAAACAAAAGTCACCAATCGCATGTATGAACAATGCTTGAAGGTCGGAGCGTGTACAACTCCCACCCAGGTGTTGGGCGGACCCGTTTTTAGCAACCCGGAATTTGGAAGCCACCCGGTTGTAGGCGTGACCTGGGCGCAAGCCCAGAACTATTGTGCCTGGATTCAAGGCGGGCTGCCGACAGAGGCGCAATGGGAAAAGGCCGCGCGCGGCACGGGTGAGAATGTCTATCCCTGGGGAAATAACGCCCCCACCTGTAATTTGCTAAACTTTACCAATTGTTACGAAACCACCAGCGGGGTGGAATCTTTCGCGGCGGGAGCCAGCCCCTTCGGGTTGTTGGATATGGCGGGCAATGCCTTTGAATGGATCGGCGATTGGTATGCGGAAACCTATTACGGCAATTCGCCTCTCGCCAACCCCACCGGCCCTGAAAGCGGACAATACCGGGTTGTGCGCGGCAGTTCCTTCGAAACGGATAACAGCCAGGTCGCTTCTACAATCCGCCGTTTCAATGAGCCGGGCGATAGTGAGAGGGACACCGGATTCCGGTGCGTTGTCTCCGATCCCCAGCCAATGGCTCCATACTGTCAGCTTTCGGCTTTCATCCCCACCGGAGTGAAAGTAGCAAGCAGCTGCCAGCTGCCTGAAGGCGTGGTGACCGACCAATATTGCGCACAGGGAGAGACCTATGCCAAGGTTAACCTATCTTTTGGATCAACCTGGAGAGTACGGGGGACCCGCCTGATCTGTACGGAAGCAATTAGCGGCGGAATCCGCCAGTTGACCTGCGCCGGCCCGGAGACGATCGAATCGACCAATGAGGTCGTGGTTTGTAACCCGGCCTGCTCGAACAGCACTCTGGTGGAGGGGGTCAGCCCTGCATGCGACTCGGGTTATACACTCGACCCATCCACCGGCATGTGTAACTACACTCCGATCCTCGGGCAGGCCGGTGTTGCGGGATGTCCCGTGGGCTATTCAATGATGGAACGCAGCGGCCAGCAGACCTGCGTTATCAACAAGGACGCGAACGGTTTTTGCCCGGCCGGCTTATATTTCGATGACCTGGCAGGCATGTGCGCGCCAGCCAATGGAGAGACGTCTGCGCCCTATGGCATCGATAATTCCTCGCTTGCCGCTCAAACCTATGCGGGATGCGCAGCGGGTTATACCTACAATGAAGGCTTCCAATGCTGCCAGACGTTGACGGGCGGAACCTACCCCGGCTGTGCGCCCGGGACCGTGTTCAATTCTGAAATGGGAGCCTGCATTCCCTCAGCGACGGAACTTAGCGGAGAGGGATGTGTTACGGTCCGTGTGACGACAGTGAAGTGCAGTGAGCCCGTGGATACCTGCGGTCAACATAGCGCCAGCGAATCCCGCTGTATAGCAAATTTCTGTTCATGGGACGAAAAGAATAATCTTTGTTTAATGCCGACACCACGGCCTTAACCATCAAATCCCGCAGGGTAAAACCTGCGGGATTTTTTTATGACTTATGGGTGATGATGAAGCGGATGCGAAAGCAAAACCGCAGGATTATAATTTTATAACTTGCAGGCAAGCTTTGACCAAGGAGAATGAAATGAAACGCCGAATTAAATTATTTTCACTCATTATCTTGATTTCCCTTGTATTTTCGGCTTGTAATATGCCGGGAGAAACCACAGCAACCGAACCCATCCCAGACCCTGCCACTGCGCCGCCGTCTGCGGCTACGCAGCCGCCCACCGCCACGGAAACCGCGGCACCCAACCTGATCAGCGTGGATCTCGCAGGTCCGCAAATGACCCTGGGTTCCAAATATACCTATGTAGATGGTACGGTTCTGGTGGCCGTGCCCGGCGGTCCATTCATCATGGGATATAACTTTGCCGATAATCCCAAACGGGAGGTAACGATTGGAGATTTCTGGATCTATAGCACCAAAGTAACGAATAGCCAGTACGCTTTGTGTGTGCAATTGGGCAAATGCTCGCCTCCAAAATCGGAAGACAGCCCCACGTACGATGATTCTCGTTATATCAAGTATCCCGTAACCGGCGTCACCTATTCTCAGGCTGCGGATTATTGTACGTTTGTCCATGGCCGCCTGCCCACCGAAGCAGAATGGGAAAAAACCGCACGCGGCCCGGAAGGGAATCTCTTCCCATGGGGGGATGGAGGGCCTTCCTGCAATTTGTTGAACTATAAATTCTGTGTGAGCAAGACAACCTGGGTCAATCAATACAAGGATGGCGTTAGCTACTACGGCGCATTCGACATGTCCGGCAATACACGCGAGTGGGCGGCGGATTGGTACAGCCCAACCTACAACGTTGAATCGCCTGTGCCCGATCCGCTTGGACCGGAATTGGGTGAGAAACGCTCCGTGCGCGGAAGCAGCTATCAGGACAGTGCCGATCCGTCCCTGTCGGCACATCGCTTCTCTCTGGACCCGAATCAGACTCTGCCCGATTTGGGCTTTCGCTGCGTTGTAGAGGATCCCACTTACTTTGCCCCCTGGTGCGAGCAATTGATCTATGTGGGTGCGGGAATCGACGGTTCCCAACCCAATTGCGCCCCGACGATCAAGTGTAATGATGTTTCCATTTCCCAGGCTCCCAACTGCACCGAAAATTTCACCCCTTATACCATCGTGACCTTTAATGCCGCAAACATTCCCCCGGATTCATTTAGTTATGAGTTGGCGGGTTGTTCTCAGGACCCCGAAGGGAATGGCAGTGTGAATAAATTTCTTTGCTACCCCGGTGATGTCGGACCTGCAACTACGACAGGTTCCTGCACTGTGACAAGTTCCGATAGCTGTGGAAGCTGCCCGGCGAATTACAACAAAGTGGGGGATACCTGCAAATGGGACGGCAGTAGCACGGGTGGAGCCGCCTGCCTGCCCGGCTCGACCTTTGACCCTGTGGCCCAGTGTTGCACTTCAAACCCTGGTTTTGGAACCGATTTTGGCGTTTGCCCCGCCGGCACATATCCGCTGGACGGCGCCTGCGTGGACTCTCCCGATGCTGTTCTGGATACTGCCATACAGGATGTGCTCTTTGGGAAATGTAGCCCACCGGTGATTGTGACTCGAATCCCTGGCGGCGGAGATGATCCAAATACTGGTGGATGTGTCGAGCCTGCGGACGGATGTCGTAAAATAACTGGCGGCCAGGCGCCATATTGGAATCCTGCTTCCTGCTCATGCGAATCGGCGCCTCCGTAATGGATTTAAAAATACCCATGGATGAGCGTGTATATTAAGTAGTTACAGAATTGTAAATTATTCCCGTATTCTCTACCGTACATCCGTCATTGCGAGCCGCCGCTTTTGCCCTTTGGCGGCGAAGCAATCTCCCGTCAAGGTGGAGATTGCTTCGGGCGAAAGAGCATCGCCCTCGCACATCGTCCCCGAATGGGGAATGACGGAATTTACTCGTATTTTTACGGTAGAGAATTCTCGTATAAACACAAAACAGTCCCGAGGCAAAAGCTTGGGACTGTTTTGTGTTTAATCTTCCATGCCGCCCTGATTGCAACGAAGAATACTATTCACTTCCATTAGAAATATATCGAACCCTGAATAAATTCTGCACAGTGGATACATACGCAACTCCCTGCTCCACATCCAGCGAGATCGTGCGGATCCACGGGCCGATATAGAAGCTGGCGATTGGCTT
Source organism: Anaerolineales bacterium (assembly GCA_014860745.1). GTDB lineage: Bacteria > Chloroflexota > Anaerolineae > Anaerolineales > Villigracilaceae > Villigracilis. The sequence goes on from JACZJC010000074.1 coordinate 85,810, forward strand.
GTAGGTGTTCATGTCGATTACCTGAAGCCGGTTATTGATGAAATTTCCGACCAGCAGGAGATTCCGTTTAGAGTCGAGGGTCAAGGTACGGTCGCCGAGGCTGGATTTGATCTCACCTTTAAGTTCAAGGGTATCCGCATCGTAGCGCAGGATGGCTCCGTCCAAAGGCGATGCGACCAGCAATTCGTTTTTCGCCGGATCGAACTCCATCCGGTCCGTTCCCGGACTTGTGTCGGTTTGAGCGATGGTTTCATGGCGGGCCATATCCCAGGCAACCAGGTATGTATCTCGAAAGGAATTGAAATATAGCCGCGGCTCTTGGGGATGAAAAACGAGATACGCTGTCGGAATTACTGGGAAATCGATGGTGGCGAGGATTTCCCCGTCGCTGCGGTTTAGCATCACGAAAGGCGTACCAATCTCACGGTCCGCTTCGGAGGCGATGATGATGGCGTCCAGTCCGCGATTCCACTTCACCCATACATCACCCGGTGAAAGATATTGCCCTGAGCTCGTCGCAGGGCCGGTCACGGGTATAGAGCGGGTTACATCCAAGGTAAGCGCGTCGATGTAAAGCAATTCCTGCGTGTCGGCTTTGTAGATATACAACTCCTGCAGATCCGGGTTGAATCCAAAGCTTTGTGGTTTCCCAATTTTTGTCTTCGACCGGTTTGGCGGTTGTTCAAGATGATTCACATCATAAGCGAACAAATAACTCTTGCTGTGTCCAACCGCGTACAATAACCCGTGCTTTGCGTTGAACTCGATCCAGTTGTAACTGCCATCAGCGAATTTTTCCACGGCCGGGCTGGCGTGCATTTTTTCGCCGAGGGTTAATATCCGTTGATTATTGTACGGCGTCAGTAAAAATATCCAAAAGGCCGCAGCGAGAATAATGCCAAATATCCATGACCATTTTGGTAAGGAACTACCGGGCTTGAGTTTTCCCGTCAACCAGGCAAGATATGCTTGCGGGAACAAGGCCTCACATAACCCAACACCTGCAAGGAAAACAAAATTTAGAAACCCGTTCCTGGAAATTCTTATGAGCCAGGATTCAGGAAGGGTGTTGATTGCAAGGATCAGCACCACAACCCAGGTGTTGGTCAATGGGTTTGGAATTAAAAGGAAGACGGCGAAGGAAATATAAATTGCAGAAAAAGCCCAGCCAAGCAAAAATAGATATCTCCAAATGCTGGAAGCAATCCATTTCCCCGCCAGCCAAAATCCCGCGCCAAGCAAGATCACACATCCGAGAAAAAGCATTAACCTTGTGCCGATTGTGCTGGCGGAGTAAACGGCAAAATCGATCGCTTTAGCCAGCCCGATGCTTTCATCGATTAAAAAGATAATTTCCGAGCGGAAAAAATACAAACCTGCCGCAAGGATCGGCAGGCGCAGGAGTGCCCAAATGATCAGCCCGGTTTTTTTCATAAAATTTTATAACGCCAGAGCGGGTTTCAGCGTATGCCATTGGGTGGCTTGCTGGAAGGCATAACCCGCCCTCAGCACTCCCGATTCGTTCCATGGCCGTGAAACGATCTGCAGGCCGATCGGCAATCCTTCTTTTGTAAACCCGCATGGCACCGAAAGCGCGGGCAGGCCGGTCAGGTTGAACGGCGCGGTGAAGCGTGTCAACTGGAGGGCGCGTTCGATTGCATTTTCACCTTCCAGGAACGGCGCGGGGATGGGCGTGGTGGGAAGAAGGAGGATATCGTATTCATCGAAAAGGATCTCGCATCTTCGCCGCGCTTCGGCCTGGGTTCGCCTTGCAAGCACGTACTCGCTGGAGGTGAATGCCGCTCCCGTTTCAAGCCGTTGACGCACATCCGCGCCGAACCAGTCCGGGTGTTCTTTCAATCTTTCGCGGTGGAAGGCAGCTCCGTCGGCCTGAATCATTACAGCGTTGGCTTGAGCTGCTTCCTTGAGAAAGTCCACGTTCAATTCGGTGATGGTGACACCTTGTTCCTCCAAAATCCTGGCCGCCTCACGAATGGCATTCAGGATTTCGGCGTCTGTTGTTTCTTCGATGAAATCTCCGATTGCCAGCGCCGCTTTGCGTTCCTTCATCGAGTCTCTTAAGTGACTGGAATAATCACCGGGCAGGGTTTTTACCGAAACGGGGTCCTTCTCGTCATATCCACCCATCACTTGCAGCAGCAAGGCTGCATCCTCCACCTTGCGGGTGATCGGGCCTGCGTGATCGAGATTCCACGAAAGCGGCATTATCCCGCGCAGGCTGACCCGCCCATAGGTGGGTTTGAGTCCGACCACGCCACATAAGGCCGCTGGGATGCGAATCGAACCGCCGGTGTCGGTACCGAGGGCAGCCATTGCCATGCCTGTGGCAACCGCTACTGCGCTTCCGCCGGACGAGCCGCCGGGCGTGCGAGTGATGTCCCAGGGATTTTTGCACGCCCCAAAATGCGGATTGTTGTTGGTGACGCCTAATGCAATTTCATGGGTGTTGGTTTTTCCGATGATCTGCCCGCCCGCTTTTTTTATTTTTTGAACGACGAATGCGTCTTCTGTTGGGATGTGGTCTGCAAAGAATTTCGAACCGCCTGTAGTGCGAATCCCTTTGGTGTAGTAAAGATCTTTTACGGCAATTGGAATCCCAAATAGCGGCATACTGCCGGAGGGAGGGAGTACGTTCTGATCAGGATTGATGACAGTAATGAACGCATTCAGCGTCGGGTTGAGTTTTTCAATTTGCCGGTAGCAGGCTGAGGCGAGGTCTGAGGCGTTTAATTCCCTGCTTTTCACGAGGTCGCGCTGGTCTGTTAGTGATAAAGTTTCAAGGTTCATACTTGGTTATTATATCCAAACTGGTATGATTCCCTATAGCCTGTCGGTACTGAAAAAGTAGGCCACGCTTCTTGCGTGGCCTACTTTTTCAATTGGAATTAACTTGGATTAGAACAACCCAACCACTTTGCCGGTCTTCAGATCCAGGTCTACATCGTAGAAGACGGGACGTGTAGGCAGGCCGGGCATCGTGCGCATGGTGCCCAATAAAGGATAGAGGAAGCCTGCGCCCACACTGGCGCGGATGTCGCTGATGGTGATGCGGAACCCGCGCGGCGCGCCCTTGATTGCCGCCTGGTCGGTGAACGAAAGGTGGGTCTTCGCCATGTTCATCGGCAGTTTATCGAAGCCAAGTTTGGTGAATTGCTCGATCTTGGCTTCCGCCTCGGGGGTGTAATCCACGCCGTCGGCGCGGTAGATCTCACGGGCAATGGTCTCGATCTTTTCCTTGATCGGGAGGTCCAAGTCGTACAGGAACTGGAATTTGCTGGTTTTTTCGCAAGCCTTGACGACCGCTTCTGCCAGCGTAATGGCGCCCTTGCCGCCTTCCATCCAGTGGCGGGAGACGACTGCATCCATGGCGCCCGCTTCGAGCGCCGCCTTGCGGACCATTTCCATCTCGGCGGGTGTGTCGTTGGCGAACGAGTTGACCGCTACCACCACATTAACGCCGAATTTGAGGGCATTCTCAATGTGCTGGACCATGTTGGGCAAGCCCTTCTGGAGCAGTTCGAGGTTCTCATCGGTGTATTCGGGCGCGAGCGGTTTGCCGGCCACAACCTTCGGTCCGCCGCCGTGCATCTTGAGGGCGCGGACTGTCGCGACGATGACGACCACATTCGGGATCAGCCCGGAATAACGGCACTTGATGTTCATGAATTTTTCCATGCCGCAGTCTGCGCCGAAGCCCGATTCGGTGATGACATAATCTGCGAGTTTGAGGGCGATCTTGTCGGCGATGATGGAACTGTTGCCGTGGGCGATGTTGGCGAACGGTCCCGCATGAACGATGGCGGGAGTCCCTTCGAGGGTCTGCATCAGGTTCGGCTTGATGGCGTCCTTCATCAGGACGGTCATCGCGCCAGCCACGCCCAGGTCTTCGGCTGTGACGGCTTCGCCTCTTTTATTGACGGCAACCACCATCCGTCCAAGCCGGTCACGCATATCCTCAAGACTGGATGTCAGCGCGAGGATGGCCATGATCTCGGAAGCAACCGTAATGTCGTAGCCGGAGCGATGCTCATGACCGGCTTCATCCTTGCCCAAACCGACTTGAATTTCACGCAGGAAGCGGTCGTTCACGTCGATCACACGCCGCCACTGGATTCCGTTCGGGTCGATATCGAGGCGGGCAAAACGGGAACGTTCTTCGGGAGTCAAATCATTGGGATTCGTTTTGTTGATGCCGAGTTTCTTGAGCCGGCGCAGCATGGAAGGGGAGAACTTGCGATTGCCTTTTTTGTCAGGAGGGCAGAGCGCATTGAACATTTTTTCATCGTCGGGGGTATTCGCCTCGTGCATCATGCGGGCATCCAGCGCAGCGGAGCACAGGTTGTGCGCGGCTGTGATGGCGTGGATGTCGCCGGTTAAATGCAGGTTGAAATCCTCCATTGGGATAATCTGGCTGTAACCCCCGCCGGCCGCGCCGCCTTTAATGCCGAAGGTCGGTCCTTGCGAGGGCTGGCGGATAACCGTCATCACCCGCTTGCCAAGGTGCGCGCCCAACGCCTGCGAAACGCCGACCGTGGTCGTAGTCTTGCCTTCGCCGAGCGGGGTGGGTGTAATGGCGGTTACGTCGATGTATTTCCCGTTCGGGCGCCTGGCAAGCCGCTCGAGGATTTCCAATTTGATTTTCGCCTTATAAGGGCCAAAGAGTTCAAGCTCGCTTTCTTTGATTCCCAGTTCCGACGCGATCTGCAGGATCGGTTTTAGTTTTCCTGCCTGCGCGATGTCGATATCCGAAGGCACGGGGCGGACGAGTTTTAATTTCGTCGGCTGAAATGATATTTTTCCTTTTGCGATTTTCTTCCCTTTAAGGGAAGACGCCGCAACAACTTTTTTGGGCGCTGCTTTTTTCGCAGCTACTTTTTTGGGCGCAGTCTTCTTTGCGCTTTTCTTTGTGGACTTTGTTTTGGTTGCCATGGTCTCTCCTTGAAATTATATATAATCAATGCCTGCCCTATTATCTTAATTAACCATAAAAAAAGCAAGAGTGTTTCGTCATATTTTTGTCATGTCAGCCGAGGAGCAATGTGCCCACATTTTCCCCGCGCAATGCGCGTTCCAAAAATCCACCTTCTTCGGCGGAAAAGATTTGCGCCGTGAGGCCCTTCGTTCTTTGGATCAATGCGAGCATTTCCTCCACTTTGGCCTTCATCCCGCCGGTGACGTCGGTGCTGGCCGAGCCGCCAATCCCTGCCCGCATCTTTTCATAATCCGACACTTGAATCTGCTTCACCAGCCTTGTCCTCGCTGGGAAATCCTCCCACACCCCGGCTTCGATTCCAGCCAGCAGGATGCGTGAGGGGGAGAACTGCTCCACGAGAAATGTAAAGACATCTTCCGTCGAAAGGATCGTGCCGCCGAGTTTCTCGTCAAATGCCACATCGCCATACACAACCGGCAGCAAATGGACATCTAGCGCTTTGCGCATAGCCAATATGTTGTGATGGATGACCTTGCGCTCATTTGAGATCATTGAAGATGATGGAGAAAATGAAATGGCTGGCACGCCGGCATTGAAGAGAGACTCCATCACATAACGGTTCAACTCCGCCGCCTGAAAACGGACTTCGGCAAAACCTTTCCAATAATCCCCCTCTCCCTCATTTGGGAGAGGGGTTGGGGGTGAGGGTTTTACGCCATCCCGAGTGCCGAATTTCTTGGCGGCAACGTGTCCGAACGAGCCTGAGCCATGCCCAAGAATCAGGAGCAGGTCCGGGCGCGAGTCCAGAACCGTTTTTATTTCCTGCGCCAGTTCTTTTAATTTGTCGAGCCTTGGGGTGTAGGGAGTATCCTTGTCCGTGATCAATGATCCGCCCAATTTGAGGAGAACGATTTCTTTTGTCATAGTGCAAGTTTTAACACAAAATCATAAAAAAGTGTCTGTCACTTTCCGCATGCTATAATCGCCTCATGGATATTCGCGCGGGCATTCTTGCACTTGCTTTACTCGCTCTGGCTGCGGCATATTTTTCCTTTCGGGCGGCCATCAAAACCATGCAGACGGCGCGTAAATTATCTTTTTACAGTTTGCGAAAGCGGCATAACATCACTGCCTGGAGATTGTTTTTTGTGTCGGTATTCCTTGCGGGGTTTGCTTATTGGCTTCCGTTTTATGGGGAGCCGATGGTGTACGAATACTTCCCGCCGTCCCCCACGCCCTCGTTGACCCCCACAATTACCCTCACTCCCACTCTCACGTTAATCCCGTCAATAACCATACCGCCGACCCTTACTTTAACTCCCTCGGTTTCCGATACCCCAACCCTGACCCTGACGCCTTTTTTACCGCTCGCCATCGAAGCTTTGTTTGAAGGGCCTGTTACGCCGAACCCCGAAGCGTTATTCACAGCCATTCAATTTTCCACGGTGTTTGATGGCTTGAATCCGGTGGACCCGAAAACTGTTTTTGAACTTCCGATCCAGACGATGTACGGTGGTTTCGATTACAACAACACCCTGCCCGGCGTGCAATGGACGGCGCTTTGGTATCTCAATGGCAAATTGAGCAATTGCTTCGAAACCAAACCCTGGGACGGCGGTACGGGCGGCATCGGCGGATACACCGAATGTTCTGCCCCCACCGCCGACGGCTGGGTGCCCGGCGAATACGAAGTGCAAATTTTTATGGGCTACGAGTGGAAAGTGATCGGGCGGTTCCGCGTGTTAGACAATTTGACGACGCCCACTGCAACGGGCACGCCGACGCCGTAAAATTCGTAATTCGTAAATTGAGAGGTTCTTCCAATGACCGAAAAAGCATTCCAGGATTACTACCCCGACCACATGGCGCATTGCTACGGCTGCGGCAGCTTGAATGAATTGGGACACCAGATCAAAAGTCATTGGGACGGGGAGGAATCGGTTGCTTTTTTTCAACCCAGGCCATTTCACACTGCGATACCGGGCTATGTCTACGGCGGCCTGCTTGCCTCGCTGATCGATTGTCACGGCACCGGCACAGCCGCCGCGGCAGGCTACCGCGCCGAAAACCGCGCCATGGACACGGAGCCTGCTTTACGTTATCTTACCGCCTCCCTGCACGTGGACTATCTCAAGCCCACTCCGCTTGGCCCCAAATTGGAGATCCGCGGGAAGGTGAAGGAAGTAAAAGGCCGCAAGATCGTCATCGAAGAATGGATTGTCGTGAATGGGGTGATTACCGTCAAAGGCGAGTTGGTCGCTGTGCAGGTGCCGGAGAGTTTGGTGGAGGAGTTATTAAACGGAAAGGAGTGATTGTTAGATAGGAGGTTTCGCTCTATTTAGAAATACGAAATTTTATTCTTGTTTACCACTACTTCAACCGAAATACTCCCGCATCGGCTTGAAATAAAAATCTTCCCAGCCTGTTTTGTAACTCTCGGCTTGTCCTGCGGGGATGTTTGTGTGGACGAGAATTAGTTTTGTTTTGTATGTCGTTGTGAGACGGGACTCTCCCGTCGCGGTGCCCTGAGCCTGTCGAAGGGAAGCAATCTCCCCTTCCAATATAATTTCCACATGCGAGTCTTCCGCGTTTTCGGGGAATTCACTGGTACGCCAGGCCTGCACGATTTTTTCATTCTCATTTAATTCCAAAAACTCGCCCCAAATGTAGCCGTCCCAGGCGCTGAATTTACCATTCACGCGGCCGTCCACTTTGGCGGGGCTGCCGGTCATCAGGGTATGTCCCTGTGTGCTGAGCCAGGCTTTGTAGATTTTATCGGCGCTTGAGTTGAATGTGGCAGTGAGTGTGAATTCATCCTTCATAATTCATCCTTCTTCCTTTTCCTAAATCGCCCATTCCTTCTTTTTGGCGTTCATCTCTTTTGCGATTTTCGCGGCGAGGCGGGCGTTGTTGAGCAGCAGGGCCAGGTTGGCTTTGAGTGATTTGCCCTTCGTTAATTCGCCGATGCGATTTAATAAAAATGGAGTCAACTCCTGCCCGTGGATTCCCTGCTCGATGGCTTCGGCAGACGCTTTGGCAATGATCGGTTCCATTTTGGACTTTGGAATTGATTCTGTTTCTGGGATTGGATTCGTGACGAGGATGCCGCTCTTCATGCCCATATTCCAATGGGCTTTGGCAAAGTTGGCCACCTCTTCCGAAGTGTCAAGGCGGGCGCTGACTCCCAATCCGCTTTCACGGGAGTAGAAGGCAGGGAATTCGTCCGTTTGGTAACCGATGACCGGGACACCCATGGTCTCAAGGTATTCAAGCGTGGCGGGCAGATCCAAGATCGCTTTTGCACCGGCGCAGACGACGATGGTGGGAATCTCTGCAAGGGAACGCAGGTCCGTTGAGATATCGAATGATGATTCTTTGTGCACGCCGCCGATACCGCCAGTGGCAAAGACTTTGATACCCGCCATGTTCGCGGCATACATCGTCCCTGCCACGGTGGTGCCGCCGTCCATTTTTTTGACGATGGCGGCGGCGAAATCACGGTGACTTACTTTGAGTGCCGTATCCGAATCAGAAAGCCGAATCAGTTCCTCGTCGGAGAGGCCGATGCGGATTTTTCCATCCAGCAGGGCAATCGTGGCGGGTGTCGCGCCGTTTTCACGGACTTGTTTTTCCATATCCCGCGCAAGCTGCAAATTTTGCGGACGGGGAAGCCCATGTGTGATGACGGTGGATTCGAGGGCGACGATTGGCGCGCCGAAATTGAGCGCGCGGGTGATTTCGGGGGAGAGTTGAAAGTTTGGATGTTTCATTGGGTTCGCTTTATGTAATGGCTGGTAAGGAGGGATATATCGTGCAGGGCTTTTTCGATGCGTTCAAGTTCGGCTTGCTTCTCAGGCATGGGTCTTGAATCGTTTTCGATGGATTGTTTTCCCGCGAGGAGTTCCTTGCGGAATGCCTTGAGAATTTCGACGGCAACGGTAAGTGAATCTTTTTTGGATTCGTGCGGGGCCGAGCGGCGCGATATCAGGTTTGGATAGGTGGACAGCAGGGCATCGAGTTCCTTGTCGCTGACCCTGCGGGTGGAGGATGCTCTTTCATAATTCGTGATGATGACGTTATTTACCAGGCGGAGCAGTTCTTCCATCTCGTGGTTTTTTCTGGAATGTTCCACGGCAGCGCGCTTCGTTTCATTTTCACGGGCCAGGTTCCAGGCTTCCTTGTGCCTGTCGAGAATTAAGTTGTGCGGCAGCTGCCATGTGCCGATATCGATCCATTCGATGGCAACGCCGATCTTTGCGGCTTTTTCCTTGAAGGCGGGGCTGAAGAATTGGGCGGTGATCTTCGAGCGGGACTCGAAGTTGGGCGGGCGGTTTTCCTTTTTGTCGCTGCCAACAGTTTGAGCGCCTGTCATTTCCACGCGCATTTGTGCGATGGTCTGTTCATTATTTGAGGCCTGGTCCACTTCCTTTTGGCTGATGCTGGCAAGGATTTCACTTAATGTGCGCGAAGTTATCAGATTCTCCAATTCCGAAATGACAAGCGGTACAACGGTCGTGTCCCACGGGAATGGGACGCCGGTCGAGCTGGAAGGTTCCGGCGTGATGATGGTCTGGTTATAAACAAGCGCCTGCACCGCTTTTTCATCGAAGAAGTAGGCATCGTTTTCATCGTGGTCGTCTTCGATGTTCTGCCTGCGCAGGATGCTGAAAATGACTTTGATGCCCTGCGCCTCGATTGGGATGCCGTCTTTGGTGCGCGATTTGACCGACAAACCGCTGACGAATTGGTCCCGCAGGTTGATGATGGCGTATTCCCGCTTGCCGACCTCATCGAATTTACCGATCTCGCGGATGCGTTCGAAGCGGCCGAGCTTCCAGGGTTTGCTGCGCGGGTAAATCACCTCGGGTTCCCCGTCCACTTTTTCGAGCAATGCCACGTTATCGAGATTGACCTGGATGGTACCCGGTCCGCCGATAAGGATGATCGGTGACCTTTCATCTCCTTCGGGAATCTTCCCCTCCTTGATGGTGATGTGTTCATGGCCATTCCCGAAGGTTACTTCTTCTAAAAAGCTTGCGGCAAGTTCTTCATCGTGCAATTCGTAAATATCGTCAAGGTAGTGCGCTGCCATCCTGCGGGAGAGGCTGTACACAACGATCAGCAGCGGGATGTATTTGAAAAAACTCATGCCGACGACAACGGCAATGTGCATCTGTTCCTTCACGCTGAGCACGGAAAGGAGCATGGTGAATCCGCTTAACCCCAGCCAGGCGGCAAAACCGGCGATGGCGCGCCAGCGGTTTCTAAACGTTACGCTTTTATCCGTGAGGCCGAAGAGCAGGGACGCGAAAGTGTCGCGCTGGGAGTTCCTGTTCATTTCGCGCTCCGGTTGGCTGTGTTTTCCGCGCTGTTATCCAGCAGCCACTTCCAGATGTCATCGAGTTTTCGAAGTTCCTTTTCCATGTCGCTGTTGGCGCTGCTCTCTTTGAGAATAAACTCCCTGAACGGGTGGATGAGCAGTTGGAGGGTCTTGAAGGGATTTTCCTGAGGCATGGTGCTCTTGCCGCTGAATTTTTCGGATGCAATCCGCGCAAATGTTTTACCGGCTTCTTCACGAGAGGCGGTTTCGATCAGGGTTTCCCTTTCCTTGATGAAGGTTTCCTCCCTTTTGGCAATATTCATCCATTCCGCCTTCCATTGCTGGATCATCTGCTCTTCCATGGATGGATCAAAAAGGATATTGTGAATCCGCACGTCCATGATCTCAAGTCCGCGGGATTGTAATTGTTTGTACTCCAGGCTTTCGAGCCATTCACCGGTGGGGATGCCCGTGTCGTCCAGTGCCACCACGTGGCTTTGACGGACCCGTTTATTGATCATGTCCTCGATGGTTTGCAGTCCGCTAATACCTTCGTTCGTAAATAAATCCTCGAGTTTGAATTTTCGCACATATTCACGCCAGAGATTCACCACCAAATGGGCGGGGAGCTTGTTCCAATCCATGCGCGCCTTGCTGTTATCCGCGGCATTGAGGCGCACCACCTCACGCGTGACCGCATTGCGGACGGAGACCGCATCGAAACCATATTGTGAGATTACCCCGCTATCCGTCGGTGTTTTTTCGATGGCACGTTTTATACTGAACTTGATGCTGATGGTGGGGGAGACCTCAAATCCGTCACGTGTCAAACCGCCTGTCTGCTGGCGGCGGCCTTGCAGTTCATTGTAATTTTTAGGAGCGGCAATCGGCACGGGATTTAGGAAAGGCTGGTCGCTCGCAAGCGGACCGATAAACTGCCACTGGCCCCGCAGATCGACACTCCCTGCAATATATTCGTCCTTCTCTGTAAACTTGATACCGGGACCGACCGTGCTCCTGATCTCCGTATCCGTCCGCAAGACGAGGGCGCTGGCGGTGTCCAGCACGATCACGCCCGCCCCGCGCTTGCCTGCCTCGCCTTCGTGCTCGATCACTCGCCCGTTTTTAACGAAAAGGGTGGGGCCGCGGTCGCCCGCTTCGAAGACCTTTACCCGCGCGTAAATTTCCCGTCTGTCCTTCGGGTTTTGAATGGGCAAAACAAATTGGGAAAAGAAGTAGACCAGGCGGTCGAGCAGAAAGAAAGCGACGATCATGTCAACGATAAATATGCCCCCGCTGACGAAGGTATTAAACGGAATGTTCAGCCCCCATAAAATTCCGTGCCAGACAGCCGTAGTGACCAGGATCACACCGATTGGCGTCTGCAAAAAGGAGCCGATTCCGCTGAAGACTTTTCGCATCCACAGTGATTCTAAAGCAGAATCGGGGGATTCGCAAAATGGGTATTTGGAGCAGCCTCGTGAGCAAGGCATTGCCAAAGCGTAAACAATACTAATGCTAAGTACCAATATTTGAGAGTATGAGTTTCGGGAATGGTTTATTTTGATGTCGAGAATGTGATTAATTTCTCTTGACAATGAGGATAAAAAAAGTATATACTAATTTCTACATATTCATTCTTATACATTCTTCAGTCATGGTTTTCGGGGAGTATTTCACACATGGACAACATCAACGGACTATTAGTAAGTATCGTAGTTGCTATTTTGACTGCTTTTGCAACTGGCTTCGTTACGTCTTGGGGGTATTGGCGTCAGGCAAAAGCTCAATTGGAAAAGGAGTATCAAAGTCGGTTTAATACCAAAAAGTGGGAAGTGTATACGGAGTTTACGAAATTACTGCACGGTTTTTTGATAAACAATTCTGTTGACTTGGCTGGAGCGACTCAACAACAAAACGAAATAGTACTTGCATCCCAACTTGTGTTAATTGGCTCCGACGAAGTGGTGCGCTCATTTCGTGACTGGCGGGAATCCAGCATGGCTTATGGAAAGTCTCATGCGGTGGCAAAGGAAAAGCTCTTCAATCTTGTTGTGAAAATGCGTAACGATCTGGGTATCAAGTACAGTAAACTCGCACTTGAAGATTTGCTCGGCGCTTTGGAGCCCGGCTTTGCTAAATCTTGATCGGTGAATAAATATGCCTAGATCACGGTCTTCCCCTTCCAGTAAATTTTGGACATGGCTACCTATAGTGGTTGTGTCAGTTGTTTTTATAATATTGTTTGGTAGTGAAGAGAAGCTGGTCTTGCAATTAATGTTAGCCTACTTTAGGATTCTTATTCTGCATAGCAATGAGATACTTCTAATTAATCCAGAAACTATGCGTGCGTGTGCGGTAATTCCATCGAATCTGATCATTTTCGGAATTGGTTACCTGCTAGCTTTACGCTGGCTTTCTCAATTTACTTTGCCTGTGCGTAGCCGTATTGAACGGCGCGAAACTTTCAACAGTTTACTTCGTTATACATTGGCGAAAAGTTTACATGGTCCGGCAATCTTTATGAAGGATGGAAAACCAAAGGCAGAGGAAGAGGAATTGAAGGATCTCCATGCCGGAGTGGCATTTGTAGATTTAAATAGTGCCATTGTTTTAGAGGAACAATCAGGTTCCAATGATGCGGTGAGACAAGAAGTTCATTTTGACTCATTGTCTGAGGAATTTGAGGATAGTAAATCACCTCAACCGAGTTTTTGGCAGAAAATTTTCAACTCGATTGGACTTGCCAAAGGCAAGCCGACTGTTACGATTGTAAGAACCCTTGGACCTGGGATTGTATTTACAAAATGGGGGGAGAAAATTGTGGGTTGGGCAGATCTAAGAAAGCAATCCAGAGCTCGCGAGGGTGTGGTTGGCAGCACACGGGATGGAATTGAGGTTAAAACAAAAATATCTGTGGCTTTTACGTTGGGGCAAAAAGAGGAGACATTAAAAGTCACCAAAGTAAATGGTAACTGGCTTGTCATCCAAACTGCCGGTGCATCCGAATCTGATCCGACCAAAAAAGTACTACAAGCTGGAAGCTTGGGGATAAAGAAATTATCAGATGAATTGGATGACAAGGATAAAGAAGAAATAGAACGATGTTTTAATCAATTGGAGTGGCTTGGAAGTGGCTCTCAGGTTGGGGAAACTAAGAGTGGCTATGCCCCTCAATTTGTTTTTGATGCAGAAAGAGTCTTTGCTGCCGTTTATTCCCGCGCTCGCAATGCTAAAGATGGTGTGTTGGGCGAATGGACCGATTTGCCTGTCTACGCGGCGACGGAAGTATTTCGCGACTTGCTGGCGCATGAAAATTATGATGATCTTTACCTTCCTGATGACCCAAAAAAATTTCCTTTGTCCGACTTCAAAGGTAAGTTCGGACGAATTGTTCGAAATATGGGTGTATTGGGATTTCAGATTGTCATGCGGAAAGATGGAGCACCGCTAAAAGATGGGCAAGTTGTGAGGGAAGATGAATTGATTTTTTCGACTTCCCGGCATTTTGAAGGGTCGGCGGTTCTTCGGGACCGAGGCATTAAAATACTTTCTGCCGGTTTTTCGGATCTTATTCCTACCGATAAGGTTGTCCGTGAGCAACTTTTAGAGAATTGGCGCGCGCACTGGCAACAGGAGACTCAAAAAACTCTCGCGGACCACGAGTTGCGCACTATGCGTATTCATAACCACGAACGCGCAAGGACACAGCAGGATATGGTCTATTCACTATCTCGGATTTTACGAGATGGTCATTATACAGAAGAGGCGTTAGCTATGAGGCTTTATCAGGCTCTGGAAGCAGCTGCAACGAATCCAGCTACGCAACGATTGTTGCCGAGCGATACTGTTCAAATGTTGTCGAATTTGCGCCAATGGCTATTACCCGACAACAAACATGCAGAAAAACCTGGTGACGATTCTGATGGTGTTGTAATACCTGTCGAAAACTCTCTATGATCTTATGGGAAAATCATGAAATTGGGTGATCGTTATGGCTGATTCAAAAATAAATAAATCGTTTTCCTCGGGCCGAAAAAAGAAACCGAGCGCGGTGTTCTCCACTTTTCTTCAAAGCTATTTGTTCGGAGATCTTTGGTGGGCACGTTTTCGCTCGATTTTTTTGGTGCTATTGGTTGGCTCGGTTTCCGCCGTTATGGCTTTTGGGTTTGAGGAGGTCACACGCCTTCGTGTCTGGCACAACATATTTTTCCCACTCTTGATAATTTCGTTCGTCATCTTTTTGGGCGCACTCATCCTACGCGATATTTACGAAGCGAGTCGGAAAGATTCGATGATGTTGGTGTATTTAGCAATCCTTATTATCCTGATTTCTTTTTCGTTGCAGGTAGAATACAAATATGTAGTAATTGGTTTGACTGGTCCATCTATTAGTCGTTATCTAATCATGCCTTTGGCAGCCCTATTCTGCGCATTTCTGGCTAGCGCGCGTTATTTTCAAGATATATACAATCTCGATAACTACGGTTTGGCTGCCTTGTACTTGATGGCATCCTTTGGAGGCATTGCTTATCCTAAAATAAAAATTTCTGAAGGGCAGAAACAGATTGAGGCGGGAAAGAAGAACCGTTTGGACTTAATAGGAGGCCCGGGATATATCACTATCCGCCCCGGAAACGTGATATTGACTGAGCGGTTGCACGGTCCGGCTGGCGTGTATTCGGCTGGAAATTTTTTTGCTTCGCGTTTTGAATCAATTGCGATCTCCCTAAACCTTGATGACCAGCATGGCCATGTCCCCTCCGTGTCTGCGACGACTAAAGATGGTATTACTGTTACTGTAAGAGATGTGCACTTTCGTTATCGCGTATGGTCTGGTTATAGGGTTACCAATACCACTGCTGGGCGAAGTCAGAGAAATCCATATCCCTATACAGTACAGGCCATTCGCAATATGGCTTATAACCGAACTGTGTCGGCGGATGGTTTAGCTCCCTGGCACGATGCTGTGAAGGGTGCTATTGTAGGTTCGATCACTGAGTACATTTCGAAGCATCAATTGGATCAAATTACAGCTCCCCGATACGTTGAAGGCGATCCACGTAAGGAAATTGGCATTCAGTTAAAAACACCGGAGGTTCGGGATAAATTAAAGGATGCTGGAGCGCAATTACTGTGGTGCGACATTGGACATTTTGAAGTGGAAAATAAGGCGGTTTCGGAACAGCGAATTGATACGTGGAAGGCAGGTTGGGTGGGTAATGCCAATGTTAAGCGCGCATATGGCGAGGCGCAGCGTATTGCCTATCAAGAAATAGGGCATGCTGAAGCTCAGGCAGAAATATTAATGAGCATCATTCATGCCTTTGACGACATTGATATGGAAAAAGAAAAAAAAGATCGAAATATTCGAAATGTTATTTTGATGCGTACAGCTCAAGTTCTTGAAGCGCTCGCGCTAACAACTGAAAAAGAAAAATCATCCGGGAAAGATACAAAGAAGGAAGGAAAACAATCATGACGACCCCCGAGGATAAGGCCAAATTATGGTTAAAACGTGTGAGTAAATGGTTGAATGAACTTGGAGATGGTTCTTTGAGTGATCCTGCCATACTTCTATTGGATAGATTGAAAAGAGAACGGGATAGAAATGAGTTGAAGAAAGCGTGGGATATCATTGATGATCTTAATCATTTAAGCGATACATCTGAAGAAATGGAATCCGCTGAAATCCGTTTGCAATGCGGTTTGATTGTTGCAGAGATGGGTAACTTTAAGGAGGCTCAAAAACTTTTTTCGGATGCTTCAAGTAAATACACTAGCTCCCGGCATCACTATGCAATTGCACAGTGGATGGAAGGATGCATGGAGTGGCTTTTGCCCGGAAAGGAAGTGGATGCTATAAATTCCTGGCGTGAAGCTGAAAAGGCTTTTGAAGGACTTAGACAATATAATGTAAACCAAAAGGATAAGTACTCCTGGTATGATGTGAGATGCAAAGAAATGCATGCGGCCCTTCATCAAGCTGCCGATAAATATGGAATACCGCATCTTCCGCTTGAAAACGGTAAAAATGAAAATCCAGCAGCAGATGGGGAGGTTAATAACAATGGTGGCTCCGCCAATTTTCGTTCAGATCGTATGGGGCTTTTGGGGGTTTATGAGAACATTAACGCCGGTAGTTTTGGTTCAAGCGGAATATTGGAAACACCAGTCGGCAATTTGGAGGTAGAGCAGGTCTTTATTGATGACAGGCTTTTTCGGATTTTGTCGATTAATGGTAATAGGTTTTTTAAGGCTTCGACTCAAGGTACTGTTGTCATTAAAGTTTCAGGCAATAGTATGGATAAGGCTAATATTCAAAGTGGAGATTACGTTCTTTTACGATTGTTGCCCAAAAATTTTAGCGACTTAAATGTTGCTGATGATCAGATGGATATCAATTCATTTCAGAGTTTCAAAGATGGTGATATTGTTGCGGCAGAAATTGTAGATGATGAAGGGGATGTTGCTACATTGAAGCGGGTTTTTCGCCGAGGAAAAAAAATAGTTCTCCAGCCGCAAAGTACTGACCCCTCATATGCGGAACGTGAATTTAGTGCAACCGATAAAGGCTTTTTTATTGGTGGTGTAGTGATTGCTGTCTTGAAACCCGTATGATTTTTTCTTTGCCTTTAAAACTCGAATTCCACTGCCACACCCGCGCCTCGAAGGACTCTCTCACCCGTCCTGCCGATTTGATAAAAGCCGCCCGCCGTAAGGGCCTGGACCGCCTTGTGATCACGGATCACAACTCGATTGCGGGGGCTTTGGAGGCGCAGGCCATTGACCCGCAGCTGGTGATCGTGGGGGAGGAAATTATGACGACGAAAGGCGAAATCCTCGCGGCATTTGTGCGGGAGGAGATTCCTCCGTTTCTTTCACCGCAGGAGACGATCCGTCGGTTGAAGGCGCAAGGGGCATTTATCAGCGTGTCGCACCCGTTTGATGAACTGCGCGCAGGCGGGTGGAAGGAGAGTGACTTGCTGGAGATCGCTCCGTTTGTGGATGCGATTGAAGTATATAACTCGCGCTGCATCCTCCCGAGATTTAACCACCGCGCGCGGGAGTTTGCGGAGAAACATCACCTGGCTGGCACGGTTGGGTCGGATGCGCACGCGGCTTTCGAGGTGGGGAGATCTGTCCTGTTGCTGGACCAGTTCACAGGTCCGCAAGAGATGCGTAAGGTGATTCGGGGGGCAAGATTCCGGGTGAAATGGTCGCCCTGGTGGTTCCATCTCACGTCAAGGTATGCATCCATTTACAAGAAGTTACGAAAATCTTGACATGTAGTTTTAGGCATGATAATCTTGCTTGCAGCGTGCCCGATTCGCCTTTGAGAGCGTGAAGGTGGAACGGGCATCAATTTTTTTAAGCAGGAGTAATGAAAGATGTCAGAGCGATTTGTTGGAACCGTCAAGTGGTTTAATGCGACCAAGGGCTATGGCTTCATTGGGCGCGATGGTGGCGAGGATGTGTTCGTGCATTTCACCGCCATTCAGAGCGATGGCTATCGTAAGTTGGAGGCCGAACAGAAAGTTGAGTTTTCTGTGGAAGACGGCCCCAAAGGTTTGCAAGCCGCCAATGTAATTCCGCTCTCGTAAGACTGGGCCTGACGGCCAGGTTATTGCGAAACGAACAGGACTGTCGTGAGACAGCCCTGTTTTTATTTAATGGTGAATTTACCCGCAAATGATTCGGATGACATTTGTCACTACATCCCGCTGTTTTTTTGGGTCTATAATCCGCGTAACCTTTCTTGGGGTAAAGCGACTAATTGATTGGAGACGAAATTTGTCATTTCTGAATATTTTCAAAAGCGACGCCGCCCGGCGGACTGCCTCGTTTGCGGGACATGTAGTTCCCGATTCTTCGCGTTGCGTGCAGTGCGGAATTTGCACCTACAATTGTCCAATTGGCATCGATGTGCGCGCCCATGTCTGGCGGGGGGAAGCCATCAACAATAACGAATGCCTGACTTGCGGCGAATGCGTGGCCCGTTGTCCGCGCGGCGTATTGCGTTTCGAGCGCACCGATCTGTTCACGACAGGTGCGAAATGAGATACGTCATTGTTGGAACGGGCGTGGCGGGAATTGCCGCCATCGAAGCGATCCGCTCGCTGGATAAAAAGGGCGAGGTGATTATGGTGGGTGACGATCCGCATGGTTTTTATTCACGCCCGGGCCTGGCTTATTATTTGACCGGTGAAATGCACGACAAGGGGCTCTTCCCAAAAACACGCGATGATTATGCGCGGCTCGATTTTAAGTATCACAAAGCCAGCGTTTCAAAGATAAACCGATTTGAAAAATCCCTTTTATTGGATGGAAAAACGCCTCTTCCCTACGATAAGCTGCTCATTGCAACTGGTGCAATTGCCGCCCCGTTGACAGTTCCCGGCGCAAATCTCAAGGGTGTTGTGAAACTCGACCACCTGGAGGATGCCCGCCATATTTTGAGTCTTGCGAAGCGTGGAAGAACGGCCATCGTAGTAGGCGGCGGTATTACTGCCCTTGAATTGACCGAAGGCCTGCTTGCACGTGGTGTGACCGTTCAATATCTCCTGCGCGGGGACCGGTATTGGAGCAATGTTCTCGATGAGCACGAGTCGCGAATTGTGGAAGCGCGTTTGCAAGAGGAAGGTGTGACACTACACTTTCACTCCGAGATAACGGAAGTACTCGGAAAAAATGGAAAAGTGAGCGGAGTTCGACTGTTGAACGGACAATCGCTGAAATGCGATATCCTCGCATATGCCATCGGAATTAAACCTCGTGTGGAATTGGCTCGTGAAGCCGAGCTGGCACTCGATCGCGGCATGTTGGTCAATGAATTTATGCAAACGAACGATTCCGATATTTATGCGGCCGGTGATGTGGCCCAAGTTTATGACCCTGCCTCAGGGCGTTCTGTGCTGGATAGTTTATGGAGTCCCGCGCGTGAGCAGGGATTTACCGCGGGCTTGAATATGGCCGGGCAAAAGAAACCGTATATTAAGAGTCCGCCCTTCAATGTGACGCGGCTGGCGGGATTAACCACCACGATTATTGGTGCGGTGGGGCATGGGCTCGATGAAGATATTGTCGGCATCGCCCGCGGCGACAGTGAGACCTGGCGTCAATTGCCGGATGCCAGCGTGGCGCAAAGCGGGTTTGATGTGAACCGGATCCGACTGCTTGTTGGCGAAAAGAACTTGATTGGAGCGGTGGTCATGGGTGACCAGACCTTGTCTATGCCGCTGCAAAAGATAATTTCCGGGAAAATGGACATTTCATCCGTGCGGGATAAATTACTCACACAAAATGCAAAGATAGCCGACTTGGTTATGGAATATTGGTCGAACTATGTAGCTGCGTGATACATGATAATTGAATAAGCCTTGGGAGGGCTGCTATGCTTCGTGGAAACAGGGAACTATGGCTGGCGCTATTATTTTGTGTTTTGATAACAGGTCTATATGGGGCGGTGGTAATTTTAACGCGGGAGATTCCCCCTGCCAGTGAATTATTCGGCCACGGCATCGGCATCTTTGGTTTCATCCTGATGTTGATGACCGAAACCCTATACAGCCTTCGGAAGAGAAGTAAAAGCGTTGCTTTTGGCAGAATGTCCTCCTGGCTGCAGTTTCATATATTCACCGGATTGGTGGGACCGTATATGGTTTTGCTTCATACTTCGTGGAAATTCAATGGGCTGGCCGGTGCCACCACCCTGCTCACAGTCATCATTGTGGTGAGTGGTTTTATCGGCCGCTACATTTACACCCGCATCCCTCGCACCCTGGATGGGCTGGAGATCGAAGGCACGTTTTCGCAGGAGGCGCTCAAACGCGCGAGACGATTGATGTCGCTTTGGCACACGGTTCACATTCCGATCGGCATCGCATTGTTCATATCCGCTTTTGTGCATGTCGGCGCGGCGTTGTACTATGCCACGCTTTTGAAATAGGGAGGATGAAATGCAAAATAATCGTCTTGGATGTTTGACAGGTACGGGAATTTTTGCCGCACTGATCACCTTGTTCGTTCTGGTTGGCGTTGCCTTTGCAAGCGGCGGACATATGTTCAGTTCGGGGGATCTCAATGCTCAATCTGGCGAAACAATTGGCGGCGTCAATTCTCACGCGCAAATCCCTGAATGCAAAGCCTGTCATTCTGCTCCGTGGGAGCGCGAAACAATGGCAGATCGTTGCCTGGCTTGTCATACCAATATCGCTGCAGAAATGTTAAGTGTTGCTGAATTGCACGGCGCGATCACCCAGAAGAATCCATCCGTTGCCTGCCGCGATTGTCATTTTGAACATCGCGGGGCGGCCGCTTCGCTGACTGATTTGGGGGAAAACGATTTTCCGCATGAGGCGTTGGGATATTCATTGACCGGCCACCAGCTCACAGCGGGGAAGGAAGCGATTGTTTGCTCCGATTGTCACGGGGATGATGTCGCCGTTTTCGCTTCGGACTCCTGCCAGGCCTGCCACAACAAACTGGACATTTCCTTCACTCAGGCACATATCCTATCCTTTGGGACGGAGTGCCTGGCCTGTCATGATGGAGTCGATAGGTACGGTAATGACTTCAACCACAACGCTTTCGCGTTTCAGTTAGTCGGGGGTCATACCGAAGCAGCATGCACGAGCTGTCATCTCAATGCGCGAACGATTGCAGATTTACAATCCGCGCCGCGAGATTGTTACTCCTGCCATTGGCAGGATGACCCGCACGCGGGCTCATATGGAAATGATTGCGCAGCCTGCCATTCAGCGAAAAGTTGGACCCCCGCAAACTTTGACCACAATCTTTCTGTCTTCAAGCTGGAAGGCGAACATGCCAAAGCCGCCTGTGAAGATTGCCATGTAAACAAGGTTTTCAAAGGCACGCCAACGGATTGTTATTCCTGTCATCAACAGGATGATGAACACAATGGACAATTTGGAACCCAGTGTGATGCCTGTCATACGCCTGATGATTGGGAGGGTGCTTCCTTTGATCACAGCCGCAGCGGCTTCCCGTTGACAGGTGCACATGTTTCACTTGAATGTGAACGCTGTCATATCAATAATATATTTGTGGGAACATCATCCACCTGCGTTGCCTGTCATGCAGAACCTGCTGTTCACCTGGGACAGTTTGGCGTGGAATGTGCAGCCTGTCACAGCACCACCGCATGGATCCCTGCGACATTCACTGAAAATCATACCTTCCCATTGAATCATGGCGATCAGGGGACGGTTGCCTGTGCTACATGTCACCCATCAAGCTATTCATCCTATACTTGTTATGGCTGCCATGAACATACCGAAGCGAATATTCGTGGAGAGCATTTGGAAGAAGGTATTTCCGACTTCCAAAATTGCGTCCAGTGTCATGCGGATGGCCGTGAACATGATGATTAGGTAATAAAACAAAAAATCCTGCGGAATTCCGCAGGATTTTTACTATTTTTTCTTGGGCGAATCCGGGGTGATTTCGCGCGGTGCTAACATTCCCCAACGGCTGGCGCCGAGGTAGAGGATTTCCAACACGAGGTCTTCGTAACGGATGCCTTCGGCAGCGGCTTGAAGACATAAATCACTGTAATCGGGTGTGAGGCCGGGCAGAGTATTGATCTCGATCAAACGCGGGTTGCCCTCCTCGTCGAGGCGAATATCCGTGCGCGAAACATCGAGTGTATTGAGGATTTGGTGGGCGCGCAAGGCGAGATATTTGAGTTTCTTCTCCAGGTCAGGTTCGATTTCGGCAGGGCAGAAGAAACCAGGAACACCGTTTGCGCCGACTTCTTTCGATTTGGCTTCATTTGTATAAATCCAGGGGGATGTGGATTGACCTGTATCCAGCTCAAGGACGGGGAAGCGATGGAAGCCGTCCTTTTCGTACCATTCCGGGTGACGGGAATAAAGTTTCGAATCTGCGCGGCCCAGGATGCCAACCGTGAATTCACGGCCCGGCAGGAAGGTTTCAACCAGCGCGGGCTGTTGGTAAGTGTTGATAATATATTGGGTTCGCTCGCGTAATTCTCTCTCATTGTTGACAATCGCTTTCATGTCCACACCCATGCCCGTGCCTTCGCGCGCAGGTTTGACGAAAAGCGGGAATTTCAATTCCGGGCGAAGCGGTTCATCCCCAAAATTGAATTCTTGAAAAGGTGCAACCGGCAGACGGCGGTCGCGCCAGATACGTTTTGTGAGGGTTTTATCGAGCGAAATTCCATTTGCCAGTACTCGGGATCCCGTGTACGGAATGGCAAGCATTTCGAGCAGGGCCGGTACTTGCGCTTCGCGGGCGTCGCCACCCAGGCCTTCGGCAATGTTGAAGCAGATATCGGGTTTCTCTTTCCGCAAGGCGAAGGGCAGGTCTCGATCCGCGTGGATAAAGACGGTTTTGTGACCATCCGTTTCGAGCGCGGCACGAAGCGCGTCTATCGTCTCGATGTGGTCATAATCGGCGAAGGCGTCCGGCGGAACCCCTTCCGGTTTGGGCTGGGATTCGTTTTTTATGTTGGCGAGAACGGCTATTTTCCAAAAGCGTTTCATGCCAGGGTGGGGAGGTTTTTCTGTTTCAAGGCTTGGAGACTCTGCCATTTATTTTCCTCTAAATGAAGTACGGAGGTTAGTATAGTATAAGATGTACAGATGGCAAGGGTTTGCATGGTTTATTAAGGTAACTGACCTTTGTAACTAGACAACCAATCCCCTTTCAGGTATCATAGGCTCGTTTGTACTCATCCTCACGAAGGGCGCGAACGAATAATAAACTCATACCCGGATAAGCCCCTTATCCGGGTTATTGTACGTAACACGTATTTTGGTGGAGGCTACCTAATGTCAGACCTGATCAAGCAGATCACAGGCGATCTGCAGAAACAAATTGAAGGCTTTAAGCCTGAACTCAACATCAGCGATATCGGTGTTGTGGTGGAGGCGGGCGACGGTATCGCCCGTGTAGAGGGACTTGCCAACGTAAGAGCGCAGGAACTTGTGCAGTTCTCGAACGGGGTGATGGGCACGGCGTTTAACCTGGAGAAGGAGCGTGTCGGGGTGATCGTGATGGGGGCCTATGACGGCATCATCGAAGGCATGACCGTCCGCGGAACCGGGCGCATCGCTTCCGTCCCGGTAGGGGATGCCTTGATCGGACGCGTGGTCAATGCCTTGGGCGAACCGATCGATGGCAAAGGCCCAATTGCAACCACAGGCTTTCGTCCGATTGAGCGTATTGCCCCCGGCGTGGTTCAGCGCCAGGATGTGGATACACCGGTACAGACAGGCATCAAGTCTATCGACTCGATGATTCCTGTGGGACGCGGCCAGCGTCAGTTGATCATTGGGGACCGCCAGACCGGCAAGACCGCCATTGCAATCGATGCGATCATAAATCAGAAGGGCAAGGATTTGGTCTGTATTTACGTTGCCATCGGACAGAAGAAGGCTGCTGTTGCCCGCACCGTGGGTATTCTTGAACGAGCCGGCGTGATGGACAACACGATCGTTGTGGTCGCCGCCGCAGATGAATCGGCTGCCCTTCAATATATTGCCCCTTATTCTGCCTGCGCCATGGGCGAAGAATTCATGGAAACCGGCCGCGACGCATTGGTGATCTATGATGACCTTTCCAAGCATGCGTGGGCATATCGTCAGGTTTCCCTGCTTTTACGCCGCCCGCCCGGACGAGAAGCCTATCCCGGCGATGTGTTCTATCTTCACTCCCGTTTGCTCGAACGGGCAGCCCGTCTCGCGAATAAGTATGTTGTTGTGAAGAAGGATTTCAAAGAGGCCCTGGCTTCTGAAAAAGACGGCGTGGATGGCAAACTCTACACGGGACCGGTCTCGAAGGATGAAGCCGAAGAAGCCCGCAAACACATGAAGGACGCGGATAATCATAAGATCGTCAAGGTGAAGGGAACGGGCGGATCGCTTACTGCGTTGCCGATCATTGAGACGCTGCTTGGCGATGTATCCGCTTATATTCCCACGAACGTGATTTCCATTACAGACGGTCAGATCTATCTCGAGTCCAACCTTTTCAATGCCGGTATTCGCCCTGCGGTGAATGTCGGTATCTCTGTGTCCCGCGTGGGTGGCGACGCTCAAACGAAGGCAATGAAGCAGGTTGCAGGCCGCCTTCGCCTTGATATGGCTGCGTACCGCGAATTGGCCGCATTTGCTTTGATGGCTTCCGATCTCGACAAATCCACCCAGCAGCAATTAAACCGCGGCCAGCGCATGCAGGAAATTCTCAAGCAGCCGCAATATCGGCCCATGGAACTGGAAGATCAGGTAATGGTTATTTTTGCCGGTACGAACGGGTATGCCGACAATGTACCGCTCGATAAAATGGCACAATGGCAGGCGGACCTGATCCGTTACATGGCGTCCTCGCATCCTGAAATTGGGAAGGATATTGTCGCAAAACGCGCAATATCAGACGAGAATCGCACCGCTCTTATAAAAGCCCTCGATGGTTTCCGTGCGGGCTGGCAGGCCTAGAAAAGTTACAAGGAATAGAGGACTAATCTTATGGCTTCCGCTCGTGAAATGCGGCTCCGAATCAAGAGCGTAAAAAATATTTCCCAGGTTACCCGCGCTTTGGAAACGGTCAGCGCCAGCAAGGTCCGCAAGGCAATTAATGCAGTTACAGCAACGCGCTCATATGCAACGAAAGCCTGGCAGGTTCTGAAACACGTTGCCGAACAACCCGGCCGTGACAGCCTGCACCCGCTGCTTGCCAAACACACTTCTGTGAAAACCACCCTGGCGGTTGTAATTACCGGTGACCGTGGATTGGCCGGTGCCTACAACTCCAATGTCATCCGTTTTACGGCTCATCGCTTTGACCAGAATCCTGTTCCCGTTAAATACATTGCCATCGGCAGAAAAGGCAGAGACCTGCTTATCCGCCGCCGCAAGGATGTGATTGCGGAGTTCAGCAACCTGCCCGCCGCCCCAACGTTTATGGATGTCTCTGCCATCGGACGGCTTGCCGTGGATGCGTTTAAAAATGGCGAAGTGGACGAGGTCTATCTGGTCTATACGGATTTCATTAACATGGGACGCCAGATTACCACAGTAAAAAAACTCCTTCCGCTCGAACTTGGTGGGGAAGGCCGCGTGGAGGAGTTTGAGCAAAGATCAAGCAATGGCCTGGCCGCAGCATATGAATACGAACCGGACCAGCGTGAAATTCTGGATGAGATCATCCCACGCTTTACCGCTTTACAGATATATCAGGCGATTCTCGAATCGCTTGCCAGTGAACATGCCGCGCGTATGATCGCGATGCGCAATGCAACGGACAACGCGAAGGAACTCGTCAGCGCGCTGCAACTGGCTTATAACAAAGTTCGTCAACAGGGTATTACGAACGACATCTTAGACATTGTCGGCGGCGCGGAAGCGCTGTCCGCGAAATAACTGGAGGAAATCATGGCAAAAGCAACGGGCCGTGTAGTACAAATTTTGGGGGGTGTGGTTGATGTTGAATTCCCCGGGGGCGACATCCCCGAGTTGTTCGAAGCGATTCAAGTTGAACGTTCGGGACAGGATGCGTTGGTTCTCGAAGTCCAGAAACATTTAGGTGGAGGGTGGGTTCGCACGGTATCCATGGACTCAACGGATGGGCTTCAGCGCGGAGTTCCCGCTTTTGCGACTGGAGCGCCGATTATGGTGCCGGTGGGAATATCCACACTTGGGCGTATTTTCAATGTGCTTGGGAAAGCGATCGATGACAAAGGCGAAGTGAATGCCGCCACCCTCTACCCGATCCATCGCCCAGCCCCGGACTTTTCCGAACAGTCCACCCGGGTGGATATCTTTGAAACTGGCGTGAAGGTCATTG
This sequence comes from Anaerolineales bacterium, assembly GCA_014860745.1. GTDB lineage: Bacteria > Chloroflexota > Anaerolineae > Anaerolineales > Villigracilaceae > Villigracilis. Next base: position 111,915 of record JACZJC010000074.1, read on the forward strand.
ACCTGATTGCCCCGTTTACCAAAGGCGGAAAGACGGGAATTTTCGGCGGGGCTGGGACCGGTAAAACCGTTATCATCATGGAACTTATCCGTTCTGTCGCCACCGAGCACGAAGGCAACTCCGTATTCGCTGGTGTGGGCGAACGCACTCGCGAAGGCACAGGCTTATACCGCGAAATGCTCGAATCTGGCGTTATGAAAGATACTGTCATGGTGTACGGTCAAATGAACGAGCCTTCCGGTGTGCGTTTGCGCGTGGCATTGACGGCACTCTCCATGGCTGAATATTTCCGCGATCAGGGCAAGGATGTGCTGCTCTTCATCGACAACATCTTCCGCTTTTCCATGTCTGGTTCGGAAGTTTCTGCGCTGCTCGGGCGTATGCCTTCCGCAGTTGGATATCAGCCAACTCTGGCCACTGAAATGGGCGAATTACAGGAACGCATCACCTCCACCCGTACAGGTTCGATCACATCCATGCAGGCCGTCTACGTCCCCGCGGACGATTATTCCGACCCTGCGCCTGTTGCGACATTTACCCATTTGGATGCGACTATTGCACTGGAGCGTTCCATCGTGGAAAAAGGCATTTACCCCGCCGTGGACCCGCTCGGTTCGACCTCCCGAATTCTTGATCCTAATATCGTTGGAGAAGAGCACTACCGAACAGCCCGCGAAGTGCAACGCGTGCTCCAGCGCTACAAGGACTTGCAGGACATCATCGCCATTCTTGGCATCGACGAACTTTCCGAAGATGATAAACTTATCGTCGCGCGCGCCCGCAAGATCGAGCGCTTCTTCTCCCAGCCCTTCTACGTGGCAGAGCGCTTTACCGGTATTCCGGGCCGCTATGTCCCGCTCAAGGACACTGTCCGCGGCTTCCGTGAAATTCTCGATGGCAAATGTGACGACCTGCCCGAGCAGGCCTTCATGATGGCTGGTACGATCGAAGATGTCCGCGAGCGCGCGGAGAAACTGGCGAACGCCTGATTTACGAATTGCAGATAACCAATCCGTTGGTTCGTAATTCGTTAGGAAATTACTATGACCATACGTTGTGAAATTGTTTCGCAAGACCGCACGGTATTCACAGGTGATGTGGATATTGTTGTCTTGCCCGGTGCGGCGGGTGAGATGGGCATCCTCCCCAAGCATGCGCCCGTTCTCACCACCTTGAAATATGGGATTATCAAAATACGGAAAGGCGGTAGGGAGGAATTGTTCACTGTGGCTGGCGGTGTTGCGGAAGTCCAACCCGACATCATCACCGTGCTTGCCGATGCGGCGGAGAATGTGGAAGAGATCGATGTAGACCGTGCCGAAGCCGCTCGCAAACGCGCGGAGGAGGCGCTTTCCAAGGGCGTCCCTGCCGACACAGATGTATATCTGGCAATGGAGGCGGCTTTACGGAAATCCAACCTTCGACTGGATGCTGTCCGTCGATATCGCAAGGGTGGTATGCGTATGCCCACCTCGGAGAATTAATTTCACGTGGCCTTTTTTTCAAAAGACCTGGGTATCGACCTGGGCACCATGTTTACCCGCCTCGCCGACAGCGCGCAAGTGTTGTTGGAAGAGCCAACCATTGTTGCCATCGAAGTGGACGACCAGAAGATGGTGGCTGCCGGCCTCGAGGCGCGTGACATGTATGGAAAAGTCCCCGAGAATATCGAAGTGGCGCGTCCGATGCGAAATGGCGTGATCGCAGATTACGAAATTACCGAAACCCTGCTCGCCTATTTATTGCAGCGTGTCAGCGGCTCGATGCGGATTTTTCGCCCGCGTGTGATGATCACCGTCCCATTCGGAGTCACCAGTGTGGAGCGGCGAGCAGTCTATGAGGCAGTGATGGAAGCGGGAAGCCGCGAGGCGTTCCTGATCCAGCAGCCGTTGGCTGCCGCCATCGGCATCGACCTTCCGATCAATTCACCCTCCGGAAATATGATTATCTGCCTCGGGGGCGGATGCACCGAAGCCGCGGTGATGGCCATGTACGGAATCGTCGCCGCAGATACTTTGCGTGCGGGCGGCATGGATTTGGATGAAGCCATTGTCAATTATGTGCGCCGTAAATATGGCGTCATCATCGGGCAGGTAACCGCCGAGCAATTGAAAATCCGCATCGGCGCAGCGGTGCCGCAGGATATTGAAAACAGCATGGAGGTGCAGGGTCAAGACCAGGTCACCGGCCTGCCGCGTCCCGTCACATTAACCACTGGCGAAATCGTGGAAGCCCTGCAGGACCCCTTGAAACAAATCGTGGAAACCGGCCGCAAGGTATTGGAAAAAACCCCTCCTGAACTCGTCTCCGATATCATCGACCGCGGCGTGGCTTTGTGCGGCGGCGGCGCGTTGCTGCGCGGCGTGGATAAACTGCTGACCAAATCGCTTGGCATTCCCGCCTATTTGGTGGATAACCCGTTGACCTGTGTGGTTCAAGGCGCTGTGAAGAGCTTTGGCATGTTGAATGTGATCCGCAGGAATTTGCCGCAGGTATAGTTGAGAGCTAAACAGATTAAAGTGATCAGGTGACCTGGCAACGGATCACCTGATTTTTTTTATTTCACTTTATCCGCTTCAACCTGGAGGGCGGTTTTGATGATCTCGAAATCCAATCTTTTTTCGAGGCAGTAGTCTTTGATCTTGGTGAGTGGATTGGGCATGGGAACGCCCATAACTTGTTCGATGGTTTCCTGCGTTACACCCCAATCAAGCACTTCCTGGAAGGTCGTTTTGCCTTTGATGAGTTGTTCAGTGGATGCTGATTCAGGCGCTGATTCTGTCACTTGGACGGGAGCAGGTTCGAGCGAGTCTGAAGCGGCGGCGGGGTTGGGGATGGTGTGAGAGTCCAGATAAGCGAGTTGCTCGGGGGTGAGATTCTTTTCCTTAAGCAGGGCAGCCGCATTTTCAGGCAGAGACATATCCGTGGAGAGGTCGAGCGGGAGTCCGTTGTACAACGCGACAAATAATTTCACGGATGCGGTTCCAACTTCGAATTCGCTGGCTGCGTAAATGACCTCGAGTTCCTTGATGGCGAAGAATGCAGGATCATTAGTTTGGATGCTGAAGGCTTGTGCCAGAATTGCGGATGGGATTCCGAATGATTTTTCGATATCGCCAAAAGTATAGGAGCCGCGGATGTCGGCGGGGTTGGCAAGTCCTGCGAATTCACCCTCGGTGAATGTTGTGGGTTCTTTTGTGCTTTCGGTGGCAAACCAACCCATGGCAGTGGTGAAAGCAATGCCGCCGAAAAGGATAATGAAAATAAGCGCAGCAAGGGGTTTGGAGGTGAGTGTCATTTTACGGCTCCTGTGGTGAAGACGACGGTTTGGGCAACGGGGCAGACCGCTTCGGATGTGCACTCGAGACACGAGATACATTGATGGTCACGTACGGTTTTGACTTTATCCACAGGGATGTTCATCGGGCACATGATCGAGCAGGCTCCATCGGCTTTGCAGGTGGATTCAGCACGTTTGATCTGGAAGACGCGGAAGAGATTGGTGATGCCCAGTACCGCGCCGTACGGGCAGGCATATTTGCACCACGGGCGTTCAATGAAGACGGAGAGCACGAGGGTTGCGCTGAGGATGATGAGTCCGCCGATGGCGACTTCACTGGTCCAGAAATTGAAAAGGGCAAAGTAGGGATCGTATACAGCAAAGATAAGCGTGCCGCTGGTGGCGGTGACATAAATGACCCACGCCAAAACCAGATAACGCAGGTAGCGCAGGACTTTATCGAGCCGTGCAGGGACGAACTGGTTGTAGCGTCTTTTGAAGAACTTTCTTCCCAGTTTGGCAATCCATTCCTGTACTGTCCCCAGCGGGCAGGCCCATCCGCAAAAGACTGGGCCGAAGAGGAAAGCCAGTGCGAAGCCAATGATCATCAACACAAAAGCGGACTCGTGGATCTTTTGCACGAAGGTTCCCACGGCTGCATATTGATATATGGTCACTACACCGCCGAAGGGACAGAGAGCATGCAGCGAGGCGGTGGAGAGGAAGGGAATGCCTCCACCGTTTTCAATCAGCGTATGGTTGATGGAAATAAGCGCGATCAGAAGGAAAAAGAACCATTGCACGATCTTTCGAATCCAGATGCTGCGCGGGCGAAAAAGTCGTTTACCAAAAATTTTCATCATATTCTCCTGGCAGGACGAGTTATCCTGTGTACTTTATATTGAGCGGAGTGTAAATAATTTTTGTTTAGTCTTTACAAAGTGATGATGAAGATTTGGTAAAGAAAGGAAACATGATGAATTAACAAAAAAACCGCCGTGGCTTCACGGCGAGTTTTAACTAACTGAAGGTCTTTTTTTGCTTCTACAAGCTGTGAAGAGTTTCGGCATGTTGAATGTGATCCGCAGGAATTTACCGAAAGTGTAAATTTATGGAAGTCTCCATGTTAGGGCATCACCTCACGAACTGGTTGCCCGATCATTATTCAATATTCGATGAAGGGGAAGATACTACAACAATTTCCGCTCACTTTTCGTTCGTGATTGTTCCCGCTAAAATCCCTAGAATTACTAATGGCAACATCTCTCCGTAGATTCGCAATTCGTTGATTTCGCCCGGTATCAACATTGCAAGGTGGAAGAGTGGTATCGTCAAGAGCGCGGGTCTGAGCCATTGGTCACGTATATCTTTCCACAGGGCGATGAGAGGGATCCAAAGATAACCATAAACAGAGAAAAGGTTGACGATTGTTTGGGGATCGCTCAGGAATTCCAGGTTTTGGGACCATGAATATTTGAACATTCCCATCGCATCTGCATACCAGACTGATTCGCTGGCATTGTTCTTGAACATCCACCATAACAGAATTTTAATCGCCAGCCATGTGAGGACCTGGAGTGTGAAATAGATGGCCAATTTATGTCGGGGCGTACTTTTCCAGCTGGTTAATAAATACACTATGGAAAGGAAGATGGTCGTTTCACGGTTAAAAGTTCCTATGATGAAAATAAGGTAATACAAGGACCATTTCTTTTGACGAAGGAACGTCAGGCCAAGTACGAAAAAGAGAATAGCCGGGATGTCCGATGGATAATAGTAAGTTTTTAGTGGAAGAATATAATGAAATGGCAGGGCAAGCATTAACAACCATGCTGCCGCCCATCTTACCAATGAATTTCTCCTAATATTTGATTGCGGGTCATTTAAAACGAGATATGGGGAACAATAAATGAAGACGCCCAATAGCGCGAACACAAATGAAAACTCGAACAAGTCTTTGGTTTCATCTATGCTATCGGCGAGGTGCAGGTGTTCTAGATACGGGTGGGAAGTACGGGCCAGCCAGGGGATGAGAAATCTGTATTGGAAAGGCGTATCAGCTCGTCCGTTTACAAGTTTTGCAAACGGAACATATTGAACACTACCCTGAATGTGCAATCGCGAGAAATTGTTTGCGTAAATCCCACAGACTAAAAGGAATCCCACAGGCAGAAGAAGGAATTTGATCCGCGACATGACGTCCTGTTTTGTCTCCCGTTTTGGTGTACCCGTTCAAGTGTATAAGAGAACCCAAATGCAAATTCAATTAATAATAAACTGTCTTGTTTATGGGATTATCCAGTCTACTTAATCTACTCCGCCTGAAAAAATAATCAGGTTAAGCCCCATCCGGGGCGGGCGTCTCCGCTGAACAAAGAGGGGTAATTAATTTCCAATTGTATTTGAACATGCGCCTATCAGTCAATTGAGCGACGATGAGATGAAAAAGAAAAGAAAGATGACTATAGATAATAGGTCATTCTTTGCAAGTGAGTGGCTGGGTCGATGTATTGCACCTTCACATTGTTCGGCACATTCAAGCTGATGGGCGCATAGTTGAGGATGGCCCTCACACCGGCCTGGATCAACTTATCGGCAACAGATTGTGCTGCTGGAGCGGGCACGGTCAGCATGGCAATTTTGATGTTGGCGGCCTTGATACCCTCCACGATTTTTTCGGCATCCGATATCACAAACTCACCAATTTTATTCCCGATCTTCTCCTTGTTGTTGTCGAAGATCGCCACAATCCGAAAGCCGCGATTTTGAAAGCCCTGGTAATTCGCAAGTGCATGGCCCATATCACCCGCGCCGATCAAGGCCACATCCCAGATACGGTCAACCTTCAGGATCTCGCGTAGTTTATCCAGCAGATACCCAATCGAATACCCGGTACCCTGCTTGCCAAATTCCCCGAATTGCGAAATATCCTTGCGGATTTGAGCGGCCGAAATGCCCACATGTTCGCCAAGTTCCTGCGATGAGGTGGTCTTCACGCCATTATCCGCCATCCGCTGAAGCGCACGCAAGTAGACAGGAAGCCGCCCGATGATGATATCCGGTATTTTTTCTGCGTTCATATGCCCTCGACTTTGTGAAATTTATCCATAAATTTATCATAAAAGACGATTTAGTGCAATTCACCACAAGTATTTCACAAACGGAAAGGGACACATCGAGAAGTTGATAAAACGCTTTTCCCTCGCCCCGGCTTGTTGCTTTACCAGGAATTGACCTACGCTGTGGCAGGCCCATCCTTATGCATGGTCATGGCCTGGTTTTCCCTTTCCTTTGATAGTTACCGAATCTGGACGACCTGGAGAATTAACGTAAAGTTTGTGTGTTGAAAAATAGTTGTATCCGCCACCGATAGGCGCAGCAGGTAGGTTTCATTGGCAGCAAGTTTCAGGTAGCGCTTCTCTCCACATGCCAGCGACAAACGCTCAACCATTTCATTCATTTTCCATAATTCTACCTGCGGCGCCTCTGCGGGACACACTATTTGAATTGCAACATTTCCATTATTGGTTGTGAACTCAACCCAATCTTCACCATCTCCATCGGGTGATGAAACATCACCGCTGATCTGCATTGAACCTGCCCCCAGGGGAGAGAAGGTTATGCTCGCCAAGGGAAACTCTTTTGAATCTCCATCCAGCAAAGCGGGGAGAGATGTATTTCCCGGTGAAGCTACAACATTAACGGGTGTCTCAACCACAGTCACGATGGTCGGCAGGGAATCTGCGCTCTCGACCTGCAAAAATTTAAGCGCCACCCATCCCTTTCCCTCCGCCGAATTCGCATATTCGATCTCCGCCCATTCCCCGCTTTCATCCTTGGCGAAGATGAAAACAACATCGTTTGGATTGAGTTCGCCGAGGATTTCAAAAGAAGTGGCGGGTCCGCTGCGAACGTTTATTTTCTGGATGACAACGCCGCTTCCTCCGGGTCCGCTGACTGCTCCCGATCCCAATACAGGAATCTCCGCCGCGGCATTCACCTGCACATACTCCGCGCGCACCCAGCCTGCGCCTGTCGGTGAATCAGAATAGATGATCTGATACCAGTTTGTGCTGGAATCCCTGCCGATGACCTGCACCTTTGAAAATTGCGGGATCGTCCCCAAAGTGTCACTACCTGTGGACGTGGATGCTCGCACATTGACTTGTGTGGTGGTCGTCCCTTCGATGGGTGCGATGGTGGGAAGCGGGGTTGGCGGTGGAAGCGTTAGCGTAGGAAGGGGGATTGGCGAGGGCGGCAAGGTCGCAGTGACAAACTCAGGTGTGGAGGTTGCAAGATCACCTGTAGTTGTTACAACACAACCTGTCAGTATGAACCAGACTGAGATTAGAAGAAATGGGATCGAGTAACGCACGGAACTATTTTATCTGGGAATTATGTGTTGGATATGGGAAAGACGGGTTGAAAGGAAAAACCGCCATGCTCGGCGGTTTTTTTGATGGTACCCCCGCGCAGACTCGAACTGCGCTCTTCAGCTCCGGAGGCTGACGCTCTGTCCACTGAGCTACGGGGGCGGGCCAGGCGGAATTTTACCATAGGCGTGGATAAAGGCCGGTGAAAGAGTCGACAGCTAAAAGTAAAGGGAGAGGCGTTTTTTATCTGACTTGAGGCGAGAGGCTTGCCAATTCCCTGCGGAGCGATTCCACGATTCCTGCGTTTCCGCTTTCATCGCCAAGCTTTTTTAGCTGTTCCTTTTTATGCGCCAGTTCACCGCAGGCGTGGTAAAAACGCGATGTTGCCCGGCCGCTCATGCCCGCTGTGGTCAGTGTCCACGGTGACAGGGCTTTTTTATATTGCTCCTGCGAGATCACCCCGGCAGATACTTCCTCGAGCAGCTGATTCTTGACGATATTGCGCTCGTACCCGATCAACCAAATGATGAAACCGAACATCAATGCCCAGCCAAACCAGTCGACGAGAGAGCCGAGGGCAAGACCTTCCACGCCGCCGATCAGGCCGCCAAATGTGTTGTGAAATGCGTGGACCGTAATTGCGACGCCAAGGCCGGCAAGTGGCGTGATAATCTTGATCAGCATATTCCTGTTCAACCGCGAGACCGCAAAGCCAATGCCTGTGAATGCCGTAAAGAAGGCATGCATCCACCCTACCACGAACACGCGGATGAAGACCAACAGGAATAAACCGCCCCAACCACCTTCAAGATACCCGTTGCGGTAAATGTAAAGCGTGTTTTCCGTGGCGGCGAATCCCAACCCTGCAATCCCGCCATAGATGATGCCGTCCAGGATGGAATCGAATTCCTTGCGAAAAATCAGAAACACGATCCCCACGGCCATGCCCTTTAGAATTTCCTCCACCACTGGTGCAACAATGGAGGTTGTACCAAAGTCTGCGGCGGCTTCTGAATTGGTGAAAATATAAATTCCCACGCCGAAGAGTGTGTTTAGAATGAATGCGCCGCCCGCGGCGATCACGACGCCCCAGAAAAAAGCCGCACCTAATAGCGCCTTGGGTTCCTTTTCGTAGCGATCCAGCCAGAAAACGAAGGCGGCGTACAAGAACATGGGAACAAAACCAAAAAAGATGGAGACAAGCAGAGCCATTTTTTCCTCCAGAGAAAATTTAGTTTTTGAAAACCAGTCGCGTTCTTTCAATACGAGTATATTCCGGCGCAATACCCAGCGCGTTCAATACTTCTTCGGGACGGCCCGTGGCGCCTTCGCGCGCGGCGAGGGTCATGCGCAGCCACACATTACCGCTGGCTTCTGTCACCACGCTGAGCATTTCAATGAGCGGGCGCAGGTCGTAGGATTTACCGCGCCGTTCCCGGACAGCAGACTCTGACATCATCAACGCTTCGACCATGCGCGTCAATTCTGCGCCGTCAACTGGTTCCGTCAAATGGATATCATACACCGCTGAAAGTACCTGGGTTTGCAGGGCAGGCGCGTGTTCCTCCACACTTTCGATGTTGAGAATGCGGATGTCTGCAGGCAGATTATCTTTTAAACGGCTTGAAATATTCTCAACCGGGATTTCTTCATTTAAACGGACGTCCAATACTTCGCTGCGGGAGGCGAACCCCAGGGGCAGGGCGGCGGCAAGGCTGATCTTGGGCTGGGGGTGAAACCCCTGCGAATAGCTGATGGGCAGACTGGCGCGGCGCATGGCTCTTTCCCAGAGGCGGTGCAGGTCGAGGTGACCGGTATATCGCAGGGCGCCTTGCTTAGAAAAAGTGATCCGAACTCTCATGGTTTCGATTCCGAGGCGGTCCGTTTCAGCCAGCGATTGATTTCCAAACCGGCACAGCGATACGGTTTATAGGTATGTTCGGCGATTCTGTGGAACAGGTCATGATCAAGACATTGGTTATGCGTCAATTGCTTGAATGAATCATAGATGCTGAGATAGGCGGCTATTTCCTGATCGACGATCTCATCCAGACCGATGTTTCTAAATTTGTAGATCACGGAATACTGGGGTTTTTCTATTTCGAGCAGTGGTGACTCGTAATCGGGATACCCGTGAGTTTGCTGGAAATTTTCCAGAGCTGTGTAGGATGTGCTTGGGGCATACACTTCATTGTGCAGAATTTCGGACAGGCGGTCTGCAATGAACTGCTCGCGGGAGAGCGTATCTGCCAGCAGATCCTTTATGGATAGGCCGCCGGTTATGCCCTTCATTGTCAGCTTGCGAGAAAACCCCAGCCTGTTGAGCAGGTTTTCGAATTTGTCCCGCTCAAACTGCAGGCGCTCAAGAAAGATGGCTTGGTTCATAAAGGTTAAGGAGATTAATCTCCCACCACAGGCAGTTCCATGTTGATTTTTCGCGCAGGGGTTTTTACATCCGGGCATTTCCAGCCTTCGCCGGGATTTTCGCGGCGCAGGTTTGCAAAGGTCGGCAGGATGCCGCAGGCAAAACAGTTCAAGCGGCAGTCCACGCGGATCTGCCCTTCGAGCGACATGCGGAAATCCTGGAAGAGGAAATTCTTCCGAACGGCTGCAGTGATATGCTCCCACGGGAAAACCTCATCTGTGCGGCGCTGGCGATGGGTGTAAAAAGCGGGGTCAAGACCATGCTCTTCAAAAGCGGCGATCCAGGTTTCGTATTTACGTCCCTCTTCCCACGCGTCGAACTTCGCGCCATTTTTCCAGGCGGAATAAATGACATCTGCCATTCTTCGGTCCCCTCGTGAAAGCCAGGCTTCCACGAGGGTATCTTCAGGTTTGGTCCAGCTCAATTTGATGTTCTTGTCTTTTAAAAGCTGTCGTTTTAACAAAGCCTGTTTTTCAAGGACGCTGCCCCGCGTATCGCATGCGACCCATTGAAAGGGAGTCTGCGGCTTTGGCACGAAGGTGCTGACACCGGCATGTAACTTCACCTTCCAGCCTGCCACTTTCCGCCCCTCTTCGATCACACGCCTGCACAGATCTACAATGGCTTGCACATCCTCGAGTGTTTCGCTGGGATGCCCAATCATGAAATATAACTTAATGGTTGTCCAGCCGCGGCGGTAAATCTCGCGGGTGGTGTTGATGATGTCATCGTCGGGAATGAATTTGTTGATGATGCGGCGCATCCGTTCGCTGGCGGCCTCGGGCGCGAGCGTGAATCCCCCGGAGCGGTGCTGTTTGAGCTTTTCCATCAGATCCACAGAAACGGATTCGATGCGCAGGGATGGCAGGTTGACGGTCAGTTTGCGGCCCTCGAATCGTTTGCTGATCGCATCCACGAGATCGTTGATGTAGGTGTAATCGGAAGAGGAGAGCGACATCAACGCCAGCTCTTCAAACCCCGAAGCACGGACCGCCGCATCGGCGGCATCCACCACCTCTTGGACGGTTCTTTCCCGTACGGGACGGGTGATCATACCCGCCTGGCAGAATCTACATCCGCGGGTGCATCCCCGCATAATTTCCACCGAGACGCGGTTGTGGATCACTTCAATATTCGGCACGATGAACTTTGTCGGCGGCGGGGGGAGTTTCGCCACAATCCGTTTGTTGACGGTTTTTGGCACGTCTGGAAGGACCGGCTCGGTATAGGCAACGGTACCATCTTCCATATACATGGTTTCATAAAAGCGCGGAACGTATACGCCGGAAATTTTTGTAAGCTCGCGTAGAAGCTCTCTTCGCGCATCGAAAGAAGAAAGGTGAAAGAGGGGGTTTCCTTCATCTTTGCGCTTTGCCTTGAAGGCTTGAATAGCGTTAATAATATCGTGGATGACTTCTTCGCCCTCACCGATCGCAAACGCATCGATGAAAGCATGCATAGGTTCGGGGTTGGTGGCGGAATGTCCACCGGCAATGATGATCGGGTGGGATTCGTCCCGTTCCATTGACCGGATGGGGATGCCGGCAAGGTCGAGAATGTTGAGGGTATTGGTGTAGAGGGTCTCGTAGGGCAGGGTAAAGCCGATGAGATCGAAGCAGGCCAGGGGTCGTTTTGATTCGAGCGTGTAGAGCGGAATCCCATGCTCGCGCATCAACTCTTCCATATCCAGCCAGGGTGCATACGCGCGTTCGGCAAGCGCATCCTCCCGCTGGTTGACCTGGTCGTATAAAATCTTCAAACCGACATTTGAAACGCCAATGTCGTAAATATCGGGGAAAACGAACGCGACTTTTGTTTGCGCCTTTTCCCAATCTTTGCGGATGGAATTAAGTTCCCCGCCCACGTAGCGACCGGGCTTTTGTACCTTTAAGAGGATGCGATCCAGTTTCAATTCGACTTGTTCGGCAGTTAAGACAGACATGCGGCAGATTATACCTGATAAGAATTATCGAATTGGATTGGAATTTTTTCGATGGAATGCGCCCTCTTTGCAGAAATGAAAAGATTATTTGTCATAAATAGGCCGAAGGGGTCAAGAGGTTATCAACCCGTTTCGCTTAAAATCCATATTTGAAAAGGAGAGTGAAATGAGAAAAATTTTATTTATTACGCTGGCATTAATGCTGGCGGCTTGCGGTGTGGTGCAGCCGGTTCAACAGGAACTTCCCACCCCTATTCTGGCAACCGTACTGGTGACAATCATCCCGCCGACCGAAGTCGTTCCACCGACTGCGATTTCGCTGCCGACACAGGCTCCCACCGAAGTTCCAACCCTGGCAGCTACAGAGACACCAGTACCCACTCTTGTGCCAGCAGCAACAATTACACCCTCTGGTCAAGCATCCGACCTGACGCCGGTGAATGTGGACAATCTCCTGGGCAAAGGCGTATTTGTGAATATTACCTTTTCAAGCGACCGCATTACTTTGAACTGTTACCCGCGGGAGTTCCAAATATCCATGACTGCCATCCATCCCGATGTGACCCGCGCGGAAATGTTCTACCGGGTTTTGGAAGCGCCTCTTTATTTCCGATATTCCGATTGGTTTTTGGTCGGCAACCTGGATACGGACGGAAAAGGCAACTTTTTCACGACGTTTAAAGCCACCGATATCTCCGCAGATTGGCGCGGCCTGGACCAGGCCATTATCGAATTCCAGTTCGCGGGCATCAATAAAGGTGGAGGCGTGGTGGACCGCACCCAGAAGATCGAGAAGCTGGTCACTTATTACAAGAATTGCCCCTAGGCGGTAAAACAAAAAAGGACGAGCGTTACGCTCGTCCTTTTTTCTATTAAACTACGCAGGGACTCTGCGCGCCTGCCAAAGTTCACGACCCCATAGCCATAAAGCGCCGAGGCCAAGGAACATCACGAACAAGCCGAATATCCAGCCGACGTACGGCAATGCAAGCAGCAGCGCAACGATCACGACACCGATTACCAGCGGCCAGACTTTATGGTCAGCCAGTGCGGGGTTGAAGCGTCCAAGGATCCATTTTCCACTCAGCCATGCCACCACGATCTTGGTGACAAAGGCCGTGACAAGCACGAAGCCAACAATCAGGACGAAGATGGCAAGAATGCCAAGCCAAATGATGGTTCCACTTACGCCTCCAAGCGTCAGCATCCCAAATATGACTCCGCCCAGGATCATAACTGTGAGTATGACCAGCAGAGCAAAGAAGAACGCAGCGTACGAAACCACGCCCCATCCGAGGCTTGCAGCGGGAGTCGTTTGCAGCTTGCCCATAACCGACTTCATGAATTTGGGGGCCAGCCAGCCAAGCAACAAACCAAACAGGATCAGAGTGACGATTGTGCGAATCAGGTCAAAGGACCATTGAGCGACTTTTTGTCCCATTGTCGGTTCTTTGTATTGAACGTTGGTGTCGGCAGCAGGCTCTTTTCGGGTCACCTTTCCGATCACGGAGCCGTCGGGGATTTGAATGTCGCTTGACTGGGTGTACACCAGGTTACCTTCGATCTTTGCATTCTCACCGATCGTGAATCCAGGTTGTACGCTTGGAACAGGAGTGCCCGTCTGCCACATGTATGCAGATGGGGGAGCGCCTGTCTCCGCATCGCCGACTTCAGCAACTACGTTTCCGCCGATTTGTCCGCGTAGTTCAAGTGCGCCTGCACCAAACATGGCATCACCGCCGACTTCACCGGAAACCAACGCCTGACCGCCGCCAAAAAGGAAATCGCCATCTACAGCGCTTCCTTTTTTAGCTTCGAGGCTTGCGCCCCCGCCAAGCAGATCACCGCCGATGCTAGCTTCTTCGCCAAGTTGAAGGCCCGCACCTGCGATGCGGACATCATCGGTCACCGTCCCGTTGATCACGACGCTTTGGCCCATGGCGAACAAGTCGCCTTCGACGGTTCCATTGATGACAATGACGGAGCCGGAAACGATGAGATCACCTTTGATGGTGCCGTCCAGTGTGAAATTGTTCGCGCCGACATAAACATCATCTTCAATGACTTCATCTGCCCCGATCACCACGTTGTCGCCGCCGCGGCCGTCAAACGCCAGCGCGGTGGATGTGAAGGTCATGGTTAACAAGGCAATCAGGGAAAAAATAGAAAGAATTTTGTTGATTGGTTTCATGGGAATCTCCTTTGAAAAAAACTACCCAAAAAGGATATACGCCCCGCTGCCTCAGAGGTTGCTATTGGACAACTTCCCGCCTCTTTTCCCGCTGAAGCCTGTTTCCGTCCGTTTGACATTTCCTCCCTTTTGCATCGCTTTTTGCTGCTACATGGGTATCGCGATCAAATTCGCGGACTCTCCAAAATACCATTTCATAAGTTCAACGAACCAAATGCAAAATTGATCTTTTTCATCTTGAATCCCTGCCCGAATTTCATCCAAACTCAAGTAGCGGATTTCGGAAATTTCGATTGGATCAAACCGAACTTGTTCTGGGATTATTCTGCCCTCGTAAATTTGACTGATTTCCAAATCTTTGGGACCATATTCCATCCTGATTTTCCCCAACGGTTTGAGATCGATCCTTTCCATCCCCAATTCCTCTTTCATGCCGCGGATCGCCGCATCAAGATAGCTTTCCCCAGCTTTGACATGCTCCGAGACCGAGCAGTCCAGCAGGGAGGGGGAATTGGCGCGGTCTGCGCTCCGTTTTTGTACCAGCATCCTTCCATCCGCATCGAAAAGAAAGACATGCACGCCGCGATGCTGCAATCCCTGCTGGTGGACGGCTGAACGCATCGCCTGTCCGACATTCGCATCTTCATCATTCACCACGTCCAATAATTCATCTGTCATGAGCCAACCTTCTTCTTAATATATCTCGAGATGGCCTGCGCCGCCCATTTGCCTTCCAATGCGCAATGGCCGGCAGTCTCCACACCCCTCAGCAGATTCCCCGCTGCAAACACCCCATCGACCGACGAATGGAAATTTTTATCGATCACAGGTCCTTTTGTAACGGGGTTTATTTGCAATTCGCCCATCCGCGCCAACTCGTGTTCTGGAATCCAATTGCCAGTAAAAACGACCAGGTCGCATTCCACTTCTTGTTTGCTGCCATCCTTATGAGTGAGCTCGATTCCCTCAACGCGATTTTGCCCGAAAATATTCGACACCCGTGTATTCGTCAATATCGATGTACGGGTAAGGATATCTGCCAGCATCCACTTCATCACCACGTACGGAAATTCGATTTGATGTTTTGGTTCCTCCGTGACCATCATCGCGCAGTCAATTTTTGCGCTCATTAACGTCATCAAAGCTGACAGACTCACCAACTCCGCGCCGATGATAACCGCACGTTTGCCAACAGGCAAATGTTCCTGATAAATAAATCGCTGCAGCGATCCAGTCGTGTAAATCCCCTGCGGACGTTTTCCGGGAATCAACCTTGCCGCCCGTGGACGTTCCCGCACGCCGGTTGCCAGCAACACGGCTTGCGCTTCAATATTTCCCAATCCATTTGGAGAAGTGAAATTTAATTTGCTGCCATCGCCATCCCCGGCGATTGCCTCCCACCCCAAGATCGTCGTGGACGTTTTCACCTCCACATTCAGCTTCTCCGCCAGGTCACAATAATACTTCGCATATTTCGGCCCCGACCACATCTTCCATATGTCCTCGCGCCCAAAGCCGGTGTGATGACACATGCGCGGCATCCCGCCTGCCTCGGGTTCGCGGTCTACAACAAGAATATTTTTGATGCCCTGTTTCTTCAATTCAAGGGCGGCGGAAAGACCAGCAGGTCCGGCACCGATGATTAATACATCTTTTGTCATTGCGAGGAGGGCTTTGCTCGACGCCTGTCCTGAGCGAAGTCGAAGGGAAGCAATCTCTTTCATGATGATGGGATTGCTTCGGGCAGGAGAACTCTGCCCTCGCAATGACTTTTCCAGCGCCGCATGACAATTAAATCCCTGGCATCGTCCTTGTGAAGCACGGGTGCGCCTGCGTAATCCATCCAGCGTTGTGGCAGGGATGGGCGCATTCATCGCATCCATCAACTCGCCGCGCGAGACCCGCTCACAGTGACAGACCATCTCCGCATATGCAGGGTTCGATGCGATCAAATCCGCGTTTTGATGCGGGCGTATCAAAGACTGCCCAATGGTCGGCAATTTCACCGTTTTGAATTCACTCTTCAATTTCAAATCAAGGCCTGCGCCGCGCAGCAACTCTACACCATATTCAGCAATGCCCATCGCGGCAGAAATACCTGTAGACCGAATCCCACCCAGACACAAATAACGAAGCGCCGCATCCATCTCGATCTGATAGTCACTGTGCTCTGTCGCCGCGCGCAATCCCGCATACGTCGCGGTTACTTCTTCGTCCAAAAGTTGCGGCAGAATTTGTTTGCCTTTATCCAGCAAGAAACTCAAACCATCCGATGTGGTTTCGGTGGCGGTTTTGTCGGTCAGATCTTCGGCGGTTGGCCCGAGCAAAATATTTCCATACACTGTGGGACTGATGAGCACACCCTTTGTAATGGAAGTGGGTACTGGCAGCAGCAAATGATTGACCAGACCCCGCGCCATCTTGTCGAAGATGATCAATTGCCCGCGCCTCGGCGTGACCTTGAAACTGGTCTTTCCAAAATGAGTATTGACCTCGTCTGAAAACAACCCCGCTGCGTTGACGATGTAACGAGCATAAACTGTATTACCCTGTTGGTCGAGTAGTCCCGCGTGCTCGTCGCGGGACGTATCGAGACCACTATGATTAATATCTTTCACTTGAAAATTCAAAAACAATTTCACGCCATTTTCCACGGCTTGATAGGCAAAGGCCAGGGGAATGGAAAATGTACAAAGTATCCCCTCGCCGGGGACGAGGAGTCCGCCCAATGCGCCCTCCTCGATGTGCGGCTCGCGCATGTAAATTTCTTTCGCGGAAATAATTTCCACGTCACGCACGCTGTTTTCATGCGCTTTTTTCAGAAGAGATGGAAGCGCATCGAGTTGGTCCTGGTTCCATGCCACGAGGATTGCCCCGAGTCGTTCATGGGCAATGTTTGCTTCCATTAGATATTTATCCATCAATGCGTAACTGCGGCGCAGCAATGTCGCTTCGAGAGAGCCGGGTTTTGCATCGAAACCTGTATGCCAGACGGCTGTGCTGGCTTTCGACGTGCCCATGCCTACATCTGGGTTTGATTCAAGCAGCGCAATTTTTATATCGTACCGGGAAAGTTCTCTTGCGATTGCGCACCCCACCGCTCCGGCGCCGATAATGGCGATGTCGTAGGTTGTTGTCATAATCTCTCAATCTCAACTGGTGGTCGAGTAGCCCTGAGCGTTCTTTGCGAAGGGCGTATCGAGACCACATCTCGGAATTTCAAGCGTGAATGAAATTGCTGGTTTCGATACGCGGCGAAAAGATCGTCGCCACTACTCAACCAGCGGTTTACTCATGAAACTTTTTAACCGCTTCCAGCGCTTTGTCCCACTGTGCTAATTTCATTCCCCTTTTCTCTTTCGTCATATTGGGCTGGTATATTTTTTCCGCCTTCCAACTACTCGCGAGCTGCTCGAAGGTAGTTCCCAGAGCTGAAACGCCTGCGAGATTTGCAATGCCAATGGCAGTCGCTTCCAAAGAAGCTGATACTTGCACTTCGAGATTAAGCAAATCCGCGATCATCTGCATCAGGTAGGGGTTGCCGCTCGGCCCGCCGTCCACTTTGAGGTGGGGGGGAGGCGTGCCCGCATCCTGAGACATGGCAGTGACCACCTCATAGACGCGGCAGGCGATTCCATCCAGCGTGGCGCGGACAATATCATCCGAGGTGGTGCTGCGGTTCAAGCCAAACATTGCGCCCTGCACGTCGGTGCGCCAATGCGGGGCGGCGAGTCCCTGCAAGGCGGGGACAACGACTACACCCATATCTTTTGAATTTTTTGCCGCATCATGACTTGCGGCGGAGTCGGGAATGAATTTCAAATTGTCACGAAGCCATTGCACAGCCGCGCCTGTGACAAAAATTCCGCCGTCGAAGGCATATGCGGTGTGACCATCGAAATTCCAGCCGACAGTGGTGAGTAATCCGTTGTTCGAAAGTTTTGGTTTGTTGCCGATGTTCATCAAGAGGAAGCTGCCCGTTCCGAACGAGCATTTCATTTCACCTGCCTTGAAACATGCCTGACCGAACAACGCGGCTTGCTGGTCAACCAAAAGTGCATGTAGGGGCAAGGCTCGCCCTTGCCCTCCGAAATCCACATCGCCAATATAACCAGCGGATGGTTTGACCTCCGGCATCATAATGCGGGGAACATCAAATAAGTTTAATAATTTTTCATCCCACTGAAATTTGTGCATGTCGAACAACAGCGTTCGCGATGCCGTGGAAGGGTCGGTGATATGCAATCTGCCGCCGCTTAATTTCCAGATCGTCCAGGTTTCGGTGGTGCCGAATTTCAATTTGCCTTCGTGCGCTTTCTTGCGAAGCTCGGGATTATTTTCAAATACCCACTTGAGTTTTGGGGCGGAGAAATAGCTGTCGAGGAGCAACCCGGTTGTTTGGCGCAGCCAGGTTAGGTCGACGGAAGAGGCGGTGTCCTGAGCCAGTCGAAGGGCGAGCGCATCGCAGACGGATTGTCCGCGTGTGTCCTGCCAGACAATGGCGGGAGTCACAGGTTCGCCCGTATCCTTATCCCAAACAACAAAGGTCTCCCCTTGATTGTCGAAACCGACAGCGGAGATTTCGTATTTTTTGAGCAAAGGAGCGCAGGCTTCTTTAACCGTGCGGATGATGTCGTTCGGTTCCTGTTCCACCCAGCCAGCCTGTGGAAAACGCGCCGGCAATTGCGATGAATTCTTTTCAAGCATTTCGCCGTTCTCATTGACGATGACGGCCGTGGTTTGAGTGGTGCCCTGGTCAATGCCGAGAAGGTATTTCATAGCGCCTCCGATGATTAAACCCTAAAGGTCTTTCACATAAGTCACAAATAGCATCCGCAATAGGAGCATGCTTGAAATTGAATTTGCTTTGCAAAGGAGACCTTTAGGGTTTTTATACTTAAAAAGCGGCATCCCTTGCGAGATACCGCTTTTATTGTAACGCGTAGTGTTATTGCTCGCCGTATTTCTTTTCGATCTCGGCGATCTGTTTCTGGCGTTCCTTGATGCGCTCGCCAGTCGGGGGACCTTCGAAGCGTTTGTTTTCGAAAGCAAACCAGAAGATACCCAACGCAATGGCCAGTGCAATCGTCAGGTAGAACACCTTTTCATTTGGCGGCTGGAAGCCGGTGATGGCGAGTACGAATCCGCCGATCACTGAAATAATCGCAAGCGGCTTGGAGAAGGCTCCGAGGTTGAACGGACCTTTTTCCGGCCATCGTGATGTGCCCTCAGCAAAGAAACCGGCAACCACAGGTGAGATATATGAGAAATAAAGGAAGACCGCACAGGCAGTTGCCAGTACTACAAACGCACCGGAGTAGACGGTGGAAAGCCAGGCAATGGCGGCTGAAACCCAAATGGCGTAGGTGGGAGTGCGGTAGGTGGTGCTCACATGCGAGAGTAATTTCGAGAACGGCATGCCGCCGTCCCGCGCAAACGCAAACGCCATGCGGGAGGCGGAGGTAAGACCGGCGAGACCGCACAGATAATTGTTCACTACAATGCCGACGAAAAGGAAGTAGAGCAGCCAGGTGGGCATGAGTGAACTTTCCATTACATATAGGAAAGAGCCCCAGCCTTTGGCTGCGCCTTCTTCGACGCTGGGCATTGCCAGAACAAAAGAGGCTACCATGAAATAACCGAACAAAACGGAATAGAAAACAGCCTGCCACATGCCCTTGGGCACATTGACCTGGGCATCGCGGGTTTCTTCCGATGTATGAGCTGAAGCGTCATATCCTGTGATCGTGTAACACACCAGGATGAGACCAAAGAGGAAGGCAAACCCCAGGCTCTCCGTCCGTGGAATGACATCACCGCCCGCTGCGCCGGTGACGTTGGTAAATGTGAAGAGGCGGCTGAAATCCAGGGGGACGGGTGAGAAGGCGAGCAGAGCAATGGTCAATATGACAGCGACAATGAAAATGAAGTAACCGCTGAAATCGGTTAATTTAGTGGTGAGTTCGATGCCATAATGATTGAACAAGCCGTGGCTGATCAAAATAAGCGCAACTGCCACAAGCTGATTACCTGCGGTAAACGAAGCGGGATCCATATTGAAGATGCCTACCAGGATCAGGTCACGGAAGAGCAGCCACACACCTACATCCACGGAGGAAACCACGAAGAAGAGTCCCAACACATTGAACCAGGCAGTGATCCAACCCCATCCGCGCCCGCCCAACATGGAAGCCCAGTGATATAACCCCCCGGCGGTGGGATATGCCGAAGCGATTTGCCCCATGGACAGGGAAACGATAATCGCAACGATACCGCCAACGAGCCAGCCTATACCGACCCCGGCCCCGCCCGTGGAACTGAATCCAAGCGGAAAAGCGGTAATACCGCCTGCCAAAATACAAATGATCGAAAAAGAAATAGCGAAGTTTGAGAACCCGCTCATGCGCCTTGCAAGCTGTTGCGCATACCCCATTTTATGCAGGTGACTCTTGTCGTGCTCTTGCACCTTATCTGCTTTGCTCATGTGATACGATCTCCTTTGGTTTAATTTTTTGGAAACGATCAGAAACAAAATGCGGTTGTGCAAAAAAGAGATATGGGTTTATCCACATCCTCCTCCTCCCAAATTTGGGAGATTTCCACTGTATAGTCTGTATTGAAAACACTGACTTTCTTGTATCGGTTCGGCGAATAACCCAGAAAAAAATCCATGTGAGAAAACGAACAAGAAAGCCGGTTGTTTAACAAAGAAACAAGGATGTACGAAATGAATTCATACACCCTTGTCCGATTATTTTTCGAACAACTCCACCAGCTGTTTCACATGCACAACGCCATCGAACCCATTGATCTCGCCCTTGCGCATCTCCGCCTTTTCGCCAGCCGGATCGCCCAGGCAGGAAACGATCACATCGCCCGCGTTCACATCTTCTTTCTCGGTGTAGTGATTCGTGGTGACAATGGTCTTCATCCCCGCGGCTTTTGCGGCTTTCACGCCGTTCTTCGAATCTTCCACGACAAATACTTCATCGGGATTCAATCCGAGCTTGGAAAGCGCGAGGTTGTAAATTTCAGGATCAGGTTTCTTGTTCTTGACCACATCACCAGCCAGCACGATTTCGAATTTGATATCCGAGAGGATTTTTTCCGTGATGGCTTTTGCCGCCTGTTCATTGGATGTGGTGCAGATCGCGATCTTCAAGCCCGCGTCCATCGCCTCTTTCATGAACCGATGAATGCCCGGGCGAAGCGGCAGTTTGCCCGTCTCGATCAGTTCCACGAACAGGGCGGTCTTCCGCTTATGCATTTCCTTGACGAGGTTGTCAATCTCCTCTTCGGTCAACGGTTTCGAGAAGCCTTTGGTCTTCCAATGATGCTTCATGCGTTCCTTGCCGCCCGCGATCTGGAGCAGTTCATGGTAATAGTCCACGCTCCACTCGTCGGTGAAACCGAATTCCTTGAAAGTCATATTGAACGAGACGCGGTGACCATCCCGTTCCGTGTCGATGATCACCCCATCCTGGTCGAAGAATACTGCTTTTATTTTTGACATATCAGCCTCCATATCATTGCGGGTGCGGTGCGCGAAGCGGTCCACCAGAAGCAGTTTCATCGTTCTGGGGATTGCTTCGCTTCGCTCGCAATGACAAACTATTTCTTCATCCCAAAGAATTCGCGGATAGTATCCACGAACATGCGGTTCTCTTCCTTCGAGCCGATGGTCACGCGGAACCAGCCGTCGCTCCCGTATTTCTTGCTTTCGCCCCGCAGGATGATGCCTTTGGTTTCGGCAAAGGCAAGGACTTCCTTGCCCGTCTTGCCCGTTTCGCCGCAATCGAAGAGGATATAGTTGGCTTTGGACGGCATGACGTAAAACCCGGGGATGTCGCTGAGCGATTCGGTGATGAAATCCACTTCGCTGTTGTTGAACTTGACGCGCTCCTCGAGCCCTTCCTTGTCTTCAAAGGCCGCCAGCGCCGCCCACATGGGAATCGTGCCCACGTTCCACGGAAGCAGCGATCCCGCGATCTGGTCGATGACTTCCTTGTTCGCGATGGTGTATCCGAAGCGCATTCCCGCCAGGCCGTAGGCCTTCGAAAGCGTGCGCGTGATCAATACGTTCTTATACTTCTTGGTCAACTGCACTTGCGACATGCCCAGCCCGGCATATTCCACATAGGCTTCGTCAACGACAAAGGGAATACCCAGCTCAGCAATTGTGACGAAGTGCTTCGCATCCATGAAGTTGCCGGTGGGGTTATTTGGGTTGGCGACCACGATGATCTTCGTCTTGTCGGTGACTGCTTTGATGATCGCGTCGGGGTCGTAATGCATGAGATGATCTTTGTAAACCATCGGCACAGAGACCATTTTTGCACCGAGCAATGTCCCGCGCAGGCCGTAAATTCCGAAACAGGGCGTGTGCTGAATGACTTCCTCGCCGGGCTGAATGAACATGCGGAAGATGTTATCGTACACTTCACTCGATCCGTTTCCGATCATCACATTTCCAGGGCCGTCCACATTGTTCATCTCTGCGATCTTGGTGCGCACCACCAGACCCTGGTCAGGGTAGCGATTCGCCATCTTCGCATATTTGTACATCGCATCCAGCACTTTTTCAGAGGGAGGGAGCGGATTCTCGTTGGACATCATGCGATGAAGTTTCGGGTCTCTCCATGCTTTCTCGATGTGGTCCGAAATATACATTGGGATGCCCTTTACCCATGGGGCGTAATATTCTTCGATTTTCTTCATTCGTTAACTCCTTAAGATTAATTATGTTTTATCTGAGGCAGGTAAATCCAACTATCAGATTACGTGCCTACGCTTTTCCAGCTGAACCAAGTTTATCGATCCAGTGCATCACCGCCTTGCGGGTTGCGTCGCGGACAAAGACATCCAGTTTGCCCGGGTCGTATTCGTCGCGGTGGGCGTTGATGTATTCCCATTTTGCGTCGATCAGCGTATGTTTCAACTCGGTGGAGACGTTAAACTTCGCGCCGCCAGCCTGGAGCAGCTTGACGATGTAATCATCGGGCAGGCCGGTACCGCCGTGAACGACCAGCGGAGTTTTGATGCCATTGCCGTTCAACATCTTGTGGATGGTGGCCATGCGCTCAAAGTCTATCTTCGGATTCTTTGTTTTGTAAACGCCATGGGCGGTGCCAATAGCCGGGGCGAAGATATCCACACCCGTGCGCTCGACGAATTCAATCGATTGTTCTGGATTCGCCAGCTGCGCTTCATCTTCCGCCACTTTGATCTGGTCTTCCACGCCGCCCACAGTTCCCAACTCGCCCTCGACAGAGATATTTCCCACGCTGTGGCAGTAATCCACTACTTCCTTGGTCTGGCGGATGTTCTCTTCGTAGGATTGTTTCGAGGCATCGATCATGATGTTGGTGTAGCCTGCGTCTGCGCATTTTTTGCAGTAGGCAATGTCTGTGGAGTGATCGAGGTGCAGGCAGACTGGAATCGGCGCCGACTCAGCCAGTGTACGATAGATGGCAACCATCATTTTCGTGCCGAGGAATTGCGAAGGCTTGACGGAGGTTTGCACGATGACGGGAGCCTTTTTTTCGATGGCCGCATCGATCACCGCCTCGAACTGGACGAGGTCCGTGATATTGAACGCCCCGACAGCGTATCCATTTTTTGCCCCCTCGATCATTATTTCTTTTGCATTTACGATTGACATGATTTTCTCCTTGCTTAGTTATGCTTTTGAATGGCTGAACTCTTATAAAAGGATGAATATCTTCTCTTCATCCTTTATCACTTTTTCTTAGCCACATCCTTCAACCACTGCTCCCAACGGGAGTCAGTCACATGTTGGCGGAAACGCGCGAACCATAAGTCGGCGTACCCCTGGAAGTCCTCCTCCAGTTTGGAAATGCCGGTTTGCGTGGTGCCCCACATGGATTCATGCAGCTCAGACATGGGCCACATCAGTTTCAGGCGTGCAAAATGCCTGGGGGTCACCTCCCCAAAATATTCGTTAAGGAAGAAGCGCACCTGGTCATCGTTCAGGCGGTGATGGTGGCAGAAGTTCGCAAGGTCGAAGAATATATCACCCATGCCGGCGTACTCCCAATCCAGCAGGCGAATCTCGCCGATATCACCGGGGACTTCCTCCTCCAGCCAGTTCAGGTTCAACAGGTCGTCGTGGCAGGGGGTGGGTGTGTAGGGATCTTTTTCCAGCGCCTTTTTTACTTCGTTGGTCTTCTGCATGATCCAGTCCCAATCGTGCGGGAATTTGCAGTCGTTGCTCTTCGATACTTTTTCCAGCATCTCCACGCGGCGAAAGACGTTGAACTCGCCCTTCAATTTCGGCCCGCGCTTGTGGAAGAGGCGGATCTTTTTTACTATCCGTGCCAGGTAATCGGGCTGCTTGATCGCCTCCGGGGGGATGGGTTTTCCGGTAATAAACCGGGTAACGATATATCCTTCCGGTTCGATAAAATACACAACATCCGGGGCAATGCCCAGCTGCCCCGCCGCATAATTCGCCGCATATTCCACATCACGCTTGATCCCTAATTGATGTGTGCCCTCCCCGGCGAGTCGGATCACATAGGATCTTCCTTCTGCATCGATCTTGAAATTCAAATTCGTAATGCCGCCGCTCAGCGGAGTCTTTTTCACGTTCTTCGAATCGCGCAGGAACGGCACTTTCTCTATTGCTTTATCGATTTGCAATGTCATGGACATGAATGGCATCCTTCCAAAATTGGATTTAGATTCGATTATTGCGGAATTCGTACGGCCTTACTGAAAATGATGGTTATATTTACGGCAGCAATGCCTCCTTCCAGTCTTCCATCCTTTGGCAGGGGAGGAAATTCAAACACTGTGAACTTGCAATCTGATTATCCGATTTGCAGGTGCGATGTACATTCACAAAATCGCTTCTTACCGAACTGAACCCTGTTCCTGTTTACTGACGAATTCGTTCGCCTTTGGCATCCCACAACACAGCCGGCGCAACTTCCGCGCTGACCTGCTCGCCAAAAAACTCAATCTCCAATTTTGTGCCAACCTTTGCATATTCCATGGGAAGGTAGGCGTACGCAATGGATTTGTTGATCGAATAACCGAAGCCGCCGGAGGCCACCCAACCCACGAGTTTTCCGTCAGAGCGGATGGGTTCCTTGCCTAGCGCAATCGTGCGGTCATCGGAGATCGTGATTGTGCATAGTTTGTTCTTAATACCTTCCGCTTTTTGTTTCACCAGCGCATCCCTGCCGATGAAATCCTTTTTATCCAATTTCACCGCAAAACCAAGCCCCGCTTCATAGGGAGTGTAATCCGGCGAAATCTCACCACTCCAATAACGATAACCCTTTTCGAGCCGAAGAGTGTCAATGGCCTTATAACCACCGGCCACCATGCCTTCAGGAGCGCCTGCCTCCCAAAGCGTATCCCAGAGACGCAAGCCATATTCCATCGGGCAG
This sequence comes from Anaerolineales bacterium, assembly GCA_014860745.1. Lineage (GTDB taxonomy): Bacteria > Chloroflexota > Anaerolineae > Anaerolineales > Villigracilaceae > Villigracilis. Next base: position 137,543 of record JACZJC010000074.1, read on the forward strand.
TAAAACTCCCAGCCCAGCTCGCCGACATACGTTACGCGCGAAGCGATGACGGGGACATCGCCCACATTCATTCGCCGGGCTGTCATATATGGGAAGTTCGCATTCGAGACATCCTCCATTGCGACTTTTTCCAAAATTTTCCGCGCCTTCGGCCCCCATAAACCGATACAGGCGTAGTTTGAGCAGACATCTTCAAGGGTCACACTGCCGTCCTCAGGCATGTTGAGTGAAAGCCACGACATATCATGCTGCCCAAATGCCGTGCCAGTAACGATAAAGAAGCGGTCTTCAGCCAGCCTTGTGACGGTGAAATCGCATTCGATACCGCCGCGTTTATTGAGGCATTGGGTGTAGGTAATCGCGCCGAGCGGTTGGTCCATTTCATTGGCGCAGACATAATTGAGGAATTTCAACGCGCCGGGTCCGCGCACTTCAAATTTATTGAAGGATGTTTCGTCGAAGAGACCGGCGTTCTCGCGGGTCATTAAATGTTCGTAACCGATCGCCCGCGACCAGTTGTGGCGCGCCCAGCCTTTAGGTTCATGCCCGTGTGTGGCAAGCTCTTCATATTTCCGAAACCAGTTTGGGCGCTCCCAGCCCATCTTTTCGCCAAAGTGACAGCCAAGATCTCGCAGGCGGTAATAGGTGGGGGAGGTGCGCACATTCCGCTTTGAAAGGCGTTCCTCACCGGGAAAATGAATGTCGTAATATTGGGTATAGGTTTCAAAGGTGCGGGCTACCGCATATTCCAGGCTGTTATAGTTGGGGCCAAAGCGGCGGACATCCAGTCGCCACATATCCCACTCGGGGTTGCCATCCACGATCCATTCCGCCATTACTTTGCCGATGCCGCCTGCACCGGCAAGTCCGTGAGCGCAGAATGCGCAAGCCACCCAAAAACCTTTAACAGATGTTGGGCCAAGCAAAAATTCTCCATCGGGCGTAAAGCCTTCCGGTCCGTTTAACAGCTTAATAACTTCCGCGCCTTCGATTGCTGGCACACGGCGGATGGAATTTTCCATCAATGGGGTGAAGCGTTCCCAGTCCGGCGGCAGCAATTGGTATTTGAAATCTTTTGGAATGCCATTCATGCCGAAGGTTGCAGGCTGGCGTTCGTAACCGCCCGTCACCAATCCGCCAACTTCTTCGCGCCAATAAACCAGCAGGTCGGGATCTCGCAGGTTGGGGAACTTGCTCGTCACGCCTTCGATGGGCTTGGTCATAATGTAAAGATGTGCCATCGGGATGACCGGCAGACTCAGCCCGACCATTTTCCCGACTTCGCGTCCCCACATACCTGAAGCGTTCACCACAACCTCGGTCTTGATCGTACCCTTATCTGTCACCACCTCGCTGACGCGGCCGTTCTTCAAATTGATTTTTTCGACATTGGTGTTGGTGAAAATTTTTGCGCCGCGGTTCTTTGCACCGATGGCGAGCGCATTTGTGAGGCCTGTTGGATCGATGCTGCCATCGTTGGGAGTGTACGCTGCGCCAACCACCCCTTTGATATCCATCAATGGGAACAAATCCTGCGCCTCTTTCGGCGAGATCAATTCCATGGGTACGCCAAAGGAATTAGCCATGCCCACAAGGCGCTTGGTTTCCTCCATGCGTTCCGCTGAGGAAGCAAGACGGACCCCGCCGACCTCACGCCAGGATGTGTCCTGTCCTGTTTCGGCCTTGAGGCTGCGATACAAATCCGTGCTGTAGTGCATCATGCGCGTCAGGTTCGCATCCGAGCGCATTTGGCCGACCAAACCTGCTGAATGCCAGGTGGAGCCTGCTGTTAACTCGTGCCTTTCAAGAACAACCACATCTTTCCACCCCAGTTTTGTCAGATGATAGGCAATGCTTGCCCCGCCCACGCCTCCGCCGATGACTACCACTTGCGCTTGTGTTGGAAATTCAGACATCCTATGCTCCTATTACGATGATGGACGATCGGGTCATTGGAATGTTCTATCGGTTATCGTCCGTGATCGATGCTCGAATTTATTTCTGCCAGACCGAATCCGGGCGGGCCATTTCTGCCACAATATCGAAGGTGGAGATTGCACCCAGCGGGAAGGAATCGGGATCTGCCTTGTCAACTACCACCAGCCTGTGATGATAGTTTTGGATCATCATATCGGCTGCTTCGCGCAGGCTGGCATGGATGTCGATGGTCAGAGCAGGGTGCATCACGTCTCGCACGATCAATTTCTCGTCGACCCCGTCCTTGATCAGTCCCATTAAGTCATGCCCGCTTACCACACCGAGGATCTTTCCCTTTGCATCCACGACCAGCACCGAGCGCCAGCCGGAGGAAGTCATCGCCCGCGCTGCGGAGACGACGGGGGTCTTCCCGCGGCAAACCAGGATCGCGTCGGACATGACATCGCCAACCTTGTCCCGTTTTGTTTTCATTGCACCGGCAATGCTCGCCACAAAATCGGAAAGCGAAATAATGCCGACGGTTTTTCCTTTTTCGATTACCAAAAGACGGCTTATCTTTTTTTCCATAATGATGCGGGCTGCATCAGCGAGGGGAGTGTTTGCTTCAACAGAATCAACTGGCTGCGACATGAGATCCGCGGCGGTTAATTTTCGCATCACGGCCAGGCTCTCCTCATCCGAAGAGAGCCATTCGCCCGCCATCAGGTCAAAATCTGAAATGACGCCGAGCGTGCGCCCATCACGGTCAGTGACGACCAGGGCGTGGACGTGGTGTTGGTCCAATAAGACTGCCACCTGCCCCAATGTGGCATCCGGTTTGCATGTGATGAGTCCAGCGTGCATGAGGTCTTTTACAAGCTTGGCCATATCGACTCCTTAAACTTCGTCTACTTCTTTGTACCATTTAACGCGGTCGCCGACTCTGTCACGGATGCGCCAGGCGAGCGGTTTAGGTTCGTTATTCAGGCGCGCAACGATCTTGTCCACCTGTAGGGTCACTTTTGATTTTTGCTCATCGGTAAGTTGTTCGTAATGTTGGGCGAGTTGTTTTACTTTTTCAAGGTTCATTGTGGTCGTCCGCCATAACCCCCACTCGTTGGCGCATAATTGTGCCGCCAGTTTAATGTTGATGGTCTCTTTATCGATGTCCCCCAGCGGATGTTCCAGCAGCAGCATGATCGTATCGATGATATCCTTTTCGTTAATCTGAACGATCTGCATTTTTTCGAGGAGCAATTCGGTTAAGGGAATAGTCGGGGAGTCGACCTCGAGCCGGTCTTTCCAGTAGATCGCGTGGCAGAAATCAAGTTTTTCGTAGAAGACGTCCACATGAAGTCCGTTGCCAGGTTTATCGAAAATGGCGCGTTCGCCTTCCGAAGAAATAAAAACTTCGCGGTTCTCGCTATACCCCAGGGAAGCCATCATTTTTGTGATCTGTTTATTTTGCTTGCTGTATGCCCCAAAATCAATATCTGTATAAGCGCGGCCCATTGCGGCTTGCAGGTATCCGAACTGAGGACAGTGTATTTGAAAAGCCAGCGAGCCGATCACCCTCAGGAGGATGCCTGCATCCTCACTGGCTTTAAGGATTGTTTTTAATTCGTTCTCAAATTTCTCGCGCTCTGACTGGTCTTGCTCACCCATCCCAATGGAACTTTTCGTCATACAAATCTCCTGCAAAGAGAGCTAGGCGCGAAGGCCGATGGAAAACGAATATAATCGGAACATTCATATTATTATAATGAAAAAGTCAAAAACTTGCAAATTTCATCAGATTCTTATATAATGCGGCATCAAAGTGAGCAATTTCCTTCAACCCCAGGCCGAGACTAATAGATGAGCAAACCTCTCATTCCAGCCCAACGGCGGGAGCGAATTCAGGAATATCTGGCTATTCACCAAATCGTCCGCACGGTTGATTTGTGTGAAATGCTGGAAACTTCCGAAGCCACCGTTCGGCGTGATCTGGAATGGCTGGAACAGAAGGGAATTCTCGAGCGCACACATGGGGGCGCGATCTTAAACCAGCGCATGATCCTCGAACAGGAATACCAGCAGCGGGCCCAGCATCACCCGGAAGAAAAAAGACGCATCGGCGAACTTGCCGCATCCTTGATCGTGGAGGGTGATATTGTTTTCATCAACAGCGGCACAACGGCCACTCAGGTTCTTCAGCATATCCCCCGCAATTCCCGCATCACGGTTTTTACGAACAACGTTAGCGCGGTGATGGAACTCGGCGACCCGGGATACCACTACTTTATGACGGGAGGCGAATTCCAATCCCGTTCCAATTCAATCGCCGGCCGCTTCGCTCTCGACAGCCTGGGGCTGGTCTATGCCAATAAAACGATCCTTGGCGTTGACGGAATCTCCCTAAAGCACGGCTGCACCGTGCCCACCAACCCCGAAGCGGATGTTGTCCGCAAAATGATCGAACGCACAAAGGGGCAGGTGATCGTCGTCGCCGACCACAGCAAATGGGGCGTGGTTTCGAATTTCCAGGTTGCAAATATTGATGAGATCGACAAACTTGTGTCTGATGAACGACTTGATTCTTCGGCGCTGGAATCGCTTGCAGATCACAAAGTCTCTTGCTTGATCGCGGGTTCCACGCCCGTTCCGGCCTGACGCGCCCGGTTATTATTTTTGGAGAAGCCTGATGTCATTTCTGTTTTCAAAAAAGCCCAAGAAAGAACCTACCCGTTTGTTCTTTGCCACTGATATTCACGGCTCTGAGCGCACGTTCCGCAAGTTCATAAATGCGGGAAAATTCTACAACGTCAATGTGATCGTCATGGGCGGGGATATTCAAGGCAAGTTGATGATCCCCATCATCAAGGAGTCGAACGGGCATCATCGCGCCACGGTGCAGGGACGTGTGGAGCGGCTTACCACGGATGATGAATTAAAAGCACTCACAGGCAAGCTGGATATTCTGGGTTTCTATTACAAGGTCATGGAAGAGGATGAATTCCGCGCCTTGCAAGCCGACCCAAAATCTGTGGAGACTTTATTCAACGAGCTTGCCCGGCAAAAATTGACGAATTGGGTAAATCTGGCCGAAGAACGATTGAACGGTACCGGGATAAAATGCTTCGTCACGGGCGGCAATGACGATGAGTGGGATGTTTTGAATGTAATGAAAACAGAACCTACAAAATCCTTTTTTGCCTGTGAAAACGAAATGGTGCAAGTTGATGACGATCATACAATGATCTCGATTGGTATAAGCACGCCGACTCCCTGGAATACCCCGCGCGAGGTTTCCGAGGAGGAATTAGGTGCAATGATAGAAAAAATGGCCGGGCTGGTCCCTGATATGAACAAGGCCATTTTTAATTTCCACGACCCGCCAAAAGACTCTACTTTGGATACCTGTCCTATGCTGGATTGGGACAAGGATCCCCCGCAGCAAATTGTTCAGGGAGGGCAACCCATTATGCACGGGGCAGGAAGCGCAGCCGTCCGCGAGGCGATCGAAAAACACAAGCCAATGCTTGGTCTGCATGGTCACATCCATGAATCCCAGTCTGTTGCAAAAATAGGGCGCACCACCTGCATCAACCCGGGCAGTGAATATGCAGAAGGCGTTCTGCGCGGCTGTCTGGTGACCTTTCTAGACGGCGATGTGCAGGGCTATCAAATGACAAGCGGCTGATAAAACGCCCCGCAGGTTTTTTTGATTAATCCTGTTTGGAAATCAAACCCGCAGGACGATGAATGAAAGGAGGCGGCACATCCAGATCGTGTGGTTGATTTTTAAGGAGATTGTATACGGATTGAATTAATTCAAACCAAAGGAGAAAAGAAATGGCTACAGCTACGGCAAAACCAGAAGTCTTTACTCGAAAAGCCTCCGGGCTTGTACGTGTTATGTCTCCGTTCTCAGCTTTCGTCTATAACATTTTGACGATGGGCTTGATCTTTCCCTGGACGTATCTTTGGGCGCCGGGTGCGTTGCCGGGCGGCAAACTCGTCTGGGGAATTTTGCTCGCGATGGTGATCGAAATTCCCATTGCGCTTGTGTATGTGTGGCTTTCCACAGCCATGCCCCGCTCCGGCGGTGACTATGTTTTTCAGAGCCGCGTCTTTGGCGGCGGTGTGGCGTTCACGGTTGTGATGTCCGGCTATGTCATCTGGATCCTGCAATGGGTTGCCCTGTCGGGATGGCTGCTGGCATATTTGGGATTTGCGCCCTTGTTCCTTGGGCTTGGCGCATTTACCGACAACGCTGCCATGACCAACCTGGGGTTGTGGTTCACCGGCTCGACGGGCATCATCATCACCAGCATTCTTAATGCCTTTGTTGCCATGATGATCCTCATCAGCGGTTTCAAGAATTATGTCCGCTTCCAATCTGTGATGATCGTTGGCACCCTGCTTGCCTTTATTACCATGCTGGCTGTACTTTTCACGGGGAACCCCGATTCTTCTGTGGCGAAGTTGGATGCATTTGCGCTTGCCATCAGCGGTGTATCGAACTTTGTTCAAACCGCCAAAGACGCCACCGTCGCGGCAGGTATCGACCTGAATCCTCCCTTCAGCATGATCGCGACCTTGCTGGTTGCGCCCATCGCATGGACATCCCTGCAGTGGGCGACATATTCTGCCCAGCAGAACGGTGAGATTAAGAATGCGCGCTCGTTCAAGGACCAATTGTTCATTATCGTCGGTTCGTTGATCTTTACCGGCATTCTGCTTGCCATCCTCGCCGCCGCTCTTGAGAAGGCAGTGGGCACAGAGTTTCTTTACATTGCCGGTGCTGGATATTGGTCTTTGATTGGCGAAGCAACCATTTCCGGTTTCTGGCTGTGGCCCAATATTATTGCTGTGGCGCTGTCTGGCAGTCCGCTGGTGGTCATCATCATCGGCCTCGGCTATATCCTAAACTCGCATCAGATTGTCCACAACTGCTACATCGGCATGACGCGCGTCATGGTCGCCATGTCGCTCGACCGCCTGCTCCCCGAAGCGATTAGCAAGGTGGACGACAAACGCCATACGCCGGCCAATGCGCATTGGGCGTATTTCATCGCCAGTATCCCGGTCATCCTGTTGTACAACCTGTACCCCGGCTGGGTTGGGCTGACACTTGGTGTAACGTTCGCCTGTGGTTACGTGTTCGTCATCACCTGCCTGGCAGGTGCCTTGCTCCCATATCGCGCAAAGGATGTATACGAGTCTTCGCCCGGCGCAGCCTACAAGGTTGGCGGCATTCCGCTGGTGACTATTCTGGGCGGGCTTGGTTTTATCTTTGGTACGGTCTTCCTATTGATGTTCATGTTCGATCCGCGTCTCGGTCTGACCAGCCCCCTGGCTTACCAGATCGTGTTCGGTGTACTGCTCGTTTCGGCGATCTGGTATTTCATTGCCAAGAATACGCAGAAATCCAAAGGCATCAACGTGGATTACGCCTTCAAGGAAATTCCACCGGAATAATACAATCTTTATGAGCGTCTGAAACGTAGGGACACAGCGGGTCGACAATGATTGTGACGATAAATATTTCGCTGTGTCCCTACAATCTTATAAGGAGAATTAATGTCAGTCATCGAAGAAGTGGTTGCAAAAATCGAAGATTGGAAAGGGAATGATATATCCATTCAGCCGTTATCCGGCGGACTGACCAACACCAACTTTAAAGTGGATGTAGACGGGATTCCATATTTTGTGCGCGTACCCGGCGAAAGCACGGAACTGCTGGCCATCGACCGCAAGAACGAATACTACAACACCAAAGCTGCTGGTGAGGCGGGTGTGGCGCCGAGAATTCTTCATCACCTGCCCGAATACAATGTGATGGTGATCGAATTCCTGAATGGAAAGACGATGTCGAAGGAAACGTTGGGCGAAAAAGGGATGCCGACCCGTATGGCGCAGGCCATCAAAAAATTGAATCAAGGCGCGCGCTTCTTTTCGGACTTCAACATGTTCCGCCTCACGGAGTATTACCTCCGCCTGTGCAGTGAGCGTGGAATAAAAATCCCGAAGGGATATGATGAACGCATGGAGACGGTCAAGCTCATTGAACAGGCCATGAGCGTCAGGCCGTTACCCACCGTCCCATGCAATAACGACTTGCTGGCTGAAAATTATATTGACGATGGAAATCAGCTCTGGTTGATCGATTATGAATACAGCGGGAACAACGATCCGACTTTCGAGTTGGGCAACACCTGCCAGGAAATGCAATTTAACGACGAGCAGATCGCGGAAGTCTGTGCGGCGTATTTTGGTGAGGCAAAAACGGATATGATCGCCCGCATGAAATTGAACATGATCATGTCAGATGTGGGCTGGGGATTGTGGGCCGCCATTCAGGCGAAGATATCCACCATCGATTTTGACTTTTGGGGCTGGGCCATCGAACGCTGGGGCAGGGCCGAGGAAAAAATGGATTCGAACGAGTTTGAGGGGTGGCTGATGGACGTGAAAAATTAATTGCGCAGCGGAGTTGCAAATCCGCCTTACGCAAAATAAAAGGTGAAATAAATGAAAACGCAAGCGGAAATTGTTGTGATCGGCGGCGGGATTTTCGGGGCGCAGGTTGCGTATCACCTTGCAAAGTACGGGCGCAAGGATGTTGTGATCATCGAAAAGGGCGAGATCGCGAGCGGTGAATCGTCTCATGCGGCGGGGCTGGTGACCCAGTTTGCCACCTCGCAGGCCATGCTCAAATTCCGCATGTACAGTGTTGAGTTGTACAGTGAGCTGGGATTGTTCAACCACGTAGGCAGTTTACGAGTCGCTTCCAGCAAGGAACAACTTAAAGAGTTGGAGCGCAGCGTGAGTCGCGCCAAGGCATTGGGTTTGGATTGCGAAGTCATCGGCCCTGATGAAGCGGTGAAACATATGCCGCAAATTTCAAACAAGGATTTATACGGCGGCATTTATCTCCCGCGGGATGGGCAGCTCGACCCGTATATTACAACCACTTCAATGGCGAAGTTTGCCAAAGACCTCGGTGTGGAAATATATACGAACACCCGTGTGACGGGGATCAAGCTTTCGGCGAAGGGGGAGATCGAGCGAGTGGTGACAGATAAGGGCGAGATCCGATGCGAGATCGTCATCAATGCGGCGGGGTTGTGGGCTCCGCGCATCGCCGCCATGGTGGGACTGCACTTCCCAACCACCCCAGTGGACCATCAACATATCGCATTGCGGGCTGTGCCCGGCCATGAATTTTCGTCAGACACGCCTTGCTTGCGAGACCCAGACAATTTGGTGTACATGCGCCAGGAAGCAGGCGGACTTGTCATTGGTGGGTACGAACCAAAACCGCTGCCGCGTTGGATCGACGGCACGCCATGGGAACATGGCAGCAAGAGTTTCCCCGGCGATTTTGACCAATTTGAAATGCTGCTCGAAGGAGCCATCCGACGGCTGCCATTTTTGGATCAAGCCGGTATCATCACTCTGGTGCGACATCCGGGCGCGTACACGCCGGATTGCCAGCCCTTGTTGGGTCCGATGGCTGGAGTGCGCGGAATGTGGATGATGGCGGGCATTTCTCTCAATGGATATGGCGGCGCAGGCGGAATGGGCAAGCTGCTGGCTGAGTGGATCATCGAAGGCGAAGCGCCGATGGATGTGTATGCCTACCGTGCCACCCGCTTTGGCAATTATTATTCAGACCCCGTATATGCGGCAGACCGTACAGTGGAAAGTGTCAAGTATTACTATCGGATGAGATTCCCGCATGACGAACATGAAACAGCGCGGCCACATCGTGTGAGTCCGGTCCATTTCCGTTTGATGGAAAAAGGCGCAGTCTATGGCGAAAAGTTTGGCTGGGAACGCGTAAATTATTTCGAACCAGGAAAGGAATCGCGCCGCATGGGGGAGGATCAGCGCCAGTTTGGCTGGAACAAGCCGCCGTTCTTCGACCGTGTGGGGCAGGAGCATGTTGCCACCCGCGAACGCGTCACGCTTTTCGACCTGACCTCGTTTGGAAAGATCGAAGTGAAAGGCAAAGGCGCACTGCCTTTGTTGCAGCGCCTGACAGACAGCGACATCAACAAGCCTGTCGGCAGTGCAATTTACACGCAATTCCTGAACACACGCGGCGGGATTGAATCGGACTTGACCGTTACGCGTTTGGGTGAGGATAATTTCTGGGTTATCACAGGTTCGGGATTCATAGCGAACGATCTGGCGCGTATCCAGATGCATGTGGATGAAAAAGATGGTGAGGTATCCATCCGTGATATCACGCAGGATTATGCCTGTCTTGCTCTGTGGGGACCGAAGGCGCGCGCGGTGTTGTCGCAGATTACCACCAGCGATGTATCAAATTCCGCCCACCCATATTTACAGACCAAGCAGATCGATATCAACGGCACAAAGGTGTACGCACAACGTGTCAGTTATGCGGGCGAGTTGGGTTGGGAGCTTTACATTCCCAATCAACGCGCCACGCCCGTGTGGGATATGCTCATTGAAGCGGGCAGGGAGTTTGGTCTTGAAGTCGGCGGTTACAAGGTGCTTGATTCATTGCGGCTTGAGAAAGGCTATCGTTATTTCACGACCGATATCACCCCGTCTGAAACTCCCTACGAAGGCGGGCTTGGCTTCTGCGTTCATCTCGATAAAGGCGACTTCATTGGCCGGGATGCCCTGGTCAAACAAAAAGCAGAGGGCATCCGCCGCAAACTATGTACCCTTACCTTAACCGATGGTGATGAGTTCACTCAAATCTACGGCGGCGAAGCAATTTATCACAAAGAAAAGGTATTATCCCGCGTCCGCAGCGGTGGATATGGATATACCTTGAAGAAGAATATACTGTATGCCTACCTGCCCATTGAAATGGCAAAACAGGGCAACCGCTTCATTGTTGACCTGATAGAAGGTCGGCGTGAAGCGGAAGTGACCGCGTCTGTGTTATTCGACCCGAAAGGCGAGAGGGCGCGCGCGTGAAAATGAATTTTAAACACGAAGGACACAAAGGTCACGAAGGAAGTGCAATAAAAGGGTTTCCCCTTTGTGTACTTCATGCCCTTTGTATTTAATTTTTTTATGGATCAAAAGAAATCAAATAACCTTGCGTATATTGGCTTCGGCATGTTGACGCCCGTCTACATCATGGCGCTGGATAAGCTCCCAAAACGTAATACCGGCGCGGTCGTTCATCAGGTCAGCGAATATGTTTACGACGATGCAGCGATCATTGCCTGCAATCTACGTCAATGGAATGTGCCTACTGCCATGATAGGCACTTCCGTCGGTGACGACCTGCTCGGGCGCCATGTTGCAGATACCTTGAAAAAAATGGGAGTGCAGGGCAGGGTGCGTTTTACAAAAAAATATAAAACGCCGCTCGAAGTCAACGTCTCGGACAGAAAAGGCGCGCGCACCTATTTCTGGCAGCGCTCCGAGGAAATCCTGAGTACGTTGGATACCGCCGACCTTTCCTTGATTAAGAAATCCAAATTGCTGTACGTGGATTGGTACGACGGCGACGCGCACATCCTGCGCGCAATGAAAGAGGCTCACCGCCGTCATGTGCCGGTCTTCCTGAATTTTGAGCATGGGCATAACCATCCAGAACTGCTCAAGAAATACGCGGGTTTGGTCACGATCTGCCAGGCGGTGACGGATGCCGCCCAGATCGGCAAAAAACAAGCCATGTTATCTGTGGCGCGTAAACTGTTTAATTCTGGTATAAAGACAGCCATCATCACCATGGCCAGCCAGGGCTGTATGGTTGTCCACGGCGAGGAGATCATCCGCGTGCACGCGCCCAAGGTAAAAGCCGTGGATGGATCAGGCGCAGGCGCAACTTTCTCCTCAGGTTATATTTATGGTTATCTTCATGGGTGGAGTCTCGAAGATTCCGTCCGTTTTGCGATTGCGGCGGCATCCCTCAAGGTGACCCATTCCGGTTTGAAGATGCACCCGCTGCAGGAGATCGCAGCATTGGCGAGGACCCTGCGGGTTGACCACATGGTCTATCGCGGCGACCAGTTCCATACGATGAGAAAATTATTTCGACTTCCGCAAAGCGGGCCGCTTGTCGATAACGCTTTGGTTTCCGGCGGACGCAAGCTGGCTGAAAAGTTTTTACCAAAGAAAAAGATCGAACGCAGAAAGATCAAGAGATCGCTGGTTGAATAACACCGTTGATTCATAAGCACGAATTTATTGGAAGGAAAAGACTCATGACCTTTGCAACTCTTTTGACCCAGGAACAAGTGGAACGGATCCACGAGGCCTCGCTCGAGATTTTGGAAGAAGTCGGCCTCAAAGTCCGTTACGAACCCGCCCGCGAACTATTTAGACTGCATGGATGTCATGTGGAAGAGGAACGCGTGAAATTCCCGCGCGCTATCGTGGAAAAATTCCGCAAAATGGCGCCGCCGTCATTTACATTCCACGGGCGCGACCCGAAATTCGATAGAACAATTCCCCGCGACAGCCCGGTCATTGTTACAGCGAGTTCAGCGCCTGATATCATCGATCCAGTTACGGGCGAGGAAAGACGCGCCGAGTCCATCGATATCGCGCGCATTGCCCATCTCATCAACGAACTGCCCGGCTACGACATTTTCTCCATCTCCACGTTGGCGGATGACGCGCCTGCGGATCAATTCACAATCTCGAGGCTGTATCCGTCCATCAAGTATTGTCTTAAACCGATCCGTGTCACCACAACGAACATGAAGGATACGTATAGCGTGATGGAAATGGCGTATATGGTTGCGGGCGGGAAGGAGGCGTATGCGGAGCATCCGTTCCTGACGCATCACTATTGCCCTGTGGTCTCGCCGCTGACGATGGATAACCTCTCCACTGAAAATGTAATGTTCTTTGCCAAAGAAGGACTGCCTGTTTATCCGACCATTGTGCCGAATGCGGGACTTACTTCCCCCATGTCGATGGCAGGGTCTTTGACACAGGGCAACGCGGAATTTTTATCCGCGCTGGTGTTGATGCAAATGGTAAAGGAAGGCACGCCCACGATTTATGCAACGCTTGGGACGGTTGCTGATATGCGCTCGGGCGCTTACACATCCGGAGCGATTGAGTGCGGCATGCTGCACATGGCCTTTGCTCAGATTGCGCGTTTTTATAATGTCCCATGCGGCGGTTACATCGGCCTGACGAATGCAAAAGTGAACGATGCGCAGGCTGGCTATGAAACGGGCATGTCCGGGATTGCCGGCCTGCTCTCCGGCATGGATATGTTCAATATAGGCGGGTTGATCGACGCCCTCAAGACCTTTGATTTTGCCAAGGCCGTCATCGATGATGAAGTGGCACAGATGATGAAACGCATGAAACGCGGAATTAATTTCAGCGACGATGAACTTGGCTTGTCGCTTATCAAGGAGATCGGACCCGGAGGCTCCTTTATCACCGCCAAGCATACGATCAGCCGCATGAAGACCGAGGCTGTGATGACAAAATTGGCCGACCGTGACGCCCGCACAATTTGGGTGAAGAAGGGTTCCACCGATATTCAAACCCGCGCCATGAAGAAGGCAAAGGAAATCATGACCAGCAACACCGGCTCGTTGATTTCTCCCGAGCTGGATGCAAAACTTCGCGCGGCATTCCCGGGAATGGTGGCGGGCGAATTGCTGCCGATCGAATAATGTCTGAAAATTAGTCTGGAGATTTTATGTTTCGTTTATTCAAGCGCCGCGAAGATGTTTTTCAAAAACTGATCGAAGAACAGGCTTCCATTACGTACGAGTCCTTGAGGCTGCTGATCAAATACCTGGAGACAGGCGAAGCCGAAGTGGCCGAGCAGCTTTCCATCAAGGAAAAAGAGGCGGACGAAGTCAGGCGCATCCTGATCGATGAATTGAACCGTACCTTTGTCACGCCGTTCGACCGCGAGGATATTTTTGCCCTCTCCCGATCCATTGATGATGTGGTGGATTATGCCGACAGCACTGTGATTGAAATGGTCATCCTCAAAGTCGATTCCACGCCTTACATGCTGCGGATCGCTTCCTTGCTAAGGGATGCGGCCTACGAGATCTGGCACGCCGTTCAGCGCCTTCCGAAACATCCAATGGTAGCCATCGATCATGCCCAACGCGCCAAAGCGCTTGAAAACCGCGTGGAGGCCGTCTATCGAGAGGCGGTTGCAGACCTGTTCAGCGGCCCTGAAGACCTGCATCACGTTGTGGAAATGTTGAAGATGCGCGAAGTCTACCGTCATCTTTCCAATGCGGCGGACCGCGGTGATGAGGCGGCAAATATCATTGCAGATATTGTTGTAAAGAAAACTTAACAAGGTGTTAATGCCTCCTGAATTGATCCTTGTTATTATCCTGGCATTGGTGTTCGAGTTCATCAACGGGATGCGCGATTCGAGCAATATTGTGGCAACCATGATCTCATCGCGGGCGTTTCATCCGCAGACCGCATTGGGCGTCACTGCAGTTGCAGAGTTTTTAGGTCCCTTTCTCTTCGGCGTGACCGTGGCAAAGACGGTTGGCAGCGATATCGTCGATTCCCATCTTCTGACCCTGCATGCGCTTGTCGCCTGCCTGTTGGCCGCCATCGTTTGGAATCTGATCACATGGTTTTTGGGTATCCCAAGCAGTTCCTCGCATGCCTTAATCGGAGGCCTGATCGGCGTGGTCATATTTACGGCCGGCCCTGGAGTGATCAACCTTCCTGCAATTTACAAGGTGCTGGCCGGTTTGTTCCTTTCCCCCCTGGCTGGTTTTGCGGCGGGCTTTCTGGTCTTGCGGTCGATCTATTTTCTTGCGCACAATGCCTCTCCAAACATCAATGAAATCTTCAAGCGAGCCCAGTTGTTTACTGCGATTAGCCTTGCGTTCAGCCATGGGACGAATGACGCACAAAAAACGATGGGCATCATCACGCTGAGCTTATTGATCAGTGGTGTGTTGAGCGATTTTACCGTTCCGTTCTGGGTGATTGCTGTCAGCGCCTCGATCATGGCGCTTGGAACTGCACTGGGCGGCTGGAGGTTGATACGCACGTTGGGCGGTAAATTCTACAAAATACGACCGGTGCATAGTTTTGCCACTCAATTGACATCCGCTTTTGTGATTTTGGCGGGGTCTCTTGCCGGCGCACCGGTCAGCACTACGCAGGTGGTGAGTTCCGCCATCGTGGGGGTGGGCGCCTCGGAACGTTTTGGTAAAGTTCGTTGGACGGTGGTTTCAGATATCCTCACTGCCTGGCTGATCACCATCCCGGTCAGCGGGTTGATCTCGGCAGGTATTTATTGGTTAATAGTGAGCGTGGCAGGGTGATGGTGTGGAAAAAATCAATTCCTTGGGTCATTCATTCAAAGCGCAGTTTGACTTTGAATATTGATAATGCTAAAATGTACTTCTTTAAATAAACGGATCGGAGGTGCAAGGAAAAGAGAAATGATAAAGGTCGCGTCATTTGTCCAGTCAAACTAATTTCATATAGGAGATAGAGAGAAATGCGTACTAAAAACTTTGCTTATCATTTGCTCGCCCTGTTCGTGATTGCAGCCACATTGTTATCCGCTTGTGGTGGGGGTGGCGATACGGGGGCACCCGCAGCGTCTGGCGATGCTCTTTATGATGCCGCTAAGGCGGAAGGCATGCTCACCACGATTGCGTTGCCCCATGATTGGTGTAACTATGGTGGAGTGATCGAGGCGTTCAAAGCCAAATATCCGGGCATCGAAGTCAATGAATTGAATCCGGATGCTGGCTCGGCCGATGAAGTTGAAGCCATCAAAGCCAACAAAGACAACAAGGGTCCCCAGGCTCCAGATGTGATCGATGTTGGTTTTGCGTTCGGCGAATCTTCCAAAGCGGAAGGCCTCATCCAGCCCTATAAAGTCTCCACCTGGGATACCATCCCTGATGATGCCAAGGACCCTGAAGGCTACTGGTATGGCGACTACTATGGCGTATTGGCTTTCCTGGTGAACACAGATGTCCAGCCGGATGTTCCCCAGGATTGGGGAGACCTGCTTGATCCCAAATATAAGGGCCAGGTCGCGCTTTCAGGTGACCCCCGCGCCTCCAATCAGGCTATCCAATCAGTTCACGCTGCTGCACTAGCCAATGGCGGCTCCCTAGATGATGCCCAGGCTGGTCTTGATTACTTTTCTAAAATGAACGCTGCTGGAAATCTCATTCCTTTGATCGCCAACAACGGTCTGGTTGCTACAGGCGAAATCCCTGTCCGTATTACCTGGGACTATAACGCGCTTTCGGCAATTGACACGTTTGAAGGTAATCCAAATGCTACAGTTGTGGTTCCTGCTACCGGTCGTTTCGCTGGTGTGTATGTTCAGGCCATCAGCGCCTATGCCCCGCACCCCAATGCTGCCAAACTTTGGATGGAATTCCTCTATTCAGATGAAGGCCAGATTTTGTGGATGGAAGGCTACTGTCACCCGATCCGTGAGGCTGATTTACGCGCACGCGGCGTGATTCCTCAGGAATTGCTCGACAAGTTGCCTGATGTTTCCGGTGCTGTCTTCCCAACCCTTGATCAACTCAACACCGCAAAAGAATTGATCACTGCCAACTGGGATTCTGCAGTTGGTGCCGACGTTCAAGCTGCCCCGTAACCCTGATTTGATGTTATAGCACGAGACCCTGCCGTATGGCGGGGTCTCGTCCTAGCAAGGCTAGTTCTGAGGATATAAGACCATGGCACAGACCACTGTTAATCCCCAAAATAGTGCTGCGACGGACACGAATTGGAAGACATGGATCGGGGTGGTTCCATTTTTTCTGTTTGCAATCCTGTTTCTTTTCCTGCCGTCCATTCGTTTGTTTACAGCAAGTTTTTCAGCACCGGACGGTTCCTTCACCTTCGATAACATTATTCAATTGTTCTCGGAATCCTATATTATCAACGCCTATAAACTTAGTATTCAGATCAGCGCCATCACTGCATTGGGGGGCGGGATTCTTGGGTTTTTGCTTGCCTATTCTGTCACAGTGGGTGGTTTGCCCAAGCCATTACGCTCCGTTTTGATCACCTTTTCCGGAGTTGCCTCCAATTTCGCGGGTGTTCCCCTTGCTTTTGCGTTTGTAGCCACCATTGGACGGCAGGGATTTATCACTCAGGTATTAAAGGAAGTTTTCAAATTAAATATTTATGACGCAGGTTTTAATTTATATAGTTTTATCGGGTTAAGTTTGGTCTACATGTACTTTCAATTCCCGCTGATGGTTCTGATTATGGCGCCCGCATTGGATGGATTAAAAAAGGAGTGGCGTGAAGCTGCTGAAAACCTTGGGGCAAACACCACCCAATACTGGCTGAAGGTTGCCATGCCGGTGTTGCTGCCTTCCATTCTTGGGGCTATGATCCTTCTTTTTGGAAATGCCTTTGGCGCATATGCCACCGCCTATGCCCTGACTGGCGGCAGGCTTGGCATCGTTACCATTCAAATCGGTGCCCAGATACGCGGCGACGTATTATATAACCCCGGTCTTGGGTACGCCATGGCAATTGGAATGGTCGTTATCATGGCGATCTCGCTGGCTGGCTACTCCTGGCTCCAGGCAAAAACGGAAAGGTGGTTGAGATGAACTTTATTACCCGACTTCGAAAGTTCCCTTTCTGGAGCTGGCTTTGGTTCATCATTGGTGCGCTCTATTTTATATTGCCCCTGCTCGCAACCTTTGAATTTTCGTTGAGTTGGGACCCGGCGAACCCCCTCAAGGCATATCAAAGAGCGTTTGAGGATAACCGGTTTTGGAATAGCTTCATGTATTCAAATGTCCTCGCTCTTGCCACCATTGTGGTAAGTATTATATTAATCGTGCCCACAGCCTATTGGATTCGCTTACGCCTGCCTCAGGCGCGCCGTATCGTCGAATTCATCACCTTGATGCCTTTTGTTGTGCCTGCGATCATCCTTGTTTTTGGCTTGATTCGCATCTATAGCACCCCATTCTCCATCCCGTTTACAGATGTTGTCTTTATGCAGCCTCTCACGAATTTTAAAATGGGCACAAATATTCTGATCGTCGGCGGATATGTCGTACTTGCCATGCCTTACATGTACCGGTCTGTGGACACTGGCATGCGTACCGTGGATATTCGCACGCTTACAGAAGCATCCCAGAGTCTCGGCGCCAACTGGTTCGTTATCATTACTCGTGTAATTTTACCGAACATCCGTGCAGCCCTGCTGAGTGGTGCGTTGCTCACCTTTGCCATTGTAGTTGGTGAAGTGACGCTTGCGTCATTCCTGGGGGTAAACGCTTTTGGCCCGTATCTTTTCCTGCTCGGGCAACATCGTGCCTATGAACCTGCGGCACTTTCCTTTGTCAGTTTTCTGCTTACTTGGTTAGCCATGGGATTGATCCAACTTGTGACCGGCGGGCAGGGGCAAGCCGCAGGCACCCATTAATCTTCGACGGAGATTTGATATGACCCATCTTGCGCTTAAGAACGTTTCAAAACACTTTGGCAATTTCACAGCCGTCCGTGATTTCAATCTTGATGTGAACAAAGGCGAATTCGTTTCCTTTCTAGGACCCTCCGGCTGCGGTAAAACGACAACGCTTCGCATGATCGCTGGTTTTGAAATCCCATCCTCTGGCGAGATAACAATCAATGGGGCCGATATCACAAATAAGTCTCCCAACCAACGTAATGTAGGGATGGTATTTCAGTCATATGCGCTCTTCCCAAATATGACAGTTGCCCAGAATATTGGATTTGGTTTACAGGTTAGGAAAGAAAAGGAAGCCGACGTAAAAGACCGTGTAGCTGAGATGCTTTCGATTATAAGCCTTGAAAGCAAGGCAGACAGCTATCCGTACCAGCTTTCTGGCGGGCAAATGCAACGCGTCGCCCTTGCCCGAGCGTTGGCCATCCGTCCTGAAGTATTACTTCTCGACGAACCTCTCTCGGCGCTGGACGCCAAGATTCGCGTTTCCCTCCGCGGTGAAATACGCAGCATTCAACAGAAACTGGGCATCACAGCCATTTATGTCACTCACGACCAGGAGGAGGCCTTGTCGCTCTCAGACCGAATTGTGGTCATGAATATAGGAGAAATGGAACAGATTGGAACGCCATTCGAGATATACAATTTTCCAACAACTGTATTTACCGCGAATTTCGTCGGCACCTTAAATACCACATCTGGTGAAGTGCTTGATCCATTAAAAGGACTTGTGACCGTGGATGGTGTGCAATTTGAAAGCGCTTCTGATATAAAAAGCAAAAGAAAAGGCGATAAGGTCCGCGTTGCCATCCGCCCGGAGAGATTTAATTTTGTCTCCCAGGAAAAGAAGGCCAATATTTTGGATTGCACAATTGAAAGCATCAATTTTCTTGGCTCCATTGTTCGAATTCAGGTGAAGATTGGCAATACCAAATTCTTTGTGGATACGTTCAACAACCCCTTCCTTGATTTGCCAAATATAGGCGCCAAGGACCAGGTGACCTGTTCAAAAGAAGCCGTGCTGGTATTGGACGAATAATGGGTTGATTGAATTGAAAACGGTTCGGCGTAAACATGCCGAACCGTTTTTCATTGAGGTAGTGATGAACAAAGTGATTCTTGTCCTTTCTGATGCGCTGCGCTACGACGTGGCAAAAGTTAATATGGGGTTTCTGGGTCATTTGGTGGAAACCAAACAAGCCAGCCTGTATAAAATAAACGGTGAATTGCCCAGCATGTCCCGTCCCATGTATGAAACCATCCACACGGGTGTGCCTTCCAGCGAGCATGGGATTGTGGCGAATTCCATTGTCAGGCTGTCGAACAAGCCGAATGTGTTTCAGGCCTTGAGGAGTGCGGGAAAGGTCACGGCTGCGGCGGCGTATTATTGGTATTCGGAATTATATAATCGCGCCCCCTACAACCCCGTGGACGATAAAGAAACCGACGATGAATCACTTAATATTCAGCACGGACGTTTCTACACCGAAGACGAATATCCGGATATTGAACTCTTCAACAGCGCGGCGCACCTTGTTCGCAAGTATTCCCCCGATTATCTGCTGCTTCATCCGATGGGTATGGATTATCACGGTGAAACCTTCGGTTCCGACTCGAAGGAATACCGCAATCACGCCATTTATCAGGATTCAAAACTTGCGCCGCTCATCATGGAATGGCGCGATCTGGGATATACAATTTTTGTCAGCGGGGATCACGGCATCAATGCCGATGGGGGACACGGCGGGACAACCTATCAGCAGCGCACCGTGCCGTTTTTTGTGATTCAGCCGTCGGTGGCAGGAAGAGGCGAGGTGGATGAATCCCTGTCCCATTTGCAAATCGCACCCACCATCCTGAGTCTGTTGAACGTCCCCATTCCTGAGACGATGAAATCCAAGCCGTTATTTTTCGACTAGTGCCTTGACCAGCTCGCGGTTGAAATCGGGGATATCCGCCACGACCCGCCCCCAAACCTGGTTGCCCTCTCGAAAGGCAGGTTCATCCACCCAGACTCCGCCCACGTTGACAAGATCATCCTTGATGCCCGTGGACCCCGTGACGTGCTGACCTTGTTTGATGATGCCAGCGGAGATGGCAGTGGAGCCGCCGTGGCAAATGATGCCGATGATCTTATTGGCATCGTTCATTTTTCTGACGAGATTTTTCACAGCGTCATACCGGCGTAACTTATCCGGCGCCCAACCGCCAGGGATGACCAGCGCGAAAAGCTCGTTTGCATTTAAGGATTCGATCAATGTATCGGGGGTGATCGTTAAGCCGTTTTTCCCCTTTATGGATTTCAGGTCAAGACTGGCGGTGAGTACCTGCGCGCCTTCCTCCTGCAAGCGCATCATGGGAACAAAATATTCATAGTCTTCAACGCCTTCAGCAACCAGAACCGCAATTTTTTTACCTTGTAAACGCATTTCAACCTCTTTTCTTTGGGGAATGGGAAAATAAACAGTTTTGATTTTATACGAATCGACGGCGCAAGCCGTCCCGTTTTTATTCGCCGATGATCTTTACTAATACCCGTTTTTTCCGCCTGCCATCGAATTCACCGTAAAAGATTTGTTCCCACGTTCCGAAATCCAATTCGCCGTTCGTCACTGCCACCACCACTTCACGTCCCATTACCTGGCGTTTCATGTGCGCGTCTGCGTTGTCTTCGCCGGTGTCGTTATGCCGGTACTCACCTGTCGGTTCGTGCGGCGCGAGCCTTTCGAGCCATTTATCATAGTCGTGATGCAGGCCGCTCTCATCATCATTGATGAAGACGGAGGCAGTGATGTGCATGGCGTTCACAAGACACAATCCCTCGCGGATGGCGCTCTCACGCAGGCATTCCTCGACTTGGGGCGTGATGTTCACGAACCCGCGCCGGGCGGGGATATTAAACCAAAGTTCTTTTCGGTAGGATTTCATTTTTATAGAATAGTTGGGGGGGATAAATGCATCCGCGCAGGGGCGTCGAGCTTTATAAGCTTAGCGCGGACTGAATTCTTTCGGAAAAATCATTCGGGCGGATGGGTTTGGTAATGAAGTCCATTGCGCCTGCGTTGAACGAATCTCTTTTACTGCCGATATCATCCAGGGCTGATACCATAATGACTGGAACCTTTTTTAAACCCGAGTCGGACTTGATTATTTTACATAATTCGATGCCGTTGACGCCTTCCATCATGATATCCAGCAGGATGAGGTCGGGCTTGATGGTATCCGCCACTTCGATTGCGAGCCTGCTAAGGTTCACGGAGGTGGGCTGGTGCCCGTTTATTTTGACAAGGCTTTCCAGCAGTGAAGTAGTTTGGATATCGTCATCCACGATCAAAATTTTCGCCATGGGTAGGCCTCCATAAAGAACTATTTTATTTTTACTACGAAATTCATCTCTCGAAAAAGCCGCTCATGGCTGTTTGAGCCGATGGCCGTTCAATTAATGCCGGGCAGCAGGGCTTCTATTCTCGAAACCAATTCATCCAGATCGAAAGGTTTTGTCAGGTAATCGTTCGCGCCGAAGGTGGTGGCTTTGCTGTTGCTGTTGTCCAGCGCGGTGATGATCAGGATCGGCGTGCGGGAAAAATTCGGGTCGGCGCGCAGCATCCGCGTGAGGGTGAACCCGTCGGGCGGCGGCATCATGATATCGAGGATGATAAGGTCGGGATGCAGGGATTTTGCGGTCTGGATGGCCTTGGAGCTTTCGTTGATGGCCGTGACCAGATATTTCCTCGAGGAAAGGAATCTTTCGAGGAGTGTAGTGACTTTATCGTCGTCGTCAACGATCAGGATTTTCACCATAAAATATTTTTCCTAAAGGACGGTTTGGCTAATGAAAGGTCAGCGAAGGAATAATTTTTTTTCAAAGCGGATTTGGCATCAGTGACATTCATATTATACCCTTTGTATTTCTTGGAGGGATGCTGGAATTCAGCAGCGGGGGAGTGCTCTCGGGGTTGCCTCTGCCCGGGAGGGTGGGCAGGCGTCGGCGCGGAAGGAGGCGTGTCTCTTCGTTGAAGGTAAGTTCCAGGCTTTTATCCGCATCCCATTGTAAAATATCCGTTTATGAATATACTATAATCAGATGACTCGCCAAATGCATTAATGGTGTGTTGAAAGGAGATGCTTCATGGACTCAGAAAGGCGAAAGGAAAAGCGTCGGAAGTTTACGTATTATATGCGTGTGATGGATGCCAATACGCTGCAGCCCATTGGATATCTGACAGAGATCAGCGCGATAGGAATTCAGGTGGATAGTGAAAAACCCCTGCCGCTTCATGCGGCTTTCAAACTGCGCCTGGATCTGCCGGCAGATATTGCGAATAAAACCAACATTGTCTTCAATGCGCGCAGCAAGTGGTGCGAGCCGGACCGCATGGTCCCTAATTCATACAATATCGGTTTTGAGGTGACCTTGCTCTCGCACGAAGATACAGTCATTTTTAACCGCATGATCGAAAAGTATGGATCAACCAGGGACGTGTAGGCCTCCCGCATTTTTTCTTGGTATTAAACACCAATGGGTCCGGGGAACTCTTTCTCGAGAAGCTTGGATATTTCCATTCCGGAGATGGGAGAGCCGAGCAGGAATCCCTGCGCGTTATCGCAGAGCAGGGATTGTAAGAACGTAAGCTGCTCTACTTTTTCCACACCTTCACCGACCACTTCAAGGCCTAGGGAGCGGGCCATGGTGATGATGGCCGCGATCAACGATTCGTTTTTTGGATTGTTTTGGATATCCTGAATGAAGGATTGGTCGATTTTCAAGACCTTGAGAGGGAATTGTTTTAAGTAACTGAGAGAGGAATACCCGGTCCCAAAATCATCAAGGGATGTGTGGACTCCCTGCGCATTCAATTCGTTCATGATTTTGACGGTGTAATCTTTGTCCCGCACGGCGACGCTTTCGGTAATTTCCAACCGCAGGGCTTCACCGGGCAGACCGGTCTCCGTAAAGATCCGCGTGATCTTTTCAACGAGGTTTTTATCCTGGAACTGACGGGCGGAAATGTTGACAGATACCCAGAAATTTGGATGCCCCGCCTCTCTCCAGGCTTTGGCCTGGGCGCACGCTGTACGCAGGACATATTCTCCAATCGACAGGATCAGACCCGTATCCTCGGCAACCTGAATGAAATCCTGCGGCGCTAGCAGGCCCCTCAATGGATGGAGCCAGCGCAGCAGGGCTTCCGCGCCGACAGGTTTGCCGTTTGCAAGGGAAACGATCGGCTGGTAATGCACCAGCAATTCATTCCGCTCGACGGCATGTTTCAATTCTCCCTCGATGCGGATCAGTTCGATCGCGCTCGTGTGCATGGTATCGTCGAACACTTGATATTGGTTTCCGCCCATCGACTTGGCGTAATACATTGCAGAATCCGCATCCCGCAGAAGTTCCCCGGCGGTTGAATACCTGCTGTTGAACAGTACGATGCCGATGCTGGCAGCCGGGGATCGTTCTACAACACCCAGCAGGGTGGTTGTGATCAACTGTCCCTTGATTCGGTCCGCGACTCGCCGCGCGTTGTTGATGTCGCTCACCGTATCGAGCAATATGGCGAACTCGTCTCCACTCAGGCGGGAGATCGTGTCATTGGGTCGCAGGCATTGCTTCAGGCGGTTGGCTGCGGTGATGAGCAATTGATCGCCAAAGGCATGACCAAGGCTGTCGTTGACGACTTTGAACCGGTCCAGGTCGATGAACATCACTGCGAATAAATCTTCTGGGTTGCGCTTTGTTCGCTCCAGGCGGTTTTGCAAACGGTCTAAAAAGAGCACCCGGTTCGGCAGGCCGGTCAGCGCATCGTGGACTGCATCGTGAGCCAGGCGTTCTTCCGCCAGTTTTCTTGCAGTGATATCGGATTGCGATCCCGCCATCCGGTAGGCATGTCCTTTCGCGTCCCTCACGGCCAGGCCGCGGCTGACCCCCCATCGATAGGCGCCGTTGGAATGTTTTATTCGATATTCACATTCAAAATGGGGGGTCACGCCTTTAAGATGCGCCGCAAGGTTGTCTTGAACCTGCTTCTGGTCATCCGGGTGAACAAGCTTGAACCAGTCATTGGGATCGGTGCCGATTTCATCCTCCTTGAAACCGAGCATTTCTTTCCAGCGGATCGAGTAATAAATTTCGTTTGTCTTCAAATTCCAGTCCCAAATGCCGTCGTTGGCGGCGCGGACGGCCAGCGCGTAGCGCTCTTCGCTGGCGCGGAGTTTACGGTCCATGCTGTGTTTATAGAGCGCCAGGGCAATATTTGAATTTAGATCATGGGCTTCGAGCGGTGTGGTGATGTAGCCGTAGGCCTGGGCTTTCACTGCGCTTTGCAAAGTGCTTGTATCAGCATGCGCGCCGATAAAAACCACTGGGATGTCGAAATTGGCATGGATGTGTTTCGCGGCCTTTAATCCGTTGACCTGGCCCTGGAGGTGAAATTCCATTAGAACAAGATCGGGCTGTAGCTCCTCCACTTTTTGGATGGCGGTTTCCCCGCGGTCCGCCTGCCCGGCAACAATATAACCAAGGCTTTCCAGCTTGGCGGCGATGTTCAGGGCTGTCTCAGCCTCGTTTTCTGCGATGAATATTCTCTCTTTGGGCATAGGCTCTCCGGTATAGGGCGCTGTTCATAATTTCCGCATCATACGTTTCATTTAAACCTGTCAGGTCTGGTTCGTGGTGATCTTCACCTCTTCCCTACAAGACCCTAATAAACGATCACATGATCTGCTTCGACAGTCCAATCGCCGAGCAAATCCATGCTGCCCATTTCAATACCTTCTGTGAAATCTTCCAACCCGAGACCTCGGGCTTCTGAGCAGGTTCCTCAAGTGGCAACTTTGCCGCGCCTGGCCAGTGACTTGACCATGCGCTCGACGTTGTAATATCCCTCAGGCGTCTTTTGTCCCTTGCGGGCGCAAAAGATACCATCGGCAACCAGAAATACTTTTATCTCCACTGCCTCGCGTTTGACCAAATTCATGGCATGGCGCAGGGCGTTATAGGAGCGTTCATTACCGTACGGGGCGTCGTTGATAATGAATAGATAACTTTTTGTTTCCATTGGATTCGCCTTTCTTCAATTATTTTTACTGCTTCTTCGCGCAACCCAGCTCCACCAGTCCTCCCCCAACCGATAGGACGGAGGGGGTCAGC
Source organism: Anaerolineales bacterium (assembly GCA_014860745.1). Taxonomy (GTDB): domain Bacteria; phylum Chloroflexota; class Anaerolineae; order Anaerolineales; family Villigracilaceae; genus Villigracilis. Next base: position 163,027 of record JACZJC010000074.1, read on the forward strand.
CTTCCACAATCTTCACCTCTTCTTCCGTCAACCCATACAACTCATAGACAAGACCATCAATCGCCCCGTCCACAGACTTGATTTGGCGCTCATAGACATCCATCTCTGCCTGCGTCTTCGCCCCCGCCTTGGACTTGTGCAGCTCCAGCATTTGACTCACCAGCGCGACCATCTTCTCGTGCTGTGACGTTTCGGTGGGGTTGTTGAAGTCAATAGGATGAATAGGTAGTTTCTTTATATAGGCGATTTTCATTTGCGAGAATATTTCACCAGTTGAGCCAATGTTGTTCTGAAAATAAAAATCAAGAAGCCTTGAGTTAATTAAACCCAATATGTATTTCAGGTTATAAGATTTATCTATTACTGTAGTGCTATGTAGGGAGTTCTTAACAAAATAATTATTTCCCTCATCAAGGACACCTATAAGCTTTTTAGCATTTTGACGAGTTAAAATCTTTTCCTGCCTATAGACTTCTGGATTCCGAAGCCATACACCTGACCGACTTAATTTCTCGAAATCAGAATGCGATTTTGCGCTTTGTTTTGCTTTTTGCTGCTTCCTTTTCAATTCCTCATCCACAAGGGATTTATCATAGCAAATAAATCTTCCTGTCCACTCGATAGAATAGCGGGAAACTTCATTTCCTTCTAACCATTTTTCGTAACGTCCATCTTGTTTTTTGTCAGAGAGAAGCAAATCTTTTATTTCACCAAGAATAATCCCGTCTTTCACGTCACACACTACATCCAAATCCACTGCATTATTACGTATTGTAGAAATCAAGCCACCAAACTCTTCATTTTGTTTTACATTAAGCAAATACGAGTCATTCTTCAAGAATGTTGATTGGGAAACCTTGTTGGTTATATATTCATTGTTTTGTAAATCAACTATGTCACTCCAGATTTCAACTACATTCTTTTGAGGATTCGATTCTTTGGTAAGAATAAAAATTGATGTATCAACTGCAGCTCCAAAAACTGCTTTCTTGAATGCTAGAATGTTATTTATAGCTGTTTGTTCTAATAACATTTTTCGCAAGCCTGACAATTGCGCATTTGTCAGCAAACGATTTGAGACAATCAAGCCACACTTACCTTGATCCCGTAATATAGCCAAACTTTTCTCGATGAAGAGAGCAAATGTGTTTGCTCTGCCGACAGCAGCCGAGTAAGTCTTAAGATAATATTCAGTTATATCTTTTACTGTTGATTCAACTGAGATGTAAGGCGGGTTACCTATAATTGCGTCAAATCCACCAGCATTCATTATTTCAGGGAATTCAGATTTCCAGTCAAAAGCTCGTGTCTGTTTCATTTCTTCTATATTTGGAAACATCTGCCCCGCAAAATAATCATTCCCAATCAAACTATTCCCATTCTTGATATTCTGACTCAGATCAGGCAGAACCGTCTGATGAAAGAGCGTGCGTTCCTCGGTCAGTTCGCCTTCGCGCAAATCTTCCAAGGCCTTCAACGAAAGCGAGAAGCGCGTCACCTCCACGGCTTGCGGGTCAATGTCCACGCCGAAGAGATTGTTCTTCAAGATGTCGCGCTTCAACTTGGCGGTCAGGCGAATCTGTCCGCTCTCGTCACGGTAGAAAGACTCACGGTCACGCTTTTCCTTGCCCGCCCGCGCAAAATAATCCTTGTGCCATTCGATCAGCTTGCCATACGCGCCCAGCAAAAACGAACCCGACCCGCACGAAGGGTCAAGCACTTTTATTTTGGCAACATCCGCGGGCGTGAGTCTCTTCCCCTCTCCAGACGGCGCTCTTCCGTCTGGGGAGGGGCCAGGGGAGGGGTCCTTCAATAAACTGCCCAACGTATTCTCAACGATGTAATCCACAATGTACTGCGGGGTGTAATACACGCCGCCCGCCTTGCGTACCTCGGGCTTCTCCTCGATCTTCACCTGCTTCTCAGTCGTCCGCACCACACGGCCCAAAAAGCGTTCGTAGATCGTGCCGAGGATTTCCACAGGCAGCACCGCAAAGTTATACGGCGAGTTCTCAGGCTGCAAGTCTGTGATCACAGCTTGAACCACTTTATTCGAAACAAAAACATTTTCCAGTTCAGGACGAGGCGCGAAGATACTGCCGTTATAGAAGTTGTTCAATTCCTCGAAGATCGTCTTGCAGGATGAAAACCAGCCCGCGTCACGCTGCGCGGCCCCCAAGCCTGCCTCTGTCACCCGATCTTTTATCTCGCTGAGATAGTCTCTGTCCACCTCTCGGTCAGACAGCGCTTTGATAAAGATCAAACGGTCGATCAACAATTGCACCGCCGCCGTGATCAAATCACCATCGGCAGAAGGATTAAGCTTCTTCATGTCCTTCGCCAGCAGCACCCGCCAGCCGTCCTTCTCATCGTCCATTTCCGCAAGGAAAGCCTTATCAGGCGGAATACGGTTGGCTTTTACTTTCTGCGGCGAAAGATAACGAGACCAAAGCCCGTTGTTGGGACGGGGCTTGCCCCCGTCCTTGCCTTCAGGGCGACCGTGAAGTTCGCCCCTACGCGAATCCTCCATCACATGATTTCTCTCGAACAACTCCCACAACTCATCGAACTTATCCACATAATCCGTGTACTTCCAATCGATCACACGGAAGTTATTCACCGCCTCAGGCTTCGCCGCGAAAAGCGTGCAGTCCAACACGATGAACTCCTGAAAATCGGTCAGGATGGCAAAGTCGATCTTCTCCGAAGGCTTGCTGTTCTGCGTGGAATAGGCGTAGGAATACACCTGATACAGCCAGCGCGGGTCTTTCATCGAATACTTGACCTGCTTGGCGTCCATCACCAGCACGTCGCGCCCGTCCAGGTTCAGGATGTAATCGGGGCGCAGTCCCTTCCGGTTCGTCACCTGCACCTTGAATTCATAATGCGCATGCGAAAGCCCTTCGTTTTCCGTGTTCCAGTTCAAATAACGGAACAAGGGACGGATAAAGTTATTCTCGATCTGCGCTTCCGCCGCCTTCTCAAGCGTGGCTTCGTGCGCGCGAAAATCTTCAACAAGTTTAATAATTTTGGTGTGGGCTTCCACTTTGGAATAGGTCATTGTCTCTCCCATGGAATTTGACCTGATTTTACAACAAAAAGACCCCTTCCATCCTTCTTACGGCTGGAACTCACCCCGCCAGCAATTCATCCACCGCGTTTGCCAGTTCCCGCAAGTTGCTTACTTTCAATACATTGCTGCATAGCGGCGCGTACCTGGGCATGTCACTGTCGTCGTGCCACATGGTTTCGGGTTCAGGGTTCAGCCAGATGGTGCGAGTGGCGCGGCGGGACATGTGCGAGAAAATGTCGAGGCGCGGGTCGTTGTAATTATTGCGCCCATCCCCGACGAGGATAAGCGTCGTTCCGCTGTTGAGCGTGTCCATATACTCGCTGTTGAAATCATTTAACGCCCAGCCGAGGTCAGTGTTGTAATGTCCGCTGGGCATGCGCCACAAAACGGACTGGATCGCCTCATCCGCATTCGTACCGCTGAAATCCTCTGAAATCGATTCAAGATGGTCAATGAAGGCAAAGGCATGCGTCTTGCGGACTTGCCCCTGCAAGGCAAAGAGAAAGCTCAGCATCAATTCCGAGCAAAAGCGCATGGACGTGCTCACATCACAGATCACCACGATCTTCGGTTTGTGGACTTTATCGCGGTGTTTGATCTCCATCGGCACGCCGTGATATTTCAAATTCGCGCGGATGGTCGCCTTGGGGTCCATCTGCCCGCTTTTCATGCGTTTTTGCCGCAGGGCGATCCGAGTCCGCAAGGCGGCGGCGAGTCGCTTCACTTCGCGCTGTAAAAGTTTTTTATCTTCATCAGATAACGCATGGAACGGACGGTTCATTAAATTATCGATATTTTCGCCGCGCGGTTTCTCACTCAGATTCTCGGCAATGCGCTCGCCCGCAAATTGATCGATCTGCTCCTGCATGCCCCGCATGTTCTGTTGGATCATATTTCGGATCTGCTCGACGCGCTCGCGGCTCATGCCCATCTGCGCGAGTTGTTCCATCAACTCCTTCAATGCCTTCTGCACTTCGGGGAACGCCATCGCGCGCATCATGCGCTGCGCCATCCAGTTTTGATAATTGAGATTGTCGGCCTGATTCAACCCGACCAACTGACCCAGCGCCTCCAGCTCCGCACGGGACAACTGCTCGCCGTTCATCAGCCTTTCCATCCGCTGACGGAGATTCTCCGCAAACTGCTTCAATGCCTCGGCCAGCATTTGGATTTCTTCCGGCGTCAGATCATCCATCGGATTTCCGCCCATCATCGGCGGAGTCCCAGAGCCGAAGAACAGCGGAAATAACTTGTCGAAAGTGAGAAGGTCTTTTACATCCTTGATAAGCGTTGCCCGCAGCGACAGCCGAAACGACTCACGATCCTGAATCCCCATTAAATCCACAGCGGAAAACGCCTCCGCGCTTTCTGCTAAAGACACGCGCACCCCGCTCGCGCGCAACGCTGCAATTAACTGTAAGATACGGGATTCCATGATTTGTATTCCTGTAGGGACAGGGCTCGCCCCTGTCCCTTTTGCATATACGAGGGCGACCGTGAAGGTCCGCCCCTACGAATCAATTCCCTGAAAACTTTCCAAAATCATCCGCAGGCGGACGTTGCTTCGGTTGCGGCGGACTCGTCAACTGCCGCTTCGCCTTTTGCAAATCCGCTTCGTGCTTCAATAAGACCGACAGCGTATCCTCCAACACATCCTTGTCCAAATTGGACGCATTCAACGCCACCAGCGCGTTTGCCCAATCCAGCGTCTCGCTGATGGATGGGGATTTTCTCATATCCGCTTTGCGAAGTTTCTGCACGAATTCCACGGCTTGCTGTGCCAGCTTGGGATTCAAGTCTGGCACTTTCAAATGCACCACCGCCAGCTCTTCCTGCAAAGTGGGGTAATCGATGAAGAGATATAAACAACGCCGCTTCAGGGCTTCGGAAAGTTCGCGCGTGTTGTTGGAGGTCAGCACCACGAAAGGTTTGTGTTTTGCCGCCAGCGTTCCCAACTCCGGCACAGAAACTTGAAAATCGCTCAACACTTCCAGTAGAAAGGCTTCAAATTCGGCATCGGCTCGGTCGATTTCGTCGATCAATAAAACCGTTGGATTTTCGCTCAGAATGGCCTTCAACAGCGGACGTTGTAACAAAAAACGGTTCGAGAAAAAAACATCTTCCTCCTTTGCCAGTTTGTCCGCCGCTTCGGCAAGCGATTCCGCTTTGCCAAGGGTGTCGTTCAGCTTGTCGCGCAGTAGTTGCGTGTACAGCAACTGCTTCGAATACTCCCACTCATACAACGCCTTGGATTCGTCCAATCCTTCATAGCATTGCAGGCGGATCAACTCGCGCCCAGTTGCAGATGCTATCGCTTTGGCCAATTCCGTTTTGCCCACTCCGGCCGGCCCTTCGGCAAGAAGCGGCTTGCCCAACTTCTGCGCGAGATACACGATCGTCGCGATCTCATCCGATGCGATGTATCTCTGTTTATTCAATTCAGATTTTACGGTTTTTGTTGAGTCGAAAAGTGTTGTCATTGGGTATCCCATAACTTCTTAAGTGGATCGATTTGTTCCCAGCCTTTGTTCTTTTCCACGTGTTGGACCTGCAGATCGGTGAAATGGGCGTCCAGCACGGCGGCGCGTTCCTGGGCCAGCGGCGGGACGCAATAATCCTCTTCTTCCCAAATTGCCACGCCGTCCGATTGCCAGCGCGCGTTATCCAGTCCGTTTTGAAGCGCCTGCCCGAACGGACGCATCGCGCGGATCTCCCCTGAATCCAGCCATTCGCGCAAACGGTTCATCTTTGATGCAATCGGCCTGGCTGTGACGAGATAGTATGCCATCTCTGCCTCCTTCGTGAATTAGACCTTTAAACCAATTGTTCGATATACATTCAGATTCGCTTCCAATTCTTTTTGAAGAGTGAATCGATTCAAAATGGATTCTCTCGCAGATTTACCAAGTGCGCGCCGTTTCTCATTATTATCTAACAATCCCAGGATTTTTTCGGCGAGTGAATTTTCATCTTTGACGTTGACGAGCAAGCCGTTCTTTCCATCTTCAAGCACATCGAGCACACCGCCAACCGGTGTGACAATGACGGGTATTTCGCAGGCCATTGCTTCGAGCAGGGCGTTCGGCATTCCGTCGCGCAGGGATGGGTGAACGAAAACATCCATCAACGAATAGTACGCGGGAAGATCGTTGTGGGGGATAGGACCTGTGACGATGATTTTGGAATTTGGATGTTCGCTTCTAAACTCGTCGAAAACTGCTCGGTCGTCCCCGGGCCGAATCTCCCCGACGATGAAAAGGGTGGTGGGGCGAATTTTATTAACCTGCGCGTAGCCAAGCAGGAGAGTTGTCAGCCCTTTTTTCTCGCGCAGTTCACCCACAAAACCAACCACGGTGCTTCTTTCTTTTTTCGCTTTTTCACTTTCCAACCCAATCATCTCGGCCAATACTTCATTCCTTTCCAGTGGCGTGAAGCGATCGGTGTCAATGCCATTCGGAATCAGATGTATCTCGCGGTTTATAAATGCTTTTGCTTTTTTCGCCAGCTCGCTTGCATTGGTTGTCACTGCACCGGCGTTTTGCAGGGCATACATCACGTGCGAAAATTTTAGCGGGTCGAATGCGGCGCGTTCGATATCATTGCCGCGGATGGAGACAACGCTTGGGATGTTCAAATATTTCCCTGCGTATGCGCCGACGAATCCCGCCATTGGAAGAAAATAGGCATGGATCAAATCAAAAGGTTCGCGTTTGTGTTCCTCCACGATGAGTTCGAACCAATCCACGAGCGTATCGTCCATGCGTTTATGCGCGCCGAAACGCGTGACAAGAACTTTGCCGGAGCGGAGAGTCTGTTTGTTGGCGGCTGGCAGGCTGAAGTCTGCCCTGAGCGAGGCCGAAGGGCTTGGAGCAAAGACGCGGACATCATGTCCAATAGTTGCAAGCGATTCCCCCAATCGTCCTGTGGAGATTGCGAGACCGCCGATGTCTGGTGTATACTTTTCGCTCAATAAAGCAATTTTCATGAGGTGGCTCAATGGCAGAAAAATGTGAAATGATTATTGGTTATCTGGTCCCGCATCAATGCGAGAATCCTGCGCTTGGCAAATGTGTAAAATGCGGGCGAGGTTTTTGCGATGAACATACCAATGCAACCCGGCAGGGCCGTGTATGTCTTGCCTGCCAGCAGGGACTTGAGATGCCGGTCGCTTTACCGATTGCTGCTGCTTTGTTCACGCCCGCTGACCTGGATACCTTTGGCCGCACCAGCCGCTTCAATGACGACGCCGATGACGGCGGCGATCTGTTTTCCGATTTGAGTTAGTACGGCCCGATGGCTTCCCAAATCTCTTTATTCTGTCCGATAAAATCATCGCACCGCCTGCATGGAGCCAATGCGGGCGGATGCATTTTTAATCGTATGTTGCGATAAACTGCCCCCTCCCAAATTTCTTTGAAAGATTGTTGATGGATATTGCCAATGGGTGGAATTTTTTCGCGGGTCATGCAGCACACATACACATTGCCATTGAAATCGATGAGGCTGTGAGTCCAGGGAGCATAACAGGGATGCCTGTCATAATAGCCGAAGGCGTATCTGCCCGCGCGTCCCAAGCGGACCTCGGACTCGCTCCTGCCGAATGGATATGCGTCTTCATCTGATACGATCAAACCCAGGGCCAGTGCGCGTTCCGCAATCCTTGGGCCGATCTCTTCATTGAATAAAGCAATGTCCTTCTTTCGCATGGACAGGATCTCGCCGCAATGGTCGTCCACTGGTATTAGGTTGATGCCGTCCGCGCCGAGTTCGTGAGCCAGGTCCGGGAGAGTTTCCAGCGTTTGGTAATTCGTGCGGCTGACCACCGTGTTGATGCGGATGTTCAACTTGCCTTTGTGTTTGTAGCGGCGGAAGAGTTCCACGGCTTTGACCGTGGCTTTGAAGGAACCCTCCACACCTCGGATTTTCTCGTGCATCTTGCGGATGGGGGAGTCGATGGAAATATTCACTCCGCGTAATCCGCACTCGATGAGCTGTTTGGCTTTCTCTTTTGTGACAAGCGTGCCGTTCGTCGTCATGGTGACTTTGATGCCGAGCGATGAAGCCAATTGCACAAAATCAGGGATGTGTGGACGGAGCATCGGCTCGCCGCCTGAGATGTGGATCTTCTTTGTCCCCAACTCCCCAAGTTCGCTGATGACTTCCATGAACCGATTCGCTGGAACGGGCGGCTCGCGTGTCTCACGCCAGTGATTACACATCTCGCATTTCAAGTTGCAGCCGTAAAACACCTTGAACTTAACGTAGAGTGGCTTGAAAGGGCGCGCGTTTAGAACCGCGTTGAGCAATTCGTCCCTGTTCTTTTCGAGCTCGGAGTTATACATCCATCGCTTGTCCAAATTATCGATAAAATTTCGGTTGTATTTATAATGACTGCGGATCAAATAAATTCTGTCGCAGATGTGAATCCCTGCAAAAATCATGTGCTATGATTGTGGGACTGGAGTGAGAGTGCCAGGAAATCCGAAACGAAAAAGTACAAAGTAATTTTATCACTCCGTTCCCTTTTACCCCTTTCTAAATTTGCCTGATATTTTTCCATGCGCCTCAAAGCCGATATTACCCTTTTTATTATCTCCATTATCTGGGGATCCGCCTTTGTCGCCCAGCGTGTCGCCGGGCAGGTCGGGAGCGTTTATATCTTCAACGGAGTCCGCTATTTGCTGGCGGCTCTGGTTGTCCTTCCGTTCGCATTCCGCTCGTTCAAAAACGCGAATTCAAAACTGTCCAATGGACAAATCAAATGGATGGCTGTAGCGGGTGTTTTTCTATTCATCGCGAGCGCCTTCCAGCAAGCGGGAATGGTATATACCACGGCAGGGAATGCGGGCTTCATTACCAGTCTCTACGTGGTGCTGATTCCGATCATTTTGTTTACCTTCTGGGGTGAGAGGTCTCATCGGTTGTTCATAATCGCAGTTGTCCTGGCGTTGGTGGGAGCTTTTCTTCTCTCCACGGGCGGGGAATTTTCTCTCCATCTCGGTGATTCTTTGGAATTGATTGGCGCGTTCTTTTGGGCAGCGCATGTGATCGTGCTTGGCAAGTTCGCCTCCAAATTTGAATCCATGTCCTTTTCGGTTGGGCAGTTGGCGGTCTGTGGGGCGCTTAATCTTGGTATCGGGATTTTTGTTGAGCCAATGCCGTTGTTCAACTCAAACCTGCTTTTTGCCATCGCCTACACGGCATTTCTGTCGTTGGGCTTGTGTTACACCCTGCAGATTTGGGCGCAGAGGCATACGCCTCCCGCCGACGCGGCCCTCATCCTCAGCCTCGAATCGGTGTTTGCTGTTGTTTCAGGTTGGCTGTTATTGGATGAGAGGCTCGCTCCCATTCAAATTTTTGGCGCGTTCCTAATCTTTGCAGCCGTTGTCCTCTCGCAGTTTAAGGAATGGACATCAGGTACAATAGACCGCGACCATCTGGTTGAGGGGCGATAGCCTTCAACCATCAATCTGCCAACAAGCAACCTCATGAATCCCGACGAACTCGACCTGTCCTTCCATCCGCTTACACAAAAACTCTGGCGGGATTTCGAATTGCTTTTCGGCGATAATGGCGCCTGCGGGGGTTGCTGGTGCATGTTTTGGAAGTTGCGCGGAAAAGCCTTCAGCGAAAATACAGGTGATGCGAACCGGCAAACGCAAAAGTCGATTGTGGATGCGAAAACCGTGCCGGGCTTGCTGGCTTATTCCGAAGGGTATCCCGTAGGATGGATCGCGATCGAACCGCGCAGCGCCTATCCCAAGCTTGCTCATTCGCGGGTTCTCCTCCCGGTGGACGATCAGGAGGTCTGGTCGGTCACCTGCTTTTTCATTGAAAAGCATCACCGCCGCAAAGGAATTGCGGTTGAATTGCTAAAAGCGGCCGTCAGGCATGTCAAAAAATGCGGCGGTAAAATTGTGGAAGGTTACCCTGTGGATTCGAATACTATCCAGCCCGACCCTTTTGTCTTCACTGGCACGGCCGCAACCTTTATCAAAGCGGGCTTCAAGGAAGTCGCGCACAATTCGCCCACCCGCCCCATTTTTCGATTCGTAATCGTATAAATGACATTTCAACCTCCTTCAAAATCCCTCACCCCTCGTGATTATCAATTCATTACGCTGGTCGCAATCCTGTTTTTGATCGTTTCCGCCGCGCTCGTTTCCGCGAATCTTACTCTTAAGCATGGCGGCGGTGATTTTTACGTTCACTGGGTTGCAAGCCGTGGATTTATCTTTGAGAAGACCGACCCCTATAGCGGGCAAATTCCCGCCCGCGTGCAGGAATTGGTTTATGGGGATGCGGCGAAGCCGGGCAACGAACCATATATTTTGGATACGCCTTTCCATCTTTTGCTTCTCTATTTTCCATTCTCGCTTCTTTCCGACCCCCAGCTTGCCCGGGCGATCTATACCTTAATCCTCGAACTGGCATTGTTCGCGCTTGCCCTGCTAAGCCTGCGCCTAACCGATTGGGAAGTTCCGCGGTATTTTTGGATATTATTCCTTCTTTATTGTGTTTTCAATTTTTACACCTTCCAGGCCATCCTGTCGGCCAGTCCCGTTATATTGCTTGGTCTTGCCTACGCAGGGATTTTGCTTGCGCTAAAAAATGACCAGGACGAACTTGCGGGCGCATTGACGGCGGTCTCTTTATATTATTGGGAGGTTGGCGGGCTGTTTTTATTACTCATTTCCTGGCGCGCCTACCGCGAGGGGCGCGGAAGATTCTTTGCGGGGTTGGGCATGCTTACGATAGTGCTCGCGGCGATCTCATTTCTTTTATATCCGAACTGGATCATTCCCTATCTTCGGGCTGGTATGAATAACCTGCGTGCAGACTTTGGATTTTCCACGCATGAGGTCTTTCGATATTTTTTTTCGGCGCAGAGCAATCTTATTGCCTGGATCTTCATCGGCAGCCTGGTCATTGCCCTCGGCTATGAATGGAGCACTGCTCTCACTGCTGACTCGCGGAAGTTTTATTGGACAGCCTGTCTTTCGTTGGCGGCTTCTCCTCTGCTTGGATTCCGCACAGAGATGGAACACCTTGCTATTCTAGTCATTCCGCTTGCCTTCATCTTTTCCATCGTCCAGGACCGATGGCAGCGGATTGGAAATGGACTCGCCATCATGATTCTACTGGTTGGATTTTTTGCGCCATGGGCGGTCTTTTTCCTTGGCCTGCCCCGCCTGGGCCGTACGGCTGAAGAAATTCTATTTCTCTTCCTCCCTCTTTTTACTGTCCTTGGCTTATACTGGATTCGCTGGTGGGCAATCCGCCCGCCGCGCGTTTGGGCAGATTTGGCGAATCGCCGTTCCCAAATTCCAAATCGCAACTCATAATCAAAAACTTTTAACTCATATGTCCTTCCGAACATATTTTTTCCTCTTCCTCTCCGGCTTGATCCTGCCGCTCATCATCGCGCAATTTCAACCCTTTCCCGGTTACCTGGATTCGGATTATTACTTTGCGGGCGGGATTCAACTCTTCGAAGGGAATGGCTTTACCGAACCCTATTTATGGAATTATCTCGATGGCACAACATCCTTGCCGCATCCCTCCCACACCTATTGGATGCCGCTCGCTTCCATTGTCTCCGCGTTGGGAATGTGGGTGACAGGCCAGGCTGACTACGCTTCAGCAAGGCTGCCCTTCATATTCATTGCAGCGCTGGTGGTGCCGGTCACTGCCGCGGTTGCCTACTCGTTCTCTAAGAAAAGGGATGCAGCATTTCTCTCTGCCCTGCTTGCGATATTTTCTATCTACCACGCCCCATTCGTGGGTGTAACGGATAACTTCAGCCTCTTCATGTTGTTCGGTGGATTGTATTTCCTAAATGCCGCAAAGATTCTTGAAGACCCATCCCGCACTCGAAATTGGTTTTTCCTCGGCCTGCTTGCCGGTTTGCTGTCTCTTTCCCGCAGTGACGGCCTGCTCTGGCTCGCACTCACTTTTTTGTTTGCAATTTGGCGTGCGCCCAAAAACTCTATTTTACGTATTGCAAGTTACACATTTCGAAGCTCAATCATCGCTCTCATCGCCTTCCTCCTCATCATGTCTCCCTGGTATTTGAGGAATTTAAATACCTTTGGGTCGCTTATGGCTCCAGGAGGAAGTCGTGTTTTGTGGCTGGAAAACTATGACCAGACCTTTATCTATCCGCCTGAAAAACTCAGCATGGGATCATTCCTCGCGAGCGGCTGGAACGAAATCCTTTCGGACAGGTTGTGGGCATTTGGCACAAACCTGCAAAGCGGAATTGCCGCGCATGGTGGCATTATTTTGTTCCCATTTATCGTTGCGGGTATCATTTATTTTCGAAATGATGAGCGCGTCAGGCTGGCGGTTGTTGCCTGGTTGATTCTATTTTTCGTAATGACCTTCTTCTTCCCGTTCGCCGGCGCGCGTGGGGCATTCTTCCATGCGGGGGCGGCGCTCCAACCCATGTGGTGGACTCTCGCGCCATTGGGTCTCGACGAGATTCTACTGTCCCTGAGAAAACGCAACTGGGGCAACGACTGGACCAGGGTCCTATTTCGAAGCGTCTTGGTCATGATTGCAATGATCCTCACCGTTTTTGTGGTTAACCTTCGTCTGTTCAGCCTGGAATGGGGGGAAGGCGAAGCGGTCTATCCTGCCGTGGAAGAATTCCTGCTCAAAAACGGAATCAAAGAAAATGACATTGTCATCGTGCGCAATGCGCCGGGTTATTATATTGCCACCATGCGGCCTGCCATTTCAATCCCATACGGCGGTGAGGAGGTCATCCTCGCTGTGGCGGAGCAATTCGGCGCGGATTATCTCGTGCTTGAATCGAGGGCAGCCCTGCCGCAAATAAAAAACCTGCTGGAAAATCCGCAAGGCCATGCTGGTTTTATTTATTTAGGTGAAATCAATGAAGCGCACATCTTCAAACTCGATGATTGAATTTTCAAAACGCGACCTCGCGATCCTCGCTTTTGCGGTAATTTTGATTGCGGCAATTTATTTGCTGACGAGTCGTTTCATGTATGCGGTCGGCTTTCCTCTCGATGATTCGTGGATTCACCAGACCTACGCGCGCAATCTTGCGTTGAACGGTGAGTGGGCGTTTCGCACCGGCATTCCATCCGCAGGCTCCACCTCCCCTTTATGGTCGGCATTGCTTGCCCTCGGTTTTTTATTAAACCTTTCACCATACATCTGGACTTTTTTTCTTGGCAGCTTAACTATATTTGCCCTCGCCGTACTATGTGAATGGGCTGCCCGTACATTGATAAGCTCCTACCGCCCAAAAATTCCGTGGGTCGGAATTTTCATGGCGATTGAATGGCATCTGGTTTGGGCGGGATTATCTGGCATGGAAACCCTCCTGCATGGATTGATCCTTACGGTTGTGCTTGTTTTGCTGATGACGGGAACGCATCGCTACTTAACGTTGGGCCTGCTCACCGGACTATCGGCCTGGGTCCGCCCCGACGGTTTGACGCTTATGGGGCCTGTGTTGTTGACAATTATTTTTACCGCAGGCGATACGCGTTCGCGAGTCAGCGCTGTCATCCGCTATTTCATCGGCTTCGGCTCATTGTTTGGTTTATACCTGTTGTTCAATTTATCCATTGGCGGGACGCCGATGCCGAATACCTTTTACGCCAAGCAGGCCGAATATACGACCTGGCAAACCCTTCCAATCTCCGTTCGGCTCGGACAGATGTTTCTGCAGCTGCTGGTTGGGCCAAGCCTGGTATTAATCCCAGGCGTTATCGGCTGGCTGGTTAAGTCGATCCGTGAGCGGATGTGGGGGAGTCTGGCTGCAATGCTCTGGTGCGCCGGGTATTTTGGTCTTTATATTTCACGCCTGCCGATGTATCAGCATGGCCGCTATATCATGCCCGCCATGCCGGTGTTTTTCCTGTTTGGTCTGCTGGCTTTTGCCGAGTTCGATAAGAGTAAACTTTTCTCACGATACCATTGGGTTGCTCAAACACTGTGGCGTGGCGCCGTCGCCATGCTTGCGCTCAGTTTTATTATCCTTGGCGCGCGGTCCTATGCACAGGATGTGGCGGTTATCGAAAGCGAAATGGTTGTTGTGGCCAAGTGGGCTGCCGAAAACATCCCCCCTGCTTCAGTCATTGCGGCTCACGACATCGGCGCATTGGGATATTTCGACCAGCATCAACTGATTGACCTCGCCGGGTTGATCTCGCCGGAGGTCATCCCCTTTATTCGCGACGAGCCTCGCATCGCCGCCTTTCTGAACGAAAGAAATGCGGACTATGTGATCGCCTTTCCGGAGTTTTACCCCAACTTATTGGATGACCTGCCTGAAGTTTTTTCCACAAATAGCGAAATCACCCGCAGCCTCAACCAGGAGAACATGGGCGTTTATCTGTGGAAAAGCCCTTAATGGGTTAAAATGAATTTGTTACAAAATAAATCATGGAGAGAATGGGCTTGGGATGAACCAAATAACCCTCTTGGTCGTTGACGACCATCCGCTGTTTCGCCAGGGTGTTGTGGACGCGCTGTCTCTGGAACCCGACATGCGCATTATTGCCCAGTCTGCCACTGGGGATGAGGCGTTGGAATTGATCCGGACGAAGAAACCGACCATAGCTGTCCTGGATGTCAACCTGCCGGGCATGAACGGACAGCAGATCACCCATCAAGTGTCACAAGAGCGACTGCCCACCCGCATTATCCTTATGACGGGTTATGACGATGTCGAGCAGGCAATTCACGCCGCGCTCGCTGGTGCCCACGGCTACTGCTCGAAGGATATCGAACCGCAATCCCTTTCACGGATCATCCGCGAAGTTGCGGAGGGCAAATTTGTTTTTGCAAATAATGTCTTCACCCACCGTGAGTTGGAGTTATGGGTGGAGGATAGAATGGAAGGCGCACGCCGCTCTTACAGCGAGCCTGGAACACCTTTCCATCCATTGTCGGATCGCGAGATGGAAGTTCTGGCATGTGTGGTGCGCGGCATGAGCAATAAAGAGATCGCCTCCTTGTTGGGTATCAGCCATCAGACGGTAAAGAATCATGTGACTGCCATCCTGCGGAAATTCGGGGTTGAAGATCGGACCCAGGCTGTTGTATATGCTTTGAAACGTGGGTGGGTAACTCTGAAAGATACGGATATTCGACCCCTGGAGTGATCGTATAATGGAAAAAGAGACGCTGGATTATCAAAATGAATTAAGCGAAACCCAAAGGGCTTTGCGTGAGGTTACATTAATGATCGAGCAAAGCCATGGGGAGTTGACTAAGATTACACAGCGGAATACGGCAATTTCATCCCATCTCCAGCAGGCACAGAAACAAGGCGCTTCCCCTGATGAGCTGAAAATGGCGTATGAATCCGCGCTGGATGCACAGCAGCGTCTCTTCGTGATGCGCGGTCAATTGGAAAAATTACAGAACGATAAGACCCATTTTGAGAAATATAAGGCATTTTTGGAATCGGTTGTTTCGGGGGGAGGCGAGGGTACTGCCATGGCAAATCAAACGGCGGGCGCCAAAAGCCAGATGGCAGGGATTGAGATGATCGTCAATGCCCAGGAGGCGGAACGCCAGCGGTTGTCTCGCCAGATGCACGATGGTCCAGCCCAGGCCCTCTCCAATTTTATCCTGCAGACAGAAATTGCAATGCGCTTGCTTGATATCGACCCGGCGCAGGCGAAGGATGAATTGGGGAATTTGAAAACCGCGGCCATGAGCACCTTCCAAAAGGTGAGGAATTTTATTTTTGAACTCCGCCCAATGATGCTGGATGACCTGGGCCTGACACCCACATTAAAAAAATATGCAGATGCATTCAAGGATCAAACAGGGTTGGATGTGAGTTTAACCGTCACCGGTGTAGAGCGACGCCTTGAGCCGTATTTGGAAGTGATGCTCTTTCGCGCCGTCCAGGAATTGCTTGGTAATGCGGCTCGCCACAGCCAGGCAACTTTGATAAAAGTGCTGGTGGATCTTGGGGCCGATCTGATCCGCGTCAGTGTGGATGATAACGGGAAGGGATTCGACCCTGAAACATTGAAGGAATCATCGAATTTGGGCTTGAAATTAATCCGTGAGCGGGCTGAAATGCTGGGTGGAAACTTTGAAATAGACAGCCTGGCGGGATCCGGGGCCAGGATATCCTTTACTGTTCAAGCGAAGAATTAATAGTTCCTGATTTGCGGTAATTTCTTTACAGTTTTGTAGGCTGACTTGCGAAGGAAAACCCAATTCCCGATATCCCCCGTAATATGTTTTTGCCATTTTTCTTGTATAATGAATATGTTATAAAACAGCCTGTTAATATGCAACCTATTTACTCCATGAGAGGAGAAGATTATGCGCCGTGGAAGAACTTTGATTCTAGTTTTATTGATCATCATAATTGGCTTGATAGTGGGGTTCGTAGCCATCCGCCAATTTATCTTAAATTCCCAGGCTCAGGAACAGCAGCCCGCTTTTGTTGACGTTTATTATGCCGCTCAAAATATTCCGCAAGGCGGTCCAATTACGGAAGACGTGCTCCTGACAATGAGCATTCCCCAGGAGAATGTGGTTGCTGTAATGTTCACCAGGGATGAACTATCGTTGCTCACGAATAACAAAGTGGCGAAATTTCCACTTGACCAGGGTGTCGTTATTACTGAGCCCATGGTCAGCGATTCTTCGGCAGCTGTGCCAATTTCGGGACCACAGTGGGCTTCCTTGATTCCGCCCGGAATGACCGCCATGTCCATCCCAGCCAGCCGACTGTCGTTATCCGGATATGCGGTCAATGATGGCGCTCATGTAAATATCAATGCCTGCCTCCTCTTTGTGGATGTAGACCCAACCTTCCAGACCATCCTTCCCAACTTGACTGCGGTACTCACAGGTACAGGTTTGGGCTCCGTGCAGGGTGCGGAAGGTACGGGTTTTGCCGTAGAAGGATTGCCGATTCTTTCCCTCGGCGTTGCTTCAGCGGGTTCTGCGCAGGGTAGATTGGAATTAGACCCCTCGCTTCAACAACCCTATTATCTGATTCCGTCCGAAGCACAGCGGCCTAGAATGGTATGTCAGATGCTTCTCCAAGATGTGGTGGTGATGAAGATGGGCACCTTCCCGTTGATCCCATCGGCGTCTATCACAACTCAACCGGCTGCTGCCGATGCTCAAGCCCAGGAGCAGGCTGCTCCAGCCGCGCCTGATATTGTTACCTTAATTGTGACACCGCAGGATTCGATTACGCTTTCCTACTTAATGTACACCAATGCACAAATTTCGTTGACTCTTCGAAACCCCAGCGATCAGGCTCGCCAGGCAACCGAGGCATCCACATTGCAATTCCTGCTAAGTCAATATAACATCCCCGTTCCCGCAAAGCTGCCATATGCCATGCAGCCTTCTTTAACCACCCTGATCTCACCATTCCTTCCCAATGACACGGTTACCGTACCTCCTCAATAAATAATACTGGCTAACGATTGGATATTGTTGTATGGCTGCAGATAAAATCCGGGTACTTATTGTAGATGACATCGCAGAGACGCGTGAAAACGTCCGCAAACTATTACAGTTTGAGTCGGATGTGGATGTTGCCGGTGCGGCAAGGACTGGCAAGGAAGGCATCCAGCTCGCCCAGGAATTGGATCCGGATGTAATCTTAATGGACATTAATATGCCGGATATCGACGGCATAACAGCCACGGAGGAGATCCGGCAAAAATCGCCTCATGTTCAGGTTGTGATTTTGTCCGTTCAGGGCGACCAAAACTATATGCGCAGGGCGATGCTTGCCGGCGCCCGGGATTTTCTGACAAAACCTCCCATGGGGGATGAGTTGATCTCTGCGATACGACGGGCCGGTGAAATGGCCCACGCAGAACGATTGAAGGGTGCCAAGCAATTGCATGGAGGTTCGTCTGCGGCTGGTGGTCCGGTATCCATGGCCAGTTTTGCGCCGCCATCAAGGGGAAAGATTATTACAATTTATAGCCCAAAAGGCGGCACTGGAGTCACAACAATCGCCGTTAACCTGGCAATTACATTAAATAATGAGGATACTCGGGCTGTCCTGGTGGACGCGAATCTACAGTTTGGCGATGTAGCGGTATTTTTGAATGAACAAGGAAAGAACACCATTCTTGAGCTGGCTCCCCGCGTGGATGAGCTGGAACCTGATGTCGTTGAAGATATATTGATAAAACATGAAGCGTCTGGTGTCCGAATTCTTGCAGCGCCTCAACGTCCTGAATTGGCGGAGAAAGTAAGCGCGGATCAATTTTCCAAAGTATTGCAGTTCCTGCAGGGAATGTACGCATATGTAGTGGTAGACACATCCCCAATTTTGACGGATGTAATCCTGGCCACCCTGGATATCAGCGATGTAATTGTGCTGGTTACAACCCAGGAAATTCCAGCAATAAAAAATTCCCGTTTGGTGCTTGACCTGATGACTACGATGGGGGTAAATAAAGACCGGATCGTGTTTGCAATGAATCGTTATGACAAACGAATTGCGATTACGCCGGACCGGATAAGCGAGAATTTAAAGCATGAGGTATCGGTTTCGATACCGCTTGATGAGAAAGTTGTCATTACCTCGGTGAATCGGGGAGTTCCCTTCATGCTGGACAACAATAAGTTGCAGCCAGTTGGAAGGGGGATTTTTTCCCTTGCAGAGGTGGTTCGCGCACGGCTTAGTATTTTAGAAGTTGAAAATGATGCAGCAATTAAGCGATAAGGAGATTTGCCATGTCGTTGCTTCGACGAATTGAAAAAGGTCAGGGTGGGGCGCAGGAGGGTGCCGCTCCGTCACCTGCGCCACAACCGTCAGGTGGCGGAAGCGGGCAAACAGGCGGTGGAGGCGGAGGTGGTGATTCATCCCGCCTTTCCTCGTTACAGGCTCGGCGTGTAAGCGCTCCGATTACATCCCCGCAGGCGGGTTCCTATTTCGACTTAAAGACACGGGTTCAAAATAAACTCCTTGCTGAGATCGATCCCTCCATGGATGTCTCTCGGACCGATGAAGTCCGCCGTACCATCCAGGGTTTATTCGAACAGATCCTTGTGGAGGAGAACATCGTTCTTTCGCGTCCCGAGCGGGCGCGCCTATTCGAGCAGATTTCTGCCGAAATCCTCGGCCTTGGTCCGTTGCAGGCACTTTTGGAAGACGACACCATTACTGAAATCATGGTCAACGGGCCGAAGAATATTTACATTGAGCGTAAGGGTAAACTTCATCGGGTGCCTGTGACTTTTGAAAGCAACGAACATTTGATGCGCATCATCGACCGAATCGTTGCGCCTTTGGGGCGCCGCATCGACGAGTCCAGCCCGTATGTGGATGCCCGCTTACAGGACGGCTCCCGTGTTAATGCGGTCATTCCGCCGATCTCGCTGGTGGGACCTGTTTTGACAATTCGTAAGTTTTCCAAGAACCCGATCACGGTTGAGCAGATGATCCAGTTTGGCTCGGTTACGAATGAATCGATCCAATTTTTGAAAGCATGTGTAGAAGCGCGATTAAACATCGTAATTTCCGGTGGTACGGGTTCAGGCAAAACAACGCTTTTGAATGTGCTCTCGAGCTTCATTCCGTCGGATGAGCGTATCTTGACAATTGAAAATGCAGCGGAATTGCAATTGCGCCAGGAGCATGTGGTAACGCTTGAATCCCGCCCGCCCAACATCGAAGGGCGCGGCGAGATCACGATCCGCGACCTGGTGATCAATGCCCTGCGTATGCGCCCTGAAAGAATTATCGTAGGGGAATGCCGCGGCGGTGAAACATTAGACATGCTCCAGGCCATGAACACTGGTCATGACGGATCCATGACGACGGCCCACGCCAATTCGCCGCGGGATGCGATCGCGCGTATCGAGACGATGTGTCTTATGGCGGGCATGGATCTCCCGGTCCGTGCGATTCGCGAGCAAATTGCCGGGGCGGTGGATGTAATTTGCCAGCAGGAACGTATGCGGGATGGTACACGCAAGGTGACGACCATTGCCGAGGTGAGCGGTATGGAAGGCGATGTGATTACCATGACCGATATTTTTATTTTCGAACAAACCGGTATGGAAAATGGCAGGCTCGTTGGCCGCCTCAGACCGACCGGACTGCGCCCCAAGTTTATGGATAAGATCGAGGCAGCGGGCATTCACCTGCCGCCTTCCATCTTTGGCATTGGCGAACGCCGAAGGTATTAATTTTCCGTGAAAGAATGGATCGTTTTTAAGGAATAAAATGACCTGGATCATCATCATTGGCGGCATCATCCTGATCGTTATTCTGATCATTGGCGTGATCGTCTCTTCCAATAGCGAGCGGGCGCTTGTTGAAGAGCGTTTAAGCCAGTATCTTGGTGACGACAAACAGGATATTGACCGGGAAGCCCAGCGGACAGTATTAACGGATTGGGTATCGAGACGGGTTGAGAAGACCTCCTATGGGGATCGGGTGGCCCGTGAACTTGCGCGTGCGGATCTAAAATTTAAAGTCGCGGAATATTTTGTTCTGATCGCGTTTTGTATATTGCTGGTGGGGTTATTGGCCTGGCTCCTGGGAAGCCGTCATCCTGTTTCAGCTTTAATGGGAGCGGTTGGTGGTGCTTTCGTTCCGCGTTTTTATGTAAAACGCCAGCAAAAGCAGCGGCTGCAAAAATTTAATGATCAACTGTCCGATATGCTAAACCTGATGGTGAACGGCCTGCGGGCTGGGTATTCGACCATGCAGGCAATGGAGGCGATCAGCAAGGAGCTCCCTTCGCCCATCAGCGATGAATTTCGGCGTGTGGTCCAGGAGATGCAGATCGGTATTTCGATGGAAAATGCGCTTGTGAATCTTTTGAGGCGTATTCCAAGTGAGGATTTGGATTTTGTTGTAACTGCGATAAACGTTCAACGTGAAGTCGGTGGCAATCTTTCGGAAATTTTGGATAACATTTCATTTACCATTCGCGAGCGTGTTCGCATCAAGGGCGAGGTAAGAGTGCTTACTTCCCAGGTGCGTACATCGGGCACGGTTCTTTCCCTGATTCCATTCTTTCTTACATTGATCCTGTGGTTTCTCAACCCGGATTATTTGTTATCGGTCACGGCGGGCGGTCCACTCTGTACAGCGGCAATCATATGTACAGTGCTCGGCTTGATCAGCTCCAGCTACTTTATCATGATGCGCATAGCGGATATTGAGGTGTAATATGGCAGGAACAATTATAGCCATTATAGTTATTGTTGCAATTCTAGGCGGTGCTACCCTGCTTGTCGTGGTTGGGATGCGATACGCAAGGCAGGGACAGGAGAACGATATTGATGTGGTGATGTCCCGCCTTGCGGAGGCCACGCAAAGGGGCGAATCGGTGTCTCTTGAGGATATCGAGTTACAGCAGCCGTTCATGCAGCGAGTGGTGATTCCTGTAATCAAAAAAATCGGCGAGATTTCGACGCGGTTTACACCTCAGAAACTTCTTGAGGTAACCACCCTTAAACTGGAATTGGCCGGTAACCCCGGCCGGATCGATTCCTCCACATTTCTGGCGACCCGTTTTATAGGTGCGGCTGTGTTTGGCGGACTATTGCTCCTGATTTCCACTTTGCCAACGGTGGAATGGCCTTTTGCGAGAGTGATTTTGGTCGTTGGCATTTTCACAGCGTTGGGATTTTTCTTCCCCCAATTGTGGCTTCAAAGCCGTATCAACAGCCGACAGAATGAAGTACGCAAGGCGATGCCGGACGCGCTCGACCTCCTAACGATTTGCGTGGAAGCTGGGCTGGGATTTGATGCTGCCATGTCAAAAGTAAGTGAAAAGTGGGAGAATGAACTCTCGATCATGTTTGGTCGCGCCATTCGAGAGGTTCAATTGGGCAAAACACAGCGCGAGGCTTTGCGGGATATGGCGGATCGAATTGGTTTGGCTGAGTTGACGAGTTTTGTAGCCGCCGTAATCCAGAGCCAGATACTCGGTGTGAGCCTGGCCAAAGTGTTGCGTATTCAATCGGACCAGATGCGCGTAAAACGCCGTCAGTTTGCCGAGGAACTGGCGCATAAAGCCCCGGTGAAGATGATCATTCCAATGGCATTGTTGACATTTCCGTCGATTATGATCATCCTCATGGCGCCTGCAGCCTTCCAGATTGCTGGTGCATTCGGACCTTTCCTGGGTAATTAGAAAAAATATATCGCATACCTTTTCGTAGTAGGGGTCGTGTTATGAACTGGAAATATGCAATTTATCATTCGTTTTGGAATATGCTTGATTTGGTCGTTCCTCCCGTGTGCGGTGGGTGTAAGCAGACCGGCAAGCGCTGGTGTGACGATTGCCAAAAACGGGTACATAAGTTAACCGGGATTTTATGTGATATTTGCGGCCTTCCGCAGGATATGCCTGGAACGTGTAAGGCTTGTCTTGCTGAGAAGCCGCATTTTCGCGCATTAAGGGCGTGGGCGGTTTTCTCCGATCCTGTGCAATCGGCATTGCATAAATTGAAATATCGCCGCGATGTTTCGATGGGAGATTTGCTCGCCTACGAGATGCTTCCTTTTGTCAGGGATTTGAACTGGTCGATTGATCTTGTTGTGCCAATCCCGCTTGGAAGGCAAAGATACAAGGAACGGGGATATAATCAGGTTGGAATGATCGCAAAACCGCTGGCACTGGCTTTGGGTATGCGATACGCACCGAAAGAGTTGATGCGGCGTAAAGAGACGCGCTCGCAAGTGGGGCTGACGAGAGCCGAGCGCAAGTCAAATGTTCAAAATGCGTTTCAGGCAGGAATGGGAGTGGCTGATAAGTCCGTGTTGATCATGGACGATGTTTCCACAACAGGATCGACTTTATCAGCCGGTGCGGAGGCGCTCTATTCTGCAGGCGCCAGAAATGTCTATGCGTTGACTGTCGCACGCGCATTGCCCCAGCATGGACTGATGCATGCGTAGCGTTTTGTGTTTGTGAATCGACACCCAAATTTAAGGAGGATCTTATGCCCAACAAAGTGGAAGTTCAGACACGCAATATCCGTTTGACCGAAAAGATCGAGGAGTATGTAAATAAAAAAGCAGGGAACCTAGACCATTACCTGCCTGCGATTGAAGAGGCACGGGTGGAGTTGTCCCACCATAAGGCTGCCCGCGATGCCAACGACCGTAATGTGGCGCAGATTACTGTCTTTGGAAAGGGATTTACCCTGCGCACGGAGGAACGAGCGGATGAGACTCTTACCGCCTTTGACCAGGCAATGGACAATTTGCAGCGCCAGATCGAAAGGCATAAGGGGAAGCATTATCGCGGGCGCGGCGACGGCCGATCTGCCGCAGAAGTTGCAGATGAGGTGATCGACGAGGATACGGGCGAACTTTCCCCGCTGTTTGCCCGCAGGAAGAAATTTGTCCTTTACCCGATGAGCGAGGATGAAGCGATTGTACAGATGCGAAACCTCGGGCACGATAACTTCTTTATCTTTTATAATGCGGAAACGAGCAAGATCAACGTGTTGTACCGCCGCCGAAATGGAAGTTATGGTTTGATCGAACCGGAACTTGGTTAGGCGGAATGAAAACCAGGCTGGGAAATTTCTCAGCCTGGTTTTTTGATCGGGTTGATGCGGAGTTCGATAAGCACAAAACTAATGACCAATACGACCCATGCCATGACCTGATTTTGGTTATAACGGTCGAAGATCAGAGCTGCATCGCCGCGGAAGGCTTGGATGAAAAGCTGCGCGCCTGCCGTGCATGCGATGAAGGTGAGGAAGAGAATGCCCGGGCGCGGATTCTGTTTCTGAAACCAGAGCAGGCTAAAGATCAGGAGAGAGGCGAGCGTCTCATAAATTTGAGTCGGGTGACGGAGGGCATTCCACAGGTCAATTCCCCAGGGAAATGTTGTTTCCTTTCCAAAGGCGGAGCCTGCCGCGAGATGACTTAATCCTGTGCCGATTGCAAGAATGGCGAAAAATGGGACGAGCGCATCAAGGGTGGGCCAAAGAGAAAGGCTGCGGCGCTGGCCATAGATAAGCAAAAAGAGGAGTCCAATTGCGACTCCGCCGAACGGGTCGAAGATATCGGGGTTGATGGAGACAATGCCTGAGGGACTCTTGGCGAAGGTTGTGATGTTTTGGAGGACGAAGGAAAGCCTTCCGCCAATGACGAACGCAAGCAGGCCATAGAAAATGATATTGTTCAATTCCTCCCTGCTGACGCCGTGACGTTCGGAATGTTTTTCAGCAAGCGTAAGACCGATCCATGAAGCGGCGATCAACAGGATCATGTGCCGCGGGGGAGCGAAGAGATTTTGAAATAGGATAAGCATTTATTTCAACGCCTCCTCGATGCGGGTGCGAAGCAGCGCTTCGGACATCGGTCCGCCAATGACCACTTCGGTGATGATGCCTTCGCGGTTGATAAAGTATGAGGATGGCAGGGAACGGACCTGATAAGCCGCGCCTGTTTCGCCTGTTTCATCCAGCAGGATGGGAAAGGTGAGGCCGTATTCCTCGACGAAGGGGGTGACAGCAAACGGGTCGTCCTGGTAGGTCATGTTTACGCCGAGGACGATGAAACCCTGGTCGTTATATTCCTGATACATTCTTTGAATTGCGGGCATTTCCGCGCGGCAGGGCGGGCACCATGTTGCCCACAGATTGACGAGTACAGCTTTTCCTCGAAGTTCAGAAAGTGTGAATTCTTCGCCTTGCGGGGTTTTGAGGTTAATGTCGGGCGCGCTGAAACCTGCCTGAGGTGCGGAGGTTCCGGCCATGGCTGCAGTGGTCGGATCGGCGCTGATGAAGATCCACGATGCGCCTGCGATGAGGATGAGGATGTAAAGAGTGATGCGTTGGGAACGGTTCATGATTTGATGGGTTTTGGATGTAAAATAGAAACAACTTCCTTTTGTATCTGTAGCCATTGATTTACCAAATCTTACTATGTTTTTCACCAATCCGATTTTCGTAGGCATCGATCCCACATCCAGCCGCAAGGCTTTTACCTATGTGGCGCTGGACCATGCACTCAACCTGGTTGCACTTGCAGAGGGGGAATTGGAGGAAGTGTTGACATTTCTGGCAGGACAGCAGTCTGCCACGGTGGCGGTAAATGCGCCTGCGGGAGTCAACCGTGGCTTGGTACGTGCAAAGATAAAAAAGGAAATGCTGACCCCTCATCAAATCCGCGGCGCGGAAGTTCGCATGGCGGAATTTATTTTACGGGAGCACGGCATCTCTGTTTCGGGTACGCCCGCCGGCATTGCCGTCTGCCCTGCGTGGATGCAAGCCGGTTTCGAGTTGTATCGCAAATTGGGGAAGATGGGTTTCAAGAAATATCCCGGAGAATATTCACCTCATCAACTTTTAGAAACACAGCCTCACGCGGGATTTTGCGTCTTGTTGGGCGGTGTGCCCATACCGAGGCCGACGTTGGAAGGACGCCTGCAGAGACAGTTGATCCTATATGAGCAGGGTGTGCAAATAAAAGACCCCATGGATTTTTTTGAGGAAATTACCCGCCATAAAATGATCAAGGGCATCTGGCCTGTGGATTTGTTGTATTTGCCGGAACAACTCGATGCAATGCTCGCCGCATTAACCGCCTGGCTGGCCGTGAATAAGCCGGGGATGGTTTCTTCGATCGGTGACGAAAAAGAGGGAATGATAATCCTTCCCGAAAGGGAGCTGAAGGAAAAATATTAAGCGGGTGGTAAAATAGCTTTCATGTCAACCCAGAATCTTCAAACACGCGCAATTAATACGCTTCGTTTTCTTTCAGCAGACGGCGTACAAAAAGCAAATTCAGGACATCCCGGCCTGCCGATGGGCGCCGCCGCAATGGCATTCACGATCTGGACCCGCCACCTGCGGCATAATCCGCGCAACCCAAAATGGGCGGGACGGGACCGCTTCATTCTTTCGGGCGGGCATGGTTCCATGCTCCTTTATTCTTTGCTGCATCTGACGGGATACGACCTTCCACTCGAAGAGTTGAAGAACTTTCGTCAATGGGGCAGCCTGACGCCCGGCCACCCGGAATACGGATTAACTCCCGGCGTGGAAGTGACAACCGGCCCGCTCGGTCAGGGCTTTGCCAACGGAGTAGGTATGGCTATAGCAGCATCGCATCTCGCTGCGACCTTCAACCAGAAAGGCCAGGAGTTGATCGACACTTTCATCTATGCCATCGTCACAGACGGCGATCTGATGGAAGGCGTTGCTTCCGAAGCCGCTTCTCTTGCGGGACATTTGTCACTTGGACGATTGATCTATCTCTATGATGACAACCACATTTCGATTGACGGTTCCACCGACCTGGCATTCACCGAAGATCGCGCGGTTCGTTTCCGTGCCTATGGCTGGCAGGTTTTGCGCGTGGAAGATGGCAATGATGTGGAAGCGATCGATAAAGCCATTCAGGAAGCCAAAGCTGAGCCGCGCCCGTCCCTCATCCTCTGCCGGACCACCATTGGATTTGGCGCGCCAAACAGACAGGGCACATCCAAGGCGCATGGCGAACCCTTGGGCGATGAAGAACTCAACGCCGCAAAGGACAACCTGGGCTGGCCGAAGGAACCGCGCTTTTTCATCCCTGACGATGTGCTTGAGTTTTTTCGCAAGGCTGTTGAAAAAGGCCGCGAACTCGAACATGACTGGAAAATGAAGTTCGAGGCGTACACAAGACTCCATCCGGTACTCGGAGAAGAATTGCAGCGCCGATTGAATGGCGATCTGCCCGAAGGATGGGAATCCTCTCTGCCGTCCTTCCCCGCCGATGCAAAAGGAATGGCAACCCGGGCTGCTTCTGGCAAGACCATCAATGCGCTGGCTGCGAAACTCCCCGAACTCATCGGCGGTTCCGCGGACCTGGCCCCCTCGAACAACACAAAAATTGACGGAAGTCCCGCCTTCCAAAAAGACTCCTATGGCGGACGCAACTTCCATTTTGGCGTGCGCGAACACGCCATGGGCTCGATGTTGAATGGCATGGCTGTATTTGGCGGGGTAATTCCGTACGGTGGCACCTTCCTGGTATTTTCAGATTATATGCGCGCTTCGATTCGTTTGGCGGCGCTTTCACATTACCCGTCCATTTTTATTTTTACTCATGACAGTGTCGGCCTGGGCGAGGATGGCCCCACGCACCAGCCTATTGAGCACTTAATGTCCCTGCGTTTGATTCCGAATCTTGTGGTTATTCGTCCCGCGGATGCGAACGAAACTGCCGCTGCGTGGAAAGTTGCCATTCAGCGAAGAGATGGGCCAACGGTTTTAGCGCTGACTCGGCAAAATGTACCGACCATGGAGTCGTCCGCTCAAGTGGATAAGGGCGCTTATGTGCTGAAAGATTTTGGCACGCCAGAGTTGATCCTGATGGCTTCAGGTTCCGAGGTTGGATTAATTCTTGAAACTGCGCAAAAACTCGCGGACGGTGGCAAAGGCGTGCGCGTGGTGTCCTTCCCAAGTTGGGAACTGTTCGAGAAACAGGACGCGGCCTATCGCGAGTCTGTGTTGCCGAAAAGCATCCAGAAAAGACTCGCCGTCGAAGCGGGAACAGGCGCGGGCTGGGAACGATACGCAAGGTCCGTCATCAGCATCGAACGTTACGGTGCATCCGCTCCGGCGAAGGTCATCTTTGAAAAGCTTGGCTTTACAGTTGAGAATGTGTTTGCGAAAGCAAAGGAATTGTAGTACCGACTTAAGTTGGTACTACGGAAATGATTATGAAAATTGCAGTCGGATGTGACCATGCAGGTTTTCCGTTGAAACAGGTTGTGATCGAGTCGGTGAAGACCGCCGGCCACGAAGTGATCGACGTCGGCACCTTCAGCGCGGACGCGGTGGATTTTCCTGATTTCACTAAAAAAGTTGGCGAGAAGATTCAAACTGGCGAAGCCGAGCGTGGGATTTTGATTTGCGGCTCGGGTATTGGCGCGGCCATAGCGGCGAACAAAATGAAGGGTATCTACGCTTCGATCTGTCACGATACGTATTCCGCCGCGCAGGGCGTGATGCACGACGCGATGAATGTACTCTGCCTGGGCGGACGAGTGATTGGACCCGAACTGGTGAAAGTACTCGTGGCTGCATTTTTGACTGCAAGATATTTGGGTGATGATAAGGGCGGGGAACGGCTGGCAAGGCGGGTCGGGAAGATAAAAGCAATGGAAAAGGAACGTGATTTGTAATTCGTAATCCGTAATTCGTACGTTACGCATCACGAATTACGGATTTTATTTTTTAGGAGCATTTTTCTTATGTCTGAATCCATCAAGAAATTAACGAGTCTCGGTCAATCCCTCTGGTACGATAATATTCAGAGAAAATTATTGGAAAGCGGCGAACTAAAGGCCATGATCGAGCGGGGGGATATTCGCGGTGTGACGTCAAACCCAACGATTTTTCAAAATGCAATAGCAAAGACAACCGATTACGATTCCGCGTTGATTCCGCTCGCGTGGGCGGGCTGGGATGCGGAGAAGATTTTTTGGCAGCTTGCCGTTGAGGATATTCAGCGGGCTTGCGATCTTTTCCGCTCGCTTTATGATGAAACCGGAGGCGGCGATGGCTTTGTGAGTTTGGAGGTCAGCCCGCTGCTTGCAAATGACACCGAGGGTACGATCAAGCAGGCGCAGGAATTATGGGGTCGCGTCGAACGGCCTAACCTTATGGTGAAAATTCCCGCCACAAAGGAAGGCATCCCCGCCATTCGTGCCAGTATTGCGGCGGGCATCAATATCAACATCACGCTCATTTTTGCGCTGGATCGTTATGCCGCCGTCATGGATGCATACCTTGCGGGGCTGGAAGACCGTGTCGCTCAAGATTTGCCCATTCAACATATTGCTTCAGTCGCATCTTTTTTTGTTTCCCGTGTTGACACGAAGATCGATCCGCGCCTTCCTGAAGATTCAAACCTGCGCGGAAAGGCGGCGATTGCAAATGCCAAATTTGCCTACGATGCCTTTGAATCCATTTTCACCTCGCCGCGTTTCTCAACTCTCAAAGCCCGTTTTCGCGCCCATGTCCAGCGCCCATTGTGGGCTTCCACTGGCACGAAGAATCCGAAATACCCCGACACACTGTATGTTGACACCCTCATCGGACCCGACACCGTCAACACTGTTCCACCTGCCACGCTCGATGCCTTCCGTGATCACGGCAACCCGCAGATTACCATTACCCAAGGTCTTGACGAAGCGCAGAATTATTTTGCCGAACTCAAGGCGCTTGGCATTTCGATGAGCACTGTCACAAAAGAATTGGAAGATGAAGGCGTGAAGTCTTTTGCAGATGCGTTCAAGACTCTCCTGGATGCGATTGATGAAAGAAGGAAAAGCGCACTCGCCTCAATCGCCCCGTTGGCTGATTCTGTGGCCGAGCGTTTATCCCAACTGGAAATGGATTCTGTCCCCGCCCGCATCTGGCAGCACGATCCCACCTTGTGGACGGATGACCCCGCTGGACAAGCTGAAATCAAAATCCGCCTCGGCTGGCTGGACTCGATTGACGATGCCCGCAAGCGCCTCGATGGATATATTTCCTTCGCCAAGCAAATCCATGACGAAGGCATTGACCGTGTCCTCGTCATCGGCATGGGCGGCTCTTCTTTAACAGCTGAAGTGCTCAGCTCTCTTTTGGCTGGTGCAAACATTGAAGCGAAATTGAGCCTCGCCATTCTCGATTCAACAGACCCTCAGCAAGTGAAACTTGCTTTCGAAAATTATCCGCCAGAAAAATCCTTGTACATCGTCGCCAGTAAATCAGGCGGCACCGCTGAGTTGATGGCCGCCTTCGACTACGCATGGAAATTAAGCAATAGCAACGGCTCCCGCTTCATCGCAATTACAGACGCAGGCACATCGCTGGAGACTCTCGCGAAGGAACGCGGCTTTCGGAAAGTATTCAACCCCGATCCCAATGTAGGCGGCCGCTTCTCCGCATTGACCGATTTTGGTCTCGTCCCCGCCGCCTTACTTGGCATGGATATTGAGAAATTACTATCTTCCGCAGATAAAGTAAGACGAATTTCAAATTCGTCCTACAGCCCTGGCTTTGCACTGGGTGCTCTGCTGGGAGAGTCTGCTCTCGCAGGCAGAGACAAGTTGACGATTTTGGCTGATGCGTCTGTCTCCGCTTTGGCAGGCTGGGTCGAGCAGGTGATCGCCGAATCCAGTGGCAAGAATCAAAAGGGAATCCTGCCCGTGGCGTTGGAGCCGCTCGGCAAACCCGAAGTCTATGGGGATGACCGCCTGTTCGTCTATTTGCGAAGCAATGGCGAGTTGGAAGCAGGCGTTTCCGCTTTGAAAAATGCTGGCTTCCCTGTGATCGAATTGCCCGTTACCAATCCCTACGATGCGGGCGCGGAATTTTTCCGCTGGGAAATTGCCATTTCCGTGGCCTGCCATATTTTAGGAATCAACACCTTCGACCAGCCCGATGTGCAGGACAGCAAACTGCGCACGATTGCCAAGATCAAGGATTTCCAGACAACCGGCAAATTGGCCGAGATGGACCTGGTGGATGGGAAGGATGCAAAATCTGCGCTGAGAAAATTCCTTGCGGACGCGAAAGCCGGTGAATTTGTAGCCATCAATGCCTACCTGCCGCGCAACAATGAAATGATCGCCGCGATTCAAAAGCTGCGGGTTGTCCTTCGTGAATCGACGAACCTGCCGGTAACGGCAGGTTTCGGTCCGCGCTTCCAACATTCAACGGGGCAGTTCCACAAAGGCGGTCCGAATAAGGGACGGTTTATTCAAATTGTATATGATGCTGAAAGTGATATGGAGATCCCGACCCAGGGCCTGACTTTCGGCACGCTCATTCGCGCGCAGGCGCTGGGTGATTACGAGGCTTTGAAAGCGGCGGGACGCAAGGCCATCCGCATCAAATTGGATATGCTGGAAGATTTAACGAATCTAATGTAATGTAGGGGCATAGCAGAGGATTTGCAGAAGTTTGACGGGAGTTTGTCCTGCTATGCCCCTACGGAGTTGACTATGAAATACGACCCCCAAATCCACCACAGGCGTTCGATCCGCTTGAAGGGATATGATTACACCCAGGCGGGCGCGTATTTCATCACCATTTGTTCACACCAGCGCGAGCATGTTTTTGGCGAGATTGTGAATGGGGAGATGAAGCTGAATAAATTAGGCCTGGTGGCAAAACAGCAATGGGAGAAATTGCCAAAGCGATTTCCAAATATTGAATTGGGTGCGTTTGTTTTGATGCCAAATCACGAGCATGGAATTATCCAAATCATCGAACAACAACGTAGGGGTATGGCGGAGAGTTTGCAGAACCTGGATGAAGAATCGTCCCGCTATGCCCCTACGGAGAATCAACAGAAGTTTGGAAAGATGATTCCAAATTCCATTCCCACCATTGTCCGTTCGTATAAATCTGCTGTTGCGTACCGCATCAATCTCATGCGCGGCGTAAAAGCCGCTCCAGTTTGGCAGCGGAATTATTACGAACATGTGATCCGAAATGACAGAGAGTTGGAATTAATTACAAAATACATTGACTACAACCCCCTTAACTGGCAATTGGACCGTGATAACCTTAAAAATATCCGCAGTTTACCCGTGCCTGAAAAAATTGATGATTATATAAAAGATGCCGAAGAGATTATAGGAGTAATAACGAGATGACCCACCTTTCTTCCTTCAAATGTGTTGCCTGCCGCGGCGGCGAACCGACGTTAACGGATACCGAGATCGCGGAATTGCATCCTCAAATCCCCGAGTGGCAGATCAAAGAAGTGGACGGGGTCAAACGCATTGAGCGTATCTTCAAATTGAAGAACTTCATCGAAGCCGTGGCGTTTACCAATAAGATCGCGATGGTTTCTGAAAAGGAAGACCATCATCCTATCATCATCACCGAATGGGGCAGGGTCACCGTGCAGTGGTGGTCGCACAAGATCAAGGGTCTGCACAAAAATGATTTCATCATGGCGGCGAAGACGGATGAGTTGTTTTAGATGCGATGATATTTAATCTACGATGAAGAGTTTCGCCCCAGTTGACGTGTAGGATCGATGTGGCTCTGCATTATCTGCCACTTGGTAGCTAATTCCTGCCGTCAGTAAAAAAGTTTTCCCATCAGCTAATTCTGTATGGAGTTCGCCTTCCAGGCATAATAGGATATGCCCTTTGACGCACCAGTGATCGGCTTGATAACCGGGGCTGTATTCGACCATACGAACCCGAATCGTATCAAACTGCTGAGTCCGCCAATAAGCTGTACCAGTTGCTCCTTTGTGTTCGGTAGGCTGAATTTGTGACCAATCGGTTAAGCCAAATTGGATACTTTCAATTTTCATTTATTCTCCATAATTTTTCTTGTCGGAGTAATGATCACAACCCCGCCCGTCTCTTCCTCAACGCCCTATCATCCCGCCATTTGAGGATCCTCAGCACAAAATGAAAATCTCCCAGCCAGCCGAGGAATTTCGCCCAGAGCAACGTCAGCCCTTTGGGTGGTTCAGGCAGGGATACAGCAGGGGAGAAGTCCACAACGCGGTCATCGAGCTGGAAAACGTATCGGCTCAGTTGTGTGATTTTTGGCGCGGCGTTCAGAAAATCGCGGACTTGCTCGCGCTCCGTGGGGGTCATCCACTGCGGCAGGTCTGAGGTGGCTTTGAAGTTGCAAATCAACGCCAGGTCTTGCAGTTGGAGCTTGTGCTCATCTTCGAGTGAATTTTCCTTCGACTCGAAATATTCCACATCGGGGTCAATGTGCAGCAGCGGCTTCAACCACAAACGATGCACCACTGTGCGGATGGCGTTCTTCGTCCCTGGCGTGGTGAAGTTGTAAAGCAAAGTCGCGTCGCGATATTTTTCCCAGTCATGTGAAACATCGGGGCCGATGCGCATGGCGTCGCACATCCCAATGGCGGGCAGGATGGGCGTGCCGCAGGTCAGGAAGAAGGCGTCCACACCCATGGCTTCGCGCATCACGCGCAGGCATTCACGATACGCGGCTTCACGCGGCATGTCTTTATAGCGTTTGCCTTTCAACGCGCCGGCATATAAAAAGTCCAGCTTGAGGTAGTCAAAGCCCCAGTGGCGCACCTGCTTCATGAGCGCAACCAGCCACGAGATTACGTCCGGATGCGTCACGTCCAGCGCGTACAATGGCTCGCCCCAATTGAATCCTGCAGAAACGAATCGCCCATGTTCATTGCGCAAAAACCAATCCGCATGTTCCTTGAACAGGCGCGACGATTTCACCGCGATCAACGGCGCAAGCCACAATCCCGCGCGCCTGCCTGTTGATTTGATTTTCTCCGCGAGCGCATTCATGCCTGACGGAAATTTTCTGTTCGCCTCCCAATCGCCGGCCGAAACCTGCCATCCATCGTCCACCTGCAAAACGTCGAACGGCAGATCGCCCAGTTCGTCGAAGGTCTTGAAGAGAATTTCCTCGTCGATCATCGTGTACAGGCTGTACCACGAACACCACACGCGCGGCGCGCCGTCCTTTTTTATTTTTCCAAAACGATTTCCCAACTGATTGGCATATTCATTGAAGACGATATTATCCTGCCCAAAAGCGATGAACCACTCGACATCATCCGCCTCACTCCGCCCTGATAGCATCCCCTTTGGGGATAGCTGATTCTGCGCGAAGAACACACGCGCATCTGTGGCAAGCGCCCCCAGCAAAAGGACATTACCATCCCCGAATTCCACCGCACCCACCCATGAACCGTTTGGGTTTTTATCCCGCATATATTCCGCATCCACCTGCAGCGGATGAAAGATGGCAGGTTTTTGAATAGGCAGAGGCGCAAGGCCCGTCCATGCTGTGAGTGACCACGACTGCCACCCGTGACGGTAATAACGGATGGGCGGCGAATCGAGTTTGATGTTGATTTCCTTCGCTTTAAAAGTTTGCGGCGGTTTGATCTCGGTGAAGGTCAGATTCAAGAGGATA
This sequence comes from Anaerolineales bacterium, assembly GCA_014860745.1. Taxonomy (GTDB): domain Bacteria; phylum Chloroflexota; class Anaerolineae; order Anaerolineales; family Villigracilaceae; genus Villigracilis. Next base: position 197,000 of record JACZJC010000074.1, read on the forward strand.
TTCCTAAAATTGGTTACCTCATTGTAAAGGATAAAACGCGAAGGATGAAGGAAGGAAATTGCGATTTTGGGGGCTTAAATATTTGCTACCCTTTGGGATTAATGATTAATCTTGCCCCCTTGACGATTAAAAGGCCGTAAGGTATATTCCGCGTGTTACTTTCGGAAAAGAAGCGTAAATATCATGTATGAATTCGACAAAACAGACATAAAAATCGTCAATTTGCTCCTTGAGGATGGCCGTATGTCTGCCTCGGAGATGTCGCGCCGAATGGGGAATATTTCGGAGCGAGCCGTCCGTTATCGCGTGGATCGAATGATCGAGGAAGGTGTCATTCAAATCAGCGCGGTGGTCAACCCTGAGGCGCTGGGCTACAAGATCAAGGCCGACATCTGGCTGGAGGTTGAGGCAGACACGGTTTTAGAGGTGGCCAAAAAAATGGCGTCTTTCGAAAATGTGACATACGTAGCCTGCGGTATCGGGCAGAATGACATCAGCATTCAGGTGGTGGCCAAAGACACTTCCGAGATCTATTATTTCGTCACGGAGGTGGTCCGCAAGGTTCCTGGAGTGCGAAAGACGACAACCTCCATCGTGCCGATCATTCTCAAAGATGTTTACCAGTGGAGAGTGCCCGAGCGGATTGCAAATGAATTGTTAGAGAACGAAGCGGTTGAAACACCCAAATAATCCATCCAAGGAGAGTGTATGTTTGGCTCAAAGACGCAATCGTTACAGCAACGAGCGCAGAAGGTACTGCCGCTGGGCGTAAATTCCAATTTTCGCTATTGGGGGGAGGGCATCACACCGTATGTTCAAAAAGCAAAAGGGGGGTATTTATGGGATGTGGACGGCAAAAAATATATTGATTATCGCATGGCCTTCGGTCCCATTATTTTAGGCCATTCCTACGATGAAGTCGACCAAAAAGTAATCGAAGAAATTCAAAAAGGCGCCCTCTTCGCCATGACGAGCGAACTTGAAGTCCTCGTTGCGGAGATGATCGTCGAAATGTGCCCGGCGGTTGAGATGATCCGCATGGCATGTTCGGGTACTGAAGCCACCATGCACGCCATCCGCGTGGCGCGCGCGTACACTGGGCGCGATATTATTTTGAAATTTGAAGGCAATTACCACGGCATGCACGACCATGCCTTGTGGTCAACCTATACACCTGTGGAAGCGTATGGCAACCGGCGCAGCCCAATCCCAGTTCCCGGGTCATCGGGTATCCCCAAATCCATGCGGGAATTCATTATCACATTGCCCTTCAATGACTTTGAAGGCTTTGAACGGGTGATGAAGTCCTACGGGGAGCAGATCGCAGCTGTTATCACGGAGCCGTGTCAGGGTAACTGCGCAGCCATCAACCCGCAGGATGGATTCCTGCAACTCATCCGCCAGAAAACGGAAGAACATGGCTGTGTCTTTATCCTGGATGAAGTGAAGACGGGCTTCCGCATCGCGAACGGCGGCGCGCAGGAATACTACCGCCTCAACCCCGACCTGGTCACGTATGCGAAGGCCCTGGGCAATGGTTTCCCTGCGGCAGCCTTCGGCGGAAAAGCGGAGATCATGTCCATTATCGGGCATGGTGTGGCGCAGGGCGGTACCTACACAAATAATAAACCCGGCGTGGCAGGTGCGTATGCCACTTTAAGTCTGCTCAAATCCAAACCCATTCTCAAAACCATCGAAAAACGCGGACAGCGCCTGATGGATGGGTTAAAGGAAATCTTTGAAGAAAATGATATTCCCGCTGTGTTTACAGGGTATCCCGCGATGTTCTCCTTTTCTCTTGGGGTCGAGTCGGTCACTTGTCAAAGGGATTGGCAGCAAAGTGATCGGGATTTATATCTCAAGCTGGTTGAGAAAGCCGTCGAAAAAGGCGTCATGCCCGACCACGATGCCCGCGAACCGTGGTTCCTGTGCTATGAACATTCCGATGCGGACATCGACGAGACATTGAATGTGTACGCTGAGATCGTGAAGGAATTAAAAAGGTAGGGAATCATGACCAAACTCACCTCAAAAGAAATCGTTGACCTTAGCAAGGAATACACCTTTTTCTCGTGGTCGGTGCAGGAACAGGTCAGCCCAATCCCGGTGGAGAAGGCGGAAGGTATTTATTTTTGGGACACGGATGGAAAACGTTATATTGATTTTTCGTCCCAGCTCATGAATACGAACATCGGCCACCAGCATCCAAAGGTGGTCAAAGCCATTCAGGATCAGGCAGCGAAACTCTGCTTTGTGCATCCGGGGAACACTACCGATGTCCGCGCCCAGCTTGGCAAAAAACTATCAGAAGTAACCCCTGGCAATTTGAAGAAAACCTTTTTTGCCCTTGGCGGCGCCGAAGCGAATGAGAATGCCATCAAAATCGCACGCTTCTATACTGGACGCCATAAGATTCTTGCCCGCTATCGCTCGTATCATGGCGCGACTCATGGCTCCATCGCGTTGACGGGCGACTATCGCCGAAATGCAGTTGAACCCGCCATGCCCGGTGGAGTCCACTTCCTTGACCCGTTCTGCTATCGCTGTCCATTTGGGCAGAAAAAAGAATCCTGTAAACGCGAGTGCATTTCACATCTTGAGGAGGTCATCAAGTACGAAGGCCCTGATAAGATCGCCGCAATCATCATGGAAGGCGTGGTTGGCTCAAATGGGTTGATCATTCCGCCTGATGATTACTGGCCGCGAGTCCGCGAGATTTGTGACAAATACGGCATCCTGCTAATCTCAGACGAAGTGATGAGCGGATGGGGGCGCACCGGCAAATGGTTTGCCGTGGATAATTGGGGCGTGACGCCGGATATTATCACCACTGCGAAGGGTATCACGAGTGGATACGTTCCACTCGGCGCAGTGATTGTATCGGATAAGATCGCTGAATACTTTGAAGACAAATATCTCTATGCCGGCCTTACATATAACGGTCACGCTTTGGCCTGTGCAGCAGCACTTGCTACTATCGAAGTCTATGACAAAGATAAATTAATCGAGAATGCCGCGTTGATGGGCAAATACCTTGGTGAGTGCCTTGAAGATATCAAGTCGCGGCATATCTCTGTCGGCGATGTGCGTTACATCGGGCTGTTCTCCACCATTGAACTGGTTTCCAATCGTGAGAATAAGGAGATCTTTGCAGCTTCAGTCATGGCGGATGTAGGAAAAACCTTGCGCGAGAATGGTCTTTTCACATTTATCATGGCAAATAATATGGGCAGCATGGTTTTTGTTGTGCCGCCGCTCTGCATTACCAAGGACCAACTAGACGAAGGTCTCGCCATCGTTGAGAAAGCATTGGATGTCGCGGATAAAAAAGCGGTTTAATATTGCAGGTTAACGAACTTTCAACCTTGAGCCTTCAACTTTAAACTCATTTGGAGAAACCATGGAAATCTTAAACTACATAAATGGCGAATGGGTAAAGCCTTCTGTAAAAGATTATTTTGATGTCATTAATCCCGCCACGGGACAGGTCATCGCAAAGACTCCGCTGGGCACAAAAGCGGACGTGGAATCAGCGGCAAAGGCGGCGAGCGAGGCGTTTCCTTCCTGGCGGCGCGTACCCGTGAATGACCGGGTGCAATATTTATTCAAATTGCGAAACCTGATGCGCGAGAACGGCGATGAAATTGCAAAACTCATCACCAATGAAGCGGGGAAAACATTCGAAGAATCGAAAGCCGAGATGATACGGGCGTATGAAAATGTCGAAGTTGCCTGCGGAATGCCGCACTTAAGCAAAGGTGAATTCGTAGAAGACATTGCGCCCGGCATCGACGAGATCATGATCCGTCAACCTGTCGGTGTGTGTGCCACCATCGCGCCATTCAACTTTCCCGGTATGATTCCGTTTTGGTATCTTCCGTATGCGCTCGCGGCGGGCAACACGTACATCGTCAAGCCTTCCGAAAAAGTGCCGATGACCATGCAGTTCATATTCAAACTTATCGAGCAGGTTGGTTTCCCGAAAGGCGTGGTCAATTTGGTCAACGGCGCCAAGGAGACCGTGAATGGTATTCTCGAACATCCCGCAATTCGCGCGGTCACCTTTGTCGGCTCGACCAACGTTGCGAAATATATTTATGCAACTGCCGCATCTCATGGCAAACGCGTGCAGGCACAGGGCGGAGCGAAGAACCCCGTGATTATTCTTCCGGATGCGGATATGGAAATGGCGACAAAGATCGTCGCCGATTCAGCCTTCGGGTGTGCTGGTCAGCGTTGTCTGGCAGTTTCCCTCGCTGTGACAGTGGCCGACGCCAGAAACCAATTCACAGAGCTGATCTGCGATGCAGCCTCTTCTCGAACTGTGGGTTATGGTATGGATTCCGCAGTTCAAATGGGGCCGCTCATCAACTCTGGGTCTAAACAGCGGGTAGAACAGTTGATTGCTCTTGGCGCGAAGGAAGGCGCTTCTGTCCCTGTAGATGGGCGCGGGACGGTGGTGAAAGGCTACGAGCGAGGATCCTTCGTCAGGCCGACGATCCTCTCCGAGGTCCAGCCTGGAAGCGAGATTGCTCGAACGGAAATCTTCGGACCGGTATTAAGTCTCATGCACGTGAATACGGTCGATGATGCGATCCAGTTGGTGAACAGCGGGCAGTATGGAAATCAGGCGAGTTTATTTACAACCAGCGGAAATGCCGCGCGACGGTTCCGATACGAAGCGGATGCAGGCAATATTGGAATCAACATTGGTGTTGCCGCGCCGATGGCGTTCTTTCCCTTCAGCGGCTGGAAGGATTCTTTCTTCGGCGACATGCACGGGCAGGGCATGGATGCTGTGGAATTCTTTACACAAAAGAAGATCGTGGTGGAGCGCTGGCCCAAAGAGTGGACGAGGAAGTTCTAAATTTTTGGAGCGAATAAGAAAATGACTGTTGATTACGAAGACGCACTGGACTATTCATCCCGCTGGATCGACTTGATCCAGAAACATGAATTTCCCACACCGGAACAAGCGTACAAGATCATCGATGAATCGAAGGATAATTTTGCCGAGCATTACAATCGCAACTGGCTGGAGTATCGCAAGTCGGTGACCGAGGCTGGCGATTGGGCGGCTGTGGAATGGGGCGGCTCCGGCGCTGTCTTTAAGGATGTGCTTGGGCGCGAATATTTGGATTTTCTCGGCGGTTACGGCATGATGGATTTGGGCTGGAGCCATCCCGATGTGGTCAATACGGTGAAGGCACAGTTGGAGCGTTCGCCCATGCCTTCGCAGGAATTGATCGATCCGTTGCGCGGGGTGCTGGCGAAATTGCTCGCAAATATCACGCCCGGCGATTTGAAATATAGCTGGTTTGCGGCGAGCGGCACGGAAGCTAACGAAGCGGCCATGAAGATCGCAAAACTTTATACGGGCAAGGCCGCATTCATAGTCGGGGTTCGCGCTTTTCACGGAAAGACATTGGGTTCGCTTTCGCTGATGGGTAAGTCGGATTTTCGCGCGCCGATGGGGCCGATGTATGCCGGGCAGGTGTACCACGTTCCATTTGGGGATGCGGACGCGGTGGAAAAGCAATTGGAAATTTGCGAAAAAGTTGGCATCGGTGTGGCGGCAGTGATCTTCGAACCAATTCAGGGTGAGTCAGGCGCGATTGTCCCGCCCGATGATTTCTGGCCCCGCATCCGTGCTGCAACGAAAAAATACGGTGTGCTGCTGATCGCAGATGAAGTGCAGACGGGTCTGGGACGCACAGGCAAATTATGGGGTGTCGAACATTGGGATGTAGTGCCCGATATCTTGACGGTGGCAAAATCCCTTGGCGGGGGCGTGATGCCTATCAGCGCGGTGACCACGACTGAGGAAATTTTCCGCCCGATGATGTACCCAAACCCGTTCATGCATACCACCACCACAGGCGGCGGCGCGCTGGCTTGTTCGGCGGCCATTTCCGCCATTCATGTCACCCTGCGTGAAAGGTTGTGGGAGCAGGCCGCGGAAAAAGGAAATTATTTGATTCCGCAATTGGAAAAATTCGCGGTGCAATATCCGCAAATTTATGAGAAAATAACGGGCAAAGGCCTTCTGATTGGAATGCATTTCAAGAGTCCGGAGATCGGATACAAGGCTGCATCTGGATTATTCAAACGGGGTGTGCTGGTGGCGGGTACGCTGACCAGCGCCCAAACCATCCGCATCGAACCGCCGCTGGTGGTTACGAGAGACCAGATCGACATGTTGTTGAACCGTCTCGGTGAAACATTGCTAGAGATCAGCAAGACAATGTAATTTAAATTACTCATCTGAGGAGAAGATAGATGGCCAGTGAATTTGCAGTTGAAATGCGGGATGTTGTAAAACGATTTATCACTCCTGAAGGGAATGAGATGGCCGCAGTGGACCATGTCACGATGCAGATCAAGAACGGCGAGTTCTTTTCGATGCTTGGGTCTTCCGGCTGCGGGAAGACAACTTCGCTGCGAATGATCGCGGGTTTTGAATGGCCGACCGAAGGCGAGGTTTATATCGAAGGAAACGCCATGGGTCACACGCCCCCCTTTCAACGCAAGGTGAACACAGTCTTCCAAAGTTATGCCCTCTTCCAGCACATGACCGTTTACCAGAACCTGGCCTTCGGTCTGGAGATGGAAGGCGCAAAGGAGGACGAGATCAAAAAGCGGGTTGGACGCGCGCTTGAGATGGTTCAACTTACCGGGATGGACCGCCGGCGTCCCCGGCAGTTATCCGGCGGGCAGCAGCAGCGCGTCGCTCTTGCCCGGGCGCTGGTCAAAACACCTGACGTATTGCTTCTCGATGAGCCGCTTGGCGCATTGGACTTGAAACTCCGCAAGGAGATGCAGCTTGAGCTCAAGGCGCTTCAGCAGCAATTGGGGATTACCTTTATTTATGTCACACACGATCAAGAAGAAGCGCTCACCATGTCCGACCGTATTGCTGTGATGAGCAAGGGGCAGGTTCAGCAGATGGGGACACCGGTCGAAATTTATGAGCGGCCCTCGAACAAGTTTGTGGCGGATTTTATCGGGGAGTCGAATTTCCTCGAAGGCAAGATCAAGTCTCTGTCCAAGAAAGAGGCGAGTGTTTTTATTCCCGGGCTGAATGTCGAGGTGACCGGTATGCCCATCTCTGAGGGAATGGTTAAAGGCGAAGAAGTGGTGGTTTCGATCCGCCCGGAAAAGATCCGCATTGCCGACAAAGACACGAAAAGCAACAATATGTTCCGGGCCAAAGTTACGAATACCGTGTATATCGGCGCGGATACTCATGTTTATGTCGATGTTCATCATACCAAGCTGAAAGTGCTGGAACAAAATCGAATCTCGCGCTTGGACCCGAAATCATTCTACGTGGTCGGGCAGGATGTCTGGCTGATGCTGATGCCGGAGAACACCCTGGTTTTGAAAAAGGACTGACCATGCTTAAACGACTTCGTGAAAACAAATCCACGCAGGGAACATTGCTGGCGTTGCCGACCACGCTCTGGTTGTTTTTCCTGCTGATCATCCCGTTGATTCTCACGCTTGTGATAAGTTTTGGCAAGCGCAGCCCTGATGGCGACGTGATCTATACGTTCTCGCTTAATAACTATACCCGGTTGTTTGGTTATAGCACGGATTGCCCCGAGGGACAGGCTTCGTGTTTCAATCCGCTGTATGTGCAGATCCTTTGGCGTTCCCTGACGCTGGCGTTCAACACAACGGCGCTGGTCATTATCATGGCGTATCCGCTTGCATATTTTATTGCGCGCGCACATCCCAAACGGCGCAATCTGTTCTTATTCATGGTGCTGATTCCGTTGTGGACGAATTTCGTCATCCGTGTATATGCGTGGATGATGCTGCTCCGCAAGGAAGGCGCGATCAATGTCATCATCGGCGGAGTCGCAAATCTGCTGAATATTCCATTTACGCCGTTGGAAATGCTGTATACCCCGGGCGCGGTGCTGGTGGGTATGGTGTATGAATTTTTGCCGTTCATGATCCTGCCGATCTACACGTCGCTTGAAAAGATAGACACATCCCTCTATGAAGCCGCGGCGGATTTGGGCGCGAATGCAATTAAAACTTTCCTGCGCGTAACACTTCCGCTTTCGATGCCCGGCGTCGTTGCAGGCACGATCCTTGTTTTTATCCCGGTCATGGGAACATTCATCGTGTCCGATATTTTAGGCGGGCGCCAGGTGATTCTGGTGGGGAATTTGATCCAGCGTCAATTCCTCGATGCGCGCGACCCGACCTTTGGTTCTGCCGCGTCTCTGATTCTGATGATTATGACGTTGATCGTCACTTATTTTTACACGCGCAAGTTCGGCTTTGGAGAGGAGATTGTTCCAGCATGAACCCGTTCCGACGCTCTCCCTTCGTACTTGTCGCAACCGTGCTGGTTTACACATTCCTCTATGCGCCGATCATCGGGCTGGTTTTGTACTCCTTTAATGCTTCGCGCGCAAATGTCACCTTCGAGGGGTTTATTCCCGCATTTAGCGAACGCGTTGTGATGGATGGCAGCCTTGTTAAATCCAGTCCGTGCGGACCATTTCACTGGTATTGTGACCTTGCGAAAAATGACGACGTTGCCGAGGCTGCCGGCAATACGCTTACCATTGCCGTGGTTGCCACGATCGTTGCCACGGTCATCGGCACCATGGCAGCGATTGCGCTTCAGCGTTACGATTTTAAGCTCAAGCCCTTTTCTCAACTTTCCCTTTACATCCCGATCGTTATTCCTGAGATCGTGATGGGAATCGGCGTGTTGACCCTGTTCAGCCAGTTGTTTGGATGGGTGAATGAATCATTCAATTTAAGCGGAGACGCGCGCCTGTCACTAGGCATGGCTACTGTGACGATCAGCCACATTGCCTTCATGGTCCCCTTTGTGACCCTGGTTGTCCAGGCACGCTTGCAGGGTTTCGATAAATCCTTTGAAGAAGCCGCAATGGACCTGGGCGCAAACGAGTGGACCACCTTCCGCCGCGTCACTTTCCCGATGATCCTGCCCGGCGTCATGTCCGGAGCGCTGCTGGCGTTTACCCTGTCGCTGGATGATTTTGTGATCACGTTCTTCACGAACGGGCCTGGATCCACCACCCTGCCGATTTATGTGTATGGTCTGCTCAGGCGCATTATTACGCCGCAGGTCAATGCCTTGTCCACCGTGTGGATTTTGGTCGTATTTACAGCCGTCCTGCTGTTACAACTCATACAAAACCGCGAACAGAAGCAGCATTCATAAGAGTTCGTTTGACCTTTCAAAATTGAAAATAAAAGAGGAGCGTGTGTAGACGCACTCCTCTTTTTGTATAATATATATATATCCCTACTTGGGTATTTCGTGGCTTAGACCCACGTTGCCAAATCATGTTTAATCTTCTCAAGGAGGAAGAAATGACTAAGAAAGTTGCCTATAATTTACTGGCTTTGCTTGTGGTTGCAAGCATGGCGCTGGCCGCCTGTGGAGGTGGGCAAACAGCCACCTCGGAAGTTGGAGGCGAAAAGGTGACCTCCAATGGATTTGTTTGCCCGGAGCCGAATCCCCGTGTGGACGTCACTTCCACGGAATTGAATATCTTTGTATGGACGGAATACTTCCCGCAGGACATGCTTGACTGTTTCGAGCTGGTGTACGATATCAAATTGAACCGCGATGAGTATTCCAGCAACGAGGAAATGTACGCAAAGATTTCCGCCGGTGGTTCTTCGTATGATCTCGTCCAACCGACCGACTATATCATCGGTTTGATGATCCGCCAGGGACTGTTGCAGGAGTTGGATCATGCCCAATTGCCCAATATGGTGAATTTCGATTCGGGCTGGATGGATCAATCCTTCGACCCGGGAAATAAATATTCCATCCCCTACCTTGCCGGTACCGATGCCATCGTCGTCAACACCGCCACAGTGGAAAACGTTCCCCAATCGTGGGAGGATTTATGGAAACCCGAATACGCCGGACGGATGGTCTTCCTGGATGATTCGCGCGCAGTCATCGGTATGACCCTTGTCACCCTTGGATATAGCCCGAACACCACAGATCCCGCACAATTGGAAGAAGCCAAGAATAAACTTGCCGAACTTGTCCCGAATATAAAGGTCTTTGACAGTGACAGCCCGAAGACCGCCTTGATCGCTGGTGATGTGGACCTCGGCATGACCTGGACCGGCGAAGCCTTCATTGCCAATCAGGAAAACCCCGATATCCAGTATATTTATCCGTCCGAAGGCCCTGTCCTTTGGCAGGATAACTGGGTGATGCTCAAGGACGCTTCCCATGTGGATGCCGCCTATGCCTGGATGAATTACACCATGCAGGGTGATGTCTTCTGGCTTACAATCCGTGATTTCCAATACACAAACCCCAACAAAGCCGCTTTGGAATATGCCAAAGCCAACTATCCGGATGTCTACAACGGTTATGCCGATTCTCCGATCACCAACCCGCCTGCCGATGCGGTGGCAAAGGGCTTCGGAATTGAAGATGTTGGCGACGCCACACCTCTTTACGATGATATTTGGGTCGAGGTAAAAGGCGGTAATTAATTCTTAAATCGAGAATGCATATATAGGAAAGCCCGCCTTGCAGTAAAATGAACCCGACAGGAAAGTACCAGGACCTGTCGGGTTCATTGTTCGAGGCGATACTTTGGAAAAATAACAAAAAGGTATAGTTATTGCCTAATATGTTAAAATAAGTTAATAAAACATTGACAGATATAACAAAAAGGTATATTATATGCAAATAGACAACGTAATCGGTAACGGTGCTGAGGGGCTGGATAAAATCGACGTATTCATCATTGATGCCATGCGCGAGGACGGCCGGGAAGCATTTGCCCAGATCGCCGAAAAGCTCAAGGTCTCGCCCGGCATGATCCGTCAGCGGTACAACCGCCTTGTCAAGTTGGGTTATCTAAAAGTGGTTGCTGTCACCAATCCGCTCATGATGGGCAAACGCACGATGGCCATGATCGGCATCCGCACTGATGGGCGCAAAATGATGGATGTAGCGGGCAAAATCGCCAAATTCGACGAAGTCGTCTATATCGTGGCTACGAGCGGCAGATACGACCTGATGCTTGAGGTCTTCTGCCAGGACCACGAAGACTTGCTCAACTTTATGACCGAAAAACTTGCGAAAGTGGATGGAGTGCGTGAAACAGAATCCTTCATCTATTTGAAGATCATCAAGGAAATTTATTTCTAACGGGAATTCGCCTCGGTTCGGACCTCAAGTCTGCCGCGGTTTCCAAAAACTATGTCTGCCGCCCGGGCATGAGGCTGGCAGAGTCAACTCGAAAGGATTTATGAAAGCCCTGGTTCGTATGTTCAAGACTGTGGGGGATACATTCGTGAAAATATATTTGACTTCCCTGATGATTTCCATTTTTCCCGGAAACCAGCCAAATAACCGATATCGCTAAGAGCGTCTGTCCCGCCCCGCTTGTGTGGCGGGAATCCTTTTTCGTCAACCTAACCCGCGCAGTTGCGGGTTATAAAACTAATGGAGAATAAATCTCATGAAAGTATTGCTCGTCGGAGTCGGTGGGGTCGGTGAGGCGATTGCAGCCATTGCCAAGCCGCACAAATGGATGGAGTTGATGGTGCTGGCGGATTACAACATCAAACGCGCCGAGGAGGTGCAGAAAAAACTGGGAGACGCCAAACGCTTCCCGGTCGAATTCATCGATGCCAGCAAACAGGCGGATATTGAAGCATTGGCGAAGAAATACCAGGTCGATCTCATCATGAACTCGGTTGACCCAGTCTTCAACAAACAGATCTTTGATGCTGCCTACAATGTTGGCGCGACCTACATGGATATGGCGATGACCCTATCCGAGCCGCATCCGACCGACCCGTTCAGCAAGACGGGCGTCAAACTTGGGGATTATCAATTCGAAAAGGCAAAGGATTGGGAGAAGAAAGGTCTGCTTGCGCTCGTCGGTATTGGCGTGGAGCCTGGCATGGCGGATGTGTTCGCCCGTTATGCCGCCGATCATCTCTTTGATGAAATCGAGGAGATCGGCATCCGCGATGGCGCAAACATCACCATCGAAGGCTATGAGTTTGCACCGAACTTTTCGATCTGGACGACTATCGAAGAATGCTTGAATCCGCCTGTAATCTATGAAGAGGATAGAGGTTGGTTTACGACTGCGCCCTTCTCCGAACCAGAAGTATTTGATTTTCCCGAGATCGGACCTGTGGAAGTGGTCAATGTGGAACATGAGGAGGTCCTGCTTGTGCCGCGCTGGGTGAAGACCAAACGAGTCACTTTCAAATATGGGCTTGGCGATCAATTCATCGGCGTTCTCAAGACCTTGCACATGCTGGGCCTGGATAACAAGGAAAAGATCAACGTGAAAGGCGTTCAGGTTGCACCGCGTGATGTGGTTGCGGCATGCCTGCCAGATCCTGCTCATCTTGGTGACAAAATGTCTGGCAAGACCTGTGCTGGAACATGGGTGAAAGGGACGAAAGACGGAAAGAAGAAGGAAGTATATCTGTATCAGGTGGCGGATAATGAGGAATGCATGAAGACTTGGGGCTGTCAGGCAGTCGTGGCGCAGACGGCTTTCTCTGCCGTCATCGCCATGGATTTACTGGAGCACGGACAATGGAAGGGAGTTGGAGTATTGGGACCCGAAGCGTTTGAGCCGAACGCCTTCATGGAGAAGATGGCGGATTACGGCTTCCCATATGGGGTAAGAGAGAAGTAGCCCATTTGCCTAAAGGAGTCTGAGAAGTCAGACTCCTTTAGATTCCTTGTGTCGGCAAGAGAATTTCGATTCTAGACCCGGCAAGCCGTCAGTTAGGAAGGACGCGCGGCGGCGGGTGTAGAAAAAAACCTAACAAAACCGATCCGCTGTCGCTTTCGGAAAATTCCGGTTGTGAAAACTCCCGCCGATTCGATATAATCCAAGGAAAACAATTCATAACGGAGGATGCCATGCCGAACGGTTATAACGGAAAGATCCTGCATGTTGATTTGACGAAGGGCGCAATGACGGTGGAGGAGCCGAACGAGGCTTTTTACCGTAAGTACCTGGGTGGCAGCGCTATGGGAATGCACTATATCCTGCGCGATATGCCCAAAGGCGCGGACCCGCTAAGCCCGGAAAATGTTTTGACATTGATGGCGGGTGTGACGACGGGTGCCGCAATTTCGGGACAAAGCCGTTTGAACGCAAATGCCAAGTCGCCGATCAGCGGCGGCATCGGCGACTCGCAAAGCGGCGGATTCTTTCCGGCTGAATTGAAGTTTGCGGGTTTTGATGGCATTGTCATCAAAGGGAGGTCTGCCAAGCCTGTGTATCTTGCGATCGTGGATGGTCAATATGAACTGCGCGATGCTGCTCATTTGATGGGAAAGAAATCCGGGGACGTGGATGACATCATCCATACGGAAGTGGACCCGAAGGCTGAGATCCTGCAGCACGGCATCGGCGCGGAGAACGGCGTGTTGTTCTCCGCGCTGGTGAGCATGTCCAACCGCCACAATGGGCGTACGGGCATGGGCTTGGTGATGGCATCCAAGAATCTCAAGGCTGTGGTGGTACGTGGAAAGGGCAAGCCAAAATTGGCGGATTCAAAGGCGCTTGCGGCTCTCAATAAAACCGGCCCGAAGATTTTACCGGATAACCCTGATATGCCCGGCCTGGCAAATGACGGCACAGCCACGGTGGTAGCTTTCAATAATACGATCGGGACTCTCCCGACTCGTAACTATACCGAAGGTCAATTCGAACATTTTGAATCCATTAGCGGCGAGACGATGACCGCCACAATTTTGAAGGGACGTGACACATGCTATGCTTGTGTTGTTCGATGCAAACGTGTAGTCGAGGTCAAAGAAGGTCCGTATAAAGTTGATCCGAAATATGGCGGCGCGGAGTATGAAACCATCGGCACGTTCGGTTCGTACTGCGGCATCAGCGATTTAGCGGCGGTAAATTTGGCGAATCAAATTTGTAATGAATATGCAGTGGATTCGATAGCGGCCGGTGCAACCATCGCCTTTGCAATGGAATGTTTCGAGAACAGCGTCATTACAAAAGAGCAGGCGGGCGGTCTTGAACTCAAATTCGGCAACGCTGACGCGATGCTAAAAGCATTGAACATGATGGTCAATGCCGAAGGTGAATTTGGCAAGACGCTTGCACAGGGCTCCGAACGTGCAGCTAAAATTTGGGGCAACGGGTCGGATGAGTTCCTTATCACGGTCAAGGGCGCAGAGGCTCCCGCTCATATGCCGCAAGCCAAACGCTCGCTGGGTCTCATCTACGCCGTCAATCCTTTTGGTGCAGATCATCAATCCTCTGAGCATGATCCTTATTACGAAGAGGGTGTTGCCGACCTTAACCTGAACCGCCTTAAACTGCTCGGGCTTGGCACGCCGCAACCGGGTTACAGCCTCACGCCGGAAAAAGTCCGCTTCGCCTATTTGACCGAAGTCTTTTACTCTTTCCTGGACTCGGCTGAACTCTGTCAGTTTGTCTTCGGTCCTGCGTGGACGCTGTACGGTCCCGCCGAAACGATTGAAATGATTCGCTCCGTCACTGGTTGGGATTTCACAGTGGAAGAGTTGATGGCTGTCGGCGCGCGGAGATTGAATCTCTTCCGCGTGTTCAACGCCCGCGAAGGACTCAACCGCAATGCAGACAAACTGCCCAAGAAGTTCTTCAAGCAATTGAAGGGAACTGGTCCCACAGCTGGCTTCGCTCTGACTCACGAAGAAATTGAATCTGCTCTCGATGCCTATTACAAATTTGCAGGCTGGACGAACGAAGGCGTCCCTACCCGTGAGACGTTGAAGAAGCATGATGTGGAATGGGCGGCGGAATATTTGCCGGCGTAGCGATTAGAGACTGGAGATTTGTAATTGGTAATTCGTAATTGGGGATGGGATGGCGAATCTCATCCCCAATTTTGTCAAGAAATTTCCCGGACATTAACCCCAAAGTCTCTAATCTCCAATCTCCACCTACACGTTACCAAATACTACTTACTCTCCTGAAAGAAACCCATGTCATCTAACACTCTCTATACCGAGAATTTCCCCCACATGACTCCAGCATGGAGTCGTATTTTCAATTTTGTTGCTGACCATGCCGAAGGCGCATACATCTACACGGATGATGGCAAAAAACTGCTGGACTTCACCAGCGGAATCGGCGTGACGAATACCGGCCACTGCCATCCAAAGGTGGTTGAGGCGATTCGTGAGCAGGCTGGCTTGTTTCTGCATGCGCAAGCCAACATCGTCATCCACAAGCCGATGCTGCAGCTCATCGAAGAACTTCGCAAGGTCGTCCCGCCATCGATTGATAGTTTCTTCTTCGCTAATTCAGGCGCGGAAGCGTTGGAGAACGCCGTCAAGATTGCAAAAGTTGTAACCGGCAGGCAGAATGTGATCGTCTTCAGCGGTTCTTTCCATGGGCGGACGCATGCTACGATGGCGTTGACCACATCCAAAACAATCTATCGTGCAGGTTTTGCTCCGCTTCCCTCAGGAATTTATGTCGCGCCGTTCCCGTACGCGTTCAATTTGAATATGACCGAAGAACAGGCCAGCCAGTATGCATTGCAGCAATTGGAATACCTGCTTGCTTCTCAAACTGCGCCGAAGGAAACTGCGGCCATTTTGATCGAGTCTGTTTTGGGGGAGGGGGGCTATGTTTTACCGCCGACTTCGTTTATGAAGGGACTGCGCGAGATTTGCGACAAGCATGGCATCATGCTTATCTTTGATGAGGTGCAGTCAGGCTTCGGGCGCACAGGCAAATGGTTCGCACTTGAACACTTCGATGTCGTGCCGGATATCATCGCCGCCGCGAAAGGCATAGCTTCGGGCATGCCGCTTTCCGGTGTCTTTAGCCGCACAGATCTCATGAAGAAACTCGACACGGGTTCCATCGGCGGAACATATGGCGGGAATGCAGTCGCTTGTGCGGCAGGCGTGGCAACCATCCGCGCGATGCGGGACGAAAAGATGCTGGAAAATGCTACAGATAAAGGCATCCAGCTAATGACAGGTCTTCGCAAATTGCAGGAGGAATATCCGCAAATTGGTGATGTGCGCGGCAAAGGCTTGATGGTCGGTACCGAATTCATCGTGGATGGCAGCCAGGCGAAGGCAAAACCCCTCGTCAAGGAAGTGATTCACAAAGTTGAGGAAAAGGGCATGCTCTTGCTTTCCTGCGGAACCTACGATAACACCTTGCGCTGGATTCCCCCATTGAATGTGACGGGCGAACAGATCAATGATGGGTTGAAAATATTTGGCGAAGCGTTGAAGGAATGTATACAATAAATCAAAAGAGCACAGCAAAACGATTCGGGGCTTTTCCCCTAACACCTCTGTTGCGCTTCTGTATAGGCACAAAAAATAATGACTCCATTCCTTAACCGTAATAATCTAGCCCAACTGCTCAAAAACGAAGAAAACCTTTTTCACAAAAACCACCCCAAATCCTTCGAGCTGTATCAGCGTGCGCGAAAATCCCTGCATGGCGGCGTGCCTATGCTGTGGATGATCCGCTGGGCGGGTTCGTTTCCTGTGTTTGTCAAAGAAGCCAAAGGCGCGCATTTCACCGATGTGGACGGCAACGACTACATTGATTTCTGCCTCGGCGACACAGGCGCAATGACGGGGCACGCGCCCGAAGCCACTGTTAAAGCCATTACCGAGCAAATTCAAAAAGGCATCACGCTCATGCTGCCGTATGAAGATGTGATCTGGGTGGGTGAGGAACTCCAGCGCCGCTTCAAACTTCCGTACTGGCAGTTTGCCCTCACTGCCACAGACGCGAATCGTTTCGCGCTTCGCATGGCGCGTCTTATCACGGGCCGTTCGAAAATCCTTGTCTTCAACTATTGCTATCACGGCTCGGTGGATGAAACCTTCATCTCGCTCGATGAAGAAGGCACGCCGATGTCGCGTCCCAACAACATGGGTCCGCAAATCGATCCGCGCGAAACCACCAAGGTGATCGAGTTCAATGACATTGGCGCGCTAGAAACCGCGCTTTCCGCTCGAGATGTCGCTGCTGTCCTCGCCGAACCTGCAATGACCAATATCGGAATCATCCATCCCAACCCTGGCTATCACGAAGCCCTGCGCGAGATGACTCTCAAATATGGAACCTACCTCATCATTGACGAGACTCACACGATTTGCACCGGTCCCGGCGGATACACCGCCTCTTTCGACCTTCAGCCTGATTTCTTAACCCTCGGCAAACCCCTCGCTGGAGGAGTCCCCGCCGCGATCTATGGTTTCACTGAGGAAGTTTCACAAGCCTTCACAGCTAAACTTGCTGTAGATGACGCAGATGTAGGCGGCATCGGCGGGACGCTGGCGGGAAATGCACTGTCCATTGCGGCGATGAAGGCCACGTTGCAACATGTTTTGACCGACCAGTTTTACGTCAAAGCCATATCGCTGCAGGTGCAATTCACAGCGGGGGTTGAAGCGGTCATCAAAGAATTCGAATTACCGTGGATCGTCAAACAATTGGGAAACCGCTCTGAGTACTGGTTCCGTCCGACTCCGCCAAAAAACGGTGGCGAAGCCCACGCCGCAATCGATCCCGAATTGGACCGTTACATGCATCTTTTTGCATTAAATCGCGGCATATTAATGACCCCCTTCCATAACATGGCTTTGATATCCCCTGAAACCACAAAAGCGGACGTGGAGTATCACACGAAGGTTTTCAGGGAAGCGGTGCAATCTTTATTTAGTTGATGTCGTTGCGAGAAGGGCTTTAGCCCGACGAAGCAATCCTCTTATTGAGTTTGAGGTTGCTTCGTCGCAGGAACAAGAGCGCTCCTCGCAATGACATTAGTAGTTTGCAAACTTTTTGAAATAGATGTGAATATAATCCTGTTCACAGGAGAGAAGAATGGCTAAATATAAATCGCAGATCTGGCGCGTGAACGTGCGCGAACAGACATTGAAATATGAACCAAGCCCCGCCTCATGGCAGCGTCTCGGCGGGCGCGGACTGATCGCCCGCATTATGGTGGATGAAGTAGATGCGAAATGCGATCCGTTGGGTGCGGGGAACAAACTCATCTTCTCGCCTGGTCTGCTGGTGGGACACATCCTCTCATCTACAGACCGAATTTCGGTGGGAGGTAAATCCCCGCTGACAGGCGGCATCAAGGAAGCCAACGCAGGCGGGCGCACGGGGTATCACATGGCGTTCATGGGCATCCACGCGTTGATCATCGAAGATATACCTGAGAAGGAAGGCTATTGGGTTTTGCATCTTTCGATGAATGGTGCGAAATGGGAAAAGGCGGATGACTTGGTTGGCTTGGGCGTGTACGAAACCGCACCCAAACTGATCGAAAAATATGGTGACAAGGTCGCCATTGCGCTTATCGGTCCCGGCGGCGAGATGCGCATGAAATCTGCGGGGATTCAGAACATCGATAAGGATAGGATTCCTTCCCGCATCGCTGCCCGCGGCGGACTTGGCGCGGTCATGGGTTCAAAGGGATTGAAAGCAATTGTCTTTGACCATGCCGGGGGCCGGAAACCTGCCATCGCAGATCCAGAGGCGTTTAAAGTTGCACAAAAGGATTACACCAAATCCGTCATGGAGCATCCGCAATCCATCACATATCGGGACTATGGCACAGCCGCGATGACACAGTTGACTCAGCGCTTTGCTGCCATTCCCGTGCATAACTTTTCAAAGGGAACCTTCGAGCAGGTTGAGAACATTGGCGGCGAGGCGTTGCGGGAGTTCACGCTGACACGCGGCAAGCCATCCGATCCGTCTCATGCCTGTATGGCGGGATGCACAATTAAATGCTCGAATGTATTTGGTGGAGAGGATGGGAAAGTCATCGTCTCTCCACTTGAATATGAGACCATCGGCCTGATGGGTTCAAACCTCGATATTGATTCTCTGGATGCCATCGGACGGATGAATTGGGAGGTAAATGATCTGGGTCTTGACTCCATTGAGGTAGGCGCGGCACTCGGCGTTGCCGCAGAAGCCGGGTTGATGAAATGGGGGAGTGAGGAGGATGCGCTGAAATTGATCGATGAAATCCGCAGCGGCACAGAGCTGGGACACACGCTCGGCGATGGTGCGGCAGCGACTGGAAAAAAATACAATATCGAACGCGTGCCTGTGGTGAAAAATCAAGCCATGTCGGCGTATGAACCGCGTTCCATCAAAGGGACAGGATTGACCTACGCGACCACGCCGCAAGGCGCAGACCATACCTGCGGCTTGACCATCCGCGCGCAAATTGACCACCTCGACCCGAACGCGCAAATGGAGGTTTCGCTCAATGCGCAATTGAACATGGCAGGGTACGACACCCTCGGCGCGTGCATCTTTGCAGGTTTTGGATATGCCGCCACCCCGGACGGAGTGGTGAAGCGGTTACTTAAATCCCGCTATGGCTGGAATGATATCGCTGATAATATTTTACAGACCTTGGGCAAAGAGACCATTAAACTGGAGCGCGAATTCAACAAACGCGCAGGCTTCACGGCGAAGGATGACCGCCTGCCGGAGTGGATGACAAAGGAAGCCATCCCCGAGAACGGCGCGGTCTTCGATGTGCCAGAAGATGTGATCGATCATATTTTTGACGGGATCGAATAAGCAAAAACCTCCGAGGCGCTTCGCGCAAAACTCGGAGGTTTGCTTTTTGAGCCACCAGTGGGATACGAACCCACGACCTAACGATTACGAATCGTTTGCTCTACCAGCTGAGCTATGGTGGCTTATTAGCGGGCGAGATTATAAAGGATTTGGTTTAATCCCGCAAGTTTTACCCTTTTCGTGTCGTCTATCATTTCGGAGAAAAAATAAATGCTGCGTATTGCCATGCTTTCTTATCATACCTGCCCACTTGCCACGTTGGGCGGGAAGGATACGGGCGGAATGAATGTTTACGTCCGCGATTTGACTTGTGAACTGGGCCGCCAGGGTATCCACGTGGATGTGTTTACGCGCTCGCAAGATGAACATGTACCACATGTGCTTCATGATCTGGGGTTTGGGAATCGCGTTGTTCACATCCCAGCCGGGCCGGAGGAGCCAAAAAGCAAGAGCGATATCGCGAAATATATCCCGGAGTTTGCGGAAGGCGTGCGGAAGTTCGCGGCCGAAAAAGGGATCCACTATGATGTCATCCACAGTCATTATTGGATGTCCGGGCTGGCGGCTGAAATATTGAGCGATGCGTGGGGCGGGATTCCCATTGTGCATATGTTCCACACACTGGGAGAGATGAAGAACCGGGTGGCGAGGTCGGAGGATGAAAAAGCGGGAGAGGATAGGCTCAATGGGGAGAGACAGGTGCTCGGTCGGGCGAACCGGATCGTTGTTGCGACCCTGGCGGAGTTGACCCAGCTTCGATTCCTATATCGCGCTGAAGCCCGCAAGATGACCGTCATTCCCCCGGGTGTGGATACGAGTCATTTTTACCCGATCCCCGCGGACGAGGCGAAACAATATATCGGCCTGAAACCCGAGAACCGCATGGTTCTTTTTGTGGGACGCATCGAGCCGTTGAAAGGAATTGATACCTTGATCCAGGCCATGTCCTGCCTGGATTTGCAGGACATGCACCGCCCGGTGCATCTGGCGATCATTGGCGGGGACGTGGATGTGAGCCCCGAAGAAATGACGGACGAGATGACGCGCTTGCAAAAATTATGCGATGATTTGTGCATGGGGGGCATGGTGGTGTTTCTTGGCAAACGCGGGCAGGACACCCTGCCGTACTATTATTCGGCGGCGGAGGTGGTGGTGATGCCTTCGTTGTATGAATCGTTTGGGTTGGTGGCGCTTGAAGCCATGGCGTGCGGAACCCCCGTGATTGCTTCAGAGGTTGGCGGGCTTGGGTATCTTGTCCAAAATGGGATTACCGGTTACACCATCCCGGATAGTGAGCCAGACGCCTTGTGCGATAAATTATCGTGGTTGTTGGGAGATGCAGTTCTGCGAAATAAAATGGGAAACTCCGCCGCAGAATATGCAACTAATTACGCCTGGAATAAGATCGCATCCCAGATCATCGACGTTTACAAGGAAGTTGCCGTCAAAACCCCCGGCCTGCCTGTTTAATCCTTCATGCGCACATAGAAAATGATCGGCCCGCCGTTTTCCTGGGCGCGAATTTCAAAACGGTCGTTTAATTTACTGATCATCTTCGAGAGTTGCTTGTGTCCATATGTGCGCGGGTCGAAGCTGGGATCCACCTGATAAAGCGCATTGCCCATGTTTGCCAGCGACGCCCATCCATCCTGTTGAACAGCCATCTCGAAAGCCTGGGTCAAGATCGGCATGGGGTCAAGTTCCTCGGTTTCGCCTTTGGCTTTCTTTGCCCTCGTATTAATTATATTCTTTTGTTGTGCCGCTTTCTTTTCCACCGCAAGATTTTCGGTGTACACAAACACATCGCAGGCGTTCACGAACGGCTTTGGGGTTTTCTTTTCGCCGATGCCCATCACGAAAATCCCCGTCTCGCGGATGCGGGTTGCCAACCTTGTGTAATCGCTGTCGCTCGAGACGAGGCAGAACCCATCCACCACGCTGGTATGCAAAATATCCATCGCATCGATGATCATGGCGCTGTCGGTCGCGTTTTTCCCGATGGTATAGCGGAACTGTTGAATGGGCTGGAAGGCATGAAAGTTCAACGTGTCTTTCCATGAATTCATGCTGGTTGTGGTCCAATCGCCATAGATGCGGCGGACAGTCACCTGCCCATAGCGTCCCGCCTCGACGAGCATCTGCGAAAGCAGACCCGCCTGGGCGTTGTCACCGTCGATCAGCATGGCGATCTTGTTGCGTGCAAGGGATTTGATTTGTTCGTCTGCCATATCTTGATTATACTCTCGCGCGCCTCATTCTCAACTGCGGGTTGATTCGGTTTTCTGGAACTAGTTACACCTGACAGGTTTGTTACTTACCCCACCATTCCATCACTCGTAGGGCTCTCAGCGTATTCCACCTGCTCGGTTGACCCGCCACTTCCAAATCGAAATACTTTCTGCCGGACATACCGCTGTTCATGAGCCAAAGTCCGTCCTTCTTTTGTTTATTTTTCAAAAGCTCAATCGCATCGGACATGTGCTCGTCACGCGGCGCATTACAAGCGCGGAAATAATCCAGCGCGCGCAGGAAATCATACCGCCAACGGGGAGGGAAGGGCATAGTCGTCATTTTTGCATCGAAGACCTTTCCAGTTCGGTGAGATTTATACAGGCGATGCGCAAACAAGAATTCATGTCCACGCTCGCGGACATGGTTGACCTTCTTTTTCATTTCAGGATGCGTGCATTGATACTCGTACAACCCTTCAAGTACAGATAAGGTCGTGTGAAAGGATGAGTGCGTCGCTCCTTTGTACGATTCGCAATTCCAGCCGCCGTCGGGCATTTGCTGCCCGATCAAATAAGAAGCAACGGAATGAATGCGCCTGTCGGCGTAGCGGAAATAAGCCAGCAAAGCAAGGATCATCCCGGTGACGCAAGTCTCGCTGTATTTCCAGGCGTATGAAAAGAAGTTGATGCCCCCGTCTGTGTAAAAGCCTTCGTCGAGAAACAACTTGCAAGCCCGCTTCGCCTGTGGGTTATTTGGCGGCAGACCAAGCAAACGCAGGGTAAGCATGGTGTAGGTGGTGGATATCCATTTGGGGCCGTACATCCCGCCGCCCCAGCAGCCGCTTGGATCTTGCAGGTCGAGCAGGCGCGCCCCCCAGCCTTCTTTGGCGATTTTTCTTCGTTCAGCCTCGACCCTGACAAGGGATTGCTTTAACAGATCCCGGCGTACCTGCCAGCGGATGGATGGGTCGCCTTCGAGAAGCCATTGAATGATTTTATCTTTCATTGGAAGAGCACTTTCAAATCTGTGCTTGCAAAATATTTTCGATAAGCGGATGTTTCATTCAGCACTCCCCGCAGGGCAGTATATAACTCCGCTTGCAGGTAGGGATTTTTCTCTTGCGCCTCTTTCGAGAGTATGACATTGTTATCTTCCGCAGCCACAGTTAATTGCCCTGTTGCAGAGAGCCACTCCAGCCCGACCTGTATCGCGCTTTCGCGGGCAGCCATTGCAGCCGCCAGTTCGAGGATTGTGGTCTTTCCCCTGCGCTGGTTCAACACAAATTTACACAGGCCTGCAAGGTGAGTGAGGAATTCGTCAGGTTTTTCTTCTGGTAGTGGATTGGCAAATACGTAGACCGTTTTAGGCTTGACGATATCCAACACCTTCCGTAATTCGGCAGGGGAGGGAGGGGTCGTGAAAATCGAAAGTTCGTCCGCCTGATGCAGTTCGAGTCGTGATTTGCCGACCCCCTTGTGCGGCCCTTCAGCCCAAATGAGGGTGGATGGTTGCAGATTTAGCAGGGAGGCTTGCAGCCGTAAATCTCGAATCTCGATTCTCGAATCGCGGATTTCAACCGCCTTTTCTTCGAGAACTCTGAATTCCTTGAACTGAAGCGTGATTTGTTTCTGTCCGCGATAGGAGGTGGCACGCACCGTGTAGGCAATATCGAATTTTGTGTCTGTCGGTGGAAGTTCCTCGCCCGCGCCGCTCCACCACAGGAAACTGCCTGCGGTTCCATTTTCATCTTCCACGCTCAGGCGGAGATGCTCTTTTGTTTTTCCAATCGCAAGCGCCGACTTCAACATCACGCCGCGGGTGGCGAGGGTCAATTGCGGATTGCCCGCGCCATAGGGAGCGAGCATTTCCAATGATTCAGCGAAGCGAATGTCGATTTCGCGCAGGCCAAGCCAGGCGTCGATCTGAAGCGTGGGTTCTTCAAAGACGGTTTCGCCGAGCTGTTTTTCAATTGCCCTGCCAAGTCCGCGCCGAAACTCGGTCAATTTGTCCGCATCGAACGACATGCCCGCCGCCATGGGATGACCGCCGAACCCGAGCAGGATTTCCTTTTGTGTGGCGATGGCTTCGGTAATGTGCAGGCCTTCGATGGAACGCGCCGAACCGCGCATAATTCCATCTTCGGATTCGTTCAGGAGAATGGCGGGCTTGTGGTAGCGCTCTACAAGTTTGTTGGCAACAATGCCCACCACGCCGCCCGGCCAGCTGGGATGGGATAACACAATGGCAGGCTCCGTAAGCCGTTCGGGGTTTTCACGCAGCTGGGCTTCCGCCGCCTGAAATACCTGCGAGGTCAACATGCGCCTTTGCACGTTCAAGCCTTCGATCTGCGCGGCCAGCACCCTTGCGCGCGCGGAGTCCCGTGTGAGCAATAATTCAACGGTGGGGTTTGCGTCGCCCAATCTGCCCAGCGCATTCAGGCGCGGCGCAAACGTGAAGCCGATCGTTTCCTCGGTGAGCGTATCGAGCGAAGCGCCCGCAAGGTCCGCCATCACTTTTAAGCCAAGACGGTTTGTGTTTCGTAAGGCTCGAATGCCTTTTTGCGCAAGGGAACGGGTTTCGCCTTTGAGCAAGGCAACATCGGCGATGAGGCCCAGGGCGACGAGATCGAGCAACGTAGTAGCGACTTCAGTCGCTGGTTTTTGACGACTGAAGTCGTCACTACTTAACAACGCCTCCGCCAATTTATACGCCACCCCCACGCCCGCCAAATATTTCAGTGGATGATCTTCGGGCAGCAACTTTGGGTTGACGATTGCTTTTGCATTTGGAAGAGTTTCGCCAAGGTCGTGGTGGTCCGTGACGATCACATCCGCGCCGCGCGAGTTGGCATAATCGATCGCTTCGTGCGCTGTGATGCCCGTGTCACAGGTGAGGATCAACTTTGCGCCGTTATCAAGGATCGGTTTCAGCGACTCAATATGAACGCCGTGGCTTTCCTTCCCACGGATGGGGATGTAGTAAATAACATTTGCCCCCAATGCTTGCAGGGTTTGCACCAGCAGGGTAGTGGATGTCTGTCCATCGACATCGAAATCGCCCCACACACAGACCAAATCACCTTTGCGTATAGCCAGGAGGATGATGTCTACTGCTTTTTCGATATCAGGAAATGGTGTGGAGGGATTCGCGTCTGGATGTAAGAACGCTTCCACATCTTCGGGACGGTTGATCCCGTGTCGAAGGAGAGTCTGCTCGACGAGGGGATGCAGCTTCAGGCCTGCAAAAGAGGCGGGGACTTGTATCGGTTGAGGGTCAAGCCAGCGAGTCATAAAAATAGAACCATCCTGAAAGATGGCTCTATTGTATCTGAAATGAAAAATATTTTTTATTTACATCTTGAGGTTGCCGTGATTCTTGTACACGGATCACACGGAAAGCACGGAAAAGATCTGATAAAGATTTTTCCGTTAAATCCGTGCCATCCGTGTACAAAAAGGTTTAGCTACGGAAATTTCCAAGAGCCACTTAATTTCTCAACCCAGTTCCATATTTTCTGAAAATAAAGATTAGTGGAATTCCAACCGCAAGATACACAATGAAGTAAAGCAAACCGCCAGGGCGTTCTGCAAAGTTGAAGAGGGGCAGGTAAACAAAAGCAGCAATGGTGATGAAGAGTATCAGCGCAAATGCCGCCGCCGAATGATGGAGGATGGCATTGAGGCTGTTATTCCAAAAATATGGGATGACGCCCAGCGCGAGAGAAAAGTAAAAGACGCCGAAACTTCGCAGGGTGAAGAGTGACATGACTTCGGGAAAAATTCCGCCATTGGTTCCAACATCCCCGATCTGGGCGGTTAATCCATAAAGCCCGAGAAACCCCACGAATAGGACGAATGCTGCGACAGGTGTTTTTTGAAGATTGGTGATGGTTGCACCATCTGGTGCATTTGATGGGCGGATGCGCAGATAATCTATCACGCCGACCATGGCAGCAAGTACATTGGTGATGAGCGCGGCAAAGTATAGCCATGCAATTGGGTGCGACAAAACCAATTTGTCGCGAAAGAGGAATAGCACGATCAATTCGCCAATTCCAAATATCCATAGATAGATCAATGAGGTGTAAACCAAATTCCACTTCCAGCGGTGGGCAGTGATGTATGCCAGCCATGCGTTACCGATGCACCAGCCGCCGATGGTCATGGCCATAAAGGCGGTCACTTTCCATGCAAAAACGGGAGCGATCTGTTCAGGCATCACGTACATCCATATCCCCAGAATTCCATACAAGATCGCACAAGCATACGTCAATAAGCGGGATGTGTTCGACAACATAATTTCTCCAATGTAATGATAAGTTGAGATAACTATACTATTAACACTCAATGCCTGTGAAAAGTTGTCGTTTGTAAATTTTACAGGCAAACAAAAATAAAACAGGTCACGCTTGAAGCGTGACCTGCAAGTTTATGCGTTAAAACTCATCTTCTCTTTGACCGCAGCTGGCAGGTTGGGTAATTTGCTGCGCTCCACCAAAAATGTTGAGATCTCGGTCAACTCTTTGAAAATGTAATGCTGCCGAAGCGCGCCTTCGAGGTAGCCTGCTCCGCTCGTGCCGCCTGTGCCCACGCGCATACCGATCATGCGGCGTGCCATGAGCATGTGTTTGTAGCGCCATTGCGAAAGCAGTTCATCCACATCGATCAAAGTGGAAAGCAGGTCGAACGGAAGCTGGAAGATGGGTAGGTTGCGATAGAGCATGATGAACAACACCGCGCGCATGGCGTCCACTGAAAACTCGCCCAGCCCTTCCTTGTAGAAGACCTTTTCCAATTCTTCTGTTTGGCGCTGTTCGACACCTGAGAGACTGTTCTGGTAGATCTGTTTGTAGTCGTTCCAAAATTTTTGCGTGCCATTCTCTGCTGGAAATGAACTTTGATATTCCTTCCAAAGCGACTCATCGAAGAACGGAGTCCGCTCTGCCCATTTGATGACCAGCCCTTTGAGCGTCGCCTCGGACTCGATCTGATTGATGGTTTGAAAATCCTGTAAGTTGAACCCGCCCGGGCGAGTGTTCTTGTAATAATTTGACTTGTAGCGCTGGTCCATCTTCAATCCCAGCTTCGCTTCGATGATGCGGAATTGCAGACTTTGGAATCCCGAAGATGGCAGTAGCAAATTGCGGAATTCAAGGAAGTCCATCGGTGTCATCGTTTCGAGAATATCCACCTGACGGTTAAGCACTTCCAAAATTTTGACAACCCGTTTCAATTTGTGGACAGCGATGCTCATTTCACCCGCATTGTCCTGCACATTGTCCGTGTCGAAAATCTCGCGCACCGTATCCAATTCGTGGATGATCATCTTAAACCACAGTTCGTAGGCTTGGTGGATGATGATGAAGAGCATTTCATCGGTTTTAAAATCGCTTTTGGGGTGCTGGCTGTCGAGAATTTTGTCGAGTTCGAGGTAGTCGGTGTAATAAAGTTGGTCGGTCATAGGTTCCTCATTTGGCATGGGGGATTGATCTGGCAGATTGTACTCGTTAAAAGACGATGGACGATAGACCGTAGACTGTGAGTCTACTTCCATCGTCCATTGTCTGTGGTCTATCGTCCGCTACAGCGGCTCGAACCTCGCTGTGAAATGACGCAGCAGCTCGGGGGCGTAGGTATATTTATAGCCGCGGATTTGGCTTGCACGAGATTTAATCCTTGCGAGCGACTCGGCTACATAATCGAGGTGGCTTTGGGTGTAGGTGCGGCGCGGAATGGCGAGACGCAGCAATTCCAATTTCGGGTAGTGCCAGGTATTGTCTTCCGGGTCGAGGCAGGCGAACATAACCGAACCAATTTCCACGCCGCGGATTCCGCCTTCGCGGTATAGCTCAATAGCCAATGCCTGTGCGGGGAATTCATAATTGGGAATGTGTGGGAAGATCGCGCCCGCATTGACATACACACCATGTCCGCCAGTGGGTTGGATGGTGGGAATGCCTGCGTCGTTCAATTGCTTGGCGAGGTACGCCGTTTGCCCGATTCGATACGAAAGATAATCTTCGTCCAAGCCTTCGTACAAGCCGACGGCCATTGCGTCGAGGTCGCGGCCAGCGAGACCGCCATAGGTGGGAAAGCCTTCGCGCAGGATCAACTCATTTTGCACATTCTGAAAGAGCGTGTCGTCGTTCATGCAGATCAAACCGCCGATATTGACGATAGCATCTTTTTTTGCGGACATGGTCATCCCGTCTGCGAGGGCGAACATTTCACGCGCGATCTCTTTGACGGACTTCTGCTCATAGCCAGGCTCCCGCTGCTTGATAAAGTAGCAGTTCTCAGCGTAGCGTGCGGCGTCGATGAAGAATGGAATCCCGTTCTGGTGGTACAAGTCCGCCACCGCTTTGAGATTTTCCATCGAGACGGGTTGTCCGCCTCCCGCATTGTTCGTGACGGTGATCATCCCCAGTGGAATTTGCTCACGCCCATACTTTGCGATGAAGGCTTTGAGCTTGGCGATATCCATGTTGCCCTTGAAGGGATGCCGATTTTCGGGGTCGTGCGCTTCGTCAATGACGAGGTTGGCGGGCCGCCCGCCGCGCGCGCGGATGTTGGCGTCGGTGGTGTCGAAGTGCATGTTGCTTGGAACCCATTGCCCGGGTTTGACCAGACAAGCCGCCAGGATATTTTCGGCGGCGCGTCCCTGATGAGTGGGTGCAAAATGCTTGAAGCCGAAAACATCTTCCACTGCGGTTTTGAGACGATGGAAGGAGCGCGCGCCCGCGTAGGATTCGTCGCCGCGCATGATGGCCGCCCATTGCTCCTGACTCATCGCGCCTGTGCCTGAGTCGGTCAGCAGGTCGATGAACATATCTTCGGCTTTCATCGAGAACAGGTTGTAGCCTGCCTCTTTCAGCGCGGACTCGCGCTCGGCAGGTGAAATGAGGCGAATGGATTCAACTACTTTGATACGGAACGGTTCGGGGGGGTAGGGGTGTGTCATTTGGGTCTCCTGTGATTTGAGTATGCGTCAAATTTTGGGTAGCGAGCCTGACGCGCGTCACGCGTCATTCGGTCTCCAATGACAGGGTTATTCTACAACCGAAAACAAAAACCTCCGAAGTCTTTAAGACTTCGGAGGTTTGAGATGAGCATGTCGTTGCGAGGAGGGTGTTTTTCCCGACGAAGCAATCCCCCAACGATGAGGAGATTGCTTCGGGCCGCGAAAACATGCGGAACAAGAGCGCCCTCGCAACGACATAATTCATCATTCATCCTTCATCATTGCCCTTTCGATCTCCCCCAGCGTTTCTTGCGCTGACTGCAAACTGGGTGATTTCAGGCGCGTGTAAATCTCGACGGCGCGGCGGGACAGGGATAATGCCTCCCGTAGGGGCGGATCGCGATCCGCCCCTACATCCGCCCCAACATTTTGTTTGAGCAGGGCTTTGGCGAGGCTGTCACAATCGCTGGCAATCAACTCCTGCCGCCCGACTTTTTCTGCCAGCGCGAGGGATTCGCGGGCGAGGGACTCGGCTTCTACCCACTGCTCGCGGTCGAGGGCGAGTTCCGCTAGGCTGCCTATGCACTCTGCTATACATTCATCATCTTTGACTTTCTTTGCAATACGTAGGGCTTCGCGATAGTCGCGCTCGGCGGTGGGGTAGTCTTTGTTGGCATGTTCTGCGCCTGCGAGATCATCTAGCGCGGCGAAGACATCGCGGCTTTCGCGGGAGATGGAGCGGCGAATTTCCAGCGACTCGCGATATGCGGCGATGGCGATGGGGTAGTCTTTGTTCAGTTGGTGACCGACTCCGCGCAGGCGAATGGCAACCGATTTGTTGAACGGCATGCTGTCCTGCCAGTGTTCGGCGGCGCGGGCGGCGCACGCCAGCACTTCGGCGGGTTGGTTGCGGAGAGAGTAAACCGCCCCTGCACGATATGCTTGCCAGCCTGCGTTCTCGTTATTATTGGCGGCAAGCGAGCGCACTTCGGCTTGTTCAAAGAGCCAGAGTGCGTCATCCCATTTACCTATAAAATGGAGAAACTGGAAAAGTTGGTTGCACATCGTTTGCAGGCGGTTATTGTCGCCTGTTAGCAGGCGCGGCAGAGCGGCGGAGACGAAGTCCCATTCGACTTCCAGTGTGTGGAAGCCTTCGTAGTTTTCGTTTCCACCGTATTGCATGACGAGGGCGTAGGCGCGGTTGGTAAGGGCGTCGCCTGTTTGGGTCACGGCTTCGGGGCGACGGGTTCTAATAAACTTTGCCGCGAGTGGAGGGAGGAAGTAAGTTTGAGATTGGAGACTGGAGACTAGGATGGAGCGGTCGGTCAGGTCTTCCAGCGCGGTCTCGCAGGCGCGGGCGGGCAGGTCGGTCATGTCCGCGATCCACTTGAGTTTGGCGGGCAGGCTGAAATACGTCAGCGCGGCGAGGACTTTGGTCTCGTCGGCGGTGAAGGTCTCCAGCAGGTCGCCGAAGATGTATTCGAGCGGGTCGTTCCCTTTGGGGGCTTTGTCAATGAAGGCGCAGGCTTCGGCGATGGTGCGGCACTGCGAGCCTTCACGCCCCAACTGCCCCACGATCCAGCGGATGAAGAGCGGGTTGCCCTGCGTGATCTCGTACAGGTCTTCGCGCTCTTTTTGGGAGGCGCGGGCGAGGCGCGGGTTAAAACGTGCGAGTTCTTCTATTAGTTCAAGAGCTTCATCGTGGGATAAACGGTCAAGGCGGATTATTGGATTTGCTTCTGTACGTCGTCGGGAGGTGATGATAGCTTTGTTCCCTTCGGGTAGACGGTTTAAGAATTGGAGTAAACGCGTGAGTTCGTCTTCACGTAAAGTTTCCAAGTTGTCAAAAATAATTAATGCCTTTTTGCCTGCCAGTGCAAGCCGTAAAGCATTTGCGCGTTCATCTGGCGCAAGTTTTTCAATACCCTCATCACCCAATTCCTTGCCAAGTTCATCAAGCATAGAAAAATAATTATCGCGGCTAAAGTCTTTGAGCGGTTTTTCGCCTTCGGCGGTCAGTTCGCGCACTTTGGCGGTGATGAAGATCTTGCGCTCGAACAAATCCGCTGGCGCATCGTGCGCGGCTTTGATGGCGAGGGCGGTCTTGCCGATGCCGCCAGGTCCGTCAATCAACGCACCCCAGGTGCGGGAGTCGGGGGCAATTGCATCGGCAATCGTGGCAAGTTCTTTTTCGCGACCAACGAAGAAAGGTAGGTTGGGTAGGGTTGAACCAGTGGGTTTGGGTGGTTGGTAAACTGGGAAACGGGAATCGGGAATTGGTTTGGGAGATAATTTCTTTGCCAATCTTCCAATTGAAGAAACGACCTTTTGAGCTAAATTATCAGGTGAGGTGAAATAGTCAGGAGTGTGTTCTTTTGTGGCTTTTGATTTGAACTTATTGATTTTTGTCAGGCTCTTGTCCATTGATTTTGGCGACCAAGGATGACTTTCGTCTACAACAAAAACCAATATAGGTATTTTCATGGACATCGCATGAAGATATTCTTGCTCAGTAACTGAAGCCTTAGAACCTGTAGGAACTGTGCCATAGCGATAGGCGTAAACCCCAACAAGTACATCGCATTTATCAAGCTCTTCGAGTGATACTGTTGCTGCCTCTTCATCACGTGCGCCAAAAACTTCCATGTGGCCAACTTCTTCATCCATGGTACGAAGCGCGTTGACAACAGCTTTGCGGTGTTCGATCAAGTCAAGGTAGGTGGAACTGAGAAAGACTTTCATAGGACCTCACCCCCGACCCCTCTCCTAATGAACTTTAACAAAATAATATCGTAACTTTTAGTCGAGTTGATGGCCAGGCAAAGAGCGATAGATTTTGGTTGGATCCTGCAAGCCAACATAACGCAGCAAATCAGAAGATCCATGAGCGAACTGATCTAAAAAAGATGT